>NZ_NBOA01000003.1:0-607597 GCF_002213235.1 Thioclava sp. F34-6
CGCTTGCGATCAGGCTTCAGAGCTTTCGGCGGATGACGTCTTGCAACATCTCCCGATCCAGCGTCAGGTCCGCGACGATCTTCTTCAACCTGGCGTTCTCATCCTCGAGCTGCTTCAGTCGTCGCATCTCGTCAGGCAGAAGGCCCGCGTATTTCTTCTTCCAACTGAAGTAGGTCGCCTGGCTGATCCCTGCCTTCCGACAGATCTCCGCGACCGGCGTGCCTTCCTCGCCTTGCTTCAAAATGAACGCCTGTCTCGCGCGTCCGAAAATTTGCTCGCCTTCATGCGACTCCACTCCTCTTCCAGCCAAGGAAGCGTAGCGGAAAACTCCAGCTTCAAACGGTCCAGTTTCCGGGGATCAGATCAAACTCTGAAGGAGCAGACGAATGCGAAAAAGCCGTTTCACCGAGGCGCAGATTATCGGGATGATCAAGGAGCAGGAGGCAGGCATGCCGACAGCTGATGTGTGCCGGAGGCATGGCCTCAGCCCGGCGACCTTTTACAAGTTCAAGGCCAAGTATGGTGGCATGGAGCTCTCCGAGGCGGCCAAGCTGAAGGCGCTCGAAGACGAAAACGCCAAGCTCAAACGTCTGTTGGCCGACACTATACGAACGGGATCGTCATCGCGTGGATGGCCGACCAATATAGCTGGATTTCAGGGCAAGCCTCTCCGAGCGCGATTACCGGCAAACCTCTCGCTTTCGGGGGCACGAACGGGCGGGTCGATGCGACGGCACGCGGCGGATATTATGCCCTGCGCTATCTGGAATCCGCGCTCGCTCTCGACCCGAATACGGCCACAGTGGCGATCCAGGGGTTTGGGAATGTCGGCTTCCACTGCGCCAAGCTGCTGCACGCGGATGGGTATAAAATCGTCGCCATTTCGGATTCCGGAGGCGGTATTTATGACCCGGGCGGTTTGGAGCCGCTGGCCGTCATGCAGCACAAGCATCAGACAGGGGGCGTGAAAGGCGCAAAGGGTCAAGGCAAGACCAAAGAGATTTCAAACGCCGAACTCCTGGAGCTTGATTGCGAGGTGCTGGTGCCTGCCGCATTGGAACGGCAGATTACGCTTGAGAATTGCGACAGGATCAAAGCCCGCATCATTTTGGAAATGGCGAACGGACCGGTGTCTCCCGAGGCCGACAAGAAGCTGACGGAAGCGGGACATATCGTCGTGCCCGATATCCTCGCGAATTCCGGCGGCGTTACGGTTTCGCATTTGGAATGGGTTCAGAACAGATCGGGTTTTTATTGGGACAGCTCGCGCGTCCGGGATCACCTTAAAACGACGATGGAAACCGAGACGCAATCGATCTGGACGTTACACAATGAGATGGAACTCTCGATGCGCGATGCCGCCTACATCCATGGCCTGCGTCGGATCGCGGAATCCGTGGAAGCCCGGGGCACTCCCGCTTATTTCGAGGGATCTTAACAGGCGCTATCGACCGGCTGGATTGGGGTTTAACCCCGAGGCCGCGTTGGCGCGAAACGAAGCCCAGCTTTTGCGCTGGGCTCGGCGATCGGGTTCTGCCAGGCCCGACCCTGACCGCTAGTCCGCACAGAGCGGTTTAGCCGCAGCCCCCGTCGCTGAGATGGCCGCGTCCACGTCGATCACCACCATCATCCCCCGCTTGCCGCCGTTGATGACCACCTCGCCAAGCCCCGCGGTGTCTGCCTCGAAGACCACAGGCACGCGCTTTTTCTGGCCAAAGGGGCTGATCCCACCGGTATGGAACCCGGTCAACCGCTCGGCCCTGTCGGGCGGCATCATCGCCGCCGACTTGCCGCCAAAGGCCGCCGCTATCCGCTTCATCGACAAGGTCCGGTCGGACGGCACCACGCAGGCCGCTGGCTTGCCATCCACCTCGACCATCAGCGTTTTCAGCACCAGCCCCGGCGCGACCCCGAGCGCCTCTGCCGCCGCCATGCCAATGCGGTCGGCTGAGGGGTCGTAATGGTATTCGCGCACCGTATAGGCCGTTTTGGCCTTGTCGAGCGCGCGGGTGGCGGGTGTAGCAGTGGACATCGTCTGGCCTCGTCTTGGGACGTGCCAGAAAGGCACGTCCCATCGGGAGGTTCAAGCGCCCGCAAAAGCGCCGGAAGGGCCATTTTCGCCGTTAACCGCAGACCGCCTGAGTTGCAGTGTCGGAGGAAAAGGCGTCTTTCGGACGGTCCGAGGGCGGATCGTCTTTCTTCTGTGGCTTTGCCGTCGCGGTGGAATGGCGGGTGAGGAAGGGATGTATGCGCCGAGTGGTGGAGCAGGAGGCTCGGCAAAAGCACTGAAGTTGCAGATCGCGCCTCCAGTGTCCAAGGAGTGTGTCCTCATCGATCCCCTGAGACTTCGTTTGACATCGATGTCATTTCTCGCTATGACATCGATGTCTTTTGGGGCTCGCGGCGCTGATTTCTGCGGGGGAGGAGGCCGTCTTGTCGACGATTTATGATGTAGCAAAGCTGGCCGGCGTTTCGCCGAAGACGGTCTCACGCGTCGTGAACGGGGATGCCCCGGTCGGGAGGAAGACCCGTGACAAGGTGGAAGCCGCCATTCGCGAGCTGAAATATGTCCCTTCGAGTGCAGCGCGCATGATGCGCTCGAACAGGTCAGGTCTGATCGGCGTCGTGACGGGAGCGATTTCGCGCACCGCGGAGCTGGTCGATCCGAAGGGGTTGCCCGACCTCTTCATCCTGCAGGGCATCCAACAGATCGTGGCCGAGCGCGACCTGACGCTGATGATCGCCGATACGGCGGGGCAGGTCGAGAAGGTGCCCTCCCTGCTGCGGACCTTTCAGCAGCACCGGGTCGAAGGACTGATCTATGTCGCGGACTACCACAAGAAAGTGGCTTTCGAGCCGACGCCGCCCAACTGCCCGCTCGTTCTCGCCAATTGCTATGACGCCGAAGCGACGCCCGCGATCCTGCCTGATGATGAGGCCTGCCAACGCAGCCTTGTCGAACGACTGATCGCACATGGCCACAGGCGGATCGGTTTCCTGACGCTGGATCCGGCGATGGATGCGGTGCCCCTGCGCGTGGCGGGTTACCGTGCCGCGCTCGAGGCTGCGGGCATCGGCTATGAGCCGGAGCTGGTCGAAATCGGCTATCACAACGGCGACGCCTTCGCGCATCAGCGTTTGAGCGAAGCACTCGATCGGTTTCTCGCGCTCCTTCGGCGCCCGACCGTCATCTGCTGCGGCAATGATGAGATGGCGATGCGGCTCTACGGGCTGCTGCGCACGCGCGGCATCCTCGTGCCAGAGGAAATCTCGGTCGCCGGCTTCGATAATTACCGCGCGATCGCCGAAACGCTCTATCCGCCGCTGAGCACTGTCGAACTGCCCTATGCAGAGATGGGGCGGCGCGCGGCGAAGCTTCTGCTTTCCATGATCTCGGAGAAGGTCTCCCCCCCGCACGAGCCCGTGCGCGTGGAGGGAGGCGTTTTCTGGCGCTCCTCCGTGATCGACCTCGAACCAGATCGCCAGACATCCAAGGGAGGATGACATGAAACTATTGAACGTGACGGCCGGGGCGGTCATCGCCGCCACCGGGTTCTGCAGTGCTGCCTTCGCGACCACCGATCTGACGATGTGGTATCACGGCGCGGGCAATAAGGTGGAAGGCAAAATCGTCAACCAGATCATCGACGACTTCAACAGCAGCCAGTCCGACTACAAGGTGAACCTGCAGAGCTTCCCGCAAAACAGCTACAATGACTCGGTGACGGCTGCCGCGCTGGCGGGCAATCTGCCCGACATTCTCGACATGGACGGACCGATCATGCCGAACTGGGCGTGGTCAGGCTATCTCCAGCCGCTGCCGATTCCGGAGGATCATTTCAAGGACTTCCTGCCCGGCACAAAGGGCGTCTTTGACGGCAAGCTCTACTCGATCGGGCTGTGGGACGCGGCGGTCGCGCTCTATGCACGCAAATCCACGATGAAAGAGCTGGGCCTGCGCACCCCCACGCTCGACAAGCCCTGGACCAAGGACGAGTTCATGAACGCGCTCGAGGCCGCGAAGAAGAGCGGCAAGTTCGACTACGCGATCGACCTCGGTATGTCGGACAAGAGCGAATGGTATCCCTATGCCTTCCTTCCCTTCCTGCAGAGCTTCGGCGGCGGTCTCGTGAACCGTGAAAACTACGACACTGCCGAGGGCGTGCTCAACGGCGACGCCGCGATCGCTTGGGGCAACTGGTGGCAATCGCTGTTCACCGACAAGCTGGCGCCGGGCACCAGCCAGGATCCGGCCGCTCATGAGACCGGCTTCATCGATGGCAAATACGCCTTCTCCTGGAATGGCAACTGGAACGCGGTCAAGACGATGGACAAGGTCGACGATGTGGAGTTTCTGCCCGCGCCGGACTTCGGCCACGGCCCCAAGATCGGCGCTGCATCCTGGCAGTTTGGCATCTCGGCGACCTCCAAGCACCCGGAGGGTGCGGCGGAGTTCATCAAATTCGCGACGCAGGACAAGTATCTGGCGGAATTCTCGGATGCCATTGGCCTGATCCCGGCAACCAAGTCGGCGGCGGAAATGACCAAGAATTACAAGTCCGGTGGCCCTCTCGCCGTGTTCTATGGCCTGTCCGAGGCGCAAGCCGAGAAGCGCCCGGTCACGCCCGGCTATGTCGTCGAGTCAAAGGTCTTCCAGAAGGCTGCAGCAGATATCGCAGACGGGGCTGACGTGATCGATACGCTCGATTCCGCCACCGACCAGATCAACGCCGATATCAAGCGCAACGACGGCTACAAGAAGAACTGAGCCGCTGTGTCGCGGGGGCGCGCGACTGCCGCGCCCCCACCTCCACATTCAGACCGGGAGACCGCGCCATGCGCTCGTCACTGACTTCCGCCAATAGGGCGGGATGGGCCTTTGCCCTGCCGGGCATCGTGCTGATCCTTGCCTTCATCATCACGCCGTTCTTCCTGGGCGTCGGCTTTTCGCTGACCAACCAGCGGCTGATCTCGCCCAATGCGACACGCTTCGTCGGTCTCGAGAACTACCGACAGATGCTCGATATCGCAGTGGTCGATCTGCAGGCCAAGACCGATGCCGCCGGAAAGACCGTTACGGATGCCGAGGGTCAGGCCGAATTCCCTCGCTTGCGTTCGATCACGCGCAATCCGGACACGCCGCAATATCACGGCATGCAGGAATGGTTCCGCTGGGTCTCGGGCAATACGGCGCATGTGGTGATCGCGAGCGACGTCGTCTTCTGGAAGGCGCTGCTCAATACCTGCATCTTCGTGCTGATAGTCGCACCGGTCCAGGCCGCGATCGCACTCGGTCTCGCGCTCCTTATCAACCAGAAACTGCGCGGGATCACGATCTTCCGCACGATCTATTTCATGCCCGTGGTGGTCTCGATCGTCGTCGTCTCGCTGCTCTGGCGCTTCATCTATTCGGGGCAGAACGGGCTTTTGAACAACATGCTTTCCCTCCTGAGCTTCGGGCATTTCCAACCCGTCGACTGGTTGGGCAATCCACATACCGCGCTTGGAGCGATCATCACGATGTCGATCTGGCAGGCGGTGGGCTTTCACATGGTGATCTGGCTCTCCGGACTGCAGACGATCCCGCCCACGCTTTACGAGGCCGCCGCGATCGAAGGGGCTTCGAAATGGCAGACCTTCCGTTATGTCACCTGGCCGGGTCTACGCCACACCGCTGTGCTGGTGCTGATCGTCATCACCATGCAGGCCTTCGCGATCTTCGCGCAGATAGACGTCATGACGAAGGGCGGGCCGCTCGACTCCACCCAGACGCTCGTCTTCCAGGCCGTGCAACGCGGCTACGGCATGCAGAACATCGCAGGCGGCTCGGCGATCTCGGTGATCCTGTTCCTGATCGTCCTGATGATCTCGATGATCCAACGCTGGCTGACGAGGGAGCGCTGAAATGAGTGTCATTGGTTCCGATAACCGCAATCTGCGGCTGGGCGTGCGCTATCTCGTGCTGATCCTGATCGCGCTGATCTTCGTTCTGCCGCTGCTGTTCATGGTGATGTCCAGCTTCAAGCCTAGCGACGAGCTGCTGCGTGACACGTCGAGCCTGCGGGCTTTCCTGCCGGTGGGCCAACTCAGCCTCGACAATTATTCCGGCGCCTTCGAGCGCGCCCCGGTGGGGCTATTCGTCTTCAACTCGATCTTCGTGACCGGGACGACCGTGCTGCTGTCGCTGGTGATCTGTTCGCTCGCCGGGTTCTCCTTCGTCTTCCTGCAATGGCGTGGGCGCGACGTGATGCTCTCGATCATTCTCGCCACCTTCATCGTGCCTTTCGAGACCATCGCGATCCCGCTACTGCTGGAAGTGTCGAAACTGCCCTGGCTGGGGCTCGACGGGCTCAGCTGGGGCTGGCTCGACAGCTACCGCGTGCAGATCATCCCGTGGATCGCAGACGGGCTGACGATCTTTCTCTTCGTGCAGTATTTCAAAGGTCTGCCCGGCGAGCTGATCGAAGCGGCCCGCGTCGAGGGCGCGAGCTGGTTCCAGATCTATCGCCGCGTGGTGATCCCGCTCTCGGGGCCTGTCATCGCGACCGCCGCGATCCTGAAATTCCTGATCATGTATAACCAGTATCTCTGGCCGCTGATCGTGGTCCAGCAGGAGCAGTATCGCCCGGTGATGGTCGGCCTGCAGTATTTCTTCCAACTCAACCCCGCCTGGGGGGAGATCATGGCTTACCTGACGCTGATCACGGTGCCGGTTCTCGCCTTCTATCTCGTGCTTCAAAAGGCGTTCATCGCCTCTATCGCCTCCACCGGCGTGAAAGGATAATCCGACATGGTTCTCGCACTCGATAAGCAATGGGTCTGGGACAGCTGGTATGCCCATGACGGCGAACGCTGGCATGCCTGGTTTCTCAAGGCCGACAAGTCGCTCGGCGATCCGGAACTGCGCCATTTCAATGTCAGCCAGGGCCACGCGATTTCCGACGACCTGATAAGCTGGCAGCATCTGGGAACGTCGCTCGCGCCCGCACCGGCCCCGGCCTGGGACGATCTGGTCACCTGGACCGGGTCGGTGGTGCGCGACGATGACGGGCTGTGGCATCTGTTCTACACGGGCGGTCGGCAGTCCGAAAAAGGGCTCTATCAGCGCATCGGTCATGCGACCTCGCACGATATGCACAACTGGGACCGCGTGGGTGACGGGCTCTGCCTCGACCTGACCGGCCCCAACGCCGCGCGTTACGAGGCCGAACACATGGTCGGTCACTGGCACGACCGGGCGATGCGCGATCCTTGGGTAATGCGCGATCCCACAGGCGACGGCTGGCTGATGTATTTCACCGCCCGCGCCCCCGGGATCGAAGAGGCGAATGCGGCGGGGGCCATCGGTTTTGCGACCTCGCCCGACCTGGTCCACTGGGACCTGCAGCCGCCGGTCTTCGTGGGTGGATTCGGCCAGCTGGAAGTGCCACAGGTCTTCGAGGTGAACGGGCGCTGGTATTGCCTGTTCTGCACGGCTGCGCAGCATTGGAGCCGGGCACGCATCGCTGATACGGGCATGACCCCGGTGACCGGCAACCACTACCTGATTGCAGACGACCCGCGTGGGCCGTGGCGGATCGCGCCGGGCTTTCTCGATGGCGCGAACCCGTGCCGACGTTATGCCGCACGCATCCTCAAGACCGCTGAGGGTCTGGTGATCATGGGGTTCGACGACAATGGCCGCGACCATTTCGTCGGCCAGATCCGGGATCCGCAACCCGTTCTCGTGGACGCGGAGGGTTATCTGCACATCGATGCGGATGCCGAGCAGGGAGGGAAGTGACATGGCAGACATCAAGCTGCGCGGCCTGCGCAAGAGCTATGGCGCCCATGAGGTCATCCGCGGCGTCGATATCGATATCGCCGATGGCGAGTTCTGCGTCTTCGTCGGGCCCTCGGGCTGTGGGAAATCCACGCTGCTGCGGATGATTGCAGGGCTCGAGGACATCTCGGGCGGCACGCTGGAGATCGGTGGTAAGCGCGTCAACGATGTGCAGCCCCGCGAACGCGGCGTCGCGATGGTGTTCCAGAGCTACGCGATCTTCCCGCATATGAGCGTGCGCGACAACATGGCCTTCGGCCTCACCATCTCGGGCGCGTCGAAAGCCGAGAAAGCGGAGAAAGTGCAGCGCGCCGCGGAAATCCTGCAGATGGAGCACCTGCTCGATCGGCGCCCCAGCCAGCTCTCGGGCGGCCAGCGCCAGCGCGTCGCGATCGGGCGCGCGATCACTCGCAACCCCTCGGTCTTCCTCTTCGACGAACCGCTCTCGAACCTCGACGCGGCGCTCCGGATGGACATGCGCATGGAGATCGGCAAGCTCCACAAGCAACTCGGCGCGACGATGATCTACGTCACCCATGATCAGGTCGAGGCGATGACGCTGGCAGACAAGATCGTGGTGCTGCGCGACGGGCTGGTGATGCAGGCGGGCTCGCCGATGGAGCTCTATCACAACCCGGCCAACCGCTTCGTCGCAGGTTTCCTCGGTGCGCCGTCGATGAATTTCCTCGATGTCGAAATCGTGGCGGCCGACAGCGAAAACGCCAAGGTCGCGCGGCACTCCATGGACCCGATCGTCGTGCCCGTCCGCGGCCGCACCTTCGCCCCCGGCGACACGGCCCTGCTGGGCCTGCGCCCGCAATACGTCACCGCCTGCGCCCCTGATCAGGGCATCCTGCACGGTCAGGTTTCTCTGGTCGAACGGCTGGGAAGTGAAACGGTCGTCGATTTGTCGATGCAGGACGGCAAGAGCCTGATCGCTGCCTTCAGTGAGGACAAGCAATTCGAACGGGGCGAGCGGATCGATCTGGCTTTCGACCCCGCCCAGACGCATCTGTTCCACCCTGACGAATAAAAGGCGTAGTAGCGCGCTCACTCTCGACCGATATGACCGTTTCGGTGCATGCGGCATCGATAAGAGCGCACGCCTTAGCGCGATCAACGAGACTCGGTCGCGGAGTGCCTCTGCTTGCGACGGTCAAGCTTTACAACTCGGGCTACTGCTTGATCTCCGGTTCGACGAGCCGGGCAAGGTTCTCCAGTGACTGTTGCCAGCCGAGGTAGCTAGCCTCGACCGGGATGACGTCTGGCATCCCGGCCCATATTTTTCATTGGGTGGCCGAACATCCGGGCGAAGGTCGGCGTCACAGTGAGGATGCCGATGATTTCGAAACACACGGCTCGGCGAATACGATCTGTGGTGCAGCGCATGGAAGGCTGCGGTCCCTCCCGTGGCTTTGTCTTCCATCGTCATGCGATCCGTTCGCGTTCTTGCGGGGGAAAGATCGTATCGTATCCCCAAGTGAAGACGAAGGCGTAGAGGAGATAGAAGCCTGCAAAAGACGCTTCCATCATGAGAATGGTCAGCAGGGAGGTCTCGAGCCACCATGCGAATATCGGAAGAAGCAGCGCGAGCAGCGTCGCCTCGAAAAGCACCGCGTGAACGATCCGGAGCGGTATCGTCTTGCGGACATCGCCGCGACGCCAGAGCAGGATGTGATCGAAAGCCAGGTTGAAAAGGTAGTTCCAGCCGGTGGCCGCGGTCGCCCCGAGAACGACCAGTACGCCCATCTCTTCCATGGGCTGATCGAACACCCAGGCAAAGAGCGGCGTCACGATGAGGATGCCGATGATTTCGAAACTCACGGCTTGGCGGATACGGTCTGGGGTGCTGCGCATGAAAAGTCTTCGTTAGGTCAGGCGGTCAAGCGTGCAGACCGTGTGCTCGGGCGGGGGGGGGGGTCTCCCTATGGTGGGTCCCGCGTGCTGGCTTTTCAAGCCGGACCCGACGCTGGTCGCGCCGGCCCGCAATTCAGCCGTTCGAGAAAGCCAGCAATGGTCTGTCTTATAGCTAGCTTTTCGCCTCAGCATCTGGCGTCAGTTCTCGCAGATGCGTTCCTGCTCGTTTTTTGGTCTGCCGAGCATCCTCTCAAATACCAGCTTTCAAATAGGGTGACATGCTCTCCTGAAACGTCCCCGTTTTGAAGTTAGCTTGTTTCCCAAACGAGGAGAGGCGAGTTGGGCTTACGGCTGCTTCAATGCCGCAATGACACGCGTTTGCAATTCTGAGGGCAGGGTGTCTATCGCGCGTGCAATGGCTACGAGGTCCTGTCGTGCGGCATACAGCTGGTCAAGGAGCGACATCACGATCGCCAACGCCGTTTCGTCGAGGTCAAGATCATGGGAAAGATCGCACAGTAACTCCAACCGCGCGATGTCGACGCGGCGAAAAATAAAACCAGTTTCGCCCTTTGCCGGCCGAACGAGTTCGCCTTCGATAAAGTTCAAGAGCTGGCTTCTTGTGAGCCGGGTGACGTTGGAAATCACGTCCTCTTCGGAAAACCTGTCCGTCATGCGCTGGCCCTCTTCATCAAATCAACACGCGGATCGAAGCGATGTGTCTTGCGCCACTCGGTGAGGAAATTGCGCAGATCCTCGTCAATGCTGGGTGGTGTCACGATCTTCAGCTCAACCCGCTGATCACCCTTGGTTTTGCGCTTCGCGTTGGCGATGCCACGTCCTCGCAAACGTAAGACCTGGCCCGAATTCGCACCCGCTGGGATCGTGAGCCCAACGGGGCCGTCAATGGTCGGTGTGGTGACTTTGCCGCCGAGAACGGCCTCTTCGATAGTGATGGGGAGCGTTACCAGGATATCATCGCCGTCTCGGTCGAAAACCGGATGAGCCCCCACCAGGACGGTGATCAACGCATCCCCCGCAGGAGCACCGCCATAGCCAGGCGCCCCCTTGCCGCGCAACCGAAGTGTCTGGCCGTCTTCAGTGCCCCGTGGGATCTTGACTGTCAGGCTTTGTCCATCGGGCAGCGTGATGTGGGTTTCCGCTCCGCGCGCAGCATCCAGAAACGGCACGTTGAGCGAATAGCGCGCGTCGGCGCCGCGCGCGGAAAAACCACGGTCGCCGAAGTCGCCAGCGCCAGACCGTCCGCGATTGCGCAATATGTCAGCGAAGATATCTGCCGGATCGACATCCGGACCAAACCCGCGCTGTCGATGATAGCTGTTGTCGGATGAGCCCGAGAAATCACGGTAATACTGGCGCTGCGGACGTTCTGCACCGAGGCCATCGATTTCTCCGGCGTCGTAGCGCGCCCGCGTTTCGGGATCTTTCAGGATGTCGTAGGCGGCCGATATCGCCTTGAACCGCGCTTCGGCTCCTGCGTCATCCGGGTGCAAATCAGGATGGCTTGCCCGCACAAGTTTGCGATACGCCTTCTTGATTTCGTCAGCTGTGGCGGCCTTGGTCAGACCAAGGACTTTGTATGGATCATCGGGCATCCAGGTTTCCTGTTCGGCGAGCGATGCATCGTAAGTACAGAGCGCGTGCGGAAATGGGTTCACTTGTCGTTGGATGCCACGAGAAGAGGTCTTAGGTCCGTGATCCACGTCAATGTGGAAATGCCGTGTGCTGAGCAGTGTGTGGCCAAACGGCTGCGAACCTACGGCAAACGCGGAGAGCGAGGAGGCTGCCACCGATGAGGGAGCCTTGACCCAAAGCCAGGATTAAGACGTCTCAATAAGCATTCAGGAAAATGGCTCGTGCTGAACGTCGACTGATCAGCCCCGTCTCTTCGGGAGCGGCCATCAGGCAGGTTCACTCGGGGAGCGGGAAATCAATTAATTCGGCGCAGCTCTTTATTTCGTCACAGCCTGTTTTGCGCCGGCTTTGACAGGGGTCGGATTTGTCGGCGCACGACGAAAACCGACGCCTTTCCGGAAGCCTTTCTTGGCGGGCTGGCTCAGGAAATCCTTGAGGTCGAGTTGTTTCTTTTGAGGGGAATAGCCCATGATCGTTCTCCGCGTAGACAGGTGAATTTTGAACCCGCCCGCACATCCTGATCCGCAATGCCGGATGGGTGGTTCTACAGATGTTTCGAACCTGGACTGCGCAAAGGTATTCGAGCAGAGAAGACTCTCGCCCCATGGGCGCGTTCGCGGACCGGAAGACACCGGTCCGCGAACGGTTTTATCAGGCGAGTTCGAGATCCTTGGCGGATTCCCGACCATCGCGGCCGGTTTCGATCTCGAAGGTCACTTTCTGACCGTCGTCGATCTGGGAAAGGCCCGCCCGTTCGAGCGCGCTGATGTGCAGGAACACGTCCTTGCGACCGTTCTCGGGTTGGATAAAGCCGAAGCCTTTGCCGGGGTTGAACCATTTCACGGTGCCATTGGCCATCGTGTTGTCTCCTTGTTTGGAAATCTGCCCGCAGGATGCGGCAGGTCGGCCGGTCAGATCGAAAAGCAAACTGAGGCCGATGAAGGAGACAGGGTGCGGTCGGAATAACGAAGCTCCCTATAGATGGGGCGGGCGGGTGGCGATACAAGGTGCAACCGAGAAATGAGATGAGAAATGCGACTCTCAACCCAGATGCGCGTTCCGGGGTGAGGGCGGGCGGCCTTGCTCGAAATCGAGAAAGGCCTCGACCTGCGCGCTTACTTCGTCGGCCGGAGGCCCGGACGGTATCACCAGGGAGTAGGCGCCCGTGCCCTTGCTCCAGACATTATCCCCTTTATACACGATCGGCAGGGTCAGCTTGCGGTGAAGCGAATAGGCCGTCGAAAAGTTTCGATCGCAGAGTCTGCAGCCTTGGCGCTTCGCGCGGCGGGCCCCGTGACGGAAGGGGTGCCGCAGGGGCGAACCGGTCAGGCCGCAAGGGCACGAGCCGCTGGTTCACATGGCACGAAGCCGGCGGTGCCCGCGGCACCGAGGAAGGCGCTGCGGGCATCGCCCACGGAACCCAGGCAGTCCATCGCGGCCTCGATGCGTCCGATCGCATGGTCTTGCGCGGAGTCGGCGACGGGCCACTTCTTGCGAAGCCAGTAATGCACCTGTTCGATGGTGCTGAAGTTCTTAACGTCGCCTTCGGGCGACACGACGAGAGAGATGGGTTTGCCCCAGTAAATTTCGATCATGTTTCGTATCTTTCCAAGAGTGCGTGAAGGGACCAGTCTGACTGGTCGCGCGATCACGGAGGCACGGTGCGGGCGAGGCCTGCGCCATGCGGTGAATTGGGTCGACGCGCGGTATTGCGCGCCAGATGTCTTTCCGTTCGGATCGTGACGCGTCAGCGTCAACGCGCGCGGTTCACGATCCGGCACTTTCGATGTGCGAAGCTCGCGGCGAACCCGCAAGGGGTGGAATATGTGCTATCGACCAGAGCCCGCGAGGCATGGTTGCTGAGAGGCTGGTCTGCTCGAACGGCGTCACGGCGCTATGGGCCGGGTGAGGCTCCTTTTCCTTATGCCGCCTTCAAAAACGCGCGGCCCGACAAAGCTCAAGATCGTCGCTGAGCCGGAAGGAACAGGGTCCGAGAATTAAGATATGCAAGTTCACAGATAAGCGATCGGCGCCGCGATTGCGAGGAAATTGCAGTGCGCGCCCGCGTTTTCGCACAACAGATTGATTGTGCCCGATATTAATCGGCTTTCGTCAGGGCGAGGCCGGGTAGCGCGATGGAGCGCCGCGCATTTCCTTTGCTATATGGGCCAAACTGGCGTAGACAGATCGAGCTACGTTATTCCCTTCTGCAACCTGTCTCCCTACTTGGCTTCAGTCTGCCTTTTTGAATTGACTGAGCCGGGCTGTCGCATTCCGCGGACCGCAATATTTGAGGAGACATCACGATGGCCAATGGCACCGTGAAGTGGTTCAACCAGACCAAAGGCTTCGGCTTTATCGAAGCGAAGACCGGTGGGCGTGACATTTTCGTCCACATTTCGGCCCTCGAGCGCGCGGGCCTCTCGCAGCTCGATGACGGACAGGCCGTCACCTACGAGATCGAAACCGGACGCGACGGGCGTGAGTCCGCCTGCGATCTGGCGCTCGGCTGAACGCAAAGGTTCCATATCCGGCCCGGTGGGCCGGATTTCGCAACCAAGGAGGGCATATGCCCCGCAATTACAATGTGGACGGCTTTTTCCGTGATCTGCCCAAGAAAGCCACGACGGCTCAGGACAAGACGGATGCTGCAGTGCGCCTCATCCGTGACGATGACGCCGAGAAAAGAGCGGAGCTGACCGCGACCTTGCGCGCGGCGCGCATGAAGCGGGATGCGGACGAAAGTGCCGCGGCAGAGGCTCCGCGCGGGAAGAAGCCGCGACGCTGACCGGATATTTCGGTCATCCACAGAAATTTCCCGAGTATCTCTCGGGGATTAAAGGGAGGGCCGAAATATGGCTGTCGAAAAAATGCCTACGGGCAAGAAGTCCCAGACGAAGGACCACGCGCATTCCAAGGGCCATGCAGCCCTTGCTTGGCACCACTTCTTCCGGAGTTTGTCCGAAGAAAAGATATCGGACGAGCGCAGCGCCCTGTCGGGCGGTGTTCAGGAATAGTCTTCCCTGAAAATAGGGACCGGAGTTCCTGGCAAGAGGGCTGAGCGATGTGAGGTTTCACAAGAACTTAACGATGCTCGCCTCACGACTTGTCGGGAGGCAAAGCGGCGGGAGGAAACTCCTGCCGCTTCGCTTTCTTAGCGATAGGTTTTCTGCCGTCAGAATTCTAATACGAGAACCGGATAGAGCGATCCGACGAGCAGAGCGGCCATCGTGAAATTGAAGACCCGCAAGCGGAACGGGTTCGACAACCAGCGCCGAACGACCGTTCCGCTCGAGAGCGATATCGACCTGCCAAATCCGATCGTCGCGGATCCGCAGTGCCTCGGGCAATTGCTGTCGAACCTGTTGGGCAATGCAGTGACGCATGGCGACCGGAGCCAGCCGATCCAGGTGCGGGGCTTTGAAAGAAGCGGCGAATTGTTCCTCTCGGTCAATAACCGAGGCGCGCCGATCCCAGATGCGGTTCGGGCTTCGCTGTTCCAGCACTTTTCGCGACCCGGAAAGCAGAGCAGCCTGCAGGGATTGGGGCTCGGTCTTTACATCGCGGCCGAAATCGCGCGGGCCCACGATGGAGAGTTGACCGTCGAGTCCACCGCTTCAGCCGACACGACCTTCAAACTGCGGATGCCGTCTCAGGCGCAATAGAGGATATTGAGAGTCTTTCGTCAGGTGACGGCCGCGGCGAGTTCGCCGGGGCTGATCGGTTTTGACACAAAAGCACTGCGCTTGGGCAGGTCTAATGTTTCGGGCGCTGAATGCCCCGACATGATGATGATCTGGCACGCGGAAAACCTGCGCCGCACCTCATGCGCGAGTCCCACTCCGTCCATTTTGCCTGGCATATCGATATCGGTAATTAGCAGGTCAATTTCATGCCGTGCTTCTAGCAGGTTGAGTGCAGCATCAGCGGAGTTCGCCTCGATCACATCGTAGCCCAGTTCTTCGAGCCCGAGGACGAGATCCATCCTTATGATGGCCTCGTCCTCGACGACGAGCACCTTGATTGCGTCATTGCGCATCGCTTCACCTTGGTGCCTGAGGAAGAGGTGCGCTTTGCCAAGACACAAGGACAACACGCCATAGCGGAAGAGCATCTGGCATACAGAATACGTTGGCTAACGCTGTCGCACATGAGAGGTTCCCTTGCGAATTTAATATTTATCTATTTTCGGTGCGTGTCGCGTCAGTCACGGTCAAGACGGCGGAGGCGGTCCGGGACCTCACGGGGCGCTCGGCAACAAATGCGGCAGTCGTGTCGAGATCGGCGCAAATCCGCGAGATGATCCGCGATCAGAGCCCGGTCCGTGGCGCTTGGAGCTTGGCTTCGCCCGTTGGGGATGGCTTTGAAGACTTGCCGCGAAATAGGGTGCTCGCTTTCTAGTATCCGATAAAACGGCTGCTGGTCAGCGCGCGCCCTCGCGAGCGTCTAAAGTGGCCAGACGATCAGTAGCAGCGGCAAGCTTACGGCAACGACGATCATCTCGAGCGGCAGTCCAAGCTTCCAATAGTCGCCGAAGCGAAAGCCGCCCGACCCGAGGATGAGAGTGTTGTTCTGATGCCCGATCGGCGTGAGGAAAGCACAAGATGCCCCGATCGCCACCGCCATCAGGAAACTGTCGGGGTTCACGTCGAGCGAAGCGGCGATGCCCAGGGCAACTGGGCTCAGCACCGCTGCCGTGGCCGCATTGTTCATCAAGTCGGATAGGAACATCGTGGTGACCAGGATTGCCGCCAGAGCCGCGATGGCGTTACCGCGCGCGATCGTCTCGACCAGAAAACGCGCCAGAACATCTGCCGCGCCAGTGGTCTGCATCGCGCCGGCCACCGGGATAAGCGATCCCAGCAGGACGATGACTGGCCAGTCGATGGCTTTGTAGACCTGCCCGGGCGGCACGGTTCGCAGGAGCATCGAGCCCAGAACCCCCAACGTAAAGGCCACCGATGCCGGCAGCAGGCCGAAGGTGGCAATGCCGATAGAACCAAGCAAGAGCGCGCTGGCGATGATCGCCATTCGCGCGTTGGGAAGATGCAATTCCCGCTCTCCCAGAGGCGCGCAGCCGGTCTCGTTCATGAAATCGGCCATGATCTCGGCGGGCCCCTGCATCATCAGCAGATCGCCGGGCTTCAGCTTCAGCGTCCGCAGCCGCGTCCGCGGGGGGCGTCCTTCCCGTGAGACGGCCAGAAGATTGAGGCCGTAGCGCGTCCGCAGCCGCAGGTCTGTCGCGGACTGCCCGACGATCGTAGAGCCCGGAAGCACCGCGAATTCGCGCAACACGATATCCTCGTCGCGGTCCGAAGGCTTCGTCGCTGCAGCGGTGTCCTCGGCGGACGTGTTGCTCTCGGCTTCATCGTTTTCGGTCTGTGACGTCGTCTCTCCGGCTTTCCTTTCCGCTCGCGCCGACCCGCTCTCCTCCTCTTCAAGCGTGATGCCGAAGGCCGACAATACTTCGCCCAGCTCTTGAGCTTCGGCCTCCAGAATCAGAACGTCGTCCGCCTGTATGCGCCGTCCGCCATGTGGCGCGGTCATCCGCACGTCGTTGCGGATTAGCCCGATGATCTGCGCGCCGCTTTTTTCAATCCCGCGTTCGAACTTGCGCAGGGTCAGTCCCACGGCCTTACTTTTTTCGGGCACCCGAACCTCGGTCAGATAGCTGCCGGTGTCGAAACCTGCCGTGCTCATCGGTTTGCGCGCAGGCACGATGCGCCATCCGAGAAGCGCGATGAACGCCACGCCGACGACGGCGACCGCCACACCTACGGGGGCATAGTCGAACATACCGAACTGCCCCAATCCGGCTTCGGCGCGAAAACCCGAGACGATCAGGTTGGGCGGTGTGCCGACCAGCGTGGTCATGCCGCCAAGGATCGTGCCAAAGGCCAGGGGCATCAGCATCTGCCCGGGTGTCAGGTCCAGCCGCCCGGCGAGCCGGATCGCGACCGGCATGAGAAGCGCCAGCGCTCCGACGTTGTTCATGAAGCCAGAAAGAACAGCCGAAAGGGCTATGAGCGCCGTCATGCTGGTCAGACGCTTTGCCTCGGAAGGTAGAATTGCCCCCGCAAGCCAGTCTACCGCCCCGGTATTTTGTAACCCCTGACTTAGTATCAGAACGCAGGCCACCGTGATCACGGCAGGATGACCAAATCCTGCAAACGCCGCATCGGCCGGAACCAACCCGGTCAAGACGCAGGCCATCAGCGAAGCCAAGGCAACCAGGTCGTGGCGAAGCCTCCCCCACAAGAACAGCGCGAGGGTTCCGGCCAGAATCGCAAACAAGGTGATTTGTGGCGCTGTCATCATGCGATCCTTGGTCGTGAGGTCCGCTGCTATGATGGCAGGAACCACATACCTTCGATACGCACCAGATGGAATTTCGCACGCATTTATCTTGCCTTGCCAGAGCGAAGGTCGGAGTTCTTTGCTCTTTTTTCGCTGATCGCCAGACGACCTGGTCCCCGGTCCATCCGCTCTGATGAACCTCTAAAGCCAACTCATGGCACGTGTCAGTTCGCACCGCGGATGCCAACTAAGATACCGACTTTCGTTTTTTCGCATCAGCCAGATCTGGCTTTTTTCGCACGGTGCGGATGCGTGGCCCGGCTGAAATTGTTGATGGGTTCCTCGGGTGCCGTGTTCTTCAGGGTGATCTCGAAAAGAGCGCGCGCGACGCTGGGGTAAATTTCGCTCAGAAGCGGGAGGTCACCGTAGAAAACAAGCTCTACCTACGCGGCATTCTGTGGAGCGATTTCGCGCGCGGACCCGACAGCGTTTTGGAGAAATCTTCCAAAACGGATTGGGTGATGAATGACTTTCGCTACATCCGCGGCGCGCGAAGCAACTACCGCAACGCAAGGCGCGGCCAGCCGACACAATTGCGCAACACCACGACCATAGCGAATGGCTGCGCGCGCAGCTGGCGGCGCTCTTCGATGGCGCGACGTTTGTCGTCACTCATCGTGCCACGCACCCGGCCGCGCTTCCCCCCCAGGAGCTCCGCTCCCTTGGTGCTACGCGAGCAATCTCACCGATGTCATTCGCAAGGGTCAGCCGGCCGAGTGGTATTTCGGACATACGCATCACCCGACGGAAATCATGGTCGGGAAAACGCGTATCGTGAACGTGTCAGCCGGATATCCGTCGTAGAACGTAGGCGGCGCAGTGGATGGCCAAGCCTGTGCGCGCTGCCTACGCCTGTCTCAATCGAGTGGCGAGAATGCTGCGGGCTGCAGGAAGATGCTTTCCTGATGCACGAGATAGGGGAGGATCTTGGGCACGAAACCTTGCCATTCCGGGTCCGCGCCCAGCTTGGCCCGTTGTGCGCTGCGGTGACCGTAATCCTCATAGGCCCAGAGGAAAGTGACAGCGTTCAGCACGCCGCTGTCGCTAATCCAGCATCCAGCCAGCTTCGCGTATTGGGTGATGATGTGCAGGCCCTCGGCCTCATAAAGCTTCAGGAACTCGGGCGCTTTCCCGGGCGTGATGCGATAGGTGCGTTGTTCGTAGATCATGTTGGGCTCCGGCATGAATGGCAGAAAATCGCAGGCGCTGGCGCGACCTGACGGGCCGAAGCTACGACCAAATCCTGGGCTTTCGCAACATATAAGTCGTCAAGTGACGAAAACAGACTTTGCCTTCCTGCGGAATGGGCTAATGTAAAAGGCTCAAGTCATTGCGTCCGGCGCCAGAATGAACAACAAGGGGTGCCAAGGGGAAAACGTGCAGACCAAGCCGAAAATGACTGAAGGTTCGTCCAAAACGAACGGCGCCGGAAGCAAGCCCGGTTCGCCGCAGGGGACTGTGCGGATGCCGTTCAACGAGCGCCGTGCTCAGATTCTGGACGTCGCTACTGAATTCTTCGCCGAGAATGGGCTGGCGGGGCAAACGCGTCAGCTGGCGGAGAAATGCGGTATCTCCCAGCGCCTTCTCTATCGCTTCTTTCCGACCAAGGAAGACCTGCTCAAAGAGGTCTATAACCGAGAGATTCTTGGCGCCTTCAAGGCCGTCTGGTTCGTGGAGCTTCAGGATCGATCGCAGCCCGTTTCCAAGCGCCTCGATGCGTTCTATCGCGACTATCTTCAGTCCACATTGACGCGCAAGTGGTTGCGATTGTTCCTTTATGCCTCCCTGGCTGAGGCGAATATGGCGCCTGACTACATCGCAGCGATCGTCATGCAGTTGCTGGAGACGGTGATGCGTGAGGTGGCCCATGAGCGCGGCGTGGAACTGCCGGAAGATCCCGCATTGCTCCGCGAAATGGCGTGGACGCTGCACGGCGCGATCTCTCACTATGCGATTCGGCGTCATATCTATCAAAGCAGCCTGTCACTCACCGAAGATCAGGTGGTTTCGATGCATGTTCGTGTGTTCCTCGCGGGATTCGAGGACATGGTCGAGGTGTGCAGCGGCCGCTGAGCGCTGCAATCAGCTCCATTTTTGCCGCATTTTCGTCTGCGGAGGGCTCCGCAGGTGCTGAAAACTTGTGCGATTTCCGTTGCGGAAAGGAAATCTTCAACTTTTCGTTTGTCGTCAGTTGACGAATAAATAAATCGCCAATAGCGTCATTCCTCACAAACAAGACCAACAGGGACGGCTTGCTGTGGATCGGGCCTTGATCGGGCTCGGCTGAGGCGGCCACGCATAAGGAATCGAATGATGCTCAAGGATAAGACGCGCCGTCTCGGGCGCCGGGATTTCCTCCGTTACTCGGCAGCTGGCGCCGGCGCGCTCATGGCGCCGGGTCTGGTTCGTCCGGCAAAAGCCGAAACGGCCGCGCTGACGATGCATACGTGGTCGGCCGCGGTTGACACCGTGCAGAGCCACCTCAGCGCCTTCACCAAGGAAACCGGGATTCCCGTCAATTACGGCAATTCGCCCTGGGCCCAATACCGCGAGGGCATGGTCGCGAAATTCGTCGGCGGCGCTCCTCTCGACGCCATGTGGGTCTCGGATTCCTGGCTCCCCGAATGGGCCGAAGCCGGCTGGATCGCCCCGGTCGACGAGTTCGACAGCCTGATGAAATACAATGCCGAGGCCGAGGACTTCTGCACCGACTCGATGACCTACGGCGGTCGCCAATATGGCCTGACCTATTACACCGATTACATGGCGTTTCTCTATGACGAGGCGAAGCTCAAGGAAGCTGGGTTCGACGCTCCGCCGTCGAGCTGGGATGAACTGGTCGAGCAGTCGCTCGTGATGAAAGAGAAGGGCATTGCCGACTACCCGATGATGCTGGCAATGGCGCAGGAAAGCTGGCTGATCGAGTTCATCTCGACGCTGGTCTATTCGCATGGCGGGCGTCTGGTCGACGACAACGGTATGGCCGTGATGCAAGACCCGAAAGAAGGGGCCGTCGAGGCGCTGAGCTGGGTCGTCGATGCGGTCAACAAGCACAAGATCGTCTCGCCCGCCTGTGTCGAGACCGGCGAGTTGGCCGGTCTGAAAGCCTTCGCAGCGGGCAACCATGCTTTCGCGATGGTTGCGAAATACCGTCTGCGGATGCTCAACGACCCTGAACAGTCGCAGATCGCCGGCCACGTGAAGCAGGCGATGATGCCGCAGGGCGCCAACGGCTCTCACGCGACGGTCGGTTGGATGCGTTTCCACGGCATGTCGGCGCAAGCTGCGCAGGACAAGGCCCGCGCCGAGAATGCCGCGAAGCTGATCGAATGGTTCGGCGGCAAGGCGGACGGCGCCTACACGTTCCAGAAGCTCCTGTTCCTCGATATCGGGGCCGGGTTCGGCGTCAAGCCGCTGTTCGAGGATCCCGAGATCCGCGCGGCCTACGACTCCTACGGCGATGTCGACATGATCCAGGCTCAGCAGGCGCTCGCACGCAAGAAGGACACGGTCACCCCGTGGTTCGGCGAGTGGAACGACACCAATGGTTCGGCCTGGCAATCGGCGATCCTCGGCAATGTCGACGCCGCCGGCGCGGTCCAGAAATCCGCCGATCTCTGGAACGAGCTGAAAGACAGCTACTGAACAAGCGTGGCGGGCCTTTTTGAAAGGCCCGCCGACGAGCGGGCAGGGCAACGGGAGAGCATGACGTGGCGAATGCAATGACACGGGCGACACGCCCGAGATGGCGGGTGGGATACGAGGAGCGCAGCGCGATGCTGTTTCTTGCTCCGGTTATGGCCGTGCTGGGCGCGGTCGCGGTCTTCCCGATCGCCTATTCGCTTTACATCAGCTTCTTCAGCATGAAGCTGACGCGTCCGAACCGGACCCCCTTCGTCGGGCTGAAGAACTATACCGATCTCTTGGGCGACGAAGCTTTCTGGGGCGCGGTCTGGCGCACGGTGAGTTTCTCGCTCGTTTCGGTCACCGCGATTGCCTTCATCGCCCTGCTTGTCTCGCTGCTGCTGAACCAGGAATTCCGCGGTCGCCGTATCCTCTCCACGATCCTGCTGGTGCCCTGGGCGATCCCCTATGTCGCGAATGCGCTGATGTGGAAATGGATCTACGATTCCAGCTATGGCGCGCTGAACGGCCTGCTCTACCAGCTCGATTTCATCGACAAATACATGGTCTGGCTGGGGGATCAGGACAAAACGCTGTTCCTGATCGCCAATGCGTTCGTGTGGAAGGAAGTGCCGCTGGCGACGATCCTTCTGCTGGTCTCGCTCAAGTCGATCCCGTCCGATCTCTATGCGGCAGCGCGCGTCGACGGGGCGACGGTCTGGCAGCGCTTCGTGCATGTCACCCTGCCTGCGATGAAGCCCGGCTTCATGCTGGTGATGATCTACGAGACGATGATGGCCATCCGCCATTTCGACCTGTTCTTCATCCTGACCGAGGGCGGGCCCGGCAGCGCATCGCATGTGCTCTCCTGGCACATCTATGTCGAGACCTTCCGCAACCTGTCCTTCGGGAGCGGTGCTGCGATGTCCTACCTCCTCGCAATCGCGACTTTCGCACTCTCCTACCTCTTCATACGAACGCTGGGGCGCAAGATCTGACATGAGCGATATGCCTATCACCCCGCCTGTCGACACGATCGACTACCGCCGCCGCCAGAAAATCGGGCGCATCGTCCAGCGCCTGGTGATCTTTGCCTCCGCGATCGTCGTGGCGGCCTACGTGCTCGCGCCCGTGTCCTGGCTTGTCTCTTCGGCCTTCCAGACCGAGACGGAGATCGTCTCGATACCGCCGCACTGGATTCCCGAAGAACCCACCTTGCGCAATTTCGAGGCGATCTTCACCGCCGGAAACGATGAGCCCGTCACCTACGACACGCGCTCCGGCACCGATCCGGCCGCGGGCGATTTCATCCCCTCGACCGCCGAGAACCTTTTGCCGTCGATGGCCAACAGCCTGATCGTCGCGACCTTGGTGGTGATCCTGAACCTGCTCGTTGGTGTTCCCGCCGCCTATGCCATCGCGAAGATCCGGTTCTGGGGGCGCAACGCGTCGGTCTACTTCATCCTGATCACGCGGGTGATCCCTGATATCGCGCTGGTCGTGCCGTTCTTTCTGGTGATCCGGAAGCTCGGGATGCTCGATACGCTTGGATCGCTGGTGATCACCTATCTCGCGATCACGGTGCCCTTCACGGTCTTCATCCTCATCCAGTATTTCGAGGGCCTTCCAGACGAGTTGGACAAAGCCGCGCGGGTCGATGGCTGTTCGCGGTTCCAGGCGCTGATCAAGGTGTTCCTGCCGCTTTCGATGCCCTCGCTCGTCGCCGTGGTGCTCTTTACCTTCCTCACCAGCTGGAACGAGTTCCTGCTCGCGCTGATGTTCACGCAGACCTCTGCGTCGCAAACGCTGCCGATCCTGCTGGCCTCGTTCACCTCAGATTTCACAGTGAGCTTCTCCTTCCTCAACGCCGCGGGCGTCCTGGCGGTCGTGCCGCCGGTGATCGTCGCCATCGTCTTCGAACGCTACATCGTTTCCGGTCTGACCGCCGGGGCTGTCAAAGGTTAGAAAGGACAAAGTCTTGGCCCGGATCCGCTTCACCAACGTCAACAAGAAATACGCCAACGGCTTCCATGCCGTGCGCGATCTCAACCTCGATATCGAGGATCGCGAGTTCATCGTCCTGCTCGGCCCGTCGGGCTGCGGCAAATCCACGACCCTCAACATGATTGCAGGGCTCGAGGAGGTCTCGGACGGCGATCTGATCTTCGACGAGCAGGTCGTGAACTACGTGCCCCCGCACAAGCGCGACGTCGCGATGGTGTTCCAGAGCTACGCGCTCTATCCGCACAAGACCGTCTACGACAATATCGGCTTCGGGCTGAAGATGCGCAACGCGTCCAAGGAAGAGATCGACGAGCGCGTTCGCGATGCGGCGAAGAAGCTCGAGATTTCGCACCTGCTCGACCGGCGTCCGTCGCAGCTTTCGGGCGGCCAGCGCCAGCGTGTGGCGCTGGGCCGCGCGATGGTCCGTGATCCGTCGGTCTTCCTGATGGATGAACCGCTCTCGAACCTCGATGCGGCGCTGCGCATCTCGATGCGGGCGGAGATCAAGGAACTTCACCGCGCGATGGAGACGACCTTCGTCTACGTGACCCACGATCAGGCCGAGGCGCTCACGCTCGCGGATCGTATCGTGGTGATGAATGACGGGGTCGTGCAGCAGATCGGCACGCCTGACGACATTTACGAGCGCCCGGCGAACACTTTCGTGGCGTCGTTCCTCGGCAGCCCGCCTATCAACTACTTCGACGGCGTGCTCGAGGCCGGTCCGGATGGCGAGATGGCCTTCGTCCGGGATGGGCTGCGTCTTGTGTTGCCGGCCGATCAGGCGGCGCGCCTGAAAGGGCAGGAGGGCCGCGCGGTGCGGCTGGGTATCCGGGCCGAGGATGTCGCGGAAGGCACCGCCGAGCCGGGATACAATGCCCTCAGCGGCACAGTGACTTCGGTGCTTCCGGTTGGCTCGGATCAGTATCTGGGTATGGATTTCGGCGGCGAGGAGCTGTTCTTCCGCGTCGGCAAGGATCTGCGCCATGCGTTCGGCGAGGACATCACCCTCGCAGTGGATCTCAACCGCCTGCATGTCTTCGATCGCGAAACCGGTCAGTCGCTGGTCTGGAACGCAGTTTGAAGCGATGAAACCGGCCCCTTTCACCTACCATCGGCCCGCGAACCTCGCTGAGGCGTTGGCACTATTGCGCGCGCATGGACCCGCAGCGAAACCGATTGCCGGAGGACAAAGCCTCGGGCCGATGCTGAACATGCGACTGGCGCGTCCGAGCCATCTCGTCGATCTCAACGATCTGATCGAGCTGGACCGCGTCCGGGTGAAGGAGAACATGCTGGAGATCGGTGCGCTGACGCGCCATCACCGGCTTGCCAATGCGCCGGAAGTGCAGCGGAGCCTGCCGCTTCTCGGTGCCGCTGCCGCCTCGATCGGGCATTATGCGATCCGCCAGCGCGGCACGATCGGCGGCAGCCTCGCCCATGCGGACCCCGCCGCCCAGTTGCCTTTGATCGCGGTGACGCTGGGGGCGACGCTGGTGATTTCGGGAACCACAGGCGCGCGCGAAGTTCCCGCTTCCGATTTCCTGCAATCGATCATGACGGTCGATCTGCGCGATGGCGAACTGATCACCGCGCTGCGCTTTCCGCTGCCCGTCGGCGATCTGTGGGCCTTCGAGGCCTTTTCCCGACGTCACGGCGATTTCGCGTTGGTCAGCGTCGCGCTCAGTTTTGCGCGCGACGCAGAGGGGAAGATCATTGCTTTGCGGCTCGGGCTCGGGGGCGTCGATACCGTTCCGCTGCGCCTGCCCGAGATCGAGGCGCGCGCTCAGGGTAGGCCTGCCGACGAGAACACCATCCGCGACCTCGCAGCCGCGAGTGCCGCGGCGATTGCGCCCGAAGACAGCGAGCAGGTGCCCGCGGTCTATCGCCGGGAGCTTGCCGAAACGCTCGTCATTCGCGCGTTCCAGTCCGCGTTGAACCGGGAGAAGGGTGCATGACCGCTCCGACACATGACCCTCTGACGCTTTCGCTGAGCGTGAATGGCGAGACCCACGAAGTTCGGGTGCCTGCGCGCAAGCTCCTGTCGGATGTGCTGCGCGAGGATCTTGCTCTGACCGGCACCCATGTCGGCTGCGAGCACGGCGTCTGCGGTGCCTGCACGATCCTGATCGACGGGCGCCCGGCCCGTGCCTGCCTGACTTTCGCCGCCCAGATGGAGGGCCACGAGGTCACGACGGTCGAGGCCATGGGGCGGCCTGATGCCCTCTCGGCGCTTCAGCAGGCGCTGCACGAGGAGCACGGGCTGCAATGCGGTTTCTGCACGCCCGGCATCGTGGTGACCTTCGAGCATTATCTGCGCGAGAACCCGGATCCGACCGCAGAGGAGGTGCGCGACGTCCTGTCTGGCAATCTGTGCCGCTGCACGGGCTATCAAAATATCGTCGCCGCCGTGCTGAAGGCTGCGGCCAGGATGCGTGGAGAGGCGGCATGAGCGGTGATTTCACAGAGATCGGTCGCGCCCTGCCGCGCAAGGAGGATCGGCGCCTTGTCACGGGCCGCGGGCGCTATCTCGACGATCTCGCCTTTCCCGGCGCGCTGCATGTGAGCTTCGTGCGCTCGCCCCACGCTCATGCGCGCATTCTGGGGATCGACAGCGCAGAAGCCTCCGAGATGCCCGGGGTCGTAGGTGTCTTCACCGGGCGTGATCTCGATCCGATGACGACGCGGCTGCGTCTCGCGCCGCCGATCGAAGGGTTGCAGCCAACCGAAATGACGACGCTGCCGATCGACAAGGTCCGTTTCCACGGCGATCCGGTGGTCTGCGTGGTCGCGACGGATCGCTACCTCGCCGAGGATGCGGCCGAGTGCGTTACTGTCGACTATGAACAGCTTCCGGCCGTAACCTCGATCGCGGAAGCTCTCGCCCCCGATGCGGCGCTGGTCGATGACAGCCTTTCGAGCAATCTGGTCTCGCATCAAAGCCTGAATGTCGGCGATCCCGCCGCGCGCCGGGCTGAGGCGCATCGCGTGGTCGAGGCCCGTTTCGCGCTTCATCGCCACACCCATGTTCCGCTGGAGACGCGCGGCTGCGTCGCCGATTGGGATGAAGGGCGCGCGCATCTGAACATGCATATCGGCAATCAGGTCCCGCACCCGTTGCGCAGCCAGCTTGCTGCGCGGCTGGGCCTGTCGGAAAGCCAGGTCACGGTCATTAGCCCCGATGTGGGCGGCGCGTTCGGTCAGAAGATCGCGCTCTATCGCGAGGAACTCACGGTCGCGGCTCTGTCTCGTCACCTGCGACGCCCGGTTCGGTGGCGCGAGGACCGGATGGAGAACCTGATGGCCGCCGCGCATGCGCGGGAATACGAGTGCCGCACCCGCGCTTCGGTCAGCGAAACCGGACGGATCCTCGGTCTCGAGCTCGAGATCGACGAGGATTTCGGCGGCTACTGCTTCTACCCGGCCAATTACATGGCCCGCGTCATCGCGCTTATCATGACCGGGCCTTACCGGATTCAGGACTATGCCTATGAGGTCCGCGTCGCACTGACGAACAAATGCGGTGCTGGCCCGATGCGCGCGCCGATGGCGATCACAAGCTGGGTGATGGAGGGCACGATCGATGCCATCGCCCGCGAGCTGGACCTCGACCCGGTCGAGCTGCGCCGCATCAACGCGCTCGGCCCGGAGGATTTGCCCTACAAGATGCCCACGGGCGAAATCCTCGAGGATGTCAGCCCGCGGGAAACGCTCGAGATCGCCGTGGAAGCGATCGATGTCGCCGCGTTCCGCGAACGGCAAGAGAAGGCGCTCGCCGAGGGGCGGTTTCTCGGGCTCGGGCTTTGCACGGTAATCGAAAGCACGACTTACGGATCGGAATTCTACAAAGCCGCCGGCATCCCCGGATCGGGGCATGAATCGGCCTGGGTGCGTATCGAGCCGAGCGGGGCGGTCAACGCCTCCGTCGGGCTGATGGGCACGGGGCAGGGTTACGAGAGCCCGCTTTCGCAGGCGGTTGCCGAAGGGCTCGGCGTGCGCTCGGAAGATGTCACGGTCCATATGGGCAATACCGATATCGCGCCCTATGGCATGGGCAGCCGCGGTGGACGCGGCGCGACGGCCGGGGGCGGAACGCTCTATCTCTGTGCTCTCAAGGCGCGCGAGCGGGTGCTCGCGATTGCGGCTTCGATGCTCGATCTCAACGATGCTGGCGGGCTGCGCATGCGGGCGGGCCAGATCGAACGGATGATTGGCGACGACTGGCAGGAGACGGGGCTTGCGTTGCCGGATGTCGCGCGACGCGCCTATCTCGACCCGCTGGCGCTGCCCGAGGGGATCGCGCCGGGGCTCGACTTCTCGCATAGCTACGACCCGCCCGCGATGACCTATTCCAATTCGACCCATGCCTGCGAGGTCGAGGTCGATCCGCAGACCGGGGCGATTTCGATCGACCGCTATCTCGTCGCGGAGGACGCCGGCACCGTCCTCAACCCGATCGTCGTGCGCGGCCAGCAGCAAGGGGCGATCGCGATGGGGCTGAGCGGCGCGCTGCTGGAACAGGTCGTTTATGACGGCACGGGGCAGAACCTTTCCGCGACGCTCGCCGATTACCTCGTGGCCTCCCCGAACGAACTGCCGGAGTTCGAAATCCTGCACCACCATACGCCGAACCGCCGCACGCCCGCCGGGATCAAGGGCATGGCCGAAGGCGGCGTGATGGGTGCGATCGGCGTGATCGCCAATGCCGTGAGCGACGCGCTCGCACCGCGCGGCGTGACGATCGAGCGTCTTCCGCTGACCCCCCAATCCATTCGCGCGCTCCTGCGGGAGGCCGCGCCCAGCTCAACGAAAAGGACCCAGCCGTGACAGAAGAGAAACTCAGCGTCGGCTTCATCGGACTCGGAATCATGGGCCAGCACATGGCGGGGCATATCCTCGCCGCGGGGCATCCGCTCAACATCTACAACCGCACCCGCGCCAAGGGCGATGCCCTCGTCGCGAAGGGGGCGACATGGTGCGACAGCCCCGGCGCCGTGGCCGAGGCCAGCGACATCACGATCACCATCGTGGGCTACCCCGCCGATGTCGAACAGGTCTATCTCGGTGAGGGTGGGATCATCGCCAAGGCGCGCCCGGGCTCGGTGCTGATCGATATGACCACCTCGAGCCCGGCTCTGGCTGCGAAGATCGCGCAGGCGGCTCTTGCACGCAATATCTCCGCGCTCGACGCCCCGGTGTCCGGCGGCGATGTCGGCGCGAAAGCGGGCAAGCTCGCGATCATGCTGGGCGGCGACCAGCGGGCGTTCGAGCGGGTTCTGCCGGTGCTGGAGTTGATGGGCGGAAATATCGCGCTGATGGGCAAGGCGGGGGCTGGCCAGCACACCAAGATGGCCAACCAGATCGCCATCGCCTCGACCATGCTCGCGGTCGCGGAAAGCATCAGCTATGCGCGCGCCGCCGGTCTGGAACCGATGCAGGTTCTCAAGGTCATCGGAACCGGGGCCGCGTCGAGCTTCCTGCTCAACGGGCTCGGACCGAAGATGGTCGATGAGGATTTCGCGCCCGGCTTCTTCGTCCATCATTTCGTCAAGGACATGTCGATCGCGCTGAGCGAAGCCGAAAGACTGGGCCTCGATCTGCCGGGCCTGTCTCTGGCGCGCAGCCTGTATGGCAAACTGGTGGATGACGGTTTCGGCGAAGAGGGCACGCAGGCGCTCTACCGCGCCTATAACGCGATCCATGCGGAGGCCGGGTGATGCGGTTCGAAGGCGATCACCTGATCCCGGCCGATCCCGAAACCGTCTGGCGTGGGCTCAACGATCCCGAGGTGCTGCGCCGCGCGATCCCGGGCTGCGAGGCGATGGAGCAGACGGGTGAGGCCGAATTCACCGCTACGGTCGTGGCGCGGGTGGGCCCGGTTTCGGCCAGCTTTCGCGGCAAGGTGGAGCTGAGCGATCTTGTCCCGCCCGTCTCATACCGGATCACCGGGCGCGGGCAGGGTGGCCCTGCGGGCTTCGCCAAGGGCGGCGCGGAAATCAAGCTCGCGCCCGAAGGCGAGGGCACGCGCTTGTCCTATGTCGCCGATGTCGAGGTTGGCGGCAAACTGGCCGCGGTCGGCGGGCGATTGATCCAGGGCGTCGCGCGCAAGAATGCCGAGGATTTCTTCAATGCCTTCTCGCGGGTCGTGACCGGCGAGGCGGAGGATATAAGTTCGGATAGCGCAGGCGCCGCCCCGACGGGTGCGGTGGCGACTGCGGCGGTGGGGCATATTCCGCTGATCGACCGCGTGGCTTGGCTTCTGGTCGGTCTTGGCCTCGGGCTTGGGATCTGCTGGCTCTTTGGTTGAAAGGACGCGCGATGAACATCACCCCGGCGATCAAGGCGATGGAAGACCAGTTGGTCGAATGGCGGCACGCGCTGCATCGCCGCCCCGAACTGGCCTTCGAAGAACACGAGACCGCTGCCTTCATCGCAGCTGAGTTGCGCAGGTTCGGGCTCGAGGTCCACGAGGGGCTCGCCGGGACCGGAGTGATCGGCGTTCTGCGTCATGGCGAAGGGCCGACGGTCGGCCTGCGCGCCGATATCGACGCGCTGCCGATCTCCGAACTGACCGGGGCGGACTATGCCTCCGAGATCCCCGGCAAGATGCATGCCTGTGGCCATGACGGTCACACCACGATGCTGCTCGGGGCGGCGCAGGCGATGGCGGCCAATCCGCCGGGGCCAGGCACAGTGGTGTTCATCTTCCAGCCCGCCGAGGAAAACGAAGGCGGTGCGCGGGTGATGATCGAGGATGGGTTGCTCGATCAGTTCCCGCTCGACAGCACCTTTGCGCTGCATAACTGGCCGGGGCTGGAGGCAGGCAAGATCGCGATGCGCGCGGGCCCCGTCATGGCCGCGTTCGACACGTTCGAACTGAAGGTGATGGGCAAGGGGTCGCATGGCGCGATGCCGCATGAGGGGATCGACCCGATCACGCTGGCCGCGCAGTTGCAGTTGGCGTGGCAGACGATTGTGAGCCGCGCGGTGGATCCGACCGATGCGACGGTGATTTCCGTGACGCAAATCCATGCTGGCCACACGCTCAATGTGATCCCCGACGAAGTGATCCTGCGCGGCACCGTGCGCACCCTGCGCCCCGCGACGCGCGATTTCGTTCAGGTCGAGATGACGCGCCGCGCCGAGATGATCGCCGAGGCGTTTCACGCCAAGGCCGAGTTGACCTATCAGCGCCGCTACCCTGCCACGATCAACGACGCGGGGGCCGCCGAAACGGCGCGCCGCGCGGCCGAGGCCATCGTGGGCCGCGATGCGGTGCAGGTCGATTACGCACCCAGCATGGCGAGCGAGGATTTCGCGTTCCTTCTGGAGAAGGTGCCCGGCGCCTATGGCTGGATCGGCAACGGATCGGCCGAAGGCGGGCGCAACCTTCACAGCCCGCATTACGATTTCAACGATGCGATCCTGCCGCTCGGCGTGCAGTTCTTTGTTGAGGTCGCGCATCGCGCGCTGGCCGGGTCGAACGACTGAGGAACCTGGCGTGCCCCATCCCGCCGCGCAAGATCCCTGGTTCGAACTGGCGCGATCCGATGTGCCGGGAGCGATCGCGGTTATCTCCGGCATCGAAGGCCCGGCCTATCGCAATCTCGGCACCGCGATGGCGATCTTGCCGGACGGTCGGCGCTTCGGGGCGCTCAGCTCCGGCTGTATCGAAGAAGATGTGGTCGATCATGCGCTCGCGGCGCTGGCCGACGGGAAGGTGCGCAAGCTGCGCTATGGCGCGGGCTCGCCCTTTTTCGATCTGAAACTGCCCTGCGGAGGCGCGCTCGAGGTCACGGTGATCCCCGCGCCGGACCGCGCCTTGTTGACCGAGTTGGCAAACCGGCGCACGCGGCGCGAGGAGACGGTCTTAGGGTTGAGCGCGTCGGGTGGCTTGCGTTTCACGCCCGAGGACGAGTCTCCCGACGAGACGGTTGATCTGCGTATCGCCTTCCTCCCGGAGCCTCGCTTCGTCATTTTTGGGGCTGGCGCCGAGGCGGTCTTCTTCGCCGATCTGGTGCGCGCCACCGGCGCGCCGCATCTTCTTTTGACGCCCGAAGACGACACGTTTGCCAATGCTGAAGGCGCTGGTTGCACGGTGCGAAAATTGGACCGAAGCGCGATCCCTCCAGATGTTGTCATCGACGCCCACACCGCCGTGATCCTTCTGTTTCACGATCACGATTGGGAACTGGATATACTTCATGAAGCGCTCGCAACCCCCGCGTTCTATATCGGAGCGCAGGGAAGCATGCGCACGCAAAATCGCCGACAGAAAGGCTTGCAGGCCCGTGGTGTCGAGGCGGCGTCCCGCGCGCGGGTTCGCGGGCCGATCGGGGTGATCCAATCCGCGCGCGACCTAAGGCTGCTGGCCGTGTCGGTGCTGGCCGAAGTGTTTGCAGAAGTGCAGCGCGGCCTATGAAATTCGAGGGTGCCGGCCCGAACAAGTCCCTGCGAACCTTATCTGAGCCCCAAAATGGTCTGAGCGACAAAAGCTCGACCCATGTCTTGAGCGGCGCTTTTCTTTCGGCAGGCGTCACAACAGAGAACACCGTCGATGTCTTTGGTGGTCGAGCCTTCGTGGCTGCCCGGCTTTCGCCCGCAGTTAGGCCTTCCGACTTTTCAAGAAGCGCCGGACGTAGAAGCCGAGGCCTACCAGGATCGCAACCAGCACCACACCGTTAAGGGCGTGCATCGTGTTGCGCAGGGCCGGGCTTTTGTCCCACTCTTCGCCGAGCTTGAGGCCGACATAGGCAAGGACGAGGCACCAGGGCCACGAGCCCATGAAGGTGTAGATCTGGAACTTCCAGAACGGCATTCGTGCGATGCCGGCCGGGAGGGAGATGAAGGTTCGCACCAGCGGCAAGAGCCTCGAGATAAAGACTGCAGCGCTGCCGAAACGGGAGAACCATCGATCGGCCCGGTCCAGATCCGAGGGGCTGAGCAAGATGTATCGCCCCCAGCGTTCCACGGCCTTGCGACCGCCATAGGCACCGGCGAGATAGGCGATCGTCGAGCCGATATTGCAGCCGATCGCACCGACGGTGGCGACAAGGAGCAGCGAGAACTGACCGGTGGACGCGAGATAGCCCGAGAAGGGCATGATCACTTCAGATGGGAGTGGGATGCAGGCGGATTCAATCGCCATCAAAGCAGCAATCCCGGCATAGCCCATGGAGCTGATTGCATGGGTTATGAAGCCCGCTATGGCTGCCATCAGTCCTGAAAACATGTCTTCTTTCCACTGCTAAACGAGGTCGGATCGCCGAGCTGCGCGTTATCGAAGCGACTCTCCAAGGCGCTCGGCACGGAGCCTGTCCTGCGGCTAGGCGCGTTAGAGGAAGGTGTAGCGGCGACGAGGACGGGAAAGAAATCTCGCGAAAGCGTGTCCAAGCCCCGCCTATTCCGCTTCCGTTTTTCCGATGAGCTGCGAGGGCGGGCTTTTTCGCAGGGCGCGGATGCTTGGTCAATTTAAGATGCTTGGTCCAATTAAACTGGCGAACAGCTCGTCGCGCCTCATTTCCGTTAGGTGACCTCAAACAGGTCGTTGGTCTGACGGCAATTGTCTGCGTCAATCACAAGTCAGTGCGAGGCGCAGCCCGTGCCGCGATCGGGAGCCATTATCAAGAAGGCGGACATGCCGCGGCCTCTCACAGTGCTCGGCGAGCGCACGGAAGACCGGAAGATACAGACAATCCCTATTGACGAACCCGGTCCACTTACAGGGTTCTCTGCGATTCAGGGTAATAGGTCCAGGCAACAAACCGGCTTGTCTTCTGCCCCTGTCCCATTTCGACGACCTTGAATTCGGCAACCTTCGCATTCCTCAGCAGTCTGGAGAGTGGCCGCAGGTTGTCTTTCTTGGAGACCAGGGAGGTAAACCATAGACATTGATCGGCGAAATCGAGGCTCTGCTCGATCATTCTGGCGATGAAGCCGATCTCGCCACCGGGGCACCAAAGATCTGCGTTCTGGCCACCGAAATTGAGTTTTTTCGAGTGCCCTTTGCCAAGGTTCCGCCACTTCCGCCGGCTGCCCTTGTCTGCCTGTTCAAGTGACGCGTGAAACGGCGGATTGCACAGGGTGACGTGGAAGATGTCATCGGGCTCGATGACCCCTTTGAAGATATCTTCCGGATTGTGCTGGCGCCTGAGCCTTATGCTCAGGCCGTTTCGCTTGCAGATCTGGCGCGCCGATTTGATTGAGACAGGATCGATGTCGACTCCGGTGAAATCCCAGCCATATTCATGCTGACCGATCAGCGGATATACGAGGCTAGCACCTGTCCCTATGTCCAGAGCCTTGATGTCGGGTCCGTGCGGGATCTTTCGGCCATTACTCTCGGCAAGAAGATCCGCCAGGTAATGGATGTAGTCGACCCGCCCGGGGATCGGGGGGCAGAGGTAAGTGGCGGGGATCTCCCAGAACTCAATATCGTAATGCGTGAGCAAGAGCGCCTGGTTGAGCGTGCGGACCGCGTCCACGTCCGAAAAATCGATCGTCATCCGGCCGCGGGGATTTCTTGTCGTGAAGGCCTCCAGTTCAGGTGACCGCACGATCAGCCGTTCGAAGTCATACCCCTCCCGGTGTTGATTGCGTGGGTGCAACATCGGTTTGATGGCCATCGAAAAACCTTCATGCATATTGGTGGGGAAACGCGTCCAACTGGATGCGATCATAGGTTTTCATGGCGGCGTGAGGAATGCCCGAACGGCCATACCAGAACTTTACAAAGGCACCAACCACTGCGGCGCAGCTCCTCGGGGCCTGCTACAGGACATCAACCGACCCGAAAGACGTCGTCCTTGGTAAAGTTCGGGTCGCAAACTGGACTGACAATTGGCCAAGATCTTCTAGAAATTCTTTGCCGAGGGAGACGGATGCCGAATTTCCCTTTCGACCCCCGAGAAGGAAAGTGACGACACGGTGAAGAAGCTGGGCCTCGACGCCACCGATATCCGTATCCTGAGTGCCGTTCAGCGCCATGGGCAGTTGAGCAAGACACGCCTGTCCGAAATCGTGAATATCTCGGCGACGCCTTGCTGGGCACGGCTCGATCGGCTGAAGGCGGCGGGGTATATCAGGGGCTATCACGCCGATATCGCGCTTGAGCGGGTCGTCGACTTTACGCAAGTGGTCGTCACGGTCTCCCTGACCCATCATCGCAAGGCCGATTTCGAAAGGTTCGAAGCGTGGTTGTATCGCCACGACGAGATTACCGAATGCATCGCGACGGGCGGCGGAATGGACTACGTGATGAAAGCTGTTTGCAGGAGCCTCACGGCATTCCAGGTGCTGATGCAGGACATGATGGATGCCGAACTCGGCGTCGATCGTTACATGACCTACATCGCCACTCGCGTGGTCAAAGCGTCCCGCCCGAACATAGCAAAAATGGCGGGGCCGGTTCCGGCCGACCGAACGGCCTGAAATGGGCTGCGATTTCAGTCCGAACGGTCCTGAAAACGCCCGTCATTTGGACCGCTGCGCGCCGATTTCGTCGCTTAAATCCGAGTCATCTACCACCGCGTCCCGGATCGACAGATCGGGCTTCAGCAAAGGCGCAAAACGATGAAGGCAGACGAGTTCGGCTTCGGCACCCAGATCCGCAAATCCCCCTATTTCGACGCCACCGTCCGGTGGGGCGCGAAGGGGTTTTCCGTCTACAATCATATGTATATCCCGCGCGACTTCGGCGACCCCGAGCAGAACTTCTGGAATCTGGTCAACGATGCCATCCTGTGCGACGTGGCCGTCGAGCGGCAGGTCGAGATCACGGGTCCCGATGCGGCGCGCTTCGTTCAGATGCTCACGCCGCGCGACCTGTCCAAGATGGCTGTCGGACAGTGCAAGTACATCCTGATTACCAATGCACAGGGCGGTATCCTTAACGACCCGATCTTGCTGCGGCTGGCCGAAAACCACTTCTGGATCTCGCTTGCCGATAGCGACATCCTGCTCTGGGCGCAGGGCGTTGCCGTGCATTCCGGCCTCGACGTGCGGATCTGCGAACCCGACGTGTCGCCGCTGCAGCTTCAGGGACCGAAGTCCGGCCAGATCATGCAGGCGCTCTTCGGCGACGAAATCCTGAGCCTCAAATACTACTGGCTGCGTGAGTTGGAGCTCGATGGAATCCCGTTGGTGGTCTCCCGGACCGGATGGTCTAGCGAGCTGGGCTATGAGCTTTATCTCCGCGACGGTTCCAAGGGGGATGCTCTTTGGGAACGGATCATGGCGACGGGCGTGAAGTTCGGGCTGAAGCCGGGTCACACCTCGTCCATTCGGCGCATCGAGGGAGGCATGCTCTCCTACCATGCTGATGCTGACATCAACACCAATCCTTACGAGCTCGGTCTCGACCGACTTGTGAATCTCGATATGGAGGCCGAATTCATCGGCAAGGCAGCGTTGCGAGCCATCCGCGACGAGGGTGTGACGCGGATGCAAGTGGGCCTTGTCATCGACGCGGAGCCTCTGGCGGGGCCGAACACGACCTTCTGGCAGATCAACCAGAATGGCGAGGAGATCGGCAAGGTGACGTCCGCCATCTACTCGCCCCGGTTGGAGCGCAATATCGCGCTGGCGATGGTCGGTGTGAGCCACGCGCAGATCGGCACGAAGGTCGAAGTGGTTCTGCCATCCGGTCCGACCCTCGCCACCGTGGTTGAGCGACCCTTCTTCGACCCGAAAAAAGCGCTCGCGGCAGCATGACCCCAAAGCCCTCGCCACAAGCTCCTTCCAACCTACGGGATTGGTGGGGGCGTTTCATAAATGTGCGCCGGGCCATCAGGCCCAGGTCGTGGGATCAAGACGAAAGTATGTCGTCAGCTGGTCGTAGAGCGCGGGTTCGGCGTGTTTGAGCTCCACCGGTCGCTCGAAGAATACCTCGACCAGAACGGCGAAAAACTCTTCCGGCCCCTCGGCGCCATAAGCGTCGATCACGGTCCGGCGCCCATGGCTCACTTGCTGAACATGGTGCTTGTATGCCTCTGCGAATACCGTCACCCAGCCAGAAAAGCTTTGGTCTTTTTCGAGCGCCGGAATTCCATCAGTGCGTCCCGAAAGATCGTCGAGCTGGTGGGCAAATTCATGAAATACGACGTTATGGCCATCGTGATCGTTGAAGGCCCCCCTCTGGGCGTGCGTCCAAGACAGAACGACCGGACCGCGCGCCCAGCTCTCCCCGGTTCGGATCGTCTCGCGTTCCGTCAAAACATAACCGTTGCGCTGAGCCTGCCGGGACTTGAAGGCTCCGGGATAGATCAGAATAGTGCGAAGGTGGTCATACCAGCTCGGTGAATTCACGATGAGCAGACAGGCCTGGGCGGCGATGGAAAGCCGCATTTCATCGGTCACGTCCAAGCCATCGCAGCCGATGAAGTCGACTTGGTCCAACAACAGACTGATCTTGCCTTCGAGGCGATCTCGCAGGTCGGGCGGTAGTTTCCGGATCAAAGGGACCTGCTGCTGCACGATGACACGCTGAGGCTCCGGAAGCGCGGTATTCAGTAGATGGGCGCGCTTCTGTCGCTTGAACCAGAAGATATATCCAATGCAGCCTGTGGCAATGATCACGAGGATAAGCAAAGCTGTCATTACCGCGGTCCAATCTCGGCTGGTCTATTTGATGGCGTAGATATCTGCAGAGAATAATGCAAATGGCGCATCCAAACAGACGCGCCGGACCGGATAGTCTAACAGCCCGAAAACTCCGATATCCTGCCTCCCCAATGCGATTCCGAAAAACCGCGTAGGTTGCCAAGCTGGTCCCGATCCCCGAAGATTCCGGCCGAATGCGAAGCGGCTCGAAGCAGGGCCCACGCGGCAGCGAAAAGAGGATGCGATGAAACTGAATGTCTATCTGGCGGGCGAAATTCATACCGATTGGCGCGAAGCGGTGAAGTCGGCCTGCAAGGGGTTGGATATCGACTGGTCGGGGCCTGTCACCGATCACGGCGCTTCGGATGATTGCGGGGTCGAGATCTTCGGCGCCGAAGAGGACAAGTTCTGGCATGACCGCAAGGGCGCGTCGCTCAACGCGATCCGGATCCGCACCGGGATAGAGCGCTGCGACGTGCTCGTCGTCTGTTTCGGCGAGAAATACAAGCAGTGGAATGCGGCCTTCGATGCGGGTTATGCGGCGGCGCTCGGCAAACCGATCATCGTGCTTCAGCCGCCCGAGCATGACCATGCGCTCAAGGAGGTCGATGCTGCGGCCAATGCGGTCGCGCGCACGCCCGAACAGGTGGCCCGCGCCCTGCGCTATGTGACGACGGCGGCGCTGTAAGGCGCAACAGTGCCCCGCCCGGATCAGCCGCGTGAGCGGCCCGGGCAACGTGAGCGAATTTGAGATGAGGCGGCGCCCGACCTCGGGTGGGCGCTAGCACTAGATGGGTGGTCTGCGCTTTATTGGGCCACATCCGACCAACTGTTGAGCGCGCGGTGCCGCTGCAGAAGCGCCCTCCCGGGGGGGAGGTCGGGCGCTGCCCGGGCGGATCGCCCCGGGCGTCGGTCTGAGCTGGGACCGGAGTCTCGCTGATCCCCCAAACAAAACGCCCCCCGCAGGCAGTCCTGCGAGGGGCGCGAATTTTCTCAAGCCAGGCGATCAGGCCAGATCGAAGCGATCGGCGTTCATCACCTTCGTCCAGGCGGCTACGAAGTCTTCCACGAACTTTTCGCTCGCGTCGTCCTGAGCGTAGACCTCGGCATAGGCGCGCAGGATCGCGTTCGAGCCGAAGACCAGATCGACGCGACTTGCGGTCCATTTCACCGCGCCGGTCTTGCGGTCGCGGATCTCGTAGGACCCGTCGCCCACCGGATGCCAGCTATAGCCCATATCGGTCAGATTGACGAAGAAGTCGGTCGTCAGCTGGCCCTCGCGGTCGGTAAAGACGCCGTGCTTGGTGCCGCCATGGTTGGTGCCGATCGCCCGCATGCCGCCGATCAGGACGGTCATTTCAGGCGCGGTCAGCCCCATCAGCTGGGCACGATCCAGAAGCATCTCCTCGGGCGAGACGACGTAGTCCTGCTTGAGCCAGTTGCGGAAGCCGTCGGCGAGCGGTTCGAGCACGTCGAAGCTGTCGGCATCGGTCATCTCGTCGGTCGCGTCGCCGCGACCCGGTGCGAAGGGCACCGCGATGTCGTGACCAGCCGCCTTGATCGCCTTCTCGACGCCGACATTGCCCGCGAGCACGATCACGTCGGCCACCGAGGCACCTGCTTCCGCCGCGATCGGTTCGAGCACCGAGAGCACCTTCTGCAGACGCGCAGGCTCGTTGCCTTCCCAGTCTTTCTGCGGAGCCAGACGGATGCGCGCGCCATTGGCGCCGCCCCGCATGTCCGAGCCGCGATAGGTGCGTGCGCTGTCCCATGCGGTCGCGACCAGTTCGGCCACCGACAGATCCGAGGTCGCGATCTTCGCCTTCACAGCCTCGACGTCCCAATCGGTCGAACCGGCGGGGACCGGGTCCTGCCAGATCAGATCTTCCGACGGCACCCACGGACCCTTGTAGCGAACCTTCGGGCCCATGTCGCGGTGGGTCAGCTTGAACCAGGCGCGGGCGAAGGTGTCCTTGAAATACTCCGGGTCGGCCATGAATTTCTGGCAGATCTCGTTGTAGATCGGGTCGACCTTCATCGCCATGTCGGCGTCGGTCATCATCGGCATCCGGCGCTTGGTCGGGTCCGACGGGTCCCGCGGCATATCTTCTTCGGCGATGTCCACCGGCTTCCACTGTTTCGCGCCAGCGGGGCTCTGGGTGACTTCCCATTCGTGACCGAAGAGCATCTCGAAATAGCCCATGTCGAATTCGAGCGGGTTCGTCGTCCACGCGCCTTCCGGCCCGCCGGTGATCGCGTTGCTCGCTTGCCCTTTGAGGTTCGGGTTGAACCAGCCGAGGCCCTGCTGATCGACATCGGCCGCTTCCGGCTCCGCGCCGAGGGCCGACGCGTCGCCATTGCCGTGGCATTTGCCGACGGTGTGGCCGCCCGCCGTCAGCGCGGCGGTTTCCTCGTCATTCATCGCCATGCGCGCGAAGGTCTCACGGACTTGCGCCGCGGTCTTCATCGGGTCGGGCTGGCCGTTGACGCCCTCGGGATTCACGTAGATCAGGCCCATTTGCACGGCGGCGAGCGGGTTTTCCATCGTGTCGGGCTTGTCGACATTGGCGTAGCGTTCGTCCGACGGCGCGAGCCATTCCTTCTCGGCGCCCCAGTAGGTGTCCTTCTCGGGATGCCAGATGTCCTCGCGACCAAAGCCGAAGCCGAAAGTCTTGAGCCCCATGCTTTCATAAGCGACGGTGCCAGCGAGGATGATCAGGTCCGCCCAGCTGAGCCGGTTGCCGTATTTCTTCTTGAGCGGCCAGAGCAGGCGACGGGCCTTGTCGAGGCTCGCATTGTCGGGCCAGGAGTTGAGCGGTGCGAAGCGGATATTGCCGGTGCCCGCGCCGCCGCGGCCATCGGCGAGACGATAGGAGCCCGCCGAGTGCCAGGCGAGGCGGATCATCAGCCCGCCGTAATGGCCCCAGTCAGCCGGCCACCACTCCTGGCTTTCGGTCAGCAGCGCATGCAGATCGGCTTTCAGCGCCTCATAGTCGAGCTTCTCGACCTCTTCGGCATAGTCGAAGCTGCGCCCCAGCGGGTCCGTCTTGGTGTCATGCTGGTGCAGGATGTCGAGGTTGAGCGCCTGCGGCCACCAATTCATCACGTTCGAGCCAAGCTCGGTATTTCCGCCATGCATCACCGGGCACTTGCCGCCTGTGTTCACTTCGTTTCCATCCATCTGTGCTTCCTCCTGCTGAGCACGGGGTTGATCGAACAGACCGGTCGAGGTCTGACGTGCCGCAGTTTACTCGAATGGAGCCCGGGCACGTGAATTCACATCTTAGATGATGGTGATAGCAGGCGTTGTGATAAATAAAAATTTGTAAATTATAATTATGGACATAAGCTAAAGTTATGGCTTCGTGGTGTAGTGGCGAAACCGAAGTTCTCAGGGCGTTTTTCGCTCGTCGCCGTAAGGCTCTCGGTCTTTCCTGGTTTGGAGAGGGTTGCCAAGGAAGGCTGCCCTGCAAAACGCTTCTATGCGAGGGAACGGCCTCGATGATCTCTTCCGACGAACCTGTGGACTCCTCTTTTCGGATGACAGTCGTGGCGAGAGGGAAGCTCGAGGCAGAGCGCAGCCGTCACGACGCGGATGGCCTTGTCCCGGGCTTGCCTCAGAGCGCCGTCCAAACACCTCCCGCCTGGGATGATCGCAAGGCCGCCGAGATGAAGCGCATTCCCGCCAAGCCATCAGCAACGCCAGGCAGCAACCCAAGCGGTCTGGGTTCGCCGCGCTCGTGGGCCAGAATCGCGTCAGCTGCGGCGCTATAGATATTGCCGAAAGCCTCGAGGAACCCTTCCGGATGGCCAGCCGGAACACGCGCCGTCTCGGCCACCTCGGGCGTGAGCCCCGGCCCGCCCCGGGACAGCAGATACGGGGGCTCTCCGAAGGGGGAGACGCGTAGACTATCGGGTGCGGTTTGCAGCCATTCAAGCCCCGCCGTCTCGCCATAGACGCGCAGTTTCAGCCCATTCTCGTTGCCCGGAGAAACCTGGCTGGCCCAGAGCATGCCCTTCGCCCCGCTCTCATAACGGATCAACATCTGCACGTCGTCATCGACCGCGCGTCCGGCCACGAAACTGGTGAGCTCGGCGCAGACTTCGCGCGGCTCGAGACCCGAGACAAAGCTCGCGAGGTTCATTGCGTGGGTGCCGATATCACCGAGCGAACCCGCTGCACCGGCGCGCGCGGGATCTGTCCGCCAGACGGCCTGTTTCGTGCCATCCGTTTCCACCGGTTCGGTGAGCCAGTCCTGCGGATATTCGACCTGAACGACCCGGATGCGCCCAAGCTGTCCGGCTTCCACCATAGCGCGGGCCTGTCGCACCATCGCGTAGCCGGTGTAGTTATGTGTGAGCACGAAGAGCGCGTTTGAGGCGCGCACCTCTTCCGCCAATGCCTCCGCTTCCTTGAGCGTGCGCGTCATGGGCTTGTCGCAGATCACGTGGATGCCCGCGCGCAGGAAGGCGGTCGCGACGGGCGCATGCATATGGTTGGGGGTTACGATCGACACCGCCTCGATCCCGTCGGGCCGCGCCGCTTCTTCTCGCGCCATCACTTCGAAATCCGCGTAGCTGCGCGCGGGGTCCAGCCCCAGCGCCGCAGCAGAGCGATGCGCGCGCGCGGCCTCGGAAGCAAGCGCCCCCGCGACCAGCTCGAACCGGTCGTCGAGCCGCGCCGCGATGCGGTGAACGCCCCCTATGAAGGCTCCCTCGCCGCCGCCGACCATGCCGAGGCGCAGTTTGCGATGTCCGTTCGTCTCGCTCATGTCTTGCCCTCCAGCCCGAGAATACGCCGATTGGCACCTTCGTCGGTGCCCGCCCCTGCGAAATCGTCGAATGCGTGATCGGTCACGCGGATGATGTGGCGGGCGATGAACTCCGCCCCTTCGCGCGCGCCGTCCTCAGGATGCTTGAGCGCGCATTCCCATTCAAGCACGGCCCAGCCGTCGAAGTCATGCGCCGCCATCTGCGAGAAGATCCGCCGGAAATCCACCTGCCCGTCGCCAAGCGACCGGAACCGCCCCGCGCGGTCCACCCAAGACTGGTAGCCGCCGTAGACGCCTTGGCGCCCCGAGGACACGAATTCGGCATCCTTGACGTGGAAGGCGCGGATACGGTTGTGGCGGCGCGCTCGCCCCTTACCGACTTCCTCAGCAAATACGTCCTCCGTGGGCCGACACCCACGGTGTCGAAACGAGCAACTGGAACATGCTGATGAGAGTCCGGCCCATGGACGGGCACATGTGATGTGGAAAAAGCCGGGAAACTTTCGTCGATTTTGCTTTAGCGTATTGCGGGTCGGCGTGGTTGGCGCACCGGAAAAGGTTGACCGGGCAAGGCCCCGGCAATACCAACGATCGAAGGGCGAGATGGCGTCTCGCCCCGATCCCGTTTTTGTCCTGAACGCCCGGACCTGTCGCGCGCGCCTACCGATACCTCGGACGGCGCCGAGGAGGCATCATGGCATTATCCGCAACTCCCAGCACCGCCACCTTCGAGCACAAGCGTATCGGAATGGCGTCTATGGCGCTCGCAATGGCGCTCCTGCCGGTGGGGGACGCGATCTCGAAATCGCTCACCACGGTCATTGCGCCTTTCGAGGTCACCTTGCTGCGCTCATTGGCACAGGCCGCGTTCTTCCTGCCGGTTGCGTGGGTCATGCGTCGTCACCTCGCGGGTCCGATCCTCTCGGGGGCGTCCCTCATCTCGGCCGGGCTGATCGTGACCGTGCTCTATTCGCTCATCACCGCTTTCGAGGTCATGCCCATCGCCACGGCGATCGCGATCTTCTTCGTCGAGCCGCTGCTTCTCACCTTGCTTGCCGGGCCGTTCCTTGGGGAGGTTCCGGGCCCGCGTCGCTTCGCTGCCGTTGGGGTCGGGCTCGTCGGCGCGCTGATCGTGATCCGGCCGAACTTTGCCGTGTTCGGTCCGGTCGCGTTGCTGCCGCTGCTGGCCGCCCTGTGCTATGCGCTCAACATGATCGTCCTGCGCAAGGCGCGTGGCGGGCAATCCCCCCTGAGCTTCCAATTGGGCGCCTCGCTCTGCGCCGCGGGTCTCCTGCTGTTTATCGAGATACTCCGCCAACTCAGCGGGCTCGCTCCGGACCTGCCTCTCTTGCCCGGTTGGACGGGCTATGCGGTGCTCGCCGCCGGGGCGCTGTCGACAGTGACCTTCCTGATGATCACTTTTGCGTTCTCTCGCGTCGAGGCGAGCCTGCTGGCCCCGTTCCAGTATCTCGAGATCGTTGGTGCGACAGTCCTCGGGTTTCTGGTGTTCGGCGACATTCCCGACGCGCTCACGTTCCTCGGCACCGGGATCATCCTGGCATCCGGAATCTATGTCTTCCATCGCGAAAGGGTGCAGGACGGGCCTGACGAAAAGGAATTTCGCGCGCGCTCCTGAGGCGGCGGCGTCGTTCTCCGCGCCAAGAATTCGGAGACGGCTATCTCCTCCTTGCTGGAGCATCGCATTCATCCAATGGCTCGCCATTATCTCACGGAAGTGGCTTCCATCAGGGGGAGATGGCCTTGCCCGAAGGCTTGCATTCGGGGGTGGTATGGCGTTTTGCTGCCGTTATCCGCAACAGCCGAAAGGCAGAACCGTTGAAAACCCGTAGCTTCGCCGTAATCGGCCTTGGGACCTTTGGAAGCACTGTGGCGAGCGAACTCGCCCGCTTCGGCAATCCTGTCCTGGGGATCGACATCGAAGGGCGAAATGTTACGAGGCTCGCAGAAACCCTGACAGAGGCCATAATCGCCGATGGCAAGGACGAGGCGGCGTTGCGTGAGGCGGGAGTCGGTAATTACGACGTCGCTGTCGTTGCGATTGGTGAAGACCTCGAGGCCAATGTGCTTTGCACGATGAACGTCAAGATGCTCGGTGTCGAGACGATCTGGGTCAAGGCACTCAATCGTACGCATCACCGCATTCTTACCAAGTTGGGCGCGGATCGTGTCATCCTGCCAGAGCAGGAAGTCGGTCAGCACATCGCGCAGATGCTCCACAATCCCTTGGTGCGGGACTATGTGAGCCTCGGGAACGGTTATCACGTGGTCGACCTGAACGTTCCGGCGAAGCTCGATGGCAAAGTCGTCGGCAGCGCCGCAATTCTCGAGAAATACAACCTCAGGGCCCTCGGTGCCATGCGCGAGAACCAGTATCTGTCTTGCGATAGTGACGAGCTCACGCTGCGTGAAGGTGACAAGCTTCTGCTGCTCGGCAAGCGGTCCGATCTGCGGCATTTCGGAGACGACTTGCGTGACGGTAAATGACCGATGGCGCGCATTTATTCCAAGCGTCAGGCTCCGCATCTCGCACCACCTCTTGTCCTGATCCTCATTTATGCTGGACTCATCGTGTTTGGCTGCGCTGCGCTGAAGCTGCCCTTTGCGACGACCACCCCGATCACGTGGTCTGATGCGGCCTTCACTGCCACGTCCGCCGTAACCGTGACCGGTCTGGCGGTTGTCGATACTGGAAGCGCCTTCACTCTGTTTGGTCAGGCCGTGGTGATGCTGCTGATCCAGCTCGGCGGTCTCGGGCTGATGACTTTTGCCGTGCTGATCCTGTCGATGTTCGGGCTGCCAGTGGGGTTCACCCATCGGCTCTATCTGAGAGAGGACCTGAATCAGACGTCCGCGACGGATTTGCTGGCACTGACCCGGATGATCGTCAAGGTCGTTTTCATTTGCGAATTCGTTGGCGCCGCGCTCCTCGCATCGGTTTTCGTGCCTGAGGCAGGGTGGGGCGAGGGTCTCTGGCAAGCGCTCTTCCACTCGGTCTCCGCTTTTAACAACGCTGGATTCGCGCTTTTCCCGGACAGTTTGAGTAAATGGGTTGGAAACCCGATCATCAATCTTACCATTCCAGCGCTCTACATACTTGGCGGCCTCGGCTTCACGGTCGCCTCCGATATCTGGCAGGTAAGACGTTGGCATCGCTTTTCGTTGCACACCAAGCTGATGCTTGTCGGCACGATAGCGTTGCTCATTTGGTCCGCACTGGCATTCGGGATTATGGAATGGACAAATCCGGGCACGCTGGGGAGCCTCTCGTGGTCCGATCGGCTCTGGGCCAGTTGGTTCCAGGGAGCCACAACGAGAACGGCGGGCTTCAACACTGTCGAGATCGGCAATCTCACAGACGGCACTTCGCTCATGTTCATGACGCTGATGGTCATCGGCGCGGGCAGCACGTCGACCGGCGGCGGCATAAAAGTCACGACCTTCATCGTCCTGCTGCTCGCCACGGTCGCCTTCTTCCGGCAGCGTTCGAGTATCCAGGTCTTCGGGCGCGAGCTCGGTCTCGATCAGGTCATGAAAGTTCTCGCCCTCTCGATTATCAGCGTTCTGCTGATCCTTTGCGCGCTCTTCGCACTGCTGCTCTGCCATGAAGGCGATTTTCTCGATCTTGCCTTCGAGACCACCTCTGCCTTCGGCACCGTCGGCTTGTCGCGTGGCATCACTGGCGATTTTGATGGCGCCGGACGCGATATCATTATGGCGGTGATGTTCGTGGGCCGCGTAGGTCCTCTCACCCTCGGTTTCCTGCTTGCCACACGGCGGCCCCGACGGATCGGCTATCCGGCCGGAACGGTGTATCTCGGCTAGGACCAATCATGAATTTCGTATCTTTCATCAACGGTCTTACACTGGTTTTCTTCGCCGCCTTGATGGGCCTCGATGCGCTTCTTTTTTCGGATACAGCCAAGGTTTTTGCGCTCTCCGGCGCACTGGTGGGCGCTTTGGGGGCGACGATCAGCGTCGCCTCCCGCTCGTCCTTTCTCGGTTTGGGGCGGCTTCACGCTTTCCTGCTCACGTCGTCGGTTTGGCTTACCGCCGCAATTGCCGGCGCCGTTCCGCTCGCAATGTGGTCGCTCACTCCCGTGGATGCTCTGTTCGAGGCGATGTCGGGGATTACGACGACGGGCTCTACGGTGATGAGCGGTCTCGATACCACACCGCGCGGCATCATCATGTGGCGAGCGCTGCTTCAGGCTGTCGGTGGCGTCGGGTTCATCGTCACCGGCATCGCCTTGTTGCCGATCCTGAAGGTCGGCGGCATGCAGCTCTTCCGCACCGAGAGCTCGGACAAAGGGGACAAAGAACTGAGCAACACTGCGAAGTTCGCCTCGGTGACGCTGCAGATTTATGTAGCCCTCATCGGGCTTTGTACGCTTGCCTACCTTACTGGTGGCATGAACTTCTTCGACGCGGTGACCCACGCCATGACCACGTTGTCGACCGGTGGATATTCAGGCTATGACGCGTCCTTCGGCCATTTCGACAGCCCATTCCTGCAATGGACGGCGACGCTCTTCATGCTGCTTGGGGCCTTTCCGTTCGCATGGTATATCCGCGGCATCTATCGGCGGACGGTCCGAAGCGAGCAGGTCGAAGCCATGCTGCTCACCTTGGGGGTCGTCATCATCGGGCTGACGGTTTGGCTCGTCTGGACAAGTGGAACGCCGCCGCTGACCGCTCTTCGCATGGTCGCTTTCAACGTCGTCTCTGTCGTGACGACCACAGGCTACGCCACGACCGACTACACTGTCTGGGGGCCGTTCGCGGTTGTTGCCTTTTTCATTCTCTCTGCAGTAGGGGGCTGCACCGGGTCGACCGCGGGTGGCGCCAAGGCGATGCGTTGGATCGTATTTTCCAAGGCGGCGCGCGCACAGATGAAAGTGATTAGATTACCGCGTCGGGTTGTCTCCATAAAATACGAAGGGCGCGTGATCGAGAATGACGTCCTCGCGGGCGTTATCGCCTTTTTCGTTATCTATATGGCGACGTTCCTAGGGCTCACCACGCTTCTGGGCTTTTTCGGTCTCGACTTTGCGACGGCGACCAGCGGAGCTTTGACGGCTTTGGCAAATGTCGGACCAGGGGTCGGACCAATCATCGGTCCGGCTGGGAATTTCTCCTCTCTCAGCGATCCCGTGAAGATAATTTTGACCTTCGGGATGTATCTCGGACGTCTGGAAATTCTCACGGTATTGGTACTCTTCAAGCCCGAATTTTGGCGTGAGATCGCGGTTTTGGGGGAGCGGGCATGATTTCCCAGGGGGACAGTCCGTCACTCTGGACAAAGCTGAGAAGCTCGATCCACGGGCCGTGGAAGTCTCGGGATCGGGTCACAGATCATCGCCGACGCAGCTTCGCGTCATCTTGTGCTGCGTCTCGATTTCCTCGTCCGTCACGTAGGCGTTGAAACCAGGGACCGCCTCTCCCGCGGCGTCAGGCCGCGGGGGGCGCCGGTCGCGCGGCGGCGAAGGCCGGAAGTGTCTCGAGATGCGCGGCGATCCGCGTGATATTCGGCATCGGCGCAAGGTCGATCCCCCAGCGCCGCGCATTGTAGATCTGTGGCACGAGGCACAGATCCGCGAGCGTCAGCTGGTCGCGCCAGCAGAATCGCTCGCCCGATATCATTTGCTCGACCGCGGCGAGGCCGGGGGCGATGAAGGTCTGCATCCAGCTTTCCATCGTGATCGCACCGTTCGAGGCCGCCACGGCGTGTTTTGCGACGCGCAGATTGCAGACAGGATGGATATCGACCGCGATAGCCTGGGCAAGGGCGCGGACATGGGCGCGGTCGGCCGGAGCTTCGGGCAGCAGGCCGAGCGCGCGGGTCTCGTTGAGATATTCGACGATCGCAAGGGATTGGGTAAACCGGTCGCCATCGATCTCAAGCGTCGGCACGAGCCCCTGCGGATTGACGGCGAGATAGTCGGGATCGCGCTGTGCGCCGGTCGTCAGATCGACCGGAGCGGCCTGCCATTCAATCCCGGCGAGTGCGAGGGCGATACGGACACGGTAGCTTGCCGAAGACCGCCAATAATCATGAAGTCGTGTCATTCGATCGGCGTCCCCAGCAGTTTGTCCATTGCGCGCTGCAAGCCGGCGAGATCGGATCCGAGCACCGCCTCCAGCTGCCGCTGATAGGCGATCGCGCGCGGCAACAGCTCCGCCATCAGACGTCGCCCCTCGCGGGTCAGACTCAGCGCGACCAGCCGGGCGTCCACGTCGTCGGGCCGTTTCTCGACCAGACCTTTCGCCTCGAGGTGGCTCGCCGCGCGGCTGACCTTTGGGCGCTCCAGCGAGGTGCGTCGTTCTATATCGCGCACCGAGACCCGGCCCGCATGGGAAAGATGCACCATCACCCGCCATTGCGGCATTGTCAGCCCGGCGTCGCGATAGCCCGCCGCCAGTTCCTGGCTCAGCTTCACCGAGAGCTCCGCGACCAAATAGGGCAGGAAACGCTCGAGATCGAACCCCGGGAGGGGGATCTCTTCATCAGCGGTTTCACGAACTTTTTGTTCAACGGTCATGGGATTCGATGCGGCTTCAAGTTGTTGCGACTGCAACGAATGAGCACGAAATACGTTGCGATTGCAACGAAAATCGTGCGCCGTCCGGAAATCTGGATGTGTAACCATCAGTAAATAATTGATTTTTTACCAAGTCTCCCTCGCTCTTCGTTGCGAATGCAATAAAATCCTTGACTTCGTTGCGAATGAAACGAAACTTGGGCGGAGTTCGACGCCGGCATTTTTGCAAGAGGCCGGCGAACAGGGAGTGGAGGATCTCATGACCGAGCAAGCTCTGCCGAGCGGCATGGTGCGGGCAACCGGCACGTCGGGGCCGCATGAAGGCTACATGCCGGGTTTCGGCAATGATTTCGAAACCGAGGCGCTGCCGGGTGCGCTGCCGCAGGGCCAGAACAGCCCGCAGAAATGCGAATACGGCCTTTATGCCGAGCAGCTTTCCGGAACCGCCTTCACCGCGCCGCGCGGCCAGAACGAGCGGACCTGGTGCTATCGGATCCGGCCATCGGTCAAGCATGTCGGTCGCTTCACCAAGATCGACGTGCCCTATTGGAAATCCGCGCCGAATGTCGATCCGGACGTGATCTCGCTCGGCCAGTATCGTTGGAACCCGGTGCCCCATTCCGATGAGCCGCTGACCTGGGTCACCGGCATGCGCACGATGACCACCGCGGGCGACGTGAACACGCAGGTCGGCATGGCGAGCCATATCTATCTCGTGACGCAGTCGATGGAGGACGAGTATTTCTTCTCGGCCGACAGCGAGTTGCTCGTCGTGCCGCAAGAAGGGCGTCTGCGCTTCTGCACGGAGCTCGGGATTATCGATCTCGAGCCCAAGGAGATCGCCATCCTGCCGCGCGGTCTGGTCTATCGGGTCGAAGTGCTCGAAGGGCCGGCGCGGGGCTTCGTCTGCGAAAATTACGGCCAGAAGTTCGATCTTCCGGGCCGTGGCCCGATCGGTGCAAACTGCCTCGCCAATCCGCGCGACTTCAAATGCCCCGTCGCGGCTTTCGAGGATCGCGACGCGAAAAGCCGGGTCGTCATCAAGTGGTGCGGCCAGTTCCACGAGACGTTCATCGACCACAGCCCGCTCGACGTGGTGGCGTGGCACGGCAATTATTGCGCCTATAAATACGATCTGCGCACCTACAGCCCGGTCGGCGCGATCCTGTTCGATCACCCCGATCCGTCGATCTTCACCGTGCTCACCGCGCCTTCGGGTCAGGAAGGCACTGCGAACATCGATTTCGTGCTGTTCCGCGAGCGCTGGATGGTGGCCGAGCACACGTTCCGCCCGCCGTGGTATCACAAGAACATCATGTCCGAACTGATGGGCAACATCTACGGCATCTACGACGCCAAGCCGCAGGGCTTCATGCCGGGCGGGACCAGCCTGCACAACATGATGCTGCCGCACGGCCCTGACCGTAACGCCTTCGAACATGCCTCGAACGAGCCGATGGAGCCCGCGTTCCAAGGCAACACGATGCAGTTCATGTTCGAGACGCGCTTCCCGCAGCACCTCACCGAATTCGCCGCGAAGGAGGCGCCGTTGCAGGACGATTACATCGATTGCTGGGACAGCATCGAGAAGAAATTCGACGGAAAACCGGGGACCAAATGACCGACCAGACCAGCTGGGTGGCGTCCGCTCAGGGCGACACCGACTTCCCGATCCAGAACCTGCCCTACGGCGTCTTCGACGACGGCAATGGGGCGCGGATGGGCGTCGCCATCGGGGATATGATCCTCGACGTCGCCAAGGTGGATCACGGGCTTTCGGCAGATCTGTTCGCCGAGCCCGCGTGGAACCGCGTCATGGAGGCGGGCCCGAAGACCTGGGCCAAGCTGCGCGCGCGATTGACCGAGCTTCTCTCCGACGAAGGGCACAAGTCCGCGGTCGAGCCGCATCTGGTGTCGCAAGCCGGGGCGAAAATGCTGATGCCGTTCCGCGTGACCGAATACACTGATTTCTACGCCGGCAAGAACCACGCGACCAATGTCGGCACGATCTTCCGTGGCCCCGAAAACGCGCTGCCCGCGAACTGGCTGTCGATCCCGATCGGCTATAACGGTCGCGCCTCGTCGGTAGTCGTTTCCGGCACGCCGGTCATCCGTCCCAACGGGCAGGTCAAAGGCCCGAACGAGGAGCTGCCGCGTTTCGCCCCTTCGGCGCGTTTTGACATCGAACTGGAATTCGGCGCCATCGTCGGCCAGCCCTCCGAGGGTATGATCTCGGTCAGTCAGGCCGATGAGATGATCTTCGGCTACGTGCTGCTCAATGACTGGTCAGCGCGCGACATCCAGGCGTGGGAATACGTGCCTCTCGGCCCGTTCCAGTCCAAGGCGACGGCGACGACGATCAGCCCCTGGATCGTGACGAAAGCGGCGCTGGAGCCGTTCCGCGTCAACACGCCCGAGCGTGAGCGCGAATTGCTGCCCTATCTGCGCGAGCCGGGGCCGATGAATTACGATATCAAGCTGGAAGTCGCGCTGCGCCCGGAGGGCGGCGAGGAGGCGGTGATTTCGCGCACCAATACCTCGATGCTCTACTACTCCGCCGCGCAGCAGCTGGCCCATCACACGACCTCGGGCTGTCCGATGCGCGCGGGCGATCTGTTGGGCTCGGGCACGATCTCGGGCACCGAAAAAGACAGCCGGGGCTCGCTGCTCGAACTGAGCTGGTCGGGCAAGGAGCCGCTGGAGCTTCCCGATGGCACGACCCGCAGCTTCATCGAGGATGGCGACACGCTGACCCTGCGCGGTGCTGCGCAGGGCAAAGGATACCGCATCGGGTTCGGAGATTGCACGGGGCAGGTGCTCCCTGCGCGCGCTCTGCCCGACTGGGCTAAAGAATAAGGAGGCATCTGATGGCCAAGGCATTCGCGTCGCAAGGCGACATGGAAGAGAAGAAGATCAGCTTCACGGAAGTGGGCGAGGGCCTCTACGCCTTCACCGCGGAGGGTGACCCGAACACCGGCGTCATCATCGGCGACGACAGCGTGATGATCGTCGAGGCGCAGGCCACCCCGCGTCTTGCGCGCAAGGTGATCGAATGCGTCCGCTCGGTGACCGACAAGCCGATCAGCCACCTGGTGCTGACGCACTACCACGCGGTTCGCGTGCTGGGCGCCAGCGCCTATGGCGCGCGCGAGATCATCATGTCCGACACCACCCGCGCGCAGGTCGCAGAACGTGGGCAGGAGGACTGGGACAGCGAATTCGGCCGCTTCCCGCGCCTGTTCCAGGGCCATGAGGAAATCCCCGGTCTGACCTGGCCGACCACGACCTTCAGCGACCAGATGACGGTTTACCTCGGCAATCGCCGCGTCGACATCATGCATCTGGGCCGCGCCCATACCGCAGGCGATGCAGTGATCTGGGTGCCCGATCAGGAGGTGATGTTCACCGGCGATATCGTGGAATACCACTCGGCCTGCTATTGCGGTGACGGTCATTTCGGCGACTGGCCCGAGACGCTGGCCAATATCGCAGCCTTCGAGCCGCGCGCGATCGCGCCGGGTCGTGGCGATGCGCTGGTGGGCGGGAAGATGGTCACCGAAGCGCTGGAGAACACCGCCGATTTCGTCCGCTCCACCTTCAAGCCGGTGGAACGCGTCGTTGCCCGTGGCGGCACCCTGAAAGAGGCGTGGGACGCGGTGCGCGAAGCCTGCGATCCGAAATTCGCCGATTACGCGATCTATGAACATTGCCTGCCGTTCAACGTGGCGCGCGCCTATGACGAGGCCCGCGGCATCGACACCCCGCGTGTCTGGACGGCAGAGCGCGACCGCGAGATGTGGGACGCGCTTCAGGGCTGAGGCGCGCCGGCAGGGGAGGAGGAACCGATGCCATATGATTACAAGCCGTTCGACTATGTTGCGCCGAAGGGGCTGAGCGCCCCGGAGCCGCGTCACAAGGTCATCGTCGTTGGGGCCGGGCCGATCGGTCTCGCCGCTGCGCTGGAGCTTGCGAATTACGGCGTGGCGTCGGTCGTGCTCGACGACAACAACGTGGTGTCGGTGGGCAGCCGCGCGATCTGCTGGTCGAAACGCTCGCTCGAGATACTCGACCGGCTGGGCGTGGGCGATGCCTGCGTGCAGAAGGGTGTGACCTGGAAGGTCGGGCGCACCCACCATGGCGCGCGCGAAGTGTTCAACTTTGATCTGCTGCCCGAGGACGGCCACAAGATGCCCGCCTTCGTGAACCTGCAGCAATATTACGTCGAGGAGTATCTCGTCGCCGCTGCGCAGGCGAACCCGCTTGTCGACCTGCGCTTCAAGAACAAGGTCACCTCGCTCGAGCAGGCGGCGGATCACGCGACGGTCTCGATCGAGACGCCGGATGGGGAATATACGCTCGAAGGTGAGTATGTACTGGCCTGCGACGGGGCGCGCTCGCCGATCCGGCAGATGATGGGGCTCGAATTCGAGGGCGTTCTGTTCGAGGAACGCTTCCTGATCGCCGATATCGAGATGCAGGCCGATTTCCCGTCGGAGCGCTGGTTCTGGTTCGAGCCGGATTTCCACGAGGGCCAGTCGGCACTGCTGCACAAACAGCCTGACAATATCTACCGCATCGATCTGCAACTGGGCTGGGACACCGATCCGGAGGAAGAGCGCAAACCCGAGCGCATCATCCCGCGGATCGAGAAGGCGGTGGGCCATTCGAATTTCAAGCTCGACTGGACCTCGATCTACACGTTCCAGTGCCGTCGGCTGAAGAACTTCGTCCATGACCGGGTGATCTTCGTGGGCGATAGCGCGCATGTCGTCTCGCCCTTCGGCGCGCGTGGCGGCAATGGCGGGCTGCAGGATGTCGACGCGCTGGGCTGGCGTCTGGCGCGGGTCGTGAAGGGAGAGAGCACGCCCGCGCTGCTCGCCCGCTACGACGCCGAGCGGACCTTCGGCTCTGACGAGAACATTGCCAATTCCAGCCGCACCACGCGGTTCATGTCGCCGCGCCCGGGGGCGGAGCGGTGGTTCCGCGATGCGGTTCTGGCGCTGTCTGAGCATGCGGATTTCGCCCGCCCGATGGTGAACTCGGGACGCTTGAGCCTGCCGTGCCGCTACCCGCTGGACCAGGCGCCCGATGATGCGGCCTTGCCGAGTGGCACCCGTCCCGGCGCGGTCGCACCCGATGCTCCGCTTGGCAACGAATGGCTGCTCGACCGGCTTGCGGGCGGCTTCACGCTTCTGGGCCTCGGTGCCGAGGCGCCCGAGGTCGCGGGGCTGCGCAGAATGACGCTCGATCCGACGCCGGAGCTGCGCGCCCGCTATCTCGGCGATGCGCCCTCGGCGCTCTACCTGATCCGGCCCGATCAGGTCGTCGCGGCGCGTTGGCAAAAAGCGGGGGCCGAGCAGATCGCCGCGCAACTGGCTGCAATCGAGGAGGGCAGCGCATGAGCCTGATCACCGACCTGAACCTTGCCGATCACGACGCGCTCTACGAGCGGCTTATCGCTGCCCATGAAGGGCTGGACGAGGCGGAAAGCGCCGCGTTCAACGCGCGGCTGATCCTGATCCTGATGAACCATATCGGCGACCGCCGCGTGCTCGATGAGGCGTTCGAGCTCGCCGCGCGTGCCGGGCGTCCCGATGCCAGCCCGAAAACCGGGCAGATGCGCGCCGATAGCTGATGCCTTTACCGAACGCGGGAGCTCCGCGTTCGTCGTCATTCTTGGGAGGAAACAATGACGCATAAACTGACGAAACGTGCTTTCCTGGGCTCCGCCGCCGCGGTGGGGGCGACCCTTGCGATGCCTGCGATCCCGGCACGGGCCGAGGGCGTGGACCTCGTCCTGTCGAGCTGGTTGCCGCCGCGCCACCCGATCGTGGTGGACGCGATCAAGCCCTGGGCGAAGGACATCGAGAAAGCGACCGAGGGCCGCGTGCGCATCCGCGTGCTTGCCAAGCCGCTGGGCTCGCCGCCAGCGCATTTCGACATGGCGCGCGATGGCGTGGCCGACATCACCTACGGTCTGCACAGCTTCACGCAGGATGACCGCTTCAAGAATTCGCGCGTTGGCCAGTTCAGCTTCCTCGGCAATGATGCCGTGTCGATGTCGGAAGCCTTCTGGACCGTCTATACCGAGAAGCTCGGCGCCGAGAAGGAACATGCCGGCACCCATCTGCTGGGCCTGTTCAACCATGGCCCTGGGATGGTCCACAACAACAAGCGTCCGATCAACAAGATCGAAGACCTGCAGGGTCTGAAGATGCGTGTGCCGGGCGGCTACATCGCCGATCTGATGAGCCATTTCGGCGTCGAGACGATCTTCACCCCGTCGGGCGAAGTCTATGAAAAGCTCTCGCGCGGCGTCGTCGATGGCGTGACCTTCCCCTATGACGCGATCGCCTCGTTCAACCTCGCGGATTACCTGAAATACACCACCACGATCCCGGGCGGCATCTACAACACCACCTGGTTCCTGGTGATGAATTCCGGCAAGTGGGACGCGATTTCCCCGGCCGATCAGGAGGCGATCAACAAGCTCTCCGGGCTCGCCTTCGCAACCCGCGTCGGCAAGGCGTGGAACGGCGCGGACGAGCGCGGCAAGAAGGCAGCGAAAGAGGGGGGTATGGTCGCCGAGACCGCGCCACAGGGCGTGCTCGACGCGATCAAGCAAGAGGCCAGCGTGCTCGAAGGGCAGTGGGCCGACAGCCTGGGCGGCGACTATGACGGTCGCGCCGCGCTTGCCGAGTTCCGCAAGATGACGGGCGTGGACGTATGATCGTACGCGGCCGCTTCGTTCTCGAGGCAATCGCCGCGGGCCTGGTGACGGGGTTGATCCTCGTCACCTGTTTCGACGTGGTCGGCAGGTATCTGTTCAACAACCCGCTGACCGGCGCCTACGAGATCACCCAGGTGCTTCTCGGCGCGCTCGTCTTCGTCGCGATGCCTCTCACCACGGGCAAGGGAGGCCATGTCGAGGTCGACCTGCTGATGCCGATCCTGCCGCCGGTGCTGCGGCGTATGCTCGGGCGGATCGGGAGCGCGATCGCGGCGCTCGTCATGCTCTATTTCGCATGGCGGCTGGTGATCCTGGCACAGGATCAGTTCCACACGCAGCTCGCGACCTCGGGTCTCGGGATCAAACTCTGGTATTTCGGTGTGATCGGCGTACTCAGCTTCGCCGTCTCCGCCCTTGTCGCGGTGCTTCGGAGGCCGGAATGACGATATCTCTCGTGGCATTCGCCATACTTCTGGCGCTGGTCTTCCTGCGCGTGCCGATCGCCTTCGCGATGGCGCTTGTCGGCGGGGCCGGGTTCGCATGGATGCGCGGCGCCGAGGCGGCCGGCTCGATGGTCGGCAGCGCCGTCTTCGAGACCGGGATGAACTATTCGCTTTCGGTCGTGCCGCTCTTCATCTTCATGGGCAATGTGCTGGCCGGATCGGGGATCGCCAGCGGTCTCTTCACGGGCGCCGACCGGGTCTTCGGGCGGATGCGTGGCGGGCTCGCGATGGCCACGATCCTCAGCTGCGGCGGCTTCTCCGCGGTCTGCGGTTCGTCGCTCGCGACCGCGGCCACGATGTCGAAGGTGGCGATGCCATCGATGCGCCGCTTCGGCTATCACGACTCGCTCGCCACCGGCGCCATCGCCGCGGGCGGCACGCTGGGCATTCTGATCCCGCCCTCGGTCATCATGATCATCTTCGGTCTTCTGACCGAGAGCGACATCGGCAAGCTGTTCATCGCGGGGATCGTTCCCGGGGTGCTCGGTATAGGCCTGTATCTCGTGTCGGTCATGGTCGCAGTGCGGCTGAACCCGAAACTCGCCCCGGAAGTGCGCGAGCCCCTTGCCATGAAGCGGCAGGACATCGTCGGCGTGCTCGCGACGCTCGGGCTGTTTGTCTTCATCATGGTGGGCATCTATGGCGGGTTCTTTACTCCGATCGAGGCCGCCGGCATGGGCGCCGCTGCGGCCGTCTTGATCGCGGCTGCGGTCGGCGGTCTGAGGCTCGGCGCGCTCTGGCGGGCGCTCACCGATGCGGCAATCGCCTCCGCGATGATCTTCGCGATTGTCATCGGAGCCGAGATCTTCGGCAATTTCGTCACCTTCGCGGGCCTGCCCGACGCGCTGGCCGAACTGGTCTACAATCTCGGGCTGGGCGGCTACGAGGTGATCATCATCATCGTACTGATCTACATGCTGCTGGGCATGGTGCTCGAGAGCCTGTCGATGATCCTGCTGACGGTGCCGATCTTCTACCCGGTGATCTACCAGCTCGATTTCGGTTCAGGGCTTTTGGCCAATCCCGACAATGCGTTGATCTGGTTCGCCGTGATCGTCGTGGTCGCGACAGAGATCTCGCTGATCACGCCGCCTGTTGGCATGAATGTCTTCGTGCTGCGCTCGGTTCTGCCGGACGTGACGCTGGGCACGATGTTCCGCGGCATCCTGTGGTTCTGGGTGGCAGATATCGTGCGGATCTCGCTGATCGTGGCCTTCCCGGTGATCTCTCTCTGGCTGGTCGGCTAGTCCCGCTCGGGCTCGGTACGGATATCGAGCTCGAGCGTGTCGATCAGCGCATTCACCCCGGCTTCGAGCCCGGCGCGCGCTTCCTCGGGCAGGGCGGAGAGCATCGTCTGGGCCCGGGCGTTCACCTTGGGCCGGGCCTCGCCATAGAGCGCACGGCCTGCCTCGGTGCATTCATACTCACGCAGCCGCCGATCGCTGTCGGGCACGAAGCGCCGGATCAGCCCGCGCGCTTCGAGACGCGCCGCTGCCCGGCTTACCTGAACCTTGTCGAGCGTGGTGCGGCGCGCGATGTCGAGCGATGAAATCCGGCCGACCCCGTCGAGGATCGACATCAGCCTCCATTCCTCTCGCGTAAGCCCGTATTCGCGCGCATAGACATCCTGGAGATTGCGCGAGAAGGCCTCGGCGGCGATCGCGAGACGGTAGGGAAAGAATTCCTCGAGCTTCATGCGGTGCAAATCCTCCTCGGGGCAGGATGGCAGTGTTTCATGTGCAATGAAATGACTTTCATGAGACCGCTCCCGACGCGCTCTGCGCTCAGATCGGCAGCGGCGCGTCCTGTTTGAACTGGTGCATGACGATCTGGCTCTGCACCCGGGCGACGGTGGGATGGGCAAGCAGCACGTCGTGGATCAGCCGATGCAGTGCTGCCAGATCCGCGCAGTAGACGCGCAGCAGATAATCCGCCTCCCCCGTCAGGGTCCAAGCGGAGGTGATCTCGGGCTGCAAGGAGACGAGGCGCGAGAATTGCTGCGCCGGTTCCGCCCCGTGTCGCTGCATCTGCACCTGCACGAAGGCTTGCACGGCAAGCCCAAGCCGCGCCGCATCGAGCCGCGCGCCGTAGCCGCGGATCAGCCCCTCGGCCTCGAGCCGCTGCCGCCTGCGCCCCACTTGGCTTGGCGACAGGTTCAGCCGCTCGCTCAAGTCCTGCGAGGTTAGCTGGGCATTCTGCTGCAGTTCCGCGAGCAGGCGTTTGTCGATATGGTCGATCATGCGGAGATTTAGCGCCGAATTCCCCCTAGATGCAATATTTCCGCAAAAATTGGCGCCCCTACGCGCTACTTCGCGCGGAACGAGCATTCGTCCCAGGCTACCCTCTTCTTAGCGCAAACAGGAGGAGAAACCCATGGGACCGTTCCCCCACGACGCCCCGCAATCCACCATCACCGAGGAGAATCCCGCTGGCACGGACGGGTTCGAATTCGTCGAATTCGCACATCCGGATCCGCAGGAACTGCGCGACCTCTTCGCGAAGATGGGCTATGAGCATGTAGCGAACCACAAATCGAAGCCGGTCGAGCTTTGGCAGCAGGGCGACATCACCTATGTCATCAACGCTGACCCCGACAGCTTCGCGGCCCGTTTCGTGGAAGAGCACGGGCCCTGCGCCCCCTCGATGGCATGGCGCGTCGTCGATGCGCGGCACGCCTTCGATCACGCGGTGAAGAACGGCGCGGAGCCCTACGAGGGCACGGACAAGACCGTCGACTGGCCTGCGATCAAGGGGATCGGCGGCAGTCTGATCTATTTCACCGACCAATATTACGACACCTCGCCCTATAACGAGGAATTCGACTGGCTGAAGACGTCGAAGCCGAAGGGCGTGGGCTTCTATTATCTCGACCACCTGACCCACAATGTCTTCAAGGGCAACATGGACAAGTGGTTCAACTTCTACGGCGATCTTTTCAATTTCCGCGAGATCCGGTTCTTCGACATCGAGGGAAAATATACCGGCCTCTATTCCCGGGCGCTGACCTCGCCCTGCGGGCGCATCCGCATCCCGATCAACGAGGATCGCGGCGAAACCGGCCAGATCGTCTCCTATCTCAAGAAGTACAAGGGCGAGGGCATCCAGCACATCGCCGTGGGCGCGCGCGACATCTACGAGGCGACCGACGCGATTGCCGATCGCGGGATCCGCTTCATGCCTGCCCCTCCCGAAACCTATTACGAGCTCAGCCATGACCGCGTGACCGGGCATGAGGAGCCGGTCGATCGGATGAAGAAGCACGGCATCCTGATCGACGGCGAGGGCGTCCTCGGCGGCGGCGAGACCAAGATCCTGTTGCAGATATTCTCGAAGACGGTAATCGGGCCGATTTTCTTCGAATTCATCCAGCGCAAGGGCGACGATGGGTTCGGCGAAGGCAACTTCAAGGCGCTCTTCGAGTCGATCGAGCGCGAGCAGATCGAAAGCGGCGAACTCGTCGCCGAATGATCGCACCATAAATCCAGGTTGCGACGGGGCAGGCTGGAGCCTGCCCCTTATGCATTTCGGCGGCGCTGCGGACGCAACCTTGCCGCTCAGCGAAATCCAAAAGCACGCACCACGCCGAGCAGAGCCTGGCGAGCTCGACGATCGGTCGGAGCCGGTAGGGTTGTTTGGGTCCCGAGGCCTGCGGCACCATGCAGAAAGTTCGATCAACTCTCCGTTATCGAAGCTGAAGGTCCGGAATTCCTCAGGTGAATGCTGCCGTCTTCCTTTGATAGCAAATAGGTATTCGAGAGAATTTATTTTTCAAAAAGACTTTCCTGTGCGCCCGGGGCCGGATCGCAAGCCCTCCGGCCCCAATTACAAACAGGCGGAGATTTTCATGACGGAGCCTTCTATCGAAATCGAATACTTGGATGACGGGGCGATCCGACTGCGCAAAGGCGCGTGGTCGGACAAGGTGCCGCGGTCGCAGATTGAGCGCTGGGCGGACCATTATGAGTTGATGCATCGAAATAACAGCAATGCCGGGTATCTCGAAATGGCCCGCGCGCTGCGGGAAGCCAGGGCGAAGTTTCTGCTTTGATTGGCTGAGCGGACAGAGAAAAATCCGCTGAGAAAAACCTGAAAGAGTGCGCCGAGGCAGATCAGTTGGGCCTTGTCGGCGTCCGCTCTTTCCTACCGAATCCACAAATCGTAAGCTTCGGCAAAACGGCTCAGAATACGCCATAGGGATCGGCGCAAAATAAACTGAACTTGTCAGGAGGCGAAGATTGGATCAGCTGCGTGTAATCGAAGACCGCTTGCAGCGCCTTAATCGGATCACCGATTGGAAATTCGCCTTGGGTTTGCACATTCGCTTTGCCAATCCGACCCTGAGCTATGTGACGTACCCGAAAGAATGGGTGGATTACTACACCGAAAAACAGCTCGTTTTCGTGGACCCGACCGTCCGATGGGCGATTTCCAATCAGGGTATTTGCGATTGGGCGGACCTCTCCGACGGCGATGAGAGTGACGTGTTCGGCGCCGCTTCGCGTTTTGGATTGCGTTACGGGAAGGTGATTGCACTTGGGGAACTGGACCGTTCCATTGGCTTCTTTGCCCATCCTTCTCGTCCGATCACGCAGGAGGAGATCGAGCAGGCTCAATCGCTAATGCAGGAGCTTCACGACGTCACCCGCGATGCGTTGGACATGTCCGAGAAGGAACTCGAGGAGCTTCGCCAGATCCCGGTGTTGCCCTAAGCCGGAGTTCTTGGGCCAGACCCCAGAGACCCCAACACCAATGCCAATCTAGCAGAGCCGCAGAGTCTTCTGGGCTGCCCGCGCCCCAGCAGTTGCGGCGCGGGCAGCCCCCGATGTTGCGAGCGGCGTTTACGGTCACGCGGCGCGGATCTGGGACTGTTGGTCCCGCTCCACCCACGAACCGTTTTCATAGCGCGCCACGATCCGGCCCGCATCGTCTATCGCCTGCAGCGACAACCAACCATTGTCGAAGAGCGCCTTGAGTTGCGGATGCCGCTCCAGCACCTCGGTGATCGCCTCGGTCGGGGCCGCGACGATCACCGAGAGCCGCAGCGGATCATGCCGCAGCCGCTCGCCGTCATGCATCGATTGCATCGGCAACCCGACCCGCAGATCGCCGCCATTGCCCTCGAACACACCGATGCCGCCGACCACGTTGTGCAACAGCTTGTTGCCGGCCCCGAACACCTCGGGCGCGGTGGCGGAGCCGTTATATTGCAGCGCGATCCAGCTGGTGACGACGGCAGGGGCGGTCAGGATCAGCTCGAGCGTGGAAAAGCCCGCATCCTGCCGCCAGTCGTAATCGTGCAGGAAGGCTCGCCCACCCAGATCGCAGCCCCTGCTCCGCGCCCTGGGGGCCACGATGAAGGCGCGGCAACCGGCCAGCCCCCATTCGGGCCGCAACTCGGACCAGTCCTTGCCCCGCCGGGGCAGATCTGCCCCCGACCCGGCGCGGGGGAGGGTCTGCGCCCGCGCCGTCCGGGCGATCTGGCCCGCCTTCGCGAGCGCTGTTTGCAACTGCACCAGATGCGCCCGTGGCACCGCAGCCGTCCCGTCCTCGAACAGCCGTAGCTCGTCGCTGACTGTATCATGCAGCCCGGCAAGGAACCGCGTCTCCGGCGGGATCGCGATGCCGTTCCGGGACAGTCCCTTGCGCACCACCGGATCGTTGAGCAGTTCCGCGAGCAACCGCGCGTTCACATCGCCCGCATGGCCGCCACAGGCCCCGCATTGCAGCGCGCTCGCATGCGGTGCGTTGGTGACATGCGCGCCGTGACCCGCGATCAGGACCAGCGGCGCGAAATCGGAGGTGAGCGACATCGCCTGCAGCACCCGGCCCGCCAGCGCGATCCGCTCATCGGAGGGCAGGTCAAGCGCGGGCACGGGCTCGGGGGTCGGTGCCGTTTCCTGCGCCATCGCCGACCCGAAAAGCTTGCCCAGATACAGCGGCCCGGCCGCTTCCACGAAGGCGAAGGACGACACCGCGGCCAGCTTGAACCGGCCCCAAGCGCGAGTGGCGCGCCGGGCGATCCGCGCGGCCTGATCGGCCTTGTCGCTCACCGCGACTTGCGACTCGACCCCTGTTTCCAACAGCACCGGCGCCCGCGCGTCGCGCTGGTCCGAGGCCAGCCCGCGATGGGCGATCGGCAGACCGAAGAAGCCCGCGAAGCCGCGCGTCTGCACGCCGGGATCGGCGGCTTCCAAGGCCCGCCGGAAGGGTTCGGACCGCACGTCGATGCAAAAGACCGCCTGGATGTCGGGTGCCTGTGCGCCGGTCCGTTCGTCCGCCGCTGCGAGCGTTTCCGCCAAGGCCCGTTCTTCGGCCCGGTCCGCGGCCTCTTGCAGTGCAAGATCGATGCGCAGATCGAGGCTCGGATTCAGCGGCGCGGCATGGTCTTTCAGCGCCCGCGTCCACGGGGCGGAGAGCCGGTCGCGGAAACACTCCAGCAGCGCCACCTCCCACGCGAGCCGGATCACCAGCATCTCGAACGCCAGCGCATTGCGCTCTCCTTTCAGCCCGTCCGCCCAGCCAAGCCCGCGCGCATATTGCGCCCAGCCGCCAAGGCTCATCGCGAGCCGATGCAGGTAGAGTGGCGCGGCCTCGGTGCTCAGACCAAGCCGGCCCGTCAGTTCCGCGAAGGCGGCGCGCGCATCCGTGGGCAGGCTCGCCGCGAAGGCGCAGAAGCCGCGCAGCCCGTGCAGACCCGGCGTCAGGTCGCGCAGCGCGAACGCCCGCCACGCCTTGAAGGCCGCGCCCTCCGGCGCAGGCCAGAGCGCTTGCCCCTTGTCGAAATGCCCGCCGGCCCAGAGACCGACCCGGTCCGCGATCAGCGCGGGCCAGTCCTGTCCGGTCTCCTTCGCGGCCAGATCGGCCAGCGTCGGATCGGGCCGATACGCGGGCGAGGGGGCGTGAAGCGCCTTTCGCACCTGATCGGGGTCGAGCCCCGCCTCGATCGCGGCGGCCGAAATATCCTGCTGCGTGAGCCGCCCGGCCTCTAGCCACTGGGCTATTGCCTCGCGCGGGGCGGTCGTCCGGGCGCCCGCCACCCGCGCCAGCCGGGTCGCGGCCTGAAGGCGGCTCTCTCCGGCCTGACCGAGATAGGGGTTCACCGCCACCGTCGCCTCCAGCCCGAAGGCGGGCGGGATCTGAGCCAGCGTCTTTTCGGCTGCGGCAAAGAGTTGCAAGGTCGCGCCGGGGAATTGATAGCTGTGGAAACTCATAGCCTTAACCTTTCTTGAGGGGCGTCTGCCCGATCAGCCGATCGGTGAGCGCATTAAGATAGAGACCGTTCATGAGGTGGACCCGCAGCCCCGCCGCAGCCGGATGGCTGCCCCAAAGCGGGAAGGTCGCCTGCGCCCAGGCCGCGAGGCCGAAGCCTGCGATCGTCAGGAGCATCACCAGCCAGATCAGCGGGTCGGCCGGGGGCGGGGGCGGCAGGGTGCCCGCCGAAAGCGCATTTGCCCCCCAATGCAGCGCGAAATAACCAAGGGTCGCGCCCAGAGACATAAGCGTCGTGCGCCAGAACAGCGGCCACGGCGCGGCCTCCGCCAGCCCCTGAGCGATCAGGTAGGCGACGCCGAAGACGAGGATCGCCCCCAACGCGATCGCCTGTGGCGGTTCGTGCCAGAGCCCGGAGAGCGCGAGCGCCCCGCCGTAGATTGCGAGCGAAAGAAGGAAGGCGCGCAGCACCGCTCCGGCGCCCGGCACCGCGACCGGGCCGGGCCGGCGCTGCTGCGCCACCGCGGCGACCGCGCTGCCCGAGGACAGGAAGGCATGCGCCTTGTAAAGCGAATGCGCCACGATATGCAGCAGCGCCAGCGGAAACAGCGCCAGTCCGCATTGCAGCACCATGAAGCTCATCTGTGCGCAGGTGGACCATGCAAGCGAGGTCTTCACCGCCGATTGCGTCGTCGCCACTGCCGCCGCGATGAGTGCGCTGAGCCCGCCGACCAGCGCCAGCACTGCGAGGACGCCGGGCGCGGCGAGCATCACGTCGGCAAAGCGGATCAGCAGGAAGCCCCCTGCATTGACCACGCCCGCATGCATCAGTGCCGAGACCGGGGTTGGGGCCTCCATCACCTCGGTCAGCCAGCCATGGGTCGGGATCAGCGCCGATTTGAACACCGCAGCGACGCCCAGAAGCCCCGCCACGACCCAAAGCGTCTGCGGCCCTTGCCCGTTGCGCGCGGCCTCGAGGATGCGCGCGATGTCGGTGGTCCCGAAGCCATAGGCGAGAAGGCTCACCGCGACCAGCAGGGCACCGCTCGCGACCAACCCGCTGAGCGATTTCTTCCGCGCGGCGCGTTGCGCGCCGGGGCGCTCTGGATAGAACAGCAGCAACCGGTGCAGACCGGTGCCGACCGCGATCCATGCGATCACCAGCTGGAACAGGTTGCCTGCCACCACGAGCGCAAGCACACAGGCGAGTGTCAGGCTCATCCAGCCCATGAACCAGCTTTGCCGCGCTTCGCCATCGAGCGCGACCCGCGAAAAGCGCAGCACCACCCAGCCGACGAAGCCGACGGTCAGTGCCAGCGAGATGCTGACGATGTCGATGCGCGCAGAGAGACCGATGCCCGCCATGCCTATGAGCGGGCTCGTCGTCGGCCCCGACAGCGCAAGCGTCACCGCCGCGCTCACCGTCGCGAGCAGCCCCAGAAGTGAGGCCAGCTCCGGCCCACGCAGTCGCGCTCCGGCCCGCTCCGCAGGCCTCAGAAGCAAATCAGTGCCGACCGCGATCAAAAGCGCAGCGGGCAGCAGCAAGAGATAAGACATGGCAACCTCCAGTTCGTTCCCGGGAGAGGTAGCGGCGGCTTGGTGTGAAGAAAAATTCATTGTTTGTGGGTTTTCGTTCTGTTTAATAGAACGATGTCAGAGTTGAACTACCATCATCTGCGCTATTTCCACGAAGTCGCGAAGGACGGGAACCTGACGCGCACGGCGGAGCGTCTGAACGTTTCGCAATCGGCACTCTCGACGCAGATCCGCACATTTGAGGCACGGATCGGTCACCAATTGTTCGAGCGGCGCGGGCGGCAGTTGGTGCTGACCGAGGTCGGGCATATCACGCTCGACTATTCGGAGCGGATTTTCGAGGCGGGCGAAGAGCTTGCGGCCACGTTGCGACAGGCCTCGGCGGGACGTCAGGCGGTGAGGATCGGCGCGCTCTCCACGCTTTCGCGCAATTTCCAGATCGGATTTCTCGCGCCGCTCATCGGGCGCACGGATGTGGAGATCGTGCTGCGTTCGGGCAACGGGGGCGTTCTGTTCGAGGCGCTGCAGGCGATGGCGCTTGACGTGGTGCTGACGACGGAGCCGCCGGCGCGCGACGTGTTCTCGAGCTTCGTCGCGCATCGCGTCGCCGAACAGAAGGTCTTGCTGCACGGCACGCCGCACCGGCTGCGGCATGCCACGCTCGAGGAGATGCTGAGCGAGGAACCCGTGATTCTGCCGACCGACAGTTCGATCCGAACCGGCTTCGACAGCCTGATCACCCGGCTCGGGCTGCGTCCGCAAGTGGCGGCGGAGGTTGACGACATGGCGATGATCCGCCTTCTGGCCCGCGAGGATGCGGGGCTTGCGATCACGCCCGCCGTCGTTCTGGCCGACGAGCTTCGCGACGGGTTGCTGGTGACCGCACCGTTCGATCTCGATATCGGTGAGGATTTCTACGCGGTGACGCTGCAGCGCCGCTTTCCGAACCCGGTGGTCACGGACCTGATCGAGAAGGCGCGGGAGGCAGAGGCGTCCGGTCGCGGTTGATCCAGGGAAACGCGGGACAATGGCGGCGCGCGACCTTGCTGGACAAGAACGCGAAAAGGCGGCTCGAAAGCCGCCTTTTCTTTTGGTCTCGATCCCAGTCGGTCTCAGTAGACGCCGTAGGTCGTCTCGTCGAGCTTGTCGTAGATCTCTGAGCGCGCAAGCGCGGCCAGCGCGTCCACATCGGTCGTGTCCACATTGGCGAGCAGCCCGTCCCACTTGTCGACGAGCGCCTTGAACTCGGTGAGGATCGCTTCGGGATCCTTCACGCCGCGATCCTTGGCATTGGCGATCAGCGTGGCTTCATCGGCGACCACGAATTCGGCCAGCGCATCTTTCAGGGCCTGATCCGGCTCGGCTACGGCCATGCCGTTCTCTTTCGCCGAGTTCACGGCCTTCTCGACATCCTTGTCGAAGGCGATGCGGTGCTCTGCGAGGTAATAGGCCATCTCATTGAACAGCACGCGGCGGTTCTCGGGCGAGATCGACTGCCAGAAGGCGACGTTGTAGCCCCATTCGAACCCGGCGTAGTAGTTGCCGATCGCGAGCGTGTTCATGTCGGTGACGACATCCTTCAGGCTGAAGCTGTCGAGCGCATCCGCCGCCGCGACCGCACAATCGAGCGAGCCGGCGTCAAGCCCGGTATACATCTCGCTCGACGGCATCGAGACCGGTACGGCGCCTACGAATTCCGCGAAGCGCGACCACGCGCCGCCCGCCATGCGCAGGCGCTTGCCCTTGATATCGGCCAGCGTGCGGACCGGGGTGTTGCACTGCATGAAGTACTGCGAGGTCGAATAGCCCCCGCCATAGACCACACCATTGGCTTTCCACTCCGCCAGCTGGGCGGGGTTGGTCAGGCCGAACTCGGTCGAGGCGAAAGCCATGACCAGCGGGTCGGTGTTGTAGAAAGCCATGTTGCCGATGAGATTGTCGATCGGCAGCTCGGAGGGGGTGTAGGTCCCGGCGTGATAGGTGACCTGCGCGATCCCGTCGCGCACGCCCTGCAGCGAGGAGGCCGGCGGCAGCAGCGAGCCTGCGGAGAACACGGTGAAATTGATCTCGCCATCGGTCTCTTCCGCAACCTTCTTGGCGAATTCCACGTAGGGGCCGCGCACCATCGAGTGGCGCTCGGCGAAGAAATGGTTGGCGTTGTAGTCTGCCGCGCTCGCCACGGTCGCGGTGGTCATCATCGCGAAGGCGATCGCCGCGGTCTTCATCGTCGACGTCATGTTCACAGGTTTCCTCCCTTTGGAACGGTAAATGAGTTGTCGTTTCACCCGGCCATCAGCGCGGGCAGGTAGAGGCTGAGCGCCGGAAACGCGATCAGCAGGATGAGCGTCAGCAGGTCCATCGCGATGAACCAGGTCGTACCGGAGATGATGTTGCCGAGCTTCACCTTCCCCGACAGCGCGCTGTGCAGGACATAGAGGTTGAGCCCCACAGGCGGCGTCACGAGGCCGATCTCCAGGAGTTTGATCGTGATGATGCCGAACCAGATCAGGTTGATGTCGGCGGCTTCCAGCACCGGCAGCAGGATCGGCAGAGTCAGCAGCATCAGGCCGATCGAGTCGATCACCATGCCGAGGATCACGAACAGCCCCGCCACCATCAGGATGATCACCACCTTGTCGTCGGAGACGGCGAGCATCGCGTTGGTCAGCGAGCGCGGCACGCCGGACAGCCCCATGAAGCGGGTGAACATGATCGCCCCGATTGACAGGAAAAAGATCGAGGAGGTGGCGACGACGGTCTGGCGGATCGCGGCGCGCATCGCCTCCCATGTCAGGCTCCGGCGCAGCAGCGCGATCAGAACGGCGAGAGTCGCTCCCATTCCGCCCGCCTCGGTCGGTGTGAAGAAGCCCCCGAATATGCCGCCAAGGACGCCCATGATCAGGACCGGGAACGGCCAGACCGACCACAGCAGGCTCAGGAAGCGGCGCATGTCGAACGGCTCGGCGGTGCGCGGGGCGAGTTTCGGGTTCACCGCGCAGCGCACGGTGATCATTCCCATGTAGATCAGCGCGGATATCAGGCCCGGCACGACGCCCGCGATGAACAGCTGGCCGATCGACTGCTCGGTGAAGATCCCGTAGAGCACCATCAGGATCGACGGCGGGATCAGCGAGCCGAGCGTGCCCGAAGCGGCCACGACGCCGGTCGCGAGCGACGGGTGATACTTCGCGCGCAGCATTTCGGGCACGGCGATGCGCGACATCGCGGCGGTGGTCGCGATGCTCGAGCCCGACGCCGCCGCGAACAGTCCGCAGGCGCCGACGCTGGCCGAGGCGAGACCGCCCGGCACCCGCGCCAGCAGCATCTTAAGCAGGTCGAAGGCGCCACTCGTCAGCCCGGTATTGGCGGCGACGAAGCCCATCAGCAGGAACATCGGGATCGCGGTCAGCGACCAATCCCCGATGAAGCTGAAGGGCAGGGCGCTCACGATGCCGAAAGCGGCGGTCAGGTTCAGCATCGATGCGATGCCGATGAAGGAGACGATCATCAAGGCGATGCCGATCGACATCCGCAGCGCGAGAAGTCCGAACAGGCTCGCGACGCCGATCCACCCAATGGTCAACATGCTCATGCCGCGGACTCCGTATCATGCAGTTTGGTGACGGGTTTGCCTTGCACAAGCAGCACGGCGCGCAAGAGTGCCGCCACGGACGCAAGCCCGAAACCCAACGGCAACATGCAACGGGCGGGCCAGACGATGATCTCGCGGCTGCCCATCACGACTTCGCCGACCTTGAAGGCGCGGACCGCGTCGAGACCCGTGCGCCACGTCATCACCGACAGGATCGCCGCGGTCGCGAAGAAGGTGATCAGCAGGCTGATCCGCTGGAGCCAGTCGGGAAAATGGTTGAACAGCAGATCGACGCTGATCTGCTCGTCGTCATATTCGACCAGCGCCATCGGCAGCATGACGATCGCGACCATGTAATAATAGGACGAGATCTCGACCGTTCCCTGGATCGGGGCGTTCCAGAATACCTTCAGCACCACGTCGAGCGTGATGTTGCCCATCATCACGATGATGCCCAGCCCGCCCACGAGCATCAGCCCGTGAGACAGTCGCCGAAACGCTCGATCAATGAATCCTCTCTGCACCGGTCACCTCCCCGCGATCTTGTGCGCCGGCCAGAGCATTCCTGACGGGGACTACCTATTCAAATAGCAAAGCTTGATCGGGTGATCGCGGTTCGTTATCGCTCCGGGGAGGACGACAGGGAGAGATACTCATGGGCCCAACGCGCATCGGCATTCGCCACTTGCGCTACACGATCGCGGTCGCGGATGCGGGTGGTTTCCGCGCCGCCGCCGAGGCGCTCAACATCGCGCAGCCGGCGATCAGCAAGACGATTCAGGACACCGAGACCGATCTTGGTTTTGCGATCTTCCGGCGCAGCGCGACCGTGTTCGAGATCACCGAGGCAGGACGGATCTTTCTGGAGGATGCGCGCCTGACCCTTGCCACGTTCGAGCGCACGATCCGCGCCTCGCGGCAGAACGCGCTCGGCGCGCGCGGGCATATCATCGTGGGCTATTCCGCACTGGCCTCGTCGTCGCAGATTTCCGCCGGGCTGGATCGGTTCCACCAGAGCTATCCGGGCTGTCAGGTCGAGATGCACGTGATGTCGACGGACACGATGATGCGGAATCTCAAATCGGGCGAGATCGATATCGGCTTCCTGCTGGCGCATGACAGCGTGCAAGACCCGGCCGTCGCGCAGGAGCCTATCTGGTCCACCCGGATCGGCGTCGTCGTGCCGCGCGATGTCGAGGCGCTGTCGCTCGAGGCGCTGCGCGAGCGGTCCTTCGTGATGGGCCTGCGGGAAAACTGGCGCTCGTTCCGGGCCCTGCTCGACACGGCCTTCGCACAGGGCGGTCTCGATCCGGTGGTTGTCGACGAAGCGTGGGACGTGCAGGTGATCTTCCAGCGCGTCGCGGAGGGGCGGGGCCTGACCTTCTACCCGATCAGCGCCGCCGACAGTCTGCCGGCCGCGCTGAAGATCCTCCCGGTGCCGGGCTGGAGCCCGGAACTGACGATCGCGATGGCCTGGAGCAAGGTGGTCGACACGAAATTGCTGCAGGATTTCCGTACGATCTTCCTAGGCTGACACCGCGGCGGGGGTGATCCAATTTCGCGATCACCCGATCACACAAGCCTATTTGAACCTCGCGGAACACCTGACGTCTTATGGCGCCGCAAATGCCGACTGCCAGTGTGAGACCCGATGGATTACGATACCGACCCCGCGCCCTTTGACCTCAAGGGCTCCCGCACGGGTGTGCTGTTGCTGCACGGGTTCACGAGCACGCCCCAAAGCGTGGCTCATGTCGCGCATGGCCTGCATCGGCTCAGCGGGGCGAGCGTCCGCGTGCCGCTGCTGGCCGGTCACGGCACGACACCGGAGGAACTGGCGCAGACCGGATATCGGGACTGGCTGGCCTCGGTGGAGGCGGCGCTCGCGGCGCTGCGGCAGGAGTGCGACCGGATCGTTGTGGCGGGGCTGTCTCTCGGCGGGACCATCGCCCTCAACCTCGCGATCCGCTTTCCTGATCAGGTCGATCGCGTCGTGACGATCAACGGCTCGACCGGGCTCTATCGCCCCGATCAGGTTGCGAGCCTCTTCGGCGATCGACCCGAGCCGTTCCAGCGCGGCATCGGCTCGGATATCCGCCATCCCGACCGGCGCGAAATCTGTTACGACCGGATTCCGTCCACCACGATGCGCGAACGCTTCGTGCTGACCTGTGCCACGGGCGCGATGCTGCCGGAGTTGCGCCAGCCGATCTTGGTCTTCCAGTCCCGCATCGATCATGTCGTCGCTCCCGAGAATGGGCTGCGGATCCTGCGCGATGTCGGATCGTCGGATGTCGGACTGGTCTGGCTGGAGAACTCGTTCCACGTCGCGACCCTCGACCACGACCGCGATTTGCTGGTCGAGAAGATCGGGGAATTCATCCTCGCGAACAGGCGATAAAGCGCGCGCAGCAGGGAAGTATCTGGCAGGAGTGTTTCTCCATCGACCTGAAGTCGCCGCAGCGTTGCCTGTATTGCAATGGGCAAGGGCTGCAGCTCGGCCCTGAGCCGCCCCCGTTGGAATTTTAGGGATATTTCACGAACGCACGCAAATTCGTGAATACTTGCGAAAAAACAAAACCCGTGCAAACCTCGCCTATACAGGGGGAGGAGAGTGGGTTTCCGCTTTTGAGGAGAAGCTGGAAGCCTTGGCGATCACGCCGTCTCACGAAGTCGCGATGTGCTTGGAGGAGTGCCATCGTGTGTTTTCGACCTCCCTCTCATTCGGCCCCGCGTCCGTCGGGGTCGCAACCAAAACGGGGAGGAACCATGAAACATCTGACCACTCGCAGACATGCGTTGCGCACTCTTGCGGCGGCGGGCGCCGCCAGCCTTGCCGCGCCGCATATCGCCTCGGCCCAAGCCAACGGCACGACCTGGAAGATCCAGACCTCGTGGCCGGGCGGCGTCGGCCTTCAGACCTTCAAGGACTGGTGCGCCACTATTCAGGAAAAGACCGGCGGCGAGCTGGCCTTCCAGCCTTTCGGCGCCAATGACGTCGTGGGCGACTTCCAGCTTTACGACGCGGTGAAGAACGGCGTGCTCGACGCGGTCAACCCCTTCACAATCTACGTGCAGGGCATCATCCCGGCGGGCGTGTTCCTGACGTCCTATCCGCTCGGCCTGCGCAATCCGCACGAATTCGACGTGTTCTATTACGGCCTCGGCGGGCTGGAAATGGCGCGCGAGCTTTATGCGGCGCAAGGCATGTATTTCGTGGGCCCCGTCCACCACGGCCCGAACATCATCCACTCGAAGGTGCCGATCCGGTCGATCGACGACTTCCGCGGTCGCAAGATGCGCCTTCCCGGCGGCATGGTCGCCGACGTCTTCGGCGAAATCGGGGCGGAGACCACCGTGCTTCCGGGCTCGGAAATCTTCCCCGCGCTGGAGAAGGGCACGATCGACGTGGCGGACTATGTAGGCCCTGCGGTGAACTACGCGCTCGGCTTCAGTCAGGTGACCAGCTATATCTCGATGGGCCCGCCCGGCATGATGTCGCTCTACCAGCCGGTCGACATCATGGACATCACCGTGGGCATGGATGCGTGGAACAAGCTCAGCCCGCAGATGAAGCAGTTCGTCGAAATGGAAACCCACGTCTATTCCGACATGCATCACGCGGCGATCCAGAAGGCCGACCAGGAAGCCTGGGCAAAGTTCGAGGCCGACGGGACCGAGGTCACGCGCCTCAGCCAGGATGATGTGGAGCTGATGACCGAAGTCGCCGTCCCGATCTGGTTCAAGTACGCGAACCGCGACAGGGACAGTGCGCGGATCTTCAAGACGCAGCTCGATTACATGATGTCCGGCTCGCTCGGCTATGTGATGCCCGATCTGGTCGACGGGCTGGAACTGAAGCTCTGATTTGATCTCGAAGACAGTCTGACGGGCCCGCCCTCTGGCGCGGGCCCGGTTCAACTGATGGCCGGGCATGTCCCGACAACAGGGGGTGGGCAATGCCCAATATCGACTTCACTCTACCGCATTGGGCCTATTGGGCAGGGTTGATCCTGTTTCCGATCATTGCGGCGTCTCTGGCCAACCGGCCACGCAAGACGGAGCGGCGCTATTCGCTCTCCTTGGGCTATTTCATTCTCGTGACCGGGGGGATGCTGGGACTGCATCGCTTCTATGTGAAAAGCCTGCTGGGCTTTCTCTTCATTCCGGTCTTCATCGCCATTCTTTACGCGAATGCACAGGGCCATAACGCGCGCGGCACGGTTTCGGACATGTCGAACGTGGTGCGTATGGCCGAGCGTTCTCTGAGCCGCGAACAAGAGCGGGTCGACACCGCGCAGGCCGATCTTCCGAAGCTGCGCGAGGAGCTGGCCGCCGCCGAAGAGGGCAGCTTTGCGCAGAAGCGCGCGCAGCGAAATGTCGATCGCGCCGAGAAGCGGGTCGCGGATGGCGAGTCGCTGATCGAACAGGCTCAGGCCGATCTCACAGAGGCGCGCCCGAAGAAGGACGCCGCCGCCGCCGTGCTCGCAAAATGGCGCAGCATCTCGAAATACGCTTTCTGGGTGCTGCTTGCGGGGATCGTCATTGACGCGCTCCTGCTTCCGATGCTGGTGCGGCGCGCCAACGCCTCGCTGCCCGAGCATGACGAGGAAAGCGAGGTCGAGCGGCGTCTCGAAGCGCTCGAGGAAGAGGAGATGAAAGACGATTCCCGCCATGTCTCGAAAGGTTGGACAGGCTGGATCGATCGGATTTCGCTCAAGGCGGGCGAGTTCGTCAGCTATTGGGCGATCATCGCGGTCTTCGTCTATTACTTCGAGGTCATCAGCCGCTACGTCTTCAACAGCCCGACGAACTGGGCGCATGAGGCGATGTATCTGATGTTCGGGATGCAGTACCTGATCTCGGGTGCCTACGCGATGCTGACCGAGAGCCATGTGCGCGTCGACATCTTCTACGCGCCGCTGTCGAAACCCCGCAAGGCGTGGGTCGATCTGCTGACCTCGGTCTTCTTCTTCATCTTCGCGGGCACGCTTCTGGTGACGTCGTGGATCTTTGCGATGGATGCAATCGCCGTGCCCACGGGCAACGGGCTCATCTCGCAATGGGCGCGCGGCGAAATTCCGACCGGCGAGATGCTGGCGAACTGGAATCTCGGACAATGGACCGATGCGAATGTCCGCTGGGGCGAGATCAGCTTCAACGAATGGGAGGTGCCTCTGTGGCCGATGAAATGGGTCATGGTGATCGGCGCTCTGCTGCTTGTTCTGCAGGGCATTTCAAAATTCGCGCAGGATCTGCGGGTCGTGATGGGCAGGGGCTGATACATGGGACTTGAGATTGGAATTGAGTGGCTGACACTCATCATGTTCGGCTCGCTGGTCGTCCTGCTGATGGCAGGGCTTCCACTGGCCTTCGTCACGGGCGGTCTGGCCTGTGTCTTCCTGTTCGTGCTGGGCGACGAACGCGCGCTCAACATCGTGCCGAGCCGCATCTTCCCGCTGATGACGAACTACCAGCTCTCGGCGATCCCCTTGTTCATCTTCATGGCGTCAATGCTGGAGAGGGCAGGGATCATCAACGAGATGTTCGACGTCATCTACAAGGTGCTGGGCGGTGTGCGCGGCGGTCTGGCCGCGGCCACCATCATTGCCTCGACGGTGCTTGCCGCGATGGTGGGTGTGATCGGGGCTGCGGTGGTGACGATGGGGATCATCGCGCTGCCGGCGATGCTCGATCGCGGATACAATGCCAAGATCGCGATGGGGTCTATCATGGCGGGCGGCACGCTCGGGATCCTGATCCCGCCGTCGATCCTTGCGATCATCTACGCGGTCGTGGCCGAGCAATCGGTGGGCGAGTTGTTCATCGGTGCGGTAATCCCCGGCCTTCTCCTGTCGGGCATGTATGTGGCCTATGTGCTGATCCGCTGTGCGATCAACCCCGAGATGGGCCCGCCGATCCCGCCGGAAGAACGTATCACGGGCCGCGAGAAGGTCCGCCTGATGAGCAACATGTCGGCGCCGATCTCGCTGATCGTGATCGTGCTGGGCGTGATCTTCACCGGCGTCGCGACCCCGGTGGAAGCTGCGGGTATCGGCACTTTCGGTGCGATCATCGTGGCCGCCATCCACCGCAAGCTCGACTGGCAGACGATCCGCGAGGCCGCGATCACGACGCTCAAGGCCTCGGCGATGGTCATCTGGATCATGTTCGGGGCGACGATCTTCGTCGGGCTCTACGTGCTCGAGGGCGGACAGCAATTCGTGCAGAACGCGCTGGAGGCGACCGGGCTCGGGCCGTGGGGCATCCTGATCATCATGCAGCTCGTGCTGATTATTCTCGGGATGTTCCTCGACTGGGTCGGCATCCTGCTGCTCTGTGTGCCGATCTTCGTGCCGATCGTGAAGGCGCTTGGGGCCGAGGCCTTCGGGCTGAGCGATCCCGACGATCTCGTGCTGTGGTTCGGGGTGCTCTACCTCGTGAACATGCAGATGAGCTTCCTCTCGCCGCCCTTCGGCTACGCGCTGTTCTATCTGCGCGGGGTGGCGCCGCCGGAAATTCCGATGGGCGACATCTTCCGCTCGGCGCTGCCGTTTCTCGCGCTTCAGGTGGTGGGGCTGCTGCTGTGCATGTTCTTCCCGGAGATCATCATCTGGCTGCCGAAACTGGTCTACGGTTGATCACTCGCATCTAGTCTAGGAGACACGAGAAGCCCCGCGCCGTGTCGCGGGGCTTTTCATTCTGGCTGATCTGCCGCGATTTCCGGATCGCATGAGCACTCACGGTTCTGCCAGCTCGGCGCGACGGGCCTCGAGGGCTTCGATGAGCGTATCGGCCACCGCCCGAACCCTGCGCGATGCCGCGAGATCGGCGTGGATTGCCATGTAGATGGGATGCTCCATCGCAGATCCGTCGGGGAGCCGATCCGCCAGGAGCCTGAGCCCTGCCGCGCGGGCCAGAAGGTGCGGCAGCACGCCCACGCCCACGCCGCGCGCCACCGCCTCGATCTGTCCCGCCAAGGTGTTGACCGCCAGGCGCGGCGCTTGGTCCGCCCCGAAGGCGCGGGCCCACTCGACCTGCAGCTTCACCCCGCTCTCCTCGGGAAAGGGGAAGGTCACGAAGCGCTCGGGTCGGTCCCCGCTCGGCGGCCCGTAAAGGCCCACCCCCAGAACGCCCACTTGACGCACCAGAAGGTGACCATGTTCTGGGCGCAACAACCGCAGCGCCAGGTCGGCGTCGCGACGATGGAGATTGACGACTGCGGCACTGAAAAGGATTTCCACATCGAGCCCGGAATGTCTTGCCAGCAACGGCGCGAGCGCCGGCACGATAATGGGCGCGACGATGGTCTCGAAGCTTGCCAGACGCACGAGGCCCGCCACTTCGGCCTCCGCCCCCGCGCCTTGAGAAAAGCCCTGTATCGCCTGCTCCGCTTCTTCTGCATGCGGCAAGAGCGCCTCGCCCTGATCGGTCAGACGGTAGCCGCTCTGGTGGCGCAGAAAGAGAGGCACGCCGAGCGCTTGCTCCAGCCGATCGACGCGGCGCGACACCGTCGCGACCCCAAGGCCAAGGCTCTGGGCGACCCCGGAGAGGGTGCCCGTCCGCGCCAGAGCGAGGAAAATCCGCGTGTCATCCCAATTAAGTCGCAAGACTTGCTTCCATTTTTGGAAAACTGATTGCCAGTATTATCTATACGCCTCCCAAAATGAAAAGCGTAATCAGCCGGCGTCTTCCCACTGGATGAGGCCATCATGTCCGCAATCGACTTCCCTCCAGCGAAACGCTCCATGTCAGACGGCAGTGCGCTCTCCCTAAGCGCGCTGGCGGCAATCTTCTGGGGCACCAATTTCGAGGCGACCCGCGTCGCCCTCGAACATCTCTCTCCCTGGACCGCTGCCGCGAGCCGCTTCGCGATCGCAGCGGTTGCGATCGTGATCTGGCTCGGGGTTTCGCGCGGGATCAATTTTCAGGTGCTCAAGCGTAACTGGCCCGCCTTCGCGGTTCTCGGCGTCGCCGGGGTCGCGGGCTTCAACGCCGCCCTCTTTCTGGGGATGCAAAGTTCGAGCCCGGTCACCGCTGCCCTGATCATGGGCACGACGCCGCTGACGACCAATCTGCTCGATGCGCTGGCTCAAAGACGCCTGCCGAAAGGGACCGCGATCGTCGGAATGATTGTGAGCTTGGTCGGCGTCGCTATGACGGTCGGAGCGTTCTCGGGAACGCGGTTCTCCGGCGGCGACATTCTCATCCTGATCGGAAGCATCGGCTGGTCGCTCTACTCCATCGGATGCCGCAGTTGGGTTCGCGAGGCATCTGCGGTGGAAACCGCGACCTGGACAATGGTCTTCGGAGCGTTCGGGCTCGTGGCGATCTCGCTGTTCGTCGGAAATCCGGTGCAAGAACTGGTGCAGTCTGGGTCGGTCACCCAGTTGCTGGTTCTCTACATGGCACTGGGCGGCTCGGTCCTGGCCTATCTGTTCTGGCAGGTCGGCATTTCGGTGCGTGGGCCGGCCGCGACCTCGGTCCTCTTCAACCTCGTCCCTGTCGCCGCGCTTCTCGTCGCGATCGCCTTCGGGCGGATGCCCGGCTGGCAACAGATTCTGGGTGTGTTCGTCGCCATCCTCGGCGTGTTGCTCGCAAGCGGCCGGCTTCGTCTGCCCGGTCGCAACTGAGGGCGCCCTCAGGCGAACTTGAAGCTTCCGTGATGCCTTCGGCCGGAACATGGCTCTGGCTGAGGGGCGTCAGATTGCCCCCCAAGAGAGCATCTGTCCCATGAAGAACCTGCTCTGGCGTCTCGCGTGTCGTCTCCGAAAACGACGCCGCTTCACCGACCCGCGAGACCTCCCGCCTGCACTCCTGCGCGACATCGGTCTCGAGGCGCATCTTTCCCGGTCGGATATTCGAATGAGCGGGCCGAGGCCCAACCGATCAATGCCGCCGGAAGCCGATCGCTGCAGATGACGCGCGATTATCCCGGTTGACCGTCCCGATGAGCTGGCTCAGCCCGACCATATCCGGCCGGGCTGAGCCGTCGCTTCCGGGAGGTGCGTGGGCTCAGTCGAGCCCGTTCGCGCGTGCAACGAAATCCGCGAGATGCGGCACGTAGTCTTCAGGGCCGTCGCCGCCGGTGGCCATTGCCATCGCGAAGGCGTTCTTGGCCGTGCTGGCGAGCGGCGTTGCGACAGTGGCGGCATTCGCCATCGACTCGACGTAGCGCAAATCCTTGTAGGCGTTGGCGAGGGTGAACTTGTGCGCCTCGCGGTTGCCCTCGAGCGCGTAGCCCATGAAGGTCTGGTAGAAGCCGCAATCCATCCGGCCGCCCCGGATCACCTTGTCGAACTGCTCGATCGGAATGCCCACCTTGCGCGACAGTGCGAGGGCTTCGGAATAAAGCGCGGCATAGCCCAGCGAGATGAAGTTGTTGAGCAGCTTCATGCGGTGGCCGTCGCCAAGGCTGCCGACGCGTACGATCTTGCCCGCCCAGGTGTCGATCACGGGCTCGATGCGCGCGAACAGCTCTTCATCCGCGCCGACCATGCAATCGAGCGTGCCTTCCCAGGCCTCTTTCGGGGTGCGGCTGAGCGGCGCGTCGGCATAGGCGACGCCGATCTCTTCCATGTCCTCTGCGAGCTTCATCGTCACGGTCGGCTCGCCGGTCGAGCAGTCCACGATGACGCTGCCCTCTTTCAGGCCCGGAGTCAGCTTTGCGACCGCCTCGGCGGCTTCCGGCGCGCCGGTGAGGCACAGGAAGATGATCGAGGAGCGCGACGCGAGGTCTTCATAGGAGGTCGCCTCGGTCGCCCCGCGCGAGACCAGGTCCTCGATCGGCTTGCGGTTGCGGTGGGCGATCACGGTCAGCGGATAGCCTTTCTCGACGATGTTCTTGGCCATGCCGTGGCCCATCAGGCCGGTGCCGATGAAGCCGATGGTTTCCTGGGTCTTAGTCATTGGATACTCCGCTTGGGTCGATAGGTCGTGAAATTCGGATCAGAGATTGAAGCGCTCCCGCAGGTCGGCGACCTGCGCCGGGGTCAGCGGGCGGATCGCGTGGCCCTGCAGGGCGAGGAACAGTTTGGAGGTCTCCTCCAGCTCTTCGGCGGCGTATTGCGCGTTCGACAGGCTGGTGCCCGCGACGACAGGGCCGTGATTGGCGAGCAGCACCGAATGATGCGCGCTGGCGAGCGAGCGCACGGCCTCGGCCAGTTCGGGATCGCCCGGCGCGTAGTAGGGCACGAGCGGCAGCTTGCCCACGCGCATCACGTGATAGGCCGTGAGCGGCGGCAGCACGTCCTCGGGATCGATGTCGCGCAGGATCGAGACGGCCGTCGAGTGGGTCGAGTGCAGATGGATCACCGCGCCCGCTTCCTGACGCTCGTCATACATCGCGAAATGCAGGAAGGATTCTTTGGTCGGCTTGTCGCCCGAGACGAAGTTGCCGTCCCGGTCGAAAAGGGAGATCCGGGCCGGATCGAGTGTGCCGAGCGAGGCATTGGTGGGCGTCATCAACCAGCCGCCATCGGGCAGCCGCGCCGAGATATTGCCGGAAGACCCGGCGGTAAGGCCGCGATCGAAGAGCGAGCGCCCGATGGTGCAGATCTGGTCGCGCAGGCGCGTTTGGTCAGACATGTTCGGCCTCCGGCTCCAGCAGGTCCCACGCCTTGAGGAAGAAATCCTCGGCGCCGAAATTGCCTGATTTGAGCGCGAGCGCGAGGCGCGGGCCGGAGAGGCTCATCGTCCACGGCACGCCGGGGTCGATCTCGGGGCCGATGTCGAGCAGGCGCACACCGAGCGCCGTCGTCACCGCGCCTGACGTTTCGCCGCCCGCGATCAGCATGCGGGTAAACCCGGCGTCGCGCAGGCGGTCGGCGATTGCGGCCAGCGTGTCTTCGACCAGTGCGCCGGAGGCGTCTCGGCCCAGACGGGACTGGATCTTGCCGAGCTGCGCCGGATCTGCGCTGGAATAGATCAGGGGGGTGCTGTCGGCGGGTTGTGCGATGGCCCAGTCGGCGATCTCATCCGCGCTCTGTCGGCCTTCGGTCAGCGCCTCCACGTCGAGCGCGAGACTCGGCAGCCCTGCCGCCTGAGCGGCCGCGATCTGGCCGCGGGTCGCGACCGAGCAGGAGCCCGCGAGGATCGCGCTGCGGCCTTCCGGGGCTGGCATCCGATCCGAGGCGCTATGCGCGTCGCTCTGGTCGCGAAGCGCTGCGGCGAGGCCCAGACCGATGCCCGAGCCGCCGGTGATCAGCGGCATCTCCGCGCAGGCCGCGCCGAGCGTCATCAAGTCCGATTCGTCGATCGTGTCGGTGACGACGACGCGGGTGCCAGCCGTGCGGGCGGCCTCAAACGCCTTGCGCAGCGCGGCCTCTCCCTGCCTGATCGTCGTGACGTCGATCAGGCCGACTTTCAGCGTCGTCTGCCGCCCCAGAACCCGCACCAGATCGGGGTCGCGCATCGGGGTGAGCGGGTGGTCCTTGAGCGGGCTTTCCGACAGCAGACGGTCGCCCACGAAAAGGTGGCCCTTGTAGACCGTGCGCCCGGTCGCCGGGAAGGCGGGGCAGGCGATGGTCAGGGTCGTGCCGTTGAACTCCATCAGGGCCTCGGTGACCGGCCCGATATTGCCGTGGTCGGTGGAGTCGAAGGTCGAGCAATATTTGAACATCAGGCGTTGCGCCCCGGCCGCGCGCAGGGCTTTCGCCGCTTTCAGCGACAGTTCTACCGCGTCGCCTGCCGGAATGGTGCGCGACTTCAGCGCGACCACCACCGCATCGGCGCCCGACAGGTCCATTTGCGGCCCCGGCAGGCCGATGACCTGCCGCGTCTTCAACCCGCTGCGTGACAGCATCAGGCACAGGTCAGTGGCGCCGGTAATATCGTCGGCGACCGCTCCGATCAGCATGGAAATTCCTCCCTCGGTCCACAGATCGCCGATCGCCCCGACGGCGCGGGGCGGCGATTTCACATAGCCCTTGCAAAGCCGTTGCAGCTCGGGCTAACGATGTAATGACAACGCTATCATTCCAGCAATGCAAGCGCAAGACGGACGCTGGAAGGGGGCAGGTTGAGACTAGAAATCGGCGATTGAGAGGTATTCCGCATGAAGTCACCCCAAGAGACGAAGGTCTGTGTCATCGGTCTGGGATCGATGGGCTTCGGCATGGCCGAGAGCTTGCTGCGAGACGGGTTCGCGGTGACGGGCGTCGATGTGAATGCCGATGCGATGGAGCGTTTCGCGGCGCTTGGCGGCGCGGTTGCGGCCGACCCTGCGACGGGGGCGCAAGATGCGGAACTGGTGATCGCCGTGGTCGTCAACGCCGACCAGACAGACCAGGTGCTTTTCGGACCGGGCGGCGCCGTCGCGACCATGTCCGAGGGCGGCGTGGTGATGTCCTGCGCCACGATGGCCCCCGATCTGGCGCGCGTCTTCGCCAAGCGCTGCGCCGCGGCGGGCGTGACCTATCTCGATACACCGATCAGCGGTGGTGCTCAGCGTGCCGCCAGCGGTGAGTTGACGATCATGGGCTCGGGCCCGGCGGCGGCTTTTGCCCGCATTCGCCCGGCGCTCGATAGTGTCGCCGCCAAGGTCTACGAGCTTGGCGAGGAGGCAGGCACGGGCGCGGCCTTCAAGGTGGTCAATCAACTTCTCGCCGGTGTGCATATCGCGGCGGCCTGTGAGGCGATCACCTTCGCCAAGGCGATGGATCTGGACCTGGAGAAAGTCTACGAGGTGATCACCGCGTCAGCGGGCAATTCGTGGATGTTCGAGAACCGCGTGCCGCACGTGCTCGAGGGCGATTACAGCCCGCGCAGCGCGGTGGATATCTTCACCAAGGATCTCGGGATCGTGGCGGATATCGGGAGGGGCCTGAAATTCCCGACACCGATCGCCGGGACGGCTCTGCAGATGTTCGTGATGACGGCGGCGGCCGGGATGGGGCGCGACGACGATGCCTCTGTCGCGCGGATGCTGGCGAATATCGCGGGGCTCGAGCTGCCTGCTGCAGCGCCCGCAAGCGAGGGCTGAGCGATGCCCAGATTTGCCGCCAACCTGACGATGATGTTCACCGAGCACGAGTTTCCCGACCGCTTCGCCGCGGCGAAAAAGGCCGGGTTCGATGCGGTCGAATATCTCTTTCCCTACGACCACCCGCCCGAGGCGATCGCGGAGCGACTGCGGGCGCACGGCCTGACGCAGGCGCTCTTCAATCTGCCGCCCGGCAACTGGGAGGCGGGCGATCGCGGGCTGGCCGCATTGCCGGATCGCGCCGAGGAATTCCGCGCCTCGATCGACACTACTTTGCGCTATGCCGAGGCGACCGGGGTCGGGCGCGTGCATGTGATGAGTGGGCTCGCCTCGCGCCAAGATGTGACCGCGCTGACCGCCTATCGCGACTCGTTGCGGAGGGTCTGTGATGCGGCCGGGGCACAGGGGCTCGATGTGGTGATCGAGCCGATCAACTCGCGCGACATGCCGGGCTATTTTCTGGATGATTTCAGCTTCGCTGCCGATCTGATCGCGGAGCTTGGGCTGCCCAATCTCAAGCTGCAATTCGACATCTATCACCGACAGATTCTGCACGGGGACGTGCTGATGGGGCTGCGGGAGATGGCGCCGATCATCGGGCATGTTCAGATCGCCGCGGTGCCGGATCGGCATGAGCCAGGAACCGGCGAGCTCGACGACGCGCGCATTCTGCGCGAACTTGACGCACTGGGCTATGAAGGGTTCGTGGGCTGCGAATATCGCCCGGCAGGCCGGACAGAGGATGGTCTGGACTGGATGCGCGCCTTCGCCTGAGACGAAGGCGCACACCTTATCAGCTTTCGATATAATCGCGATGAAGGGCCCAGTCGCCCGGGCTGAACCGGTCCGAGGCGAATTGCTGCTGGTGCCAATAGGGATAGATCACAGGCAGCTTGCTGACCTCGTGCAGGCGCTTCAGCTCGTCCTCGTTCAACTCCAGATCCACTGCGCGGAAATTGTCGCGGAACTGCTGTTCGTTACGTCCGCCGATCACGAGCGAGCTGACCGCGGGACGCGTCAGCAGCCACGCCAGCGCGACCTGCGCCGCCGAGACACCATGCGCGTCACCGATCTCGACCAGCGCATCGACGATGTTCCACAGCTTCTCCTCGTCGCGGATCGGCGGCTCGGTCCAGCCCGCGAATTGCCGCGAGCCTTCCGGGGTGTCCTTGCCTCGGCGATGCTTGCCCGACAGAAGACCGGCGGCGAGCGGGCTCCAGACCAGTACGCCCAGCCCCTGATCGACCGAGATCGGCAGCAATTCGTATTCCGCCTCGCGGGCCTCGAGCGTGTAGTGGATCTGCTGCGCCACGAAGCGCTCGCGCAGGCTCCGGTCGCTGACGCCGAGGGCCTTCATGATATGCCAGCCCGAGAAGTTCGAGCAGGCGATGTAGCGGACCTTGCCCTGTTGCACGAGCGTGTCGAGCGCCGAGACCATCTCCTCCATCGGGGTCACGCCGTCCCATTCATGCATGTGGTAGATGTCGATGTGGTCGGTCCGCAGCCGCTTGAGCGAGCGTTCGCATTCGCGGATCAGGTGATAGCGCGAAAAGCCCTCGTCATTCGGCCCATCGGCGATCCGCATCCGCGCCTTGGAGGAGATCAGTACGTCGTCGCGCCGACCGTCGAGCACTTCGCCAAGGATCTCTTCCGAAAGACCGGTCGAGTACATGTTCGCGGTGTCGTAGAGGTTGATGCCGGCGTCGATGCAGGTGTCGACCAGCTTGCGCGCTTCGCTGACGCCTTGGGCGCCGACGGCCTTGAAAGCCCCTGCGCCCCCGAACGTGAACGTGCCCATCGTGAGCACCGAAACCTTGAGTCCAGATCGTCCTAAGGTTCTGTATTTCATGTATATCTCCTCCTCTTGAGTATCGTTTGTCCAGGCGCGATCAGCGCGCCAGAAGTCTTGCGACATGCGCGATGCCCAAGGTCGGGCTGGTCAGAACCGGCGGATCATCCGCGCTCGTCTCGAGCCGTTGGAGCGCGCGCGCCATCGAGGCCTGTGCCAGAACCACCACGTCGTTTTCGCGCGCGAGCCGGGCGATGCCTTCGGCAACCCGCGCATCGTGCCCCTCGCGGTCGCCCGATTGCAGCGTCTCGAAGGCGCCCTCGACGACCTGGCTCGTGATGGCGCTGTCCGCCCCGGCCTCGCGGCTGACGCGCTCGATCAGCTCGGCGGTGGGCGTCAATGTCGATTGCAGCGTCGCGAGCACGCCGATGCGGCGGCCTTTTGCGACCGCTTCCTGTGCCATCCCCTCGTCGATGCGCATCAGCGGCACGGGGCAGAGCGGTGCGATGCGTTCGACCGCGCCGCCGAGGCTGGAGCAGGTCACGAGAACCGCCTCGGCCCCTGCATCGACCGCCGACCAGATCATGCCCGTCAGGCGGCGCGCCGTCATCGGACTGACCGATCCGTCGCGGATCGTCAGGCGCAGAAGGCTCTCGTCGAGCATGTTGAAAACTTTCCAGTCGGGCAGGTGGGCCTGCGCCAGGCCTTCAAGCTCCGGGATCAACCCGGAGACGGTATGGATCATCGCAAGGGAGCGAGGTGATTCGTGTCTTTCGTGATGCATTCGCGGGCTCCTTTGTTGCGGTTGACGCGCTCTGGTCTCACTTGGCATGACAGCGCTGTCATTTTCGTGAGTATCATCATGGACCTGCTTCGATGACAAGCCGGAATGTCTCAAGCGCCTTGTTTGAAAAGCTTTGACCGGGTTGGAAACTACGTTCCGCATGGGAGGGCGCGTCCTTCCGACACCTGTCCTGACACAAGTTTTTGTTATTTGCTGATTGACAAGACGGCTTTGCGGTTCGCAATATGACAGCGCTGTCACAGGAGGAATGGCAGCGCTAGCATTTCGGGCGAACCCCCGTCCGACCCGCCAGCCCCCGCCGAAGCGTTCGGCGCCGGATGTGCGTGCGGAAGGTCGGGGACGCGGAGAAGGGAGGGGCGTTTTGGCACTGTCGGAAAATTCGGTCACGCCATCGGAAAGGAAATCCATGCGAGTCCTGCATCAATTGCTTCAACTGCGTCACATGCGTGAATTCAACGTTCTGATCGCGTTGATCCTGATGGGGCTGCTGATCAGCTTGTTCACACCGTATTTCCTGACCGTGTCGAACCTGATGGGGGTGTCGCGGGCGTTCTCGCTGACCGCCATCATGAGCATCGGCATGGTGATGGTCATCATCACCGGCGGGATTGATCTGTCGGTGGGCTCTGCGATGGGGCTCGCCGGTCTGATCACGGCGCTCTGCTTCGATGCGGGCTACTCGCAATATGCGGCGGTGGCCGCGGGGCTCGGTGTCGGGCTTGCCTTCGGGTTGACCAACGGGCTGCTGATCACCGCGATCGGCCTACCGCCCTTCATCGCCACGCTCGGCACGCTGAGCATCGGGCGCGGCTTGATGTATATGATTACCCACGGCGTGCCGTTGACCCCAGACACTCCCGAGAGCTTCAGCTTTCTGGGACAGGGCTATGTCGGCCCGGTGCCGGTGCCGGTGGTGATCCTGCTCGTTCTGACGCTCGTCTTTACGGTCATCATGACCCGGACCCGCTTCGGTCGGCACGTCTATGCCACGGGCGGCAACGAGAACGCGGCACGTCTGAGCGGGGTGAAGGTCCAGCGCGTCAAGCTCGCGGTCTACGTCCTGTCCTCGACAATCTCTGCGCTGGCCGGCGTTATCGCCTTTTCGCGCTACCTGTCGGCAGAACCGGCGTCCGGCTTCGGTTCGGAGCTTGAGGTGATCGCCGCCGCCGCAATCGGCGGGGCCAGCCTTGCGGGCGGTATTGGCTCGGTGCTGGGCGCGGTCATCGGGGCCGCCCTGATCGGCGAGATCGCCAACGGCGTCGTGCTGCTCAACATCAATACCTATGCCCAGCAGGCCATTACTGGCGGCGTGATCCTGATCGCGGTCAGTCTGGACGTGCTGCGCAATCGGATGGGCGGCCGCGGCTGAGCCGCGTCGTCCGGAAAGCAACAAGATCAAGAAGCCGGACCGCGTCTCGAAGAGGAGAGAGCGGCGCGAGATCCGGACGAAGAAGGCCCCGGTGCGGGGCGCAAAACCGAAACTGCATCAACAATAGAGGCCTGCCGCGCGTGGTCGGGTCTGGAGGAGGAGAGAAGATGCGTATTGCAATGAAAGCCGCCGCGGCGGTTCTGGCCCTGGCAACCGGTATGGGGGCGGCTGCGTCCTATGCTCAGGACATCACCGTGGCGCTCGTGCCGAAGGTGGCCGTTCCGTTCTTCGACGACTGCAACACCGGCGGGGCCGAGGCAGCGAAAGAGCTGGGCGTGAACTACCAGTGGGTGGTGCCGGCGAACACGCAGGGTTCGACGCAGGTCAAGATCATCGAGGATCTGATGGCGCGTCACGTCGACGGGATCGGGATCTCGGTCAACGAGCCGAAATCGGTCGAGGGCATCATCAAGCAGGCCACCGATGCGGGTATCAAGGTCGTCACCTTCGACAGCGACAGCGCCAATAGCGCGCGCAGCATGTATATCGGCACGATCAACAAGCAGGCGGGCGTCACCATGGGCAAGTCCATGGCCGAAGCGCTCGGCGGCAAGGGTGAGGTGGCGATCGTCACCGGTCAGCTTGGTGCGTCCAACCTGAACGAGCGGATCGACGGCGTGAAGGAAGCGCTGGCCGACTATCCCGACATCAAGCTGGTCGCGACCGAAGGCACCGAGGACGACCTCGCACGCGCCGTTTCGGTGACCGAGGCGCTCCTGCGCGCAAACCCGAACCTCGCCGGTATCTTCGGCATCAGCCAGGTCGGCGGCCCGGCCGTCGCGAAGGTTCTCGCGCAGCAGGAATTCGCGGACAAGAAAGGCAAGCTGAAGGTCTTTGCGTTCGACGATCTGCCCGACACGATCAAGGGCGTGAAGGAAGGCTTCATCGACGGCATCATGGTCCAGCGCCCGATCACGATGGGCAAGCTGGCGGTCGAGCATCTCGTGGCCCAGATCAAGGGTGAAGAGACCGATCCGCAGAACATCGACACCGGTGTGACCGTCGTGACTGCCGACAACCTCGACAGCTACACCAAGTAATTTCCGACGACACCTGGGCGGGGCCAAGCGTGGCCCCGCCTGACATTCTTCAGCCTGAGGCCGCGATGAAACCGTTTCTCGAAATGATCAGCATTTCCAAGACCTTTCCCGGGGTGAAGGCGCTGGACCACGTCGACCTGCATCTCAACTCCGGCGAGGTGCATGTGCTGGCAGGGGAAAACGGCGCCGGCAAGAGCACCCTGATGAAGATCATGACAGGCGTGCTGCGCGCCGATCCGGGAGGGGAGATCCGCGTCGAGGGCGAACCCGTCGTGATCAAGAACCCGGTCCATGCGCGGTCGCTCGGCATCTCGATCATTTACCAGGAACTCGCAGTGGTGAATAACCTCACCGTCGCCGAGAACGTCTTTCTCGCGCGTGAGCCGCTACTGCCGACCGGCCTGATCGACCGCACCAAGATGAATGCGGACACTCGAGCGGTGCTGCACGAGCTTGGCGTGGAAATCGACCCGGAAGCTATGGTCGGCACGCTTTCGATCGGCCAGAGACAGCTGATCGAGATCGCCCGCGCCATCTCCTACAATTCCAAACTCATCATCATGGACGAGCCGACCGCGTCGCTCAGCCACCACGAGGCCTCGACGCTGTTGCGCATGTCGCGCAAACTGGCCGAGCAGGGTGTCGGTATCGTCTTCATCTCGCACAAGCTCGAGGAAATCTTCGAAATCGCCGACCGCGTCACCGTGCTGCGCGACGGTCGCACCGTCGATACACGGCCCGTCTCCGAGATGACGAGCGACCTGCTGGTGCGCCTGATGGTGGATCGCGAGCTCGACCAGCTTTTCGGCCATCACACCTCCCACGCGACCGACGAGGTTCTGATGGCGGTGCGCAATCTCACCGAAAAGCGCGTGAAGGACGAAGGTGTGTTCGTGCGCGATGTCGATTTCGACCTGCATCGCGGCGAAGTGCTGGGCTTCTTCGGTCTGGTCGGTGCCGGACGGACCGAAGTGATGGAGATGATTTTCGGCAGCCGCCCCCATAGCGGCGAGATTTCGATCAACGGCAAACCGGCGCGGATTTCCTCGCCCTCGGACGCGATAGAGCATGGGCTCGGATTTGTGACCGAGGATCGGCAATCGCGAGGGCTTGTCCTCGGCATGTCGGTGCGCGAGAACTTTTCCCTGACGCATCTGAGTGACTATTGCAGCTTCGACTTCGTGAACCGTCGCAAGGAAACGGCGGCCTGTGCGGATTATATCCGCGCGCTGGGCATCAAGACGCCGTCGCCCGAGCAGAAGGTGCTCAACCTGTCGGGCGGCAACCAACAGAAGGTCGTCTTGGCGAAATGGGCCGCGCGCCGTCCGCAGATTCTGATCGTCGACGAGCCGACGCGCGGGATCGACATCGGCGCCAAGGCCGAGGTGCACACGCTGTTGGGCAAGATGGCCGAGGAGGGCATGTCGATCATCGTCGTCTCGTCGGACCTACCGGAGATTCTGGCGATCAGCGACCGTGTGATCGTGCTGAAGGAGGGGAAGATCAGCGGCGAACTGACCCGAGAGAACGCCACGCAGGAAAGCGTGATGCTGGCGGCGACCGGCTGAGGCCGTCCCGCCGAACCAAAAAGCGAATGAACGAAACGGAGATTGAAATGACCAAGCGCGTAGTATTCACAGGCGGAACCGGCAAGGCAGGGCGTCATGCGGTGCCGCATCTGCTGAGCAAGGGCTACGATGTGCTCAACGTCGACCTCAAGCCGCTCGACGTCCCGGGCGTGAACACGCTGATCACCGACGTGACCGACAGCGGCGCCGTGTTCAACGCGCTGACCACCCACCACGACTTCGGCGGGTTCGAGAAGGGCGCGCCGCCGTCGCCGCCCGATGCGGTCGTGCATTTCGCCGCGATCCCGCGCGTGCTGATCGAGCCCGATAACGTGACCTATCAGGCCAACGTCATGAGCACCTACAACGTGATCGAGGCGGCGATGAAGCTCGGCGTGCGCAAGGTGATCATCGCCTCGTCCGAGACGACCTATGGCGTGTGCTTCGCCGAGGGCGACAAGGATTTTCACTCCTTCCCGCTCGAGGAAGATTACGACAGCGATCCGATGGACAGCTACGGGCTCTCCAAGGTCTGCAACGAGAAGACCGCCCGCGCCTTCGCCGCCCGCTACGGCGCCGATATTTACGCGCTGCGCATCGGCAACGTGATCGAGCCCCATGAATACGGCATGTTCAAGGGGTTCCTCGAGAACCCGATGAGCCGCAAACGCAACGCCTGGAGCTATATTGACGCGCGCGATCTGGGTGAGATCGTGCATCTGTGCATCGAGAAGGACGGTCTGGGCTATCAGGTGTTCAACGCGGTCAACGACACGATCACCGCCGACATGCCGACCACCGAGTTCTTGAAGAAATACTGCCCGAACACGCCGATCACCCGTGAAATGGGTGCCGACGAGGCACCGATCTCGAACCGCAAGGCGCGCGAGGTTCTGGGCTTCAAGGAAGCGCATCCGTGGCGCAAATACGTGGAGGTATGATCGCCACGGTCCCCGCGATGTTTTCGCGCCATGCATGTATGGCCTTTGAAAACGCTGCCGCTAGGTGCATTTCTGGGTAATTGACTCGGGCTTGCCCGAAAGGAATTGGAGGAAAGCGTCATGGGGACCAAGCAGCGATTGCCCGACCGCAAAAGCAAGATCACGGTGCGCGAGGTCGCGCGCCGTGCCAATGTCAGCGAGTCGACGGTCTCTCGCATCATGCGCAACAAGGGACTCGTCGCCGAAGCTACCCGCGAGAAGGTCATGGAGACGGTCCGCGCGATGGGCTACGTCCCCAACCGCATCGCTGGCTCGCTGGCCTCGCTCGACTCCTTCCTCGTCGGCGTCGTCATCCCGTCGCTCTCCAACATCGTCTTCCCGGAAGTCCTGCAGGGCGTCCATGCCGGGCTCGAGGGAAGTGACCTGCAGCCGGTGATCTCGACCACGGATTATAATGTGGACCGCGAAGAGGCTGTGGTGCGCGGCATCCTCAGCTGGAAACCGGCCGCGATCCTGCTGGCCGGGTTCGACCACACCGACGCGACCCGCAAGATGCTAGAACAGAGTGATATCCGCGTCGTCGAGATGATGGATATCGACAGCACGCCGATCGACATCGCGGTGGGCACCTCGCATCGCCGTGCAGGCCACGCCATCGGTCGCCACCTGATTTCACGCGGCTACCGCCATTTCGGCTATGTCGGCCATGACTGGGAGGCCGACCGCCGCGCGCGGCTGCGCTATGACGGGCTGTGCGAGGCGCTGTCCGAAGCGGGGCTCTCCATCGAGGCGCATGCGATCGATGACGGGCCCAGCTCGGTCGGTACGGGGCGAGAGCAGACGGCGCGCCTGCGTGCTTCGGCCCCGCAGGTCGACGTCGCGGTCTATTCCAACGACGACATGGCGGTGGGCGGCGTCTTCCACTGCCTTGCCGAAGGCATCAGCCTGCCCGACCAATTCGCCATCTTCGGCTTCAACGGTCTCGATATCGGCAAGGAACTGCCCCAGCCGCTCTCGACCGTCCGCTCGAACCGTTTCCTGATCGGCAAGAAGGCGATCGAGGAGGTTCTGGCCTCGCCAGAACGCCCGTCTGCGCCGACCATCATCGACACTGATTTCGAGGTCTTCGCCGGCGCGACTGCCTGAAGCGCGCAGCGATCTCGGACACCGAACTGAAAGGAGAAATGCCATGCATCCCGCTCTCGCCAAAGGCAATGTCGCAGTCGTCACCGGAGGGGCCTCGGGTATCGGCCTCGCTGCCGCCCGCCACGTCGTCGGGCTTGGGATGCGCGTTTGCATCGCCGATCTGCCGGGGGCTGCGCTCGACGCCGCCTCCGACGCTCTGATCGCCGCGGGTGCCGCGGAGGCGGACGTGATGACGCTGGCGACCGACGTCTCGGACCGCGCGCAGCTCATGGCGCTCGCCGACGAGGTCTGGGCGCGCTTCGGTCCGGTCAACCTGCTGATGAACAACGCGGGGATGCAGCCCGGCAGTTCGATCTTCGATGAGGAAGGCAACTGGGACCGCATCCTCGAGGTGAACCTGGGCGGGATCATTCGTGGCAGCCAGATTTTCGCGCCGCGCATGATCGCGTCGGGCACGCCGGGCCTGATCGTCAATACCGGCTCCAAGCAGGGGATCACCACGCCCCCGGGCGATCCGGCCTATAACGTGTCGAAAGCCGGCGTGAAGGCCTTCACCGAGGCGCTGCAGCACGAATTGCGCAACCGCGAGGACTGCAAGGTCGAGGCGCGGCTGTTCATTCCGGGCTTCGTCTACACGCCGCTGACCGCGGGCGGGCGCACCGAGAAACCCGCTGGCGCCTGGACGCCCGAACAGGTCGTGGAATTCCTCTTCGACTCGATCGAGCGCGGCGATTTCTACATCCTGTGTCCCGACAACGACGTGGACCGCGCGACCGATGTGAAGCGCATCCTCTGGGCGGCGGGCGACATCACCGAGAACCGCCCGCCGCTGTCGCGCTGGCATCCCGACTACGATGACGCCTTCAAGGCGTGGCTGAAGGCGTGATGCGGCCATGACGACCCGGGTGCATCGTATCGCGGCCATCCCCGGCGACGGGATCGGGCCGGAGGTGGTCGACGCCGCGCTAACGGCGCTCGATCACCTGAGCCGCCAGACCAACGCATTCCGGCTGGAGATCGACCGCTTCGACTGGGGCTCGAAACGCTATCAGCGCGAAGGCACGTTCATGCCCGCAGACGGGGTCGACGCGCTGCGGGCCTATGACGCGATCCTCTTCGGCGCGGTCGGCGCGCCGGACGTGCCCGATCACCTGACGCTCTGGGGGCTGCGCCTCGCGATCTGTCAGGGGCTCGATCAATACGCGAACCTGCGGCCCACCCGGATCCTGCCCGGCCTGTCGAGCCCGCTTGCGGGTGTCAGCCCGGACGACCTGGACTGGCTTATCGTGCGCGAGAATTCCGAGGGCGAATATGCGGGGCAGGGCGGGCGCAGCCATCGCGGCCAGCCGCATGAGGTCGCCACCGAGACCGCCATCTTCACCCGCACGGGCGTCGAACGCATCATGCGCGTGGCTTTCTCGCAGGCCCAGGCACGTCCGCGCAAACGGCTGACGGTCGTCACGAAATCCAACGCGCAGCGCTACGGGCTCGTGCTCTGGGACGAAATCGCCGCCGAGATCGCGGCCGAGTTTCCCGACGTGACGTGGGACCGGATGCTGGTCGACGCGATGACCGTGCGCATGACGCTCGATCCGCGTTCGCTCGACACGATCGTCGCCACGAACCTGCACGCCGACATCCTCTCGGATCTGGCTGCGGCGCTGGCCGGCTCTATCGGCATCGCGCCCACGGCCAACCTCAACCCCGAGCGCGCTGCGCCCTCGATGTTCGAGCCGATCCACGGCTCCGCCTTCGACATCACCGGCAAGGGCATCGCAAATCCCATCGGCACCTTCTGGAGCGCGGCGATGATGTTGGAGCACCTCGGAGAGACCGAGACGGGGGCGCAAATGATGCGCGCGATCGAACTCGTGACGGCGGATCCCGAAAGCCGCCCCCGCGACCTCGGCGGCACGTCCGGCACTGCGCAGGTGACGGAACGGCTCTGCCGTGCGCTCGACGAGATAGTGGGGGGCAGCTGAAAGTTACGTCGCAGCTTCAGAAGCTCTCGCGTTTCAGCGCCGTGGTTTGAAATCCGCCACGCTATCGCGCACAACCAGTTCGCCCGTCATCAGGACCTTCACCGGAGATTGGTCTCGCTCGTCCGTCGCGATGAGGTCGTCGAGCAGGCGGATCGCCATCGCGCCGATGCGCGCTTTCGGAACGTCGACCGAAGTCAGGGGCGGATCGAAGACGCTCGAGGTCGGAAGGTTGTCGAAGCCCACGACCGAAACATCTTCCGGCACTCTGTGGCCCAATTCGCGCAAGGCCCTTACGAAGCCGAAGGCGATGATGTCATTCGCACAGAAATAAGCATCCGCGAGAGGCCGGTCGCCCAACTGGGTCAAGGCTTCTTCATAGGCGCCGTCCAGTGTCGACTTCACCGAAAGTTCCTGCGCGTCCTCGCTCTGCAATCCGAACGCTGCGGCCGCGTTCCGGAAAGCCGTTTGACGCAGTCGGAAGTTCATCACCTCGCTGTAACTTCCGACATAGCCGATCTTGCGAAAGCCGCGCGAAACCAGATGCGAGAGCGCATCGTAGACGAGTTGATCGTTGTCCATATCGACGAAATTCGCCTTCAGGAACGGGTGGTAGGTGTCGATGAGCACGGTCGGTAGCGGCGCGCGCTCGATGATCGTCTCGATATCTTCGCGTGAAAGTTCGGTGCCGAGCACGACGATGCCGCGCGGTTCCGAGCCATCCAGGCTCGACAACAATTGATGCAGCGATTCCTGTTCGTAGCTCACGACCTGCAGCGCGTAGTCGCGGCGAAGCGCCTCGAAAGACATCCCGTCGATATAGTCCGAGATGAAGTGGTTGTGGTCGCGATTCACCGTCTGGCCGTGGCGCGCGATCTTGAGAAAGCGGATCGTGTTGGTGACTTCGGTCCGCGCCCGATTCGAGCGCGGGGTGTAGTTCAACGCCTCCACCGCTTCCAAAACGCGGGCGCGGGTGGCCTCCGAGATGTCGCCCTTGTCGTTCAGGACCAGCGAAACGGTGGCAGCGGAAACCCCCGCGTGCCCGGCAACTTCGCGCAGGGTGACCGGCTTTTTTGGCTCAATTTCCATCGTGTCGCTCATGTGGCCTTCAATCTATGGGCGAACCTCCCGCACTGCACAACGGGCCTTCGGAAAGTTCGGTCTTTTTATTCGCTCGCGCTCGAAGCAGCTAGTGAACAAACGGGGTTGACTTTAGTAAACATAATAGTACGAATTTAGTAAATAAGATAATTCTTCAGTAAACGGCGCGGGGGAGGAGATGTCGAAACTGGATGGGAACCTGTTTGTGTTGTCCGTGCTCATCGTGCTGCTTCTAGCAGTCGGCGGGGCGGCATCAGGCGGCAATTACCTTTCGATCTACAATCTGCAATCGATGGCGAACCAGGTGCCCGAGATCGGGCTGCTCGCGATCGGCGTGATGCTGGCGATGTGCTCCGGCAACGGTGGGATCGACCTGTCGGGGATCGCGCTTGCGAACCTCTCTGGCGTGGCCTCGGGGCTTGTTGCGCTGTCGATCTTCCCGGTCGACGAAGCGCCCGTGCTGTTCACTATCACCTTCGCCGGGGGATGTCTGATCATCGGCGTGCTGGGCGGTGCGCTGAACGGATTTCTGATCTCGCGTTTCGAGATCACGCCGATCCTGTGCACCTTGGGCACGCAGATGGCCTTCACCGGCGCGGCGGTCGTGTTCTCGGAAGGGCGCTCGGTAACGATCGGATCGCCGCCCGCGCTCTACGATCTGGGCAATGGCCTGATCTTCGGAGTGCCGGCGAGCTTCCTGATCTTCCTCGGCGCTGCTTTGATCCTGGGCGGGGTGCTGCGCTTCACGCCCTACGGGATGAAGCTGATGCTGACCGGCGCCAACCCGAAGGCGGCGCTGTTCAGCGGCTTCAATCGCGACCGCATCCTGATCACGACCTACGCGCTCTCGGGGCTGATGGCCGGTCTGGCCGGGGTCATCATCGCGGCGCGGAACATCAACGTGAAATGGGACTACGGCACCTCTTATCTGCTGATCGCGATCCTTGTCGCGGTGATGGCGGGGGTGCGGCCCGAGGGCGGCTATGGGCGCATCGTGAATGTCGTGCTTTCGGCGATCACGCTGCAGCTTCTGTCGAGCCTGCTGAACTTCGTCGGGTTCTCGAATTTCGTGCGGGATTTCGCCTGGGGCGCGCTGCTGCTGTGCTTCCTCGCGGTCAACCGCTTCGAGCTGGTCGACCAGGTCATCACACGCTTTTCGCTGGGGCGCGCGGCGCGCGCTCCGAAACACTGAGCCGAAGAATGTAATCCAGGGAGGAGATCATCATGGCATTCAAAGGACTGAAAATCGGCCTGTTGGCCGCGACCACGGCGGCAATGCTGGCTGGCGCACAAGGGGTCGCAGCGCAGGAAGGCAAGTCGATCACCACGGTCGTCAAGATCAGCGGTATCCCGTGGTTCGACCGGATGAAAACCGGTGTCGAGAAATACGCGCAGGAACATCCCGACATGAAGATCGAGCAGGTCGGCCCCGCCACGGCGGATTCCGCCCAGCAGCTGCAGATCGTGCAGGATCTCGTCGCGCGCGGCGTCGATGCGCTGGCCGTCGTGCCGATGGATCCGGCGATCCTCGAAGGCGTGCTCAAGCGCGCGATGGATCGCGGCATCGTCGTCGTGACCCACGAGGCCGACAACCAGAAGAACACCATGGCCGATGTCGAAGCCTTCGATAACGCGGAATATGGTGCGGCGCTGAACGAGCGTCTGGCCAAGTGCATGGGCGGCAAGGGCAAGTGGACGACCTTCGTCGGCTCGCTGGGCAGCCGCACCCACATGCAATGGGTCGGCGCGGGCGAGGAGAACGCGAAGAAATACCCGGATATGGAACTCGTCGATCCGAACAACGAAAGCTTCGACGACGCCCAGGGCACCTACGAGAAAGCCAAGGAAATCCTGCGCAAGCACCCGGATATCAAGGGCTTCCAGACTTCGGCGGGCAATGATGTGCTCGGCGTCGGTCGCGCGATCGAAGAAGCCGGTCTGGCCGGCAAGGTCTGCCTTGTGGGCACCGGTCTGCCGAACCCCTCGGCGGCCTATCTCGACAGCGGGGCGATCACCGCGATCGGTTTCTGGGATCCGCAGAAGGCCGGTATGGCGATGAACTCGCTGGCCACCAAGATCCTCGCGGGTGAAGAGATCACCGACGGCATGGATCTGGGTGTCGACGGCTACCACAGTGTCAGCGTGCGCCCCGGTGCCGGTGACGGCGTGCTCGTCGTGGGTAACGGCATGGTTCTCGTCGACAAGGATACCTACAAAGAGACCCTTTTCTAAGACGTGAAAAAATCGGTCGGCCGGGGGTCAGCCCCGGCCGGCTTTCGAACCGCCCGTGCCTAGGCTGGAGGAGCTGCGGCGCATGGGACGGAAAAGACCGGTGTTCAGGGGGAGCAATCAGATGTCAGACGGACATTTTCTGGAGCTGCGCGGCATCCACAAACGCTTTGGCGGTGTTCACGCGCTGCGCGGCGTCGACGTAACGATCGACACTGGTGTCGCCTATCACCTGCTGGGCGAGAATGGCTGCGGCAAGAGCACCTTCATCAAGATTATTTCGGGCGCCCATGCGCCCAGCGAGGGAGAGATCGTGCTCGATGGGCAGGCGCATAGCGAGCTGTCGCCGATCCAGTCGCTCGAAGCGGGGATCGAGACGGTCTATCAGGACCTCTCCCTGCTGCCGAACCTCTCCGTCGTGGAAAATGTCGCGCTTGGCGACCAACTGGTGAGCGGCAACGGGCGCCTGATGCGGCTGCTGAACCGCCGCCGTCTGCGCGAAACGGCCCGCGAGGCAATCCGTAATGTCGGGCTGGAGCCGACGGCGAAACTCCTTAACACAATGGTCGGGGATCTGCCGCTTGCGATCCGGCAGCGCGTCGCCATCGCGCGGGCCATCGCCGCCGACGCGCGGCTGGTTATCATGGACGAGCCGACCACTTCGCTCACCCGGCACGAGGTCGACGCGCTGATCGAACTGGTCGGCAAATTGCTCGAACGCGACGTGGCGGTGCTGTTCGTGACCCACAAACTGGAGGAGTGCTACCGCATCGGCGGGCAAGCGATCATCTTCCGCGATGGCGAGTGTATCTCGCAGGGCCCGATCGCGGACTATTCCCGCGCCGAGCTTTCGCATCTGATGACCGGGCGCGAACTGGACACGATGCGCTACCGCAATGGCACGCCGCGGGCCGAAGAGGTGCTGCGCGTCGAGGGGGCGAGCTCCGGCGCGGACTTCGAGGATGTCGCCTTCTCGCTGAAGGCTGGCGAGGTGCTTGGCATCACCGGTCTTTCGGATTCCGGTCGCAACGAGGTCGCGCTCGCGCTGGCCGGCCATCAATCGCTGAGCTCCGGTCATATCGAGATTTCCGGCGCGCGGGTGCATCTCGACTCCCCCGCGGACGCGATTGCACGCGGCATCGGCTATGTCCCCGAGGACCGCCTCTCCGAAGGGCTGTTCCTGCAGAAGTCGATCTACCAGAACGAGGTGACGCTGATCCTCGACCGGCTCCGTGGGCGCGGGGGCGTCGTCGACAAGCGCAAGGGGCGCGAGGCGGCGAGCAAGATTTCCGAGGCGATGAACCTCAATACCGGCAATATCGACCTGCCGGTCTCGGCGCTCTCGGGCGGCAACCAGCAGCGCGTGCTGATCGGCCGGTGGCTCAGCATCGAGCCGAAATTGCTGGTGCTTCATGGCCCGACCGTCGGCGTCGATGTCGGGTCGAAGGACACGATCTACCGCGCGATCCAGGCGATGGCGGAGCGCGGGATCGGGCTGATCATCGTCTCCGACGACCTGCCGGAACTGCTGCAGAACTGCGACCGGATCCTCGTGATGAATCGCGGTCGCCTCGTCGATGAACTCGACGCCGCGACCACCAACGAGAACCGTATTTACCAATCGATGCTTGGCTCGGCGAACGAGGCTGCCTGATGACCATGGTGCAAGAGATGAATGACCGATCAACGCCCAAACGTCCCGAGGACAAACTGACGATTTGGGAGACCCTGCGACGTCGCCCCGAGATGGTGACGCTGACCATCCTCGTCGTGATCTGCGTGGCGGTGTCGATCATCAACCCCAACTTTCTGCAGCCGGGCTCGCTCATCGATATGGGCCGCGCGAGCGTGGTGACCGGGCTCTTCGCGCTCGGTGTCTTCGCCATTCTCGCGGCAGGGGGCATCGACGTCTCCTTCACCGCGATCGCGGCGCTGACAATGTATTCGCTTACGAAATTCGTGATCACCGTGGCGCCCGATCTGCCGATGACGGCGATCATCGCGATTGCAGTTGTGGCCGGTGCGCTTCTGGGCGCGGTGAACGGCCTTCTGGTTCACGGGCTGCGCGTGCCCTCGTTGATCGTCACGATCGGCACGCAATACCTGTTCCGCGGCATCCTGCTGGCCTTCGTGGGTACGGTTTGGCTGATGGAGCTTCCGCCGCAGATGACCGCCTTCGGCAAGGCCGCGCTCTACCAGTTTCAGGGCGCCAATGGCGTGACCGTCGATCTGCCCGCCTATTTCCTGATCTTCCCGGTCGTCGTCGGGCTGGCCTGGTTCCTGTTCGACCGCACGCTGATGGGGCGGGCGATCTTTGCCACCGGCGGCAACCCGGAGGTCGCGGCGCGGCTCGGCTATGGCCAGCGCGTGGTGCATGTCTTCGTCTTCGCCTTCGCGGGGGCGCTCGCAGGTCTCGCAGGCATCATCCATGTCAGCGCGACCCGCATGGCCAACCCGTTCGATCTGGTCGGCACCGAGATCGAGGTGATCGCCGCCGTCGTTCTCGGCGGGGCGCGGATCACCGGCGGCACGGGCTCGGTGCTGGGCACCGTGGCCGGTGTTCTCCTGATCACCGTGGTCAGCAACACGCTGGTTCTGGTGGGCATCCCCAGCACCTGGCAGCGCCTTGTCGTGGGCGCGTTCATCCTTCTCGCAGCGGCCTTCTTCGTGCGCCGCAAGCAAAAACCCAAGCAACGCAAAGCAGAGTGATCCGATGAAGAAGTTTCTCAACAAACCCGAAGATTTCGTCGAAGAGATGCTGGAGGGGATTTACGCCGCCCATCCGGAAGTGACCCATGTCGCGGACGATCTGCATTGCTTCGTGACAGCGAACCCGGTCCCCGGCAAGGTTGGGATCGTGACGGGGGGCGGCTCCGGCCACCTGCCGCTGTTCCTCGGCTATGTCGGCGACGGGATGCTCGACGGTGCGGGTGTCGGCGGCGTGTTCCAGTCGCCCAGCTCGGACCAGATCCTCGAAGTGACAAAGCATGTCGATCAGGGGGCAGGGGTTCTCTATCTCTACGGCAATTACAGTGGCGACATCATGAACTTCGACCTCGCCGGGGAACTGGCCGAGGTCGACGATATCGAAACCGCCACCGTGGTCGGCAATGACGATGTGGCCTCCTCCAAGCCGGGCGAGGAACACAAGCGCCGCGGCGTCGCCGGGATCGTCTTCCTCTACAAGGTCGCGGGAGCCGCCGCCGCCGAGATGAAGCCGCTCTCCGAGGTCGTCCGTCTGACCGAGAAGGCGAAGGCGCGCACCCGCACAATGGGCGTGGCGCTGACGCCCTGTATCGTTCCCGAGGTCGGCAAGCCCAGCTTCACGCTCGGCGAAGACGAGATGGAAATCGGCATGGGCATCCATGGCGAGCCGGGGATCACCCGCAAGACGCTCGAGCCCGCAGATGCCGTCGTGGACGAAATGATGGAGCGCATCTTCGCCGAGCAGGATTACGCGGCAGGCGACGAGGTGGCGATCATCGTCAACGGGCTGGGCGCGACGCCGATGGAAGAACTCTACATCTTCTACCGCCGCATCTCGCAGCTGTTCGCAGAGCGCAACGTGACCATCGCGCAGGTCTGGATCGGTGAATTCGCGACCTCGATGGAGATGGCGGGCGCCTCGATCTCGGTCCTGCATCTCGATGACGAGCTGAAGCCGCTCATCGAACGCAGCGCGACGACGCCGTTCTTCAAACATATCGCGAAGTGAGGGCTGCCATGACGATGAATGCAAGTGCGCTGCCGGGTCTGTTCAACCGCTATCGGGACCGGTTCGCCGCCGAGAAACAGGCCCTGATCGAGCTCGACGGCAAGGTCGGCGACAGCGATCTGGGTCTGACCATGGCGAAGGGTTTCGCCGCCGCAGCGGCCGCCCTTGAGGAAAAGGCGCCCGAGACGCTGGCAGACGGGATGAAGACCGCGGGCGCCGCGATCGCGAAAGCCGCGCCCTCGACCATGGGGACGCTGATGGCAACGGGTTTCCTGCGCGGAGCGAAGGCACTCGACGGTGCGGAAGTGATGGACACCGCCGCGCTGGCCGATTTCTGGGCTGCCTTCCGCGACGGGATCGCGCAGCGCGGCAAGGCGCAGCTGGGTGACAAGACCGTACTCGACGTGCTGCACCCGGTCGCCGAGACCATTGCCGCGCAGGCGCAGGCGGGCGCATCGCCCGCCGAGGCATCACACGCAGCAGCCCAAGCTGCGAAAGAGGCGCTGGAGGCGACCAAGGAGATGGAAGCCCAGCACGGCAAGGCTGCCGCGTTCGGCGAGAAATCCAAGGGAATTCAGGACGCGGGCGGCACCGTCGCCTGCATCCTCATCGAAGAGACAAGCGCTGCCTTGGGCGCGTAGGAGAGGGACATGCACTATAATACGCTGGGACGGAGCGGGCTGAAGGTTTCGGCCCTCGCGATGGGCACTTTCACCTTCGGCGGCGAAGGTCCCTTCGCGATGGTCGGCAGTCAGGGCGTGGCCGAGGCCCGCGACCTGTTCGATTGCGTGATCGACCACGGTGTGAACCTGATCGACACGGCGAACATGTATTCCACCGGCACCGCCGAAGAGATCGTGGGCGAGGCGCTGGAAGGCCGCCGTGACAAGGTGCTGATCTCGTCGAAAGCTCGGATGCCGATCGATGACGGCCCCAATGGCGAGGGCGCGAGCCGCTGGCACCTGATCCGCGAATGTGAGCGCAGCCTGAAACGTCTGCGCACCGATCACATCGACATCTATCATATCCACGAATGGGACGGCCAAACCCCGGTCGAGGAAACGCTCGAAGCCCTGCAGACGCTGATCGATCAGGGCAAGATCCGCTATGCGGGCTGCTCGAACTATACCGGCTGGCAGGTGATGAAATCGCTCATGGCCTCGGACAAGCCCGGTCGGGCGCGGTTCGTTACGCAACAGATCCACTACACGCTCGAGGCGCGCGAGGCGGAATACGAGCTTTTGCCGATCGCGGTCGATCAGGGCGTCGGCGCGACCGTCTGGAGCCCGCTTGCGGCGGGGCTGCTGTCGGGCAAACACACCCGCGACAATCCGGTGGCCGAGGGGAGCCGTCAGGCGAAGGGTTGGACCGAACCGCCGATCCGCGATCAGGAGCGGCTCTGGAAGATCGTCGATGTGCTGAACGCGCTCGGCGAGGCGCATGGCGTCGAAGCGGCGCAGATCGCGCTGGCATGGCTGCTCACCCGTCCCGGCGTTGCCTCGCTGGTGGTCGGCGGTAGCACGGTGGCGCAGTTCGAGCGCAACTTCCGCGCGCTCGACGTCAAGCTCTCCACCGAAGATCTCGCCCGCCTCGACGAGGTCAGCCGCCCGCCCCTGATCTACCCGCTGTGGCATCAGGAACAATTCGCCAAGCCGCGCTTCGGCCCGGCGGACGGGATCGTGACGGGCTAATCGAGCCCGGCGGGATCAACTTAAGCTATCGCGCGGCACGGGCGAACTCGTTTCGTGCCGCGCGAAGACCTCAGGGGTGCAGTTCGGCCCGGAGGCGCTTCAACTCTTCCGCAGGCATAAGTTCCACGCCCTTCGTCATGTCGTGCAATTGCTTGAGGAGTGCGTGCGCTTCCTCGACTTCGGCCTGTTCGATCCTTCGCGAAGGATGGGCGAAGAAACCGGCGGACCGGGTCTCGTCGCCGACAGCGACGGCCTTCCCATAGCGCAGTCCGAACTCGGCCGCCTGACCGAACACGTTGCTCTCGTCCTGCTCCGCGAGTTCGGACCAATCGCAAATGCCTGTATGCGTCATGGCCCATCTGACCGTCGGGTCCCGGAACACGAGACCGTTCGCAGTATAGAAATCGATCCATTCCTGTGGATATGTCTGGTATAGGAGTGTAGGGTTGGCAAAGCGCACATGCAGCCCTAAGGCGAATTTCCAGTCTGATATTGCACTCATAAGTTGCAATCTCCGGCGCAATGTACGCACATCGATCATGCAGCTACCCTTGTATTATGTTCAGTGAATCCCTCGACCAACGCATTGCGGAACTATCTTGGTCCAACCGAGCCGCACTTCCGTAGTGACTATTGAGCACTCGGACAGAATGGAAGTTCGAAACGGCATGATTCTTCGTGATCACCAGAGCCTTTTCGCCGATCTCGCTCCAGCAGGCTGCTACGTCGCCTTGCGGGCTGGCTTTTTCGCGCCCGAAGCCGAGTTGAACCTGTTTCCACCTGAATGGATCAATCATTACACGTTTTCCGGGTTGGCGCTGGCCGACCCGCTGCTGCGCTGGTGCCAGGAAAATTCGGGCTATGCGCGGTGGGGTGAAATAGACAGCTTCGTCGGCACGAGCTTCATGCGCGACTATCGGTCTTTCGGATTCGAATTCGGAGGTGTCGTGTCGATCCACGGGACGCAGGAGATGCCGAAGCGGAGCCTTGGCATCTTTGCGCGCTCAGACCGGGAGCTTCGGGTTTCCGAAATGAAAGAGATCGAGAGGGTTCTCTCGCGCATCCATTCGGACGAGCCCGAGATGCCGACCGAGGCGCAAATGGAAGCGCTCCAACTCTATTCCAAGGGCTATCTCCACAAGCAGGTCGCCCACGAATTGCAGCTCTCCGTCGGGGGCGTCAAGGCGCGGCTCAGGGGCGCTGCGGACCGGCTCGGGGCGAAGACCTTGCGAGAGGCTGCGAGCATCGCCGCGAGCCGAGGCCTCCTGTAAGAGTCCCGACCGCCTCGCTGATGCAAGCGGACTCGGCGGGCAGGGCCTTGGATATAATTCACCCCGTCCCGGACTCAGCTCTGTCGTGCGACCTCGAAAAGCTCGGTGTGATCGTCCTGGATGCGGTCGATCTGATCGAGAATCCGCGACAGGTGATCGCGCATCGCCTGTGTCGCGCGGTCAACCTTCATCGATAGTCTGCGATGGAGAGGGCGCGAGCGATACGCTCCTGCGCCCTTGCCAATCACAGCGCCGCAATTTCCACCGACTCGATTTTGTCACGAAGCCGCGCGGTCACCCTGATCTTGCCGCGCTCACCCGTCAGGCGGAGCCAGCAGCCGGTCGCGCCATCCGCGAGCGCCACGCAATCGGGGCCGATCAGCTTCGCCGGACCTTCGACGTCTAGGAACACCGGCTCGTTTAGGAAATGCAGCTTGTTGCCTGCCTGATCGCGAGCGCGGATCATCACCCGGATCTCGTCGCTCGGATCGGCCTCGGCTTCGGTGACATCGGGCGCCACTTCCAGCCGTTCGAACATCGCGTCGGCGGGGAAGTCGCGCTCGATCACCAACTCCCCGTTCAGGTAGCCGCGCAGGCGGCCCGCATGCCAGCTCTCCCCCCAGGCGGTCACCTCGTCGGGGGTGAAATGGTCGTAATCGATGACGACTGGCGCATGGGGCAGATGCGGGAAGCGTGTGCGGTCGGGCCCGACGCGCTTGACCACGTCGGCGTAGGACAACTCCACCTCGTCGCAGTTCGTCAGCACGATCAACGGGATCACCCCGCCGATATTTCGCTCGCCGCGCGACCAGACGGTGACCGGCTCCATTACGATCGCCTCGTCGGGATCGCGCTGGCTGGCATAGGCGTAGGCCGCGAATTTCGGCTCGCGGAAGATCGACATCACACCGTGATGGCAGATCCGGTCGCCCGCGCCGAAATCCTTGTGCGTGTTGTAGTCGAACATGCACCAGCCGATGCAGCCCGCAAGCCCGGCATCGGGGTCGTGGGCGGCGTTGAGCACGTCGAGATGGCGCAGCACATGCTCGTGCTGGCGATGCTCGGGGTCGCCCGCCTTGGTGGGATACATGTGCCCGTTATACTCGGTCACCAGATAGGGCACGCGCGTGGGAAGCCCCGTCACCTCCTGCTGATCGCGCAAGCTCGTACGCGGGCGGTTCGAGAAGGGCAGTTCGAAATCCCCCAGGATGAAATCGTTCATCGTGTAGACGTCTTCGAGCAGTTGGCTGTCGGTGATGCAGCGCACGCCGCCGGTGGGGCGCGTCGCATCCAGCTCATGCGCGAGGGCATTGGTGCGTTTGTAGAACGCCTCCGCATCGGGGCTCTCGTTGATCCGAACGCCCCAGATGATGATCGAGGGGTGGTTCCAGTCGCGCCGGATCATTCGCTCGACATTGCGCACCGATTCATCTTGCCAGATGTCGCCGCCGATATGCTGCCAGCCGGGGATTTCCTCGAAGACCATGAGGCCGATTTCGTCGCAGCGGTCGAGGAAATAGGGGCTTTGCGGGTAATGCGAGGTGCGCGCGATGTTGCAGGCCAGATCGTAGCGCAGGATTTCCGCGTCGCGCTCCTGACTGCGCTTGCCCTGAGCGTAGCCCGAATAGGGGAAGCTCTGATGCCGGTTGAGGCCGCGCAGAACCACGCGCTCGCCGTTGAGGAAAAAGCCCTCGGGCGTGAATTCCGCATGACGGAAGCCGAAGCGCTGGGTGAGGCGGTCGCCGCTCTCGATCAAGGTCAGCGTCAGCGTGTAGAGCGCGGGCGTCTCGACCGACCAGAGCGTGATGCCGCTGAGACCCTCCAAGGTGATCTCGCCCGTGCCTTGGCCGCGCGCGATCTCGTGGCCCTCGGCGTCCGACAGAACCGCCTCCACCGGGCCCGGCGCGTCGAGCTTGATCAGAACGCGCTTGGTCTCGGCGAGCACGTCGGGCGTCTCGATCTTCACGCTTGCGATATGGGCCTCGGGCAGCACCTCCAACCAGGCGTCGCGATAAATCCCGGCATAAGTGAGGTAGTCGATGCGGCCACCGAAAGGTGGGATCTCGGGGTTTTCCGAACCGTCGATATGCACCGTCACCAACGCCTTGCCGCCTACAAAGCGGTCCGTCAGATTTACGGTGAAGGGCGTATAGCCGTCGCGGTGACGCAGCACTTCGGCGCCGTTCACATAGACCACCGCATCGGCCATCGCCGCATCGAACCGCAGCCGGACCAGCTTTCCCGCCCACGCATCGTTCCATGCGATCTCACGCTGATAGGTGAAGGGGCGCTGGAAGTCGCGCTCGTCGAAATAGCTCATCGGCAGGTCGGTGGCGTTATGGGGCAGGGTGACCGTCTCGCCCTGTAGGGGCTCTGCGACCTTGGCCGTGTCGAAGCCTTCCGCGAAGGTCCAGCCTCCGTTCAGTTTGCTGATCTCTCTCATCATTACCACTCCGCGAAGCTGCCATCGGCATGGCGCCAGATCGGGTTGCGCCAGCGGTGACCTTCCGCAGCCGCCTGACGGACTTTCTCCTCGTTGACCTCGACGCCTAGGCCGGGCCCCTGCGGGATCGCGACGAAGCCGTCGTCATATTCGAAGACCGACGGGTTGCTCAGATAGTCGAGCAGGTCGGAACCCTTGTTGTAATGGATGCCCAGCGACTGCTCCTGAATGAAGGCGTTGTAGCAGACCGCATCGAGCTGCAGGTTCGCCGCCAGTGCGATCGGCCCCAGCGGGCAGTGCAGCGCCAAGGCCACGTCATGGGCCTCGGCCATCGCCGCGATGCGGTAAGTCTCGGTGATGCCGCCGGAATGACTGGGATCCGGCTGGACGATATCGACGTAACCGCCCTGCAGGATCGATTTGAAATCCCAGCGGGTATAGAGCCGCTCACCCAGTGCGATCGGGGTCGAGCAATGGTTCGCGATCTCGCGCAGCGCCTCGGCGTTTTCGCTCAGCACCGGTTCCTCGATGAACATCAGGTTAAAGGGCTCGAGTTCTTTCGCGAGCTGCTTGGCCATCGGGCGGTGGACGCGGCCGTGGAAGTCGACGCCGATGCCGAAATCGGGGCCCATTTCCTCGCGGATCGCCTGCACGCGTTCCAGCACGGCGTCGATCTTGTCGTGGGAATCGATGAATTGCAGTTCCTCGGTGCCGTTCATCTTCACCGCAGTGAAACCCCGGTCGCCGCATTCGCGCGCCATCCGCGCCGTGTCGCCCGGACGGTCGCCGCCGATCCAGCTATAGACCCGGATGCGGTCGCGCTGCTGGCCGCCCAGAAGCGAATGGACAGGCACGCCTAGCGCCTTGCCCTTGATGTCCCACAGCGCCTGATCGAGCCCGGCGATGGCCGACATGTGGATGCCGCCGCCGCGATAGAAGCCGCCGCGATACATGACCGTCCAGTGGTCCTGAATATGGCCGGGGTCTTTCCCGATCAGGTAGTCCGAGAGTTCCTCGACGCAGGCAGCGACAGAGGCCGCGCGGCCCTCCAGCACCGGCTCGCCCCAGCCGGAGATGCCCTCGTCGGTGGAAATTTTCACGAAACACCAGCGCGGCGGCACGATGAAGGTTTCGATGGCGGTAATTTTCATATCGGTCCTCGGGGTTGGTCGGCGCGATCAGGCGTCGAAAGGTTCGGTGATCGCGAAACGTGCGTTGATGAAGGCGTCCGCGACAAGGCGCATCGGCGCGAGGTCGAGATCGCTCTGCCCGGCGCGCACCAGATCGCGCATCCGGGCGTATAGGTTGGCGTATTCGCGGTTCTCGCCCCTGGCGATTACCTCGCCATCGGTGCTGAACTCCGCGCCGCCCTTGTCGAGCGTTGCTGCGCCTCGGTCGGTCTGAAGGGTGATGCGCCACAGCTCGTCACCCGTTTCCCGCCAGTCGAACGCGGCGGTGATCGGGGTCTCTCCCGCGCACATTTCCAGATCGGCGGCGATCGGGGTCTGGCGGCCCTGCGGGATGCTCAGCGCTGCCGCCGTCAGCCGCACGGGGCGGGGCAGAATGCGGGTCAGGATCGAGAGCGCGTTGATGCCGGGATCGAAGACGCCGAGCCCGCCGGGTTGCCAGATCCACTCCTGCCCGGGATGCCATTTGCGCACGTCTTCGCGCCAGTCGATATGGATGGCGGAAATCTCCCGCCCCGCGAGCCATTGGCGTGCCGCCTCCACTGCGGCCGCCTCGCGCGAATGCCATGTGGCGAAGATCGTCAGCCCCGCCTTGGCGGCGGTCTCGCGCAGCGCCTCGACCTCGCTCAGCGTCATGCCCGGCGGCTTTTCGAGCATCAGGTGACGGCCCGCGCGCAGCACCGCCATCGCCTGATCGAACCGCCCCTGCGGCGGGGTGCAGAGCGAGACGGCGCCGATCTCGGGCTCGGCGTCGAGCATCGCGCGCAGGTCGGGATAGCTCGGCAGGTCGGGCAGGGTGGCATTGCGGCTCGCGATGGCGGCGAGATGCACGCCGTCCGTCGCCGCAATCGCGGGAAGGTGCTGGGCGCGGGCGATCGCTCCCAGCCCCACGAGGCCGACGGCAAGGCTCATCCGCGCACCCGTGCGCCCGTGCTGGTGTCGAACACATAGACCGAGGCCGGATCGAAGCTGATCCCGGTCTTGCCACCGACCGCGCCGTGGAGACGCTGATCGGTCTCGACCACGACGCGTTCGCCTGTCACGCCGTCCAAGTGCGCGTAGCTCACGCCGCCAAGGTTCTCGGCCATCTCGATGGTGAAATTGCCATCCGAGCCGCTCAGGCGGAGCGCGTTGGGGCGGATGCCGATCTCCAGTTTCGTGCCATCCGCGGGCAAGGCGACGGGACTGTCGATGCGCTGCCCCAGAGCGGGCACGTCGAGCTGACCGTCTACCACGGTCGCGGCGAGGAAGTTCATTGAAGGCGAACCCATGAAGCCCGCGACGAAGCGATTGTCGGGGTCGTCGTAAAGCTCCATCGGGCTTCCGACCTGTTCGATATTGCCCGCGCGCAGCACGACGATCTTGTCGGCCATCGTCATCGCCTCGACCTGATCGTGGGTGACGTAGATCATCGTCGCCCCGATCTCGCGGTGCAGACGCGCGATCTCAGCGCGCATCTCGACGCGCAACTCGGCGTCGAGGTTCGACAGCGGCTCGTCGAAGAGGAAAACGTCCGGGCCGCGGGTGATCGCGCGGCCGATGGCCACGCGCTGGCGCTGACCGCCAGAAAGCGCGGCGGGCTTGCGGTCCAGAAGCGGCTCCAGTTTCAGGATACGCGCGGCTTCCTGCACTTTCTCGGAGATTTCAGACTTGGGATGGCCGTTCATCTTCAGCCCGAAGCCCATGTTCTCGCCCACCGTCATATGCGGGTAGAGCGCGTAGGTCTGAAACACCATCGCGATGCCGCGTTCGGCGGGTTCGGCTTTCGTGACTTCGCGGCCGCCAATGCGGATCGCACCGTCCGAGGTCTCCTCCAACCCCGCGATCATCCGCAAAAGCGTTGACTTGCCACAACCGGACGGCCCGACGAAGACACAGAATTCCCCCGGTTCGACCGTCAGGTCGACGCCGTGGATCACCTCCGCATCGCCAAACCGTTTGACGATCTTCTCCAATGCGACTCCGCTCACGGGGTCTCCTCCCTGTTTTTGCGCACCGGGGTTCAGTCGGCGCGTTTCTGTTCCGGAAAGCGCCAGTGGCTGGCCGCTTTCGCGATCTTCTCCGCCGTCTCGAGGATCAGCGGGGCGTAGGTTTCGAGTTGTCTTTGACCGTCGGGCTGGGCCGAGGTGATCGAGAGCGCGCCCAGGACGCGGCCCTGAGGCGACAGGATCGGGGCGGCGATGCAGCGGATGCCGGGTTCATGCTCCTCGTCATCCCAGGCAAAACCGCGTTTGCGGATGTTCTCCAGCTCCGCGCGCAGGCTCGTCACGTCGGTCAGGGTATGTTCCGTGAAGCGATGGAAGCTCTGCCGCGTCAGCGCATTCTGCAGCGCGTCCTCGGGGAGATAGGCGAGCATCGCCTTGCCCACGCCGGTGCAATAGGCGGGGCCGACCTTGCCCGATTGCGAGAACATCTCGACCGGGCGCGAGGCGTTTCGCTTGTCGACATAGAGTACCATGCCCTGATCGAGCTGAGCGAGGTGCAGCGTCTGGCCGGTCTCCTTCGACAGTTGGTCGAGATAGGGTGCCGCGATCGGCGCGAGCGAGCTTTGCGCCCAGGCGGCATGGGCGAGGCGCACGAGACGCAAGCCCGGCGTATAGGTCTGACGGTCCTCGTCGAGCGACAGCATCCCCTGGTTCGTGAGCGTTTGCAGGAAGCGATACAGCGTCGCCTTGGGCAGATCGCAGACCGGTAGCAGCTCGGCGAAGCGCACGGGACGGCCGAATTCCGCGACGCGGTCGAGCACGGCCAGCGTGCGTCCGACCGTGCCGTCCGATTTCTCCGGCTTTGGCGTGGCGTCGTTCATGGGCTCCTCCTCAGGACTGTTGACAGGATGAGAGATTCGCGGCAGCATTTCAATATGTAAAACACGGTTCCATTATTTGAAACTAAAATCGTTGGGCCGTGGGCTACTGAAACGGGAGGAGAACCGAATGAATATCCTGAAAACCACCGCGCTCGTGGCGCTGATGGGGTCGATCGCCATTCCGGCAATGGCCGAACAGCGCGTGCTCAAGCTTTTCACCGATGCGTCCGATCCGGCGCCGAAGGCCGCCTTCGAGCAGCTCGTGAAAGGCTTCGAGGCCGAAAACCCGGATGTGAAAGTCGAGGTGAACACCTTCGATCACGAGGGCTACAAGACCGCGATCCGCAACTTCCTGACCGCCGACAGCCCCGATCTGGCGAACTGGTATGCGGGCAACCGCATGGCGCCCTTCGTCAATGCCGGCCAATTCACCGATGTGTCCGATGTCTGGGAGGAGAACGGGCTCAAGGACAGCCTCGGCTCGGCGCTCAAGTCGATGACCATCGACGGCAAGCAATGGGGCGTGCCCTACACCTACTACCAGTGGGGCATCTACTATAACAAAGACCTGTACAAGAAGGCCGGGGTGGACGTGCCCAAGACCTGGGACGAGTTCATCTCGAACTGCAAGAAGTTCAAGGAGATGGGCGTCGACTGCCTGACCACGGGCACCAAGGCGCTGTGGCCGGCGGCCGGGATCTTCGACTATCTCGACCTGCGCACCAATGGCTACGACTTCCACATGAAGCTCACCAGCGGCGAAATCCCGTGGACGGACGACCGCGTGAGAGCTGTCTTCGCAGAGTGGAAGAAGGTTCTGCCCTACACCACCAAGAACGTCGCCGCGATCGATTGGCAGGATGCTGTGTCGAACATCGTTCAGGGCAAGGCTGCGAATTACGTCATGGGCAACTTCGCCGTCGCCACCTTCAAGGATGGCGGGATGACCAATGACACGCTTGGCTTCATGGACTTCCCGACGATCAACCCGGATATTCCGCGTGCCGAAGAAGCGCCGACCGATACGATCCATATCCCGGCAGGCGCGAAGAACAAGGAAGACGCCAAGAAGTTCCTCGCCTATGTCGCGAAGGCCGACGTGCAGACCAAGATGAACGAGACCCTCGGTCAGTTGCCGATCAACAAGAACTCCTCGGTTGGCGACGATCCCTTCCTGCAAGCGGGCTTCAAGATCCTGTCCACGGCCGACGGCGGTATCGCGCAGTTCTTCGATCGTGACGCACCGGCACAGATGGCGAAGGCGGGCATGGAAGGCTTCCAGGAATTCATGGCCTATCCCGATCATCTCGACGCGATCCTCGACCGGCTCGAGAAGGTGCGTCAGCGCGTCTACAAGAACTGATCCTCCCCGAGGGCGGCGTCTGTAACAGGGCGCCGCCCCTTCCTGTTTTTCCAGATCCGAGGAGTGCGACGATGACCGTCTCACCCGCAATGTCCGAGCCGCACGCGGAGACGGGTACGCCCGCACCGCGCCGCCGCCGGTTGAACCGCAAGCTCGCGCCCTGGCTGTTTCTCGCCCCCGGCGCGCTGATGTTCCTGATCTACGTGTTGATCCCGATCGTGGAATCGATGTGGATTTCTTTCTTTCAATGGGACGGGCTGAGCGCGAAGACGTGGGTCGGTCTGTCGAACTATCTCGAACTGCTCGATGACGACGCGTTCTATACCAGCCTCAAGAACAACGTGATCTGGCTGGTGCTCTATATGCTGGCGATCCCGTTCGGGCTGTTCATCGCGCTTTTCCTGAACCAGACCGTGCGCGGCATCCGGATCTACAAATCGCTGTTCTTCTTTCCCTTCGTGATCTCTCAGGTCGTGGTCGGCCTGATCTTCTCTTGGTTCTACGCACCGGGCTTCGGACTGTTCTTCGAGCTGACGAAATGGCTCGACGGGACCGGGATCGCGATCCTCGCCAATCCCAACACGGTGACCTACGGGATCATCGCCGCCGGTCTGTGGCCACAGATCGCCTACTGCATGATCCTCTACCTGACCGGTTTGAACGCGGTCGCGCCCGACCAGATCGAAGCGGCGCGTCTCGACGGGGCTAAGGGCATCAAAATGCTCTGGTATGTCGTGCTGCCGCAATTGCGCCCGGCCACTTTCATCGCAGTGGTCGTCACCGTGATCGGGGCGCTGCGCAGCTTCGATCTCGTGTCGATCATGACCGATGGCGGACCCTTCGGATCCTCGCGGGTGCTGTCTTACTACATGTACGAGCAGGCGCTGTCGGAATACGGCTATCGCATGGGCTATGGCGCGGCGATCGCGGTGGTGCTGTTCGCGATCATGATGATCTTCATTTCGGGCTTCATCTGGAAGATGTGGCGCGACGAAAGGGGGCTGTGAGATGTTTCCCAAACCCATTCAATCCATGAGCCCCGCCGCCCGACTGACCTATCAGGTCTTGCTGCCGGTGATGCTGGTGCTCTGGCTGCTGCCGCTTCTGGGCGTCGCCGTCACCTCGATCCGTCCGTCGAGCGATCTCGCCCAGGGCAACTACTTCGGGGTGCCGTCCTATCTGGCCTTCTCGAACTATCTCGACGTGTTCAAGAATTCGCCCTTCGCCAGCTACATGCTGAACTCTTTCAAGGTGACGATCCCGACGGTGATCGGGGCGGTGGCGCTGTCCTGCCTGACGGGCTTTGCGCTCGCCGTCTACAAGTTCAAGGGCAACCTGCTGATCTTCTTCATCTTCGTGGCAGGGAACTTCGTGCCCTTCCAGATCCTGATGGTGCCGGTGCGCGACCTGACAGTGAAGATGGGGCTCTATGACACGATCACCGGGCTCGCACTGTTCCATGTCGCCTTCCAGACCGGGTTCTGCACGCTCTTCATGCGCAACTTCATCAAGGCGCTCCCGAAAGAGCTGATCGAAGCTGCCCGGGTAGAGGGCGTGGGCGAATGGCAGATCTTCTGGCATATCGTGCTGCCACTGGTGCGACCCGCGATCGCGGCGCTGTCGGTGCTGATCTTCACCTTCATCTGGAACGATTATTTCTGGGCGACGGTGCTTACCACGGGGGCGGATACCCAGCCGATCACCGCGGGGCTGCAATCGCTCAACGGCCAATGGGTCGCGGCGTGGCAACTGGTGTCGGCAGGCTCGATCCTCGCCGCTCTGCCCCCCGTGGCGATGTTCTTCCTGATGCAGAAACACTTCATCGCAGGGCTGACGCTCGGGGCGGTGAAATGATCCGCACATGGCATTTGCAGGACACCCGCCAAAGCCTCGTTCTGGCGGGTCACAACGAGAGGCTTCCCGAGATCGTCTATTGGGGCGCGGTGCTGCCCGAGGGGGAAGACCTCGCGGGCTTGGCCGTCGCGAGCGTGCCGGATGTCACCGGCGGGATGCTCGATCGCGCACCAGAGGTCTCGATCTGCCCCGAGGCCAGCGAGAGCTTCCCCGGAGAGCCCGGCCTGATCGCGCGCGACGGGGCGGGGCAGCCGTTGCGCCCCGCCTTCCGGTTCGAGAGCGAGACGCAGACCGGCCGCGAACTGAGGCTTACCTATCGCGATGCGGCGCTTGGGCTGCGCTATAGCGCGCAATTCACGCTCGACCCCGACACCGGTCTGATCGCGGCGCGCGCAGAGCTGGAGAGCGATGAGCCGATTACGCTTCATTGGCTCGCCGCCCCGGTGTTTCCCGGCCCGCAGCTGGCCGACGAGATGCTTGAAGTCTCGGGGCGCTGGATCGGTGAATTCCAGATCGAGCCGACCCCGTGGCGCCCCGGCCAGCGCGTGCGCGACAACCATACGGGCCGTACCGGGCACGAGCATTTCCCCGGGTTGATCCTGCCTGCGCGCGGCGCCACCAAGACGCAAGGCGAAACCCGCGGCTTCCATTACGGCTGGTCGGGCGGGCATCGGACGGTGGCCGAAGAGCTTCCTGACGGACGCAGGCAAATCCAGTTCGGTCATGCGAGCGGCTCCGAGCCGGAACCGGCGACGCGGTTCGAGACCGCGACGCTTTATGCCGCTTTCTCGGAGGCGGGCTCGAATGGCTGCGCGGTGGCCTTCCAGCGCCATCTGCGCAAACACGCCCCTTGGGCCAAGGCGCGCCCGGTGCATTACAACTGCTGGGAAGCGGTCTATTTCAAGCACGATCTGGCCGAGCTGAAATCTATCGCAGCGCGCGCCGCCGCACTTGGTGCGGAACGCTTCGTGCTGGATGACGGCTGGTTCGGCAAGCGCGACGACGACACCAGTTCACTGGGCGACTGGGCGGTCGATCCGCGCAAATATCCCGACGGGCTGACGCCGCTGGTCGATCATGTCCAAAGCCTCGGGATGGAATTCGGCCTCTGGTTCGAGCCCGAGATGGTCAATCGCGACAGCGATCTGGCGCGGGCCCATCCCGACTGGCTGCTGGGCCCGGACGATCAGATCGAGGGTCGTCAGCAGCGCGTACTCGACATGGCGAACCCGGCGGTGCGCGACCACCTCTTTGCCGCGATCGACGCGGTGCTCTCGGCCTATGAAATCGCTTACGTCAAATGGGACCATAACCGCGTGCTGCCGTATCCCGACGCAGCGCAGGCGCGGGGCCTCTACAATCTGCTCGACCGGCTGCGCGCGGCCCATCCAGATGTGGAGTTCGAAAGCTGCGCCTCGGGCGGCGGGCGGATCGATTTCGGCATTCTCGAACGCACCGGCCGCGTGTGGCTCTCGGACAGCAACGATGCGCTGGAGCGGCTGCGGATCCAGCATGATGCCGCGCTGTTCCTGCCTGCTTGCGTCACCGGCTCTCACGTCGGCCCGCGCCATTGCCACACCTCGGGCCGGGTGATCGATATTCGCACCCGCGCCTGGGTCGCCGCGCAACGTCATATGGGATTCGAGATGGACCCTCGCGAGCTGACCGCGGAGGAGGCCGAGGTGCTGACCTCCGTCACGCGCTGGTGGAAGGACAACCGCGACTGGCGGATGCGGGCAGATATCCTGCGGCTCGACAGCGCCGACCCGGCCGTGATCGCCGAGTTGCAGCTGGCCGAGGATGGCAGCCGTTTCGTGGCCTTCGCGGGTCAGGCGGCAACCTCTGCGCAGATCCTGCCGCGCCCGCTGCGGCTGACCGGGTTGGACCCGGCGGCGCGCTATCGGTTGCGGCTGATCACCGCGGAAGACCTGCCCCGGTTGTCGCGTGGGACCCCCGCGCTCAAGACCGGACCGATTACGCTCAGCGGGCAAGCGCTGATGGGGCAGGGGCTTACCCTGCCTTGGACCTTCCCCGAGCGCATTCACGTGATTGAAGGAGAAAGACTATGAGTGACGCGGCTCCCGACTGGATCGCCGCCGATTGGGGCACGACGCACCTGCGTGTCTGGGCGATGCGCGGGCGCGAAGTGCTCGACCGACGGAGCTCAGAGCAGGGGATGGGCAAGCTCGCCCCCGCCGAGTTCGGACCGGTGCTGGAAGAGGCCGTTGCAGGCTGGGGCGCGGCTCCGGTCGTGACCTGTGGCATGGTCGGCTCGCGTCAGGGCTGGGCCGAGGCGCCCTATGCGCCGGTGCCCTGCGCCGCGCAGCCGCGTCTCGTGCGGGTGCCCGATCACGCGGCGCGCCCGGTCTATATCGCCTGCGGCCTGCGTCAAGACAGCCCGCCCGACGTGATGCGCGGCGAGGAGACCCAGATCGCTGGCTTCCTGCTGCGCAATCCCGGCTTCGAGGGCACTATCTGCCTGCCGGGCACCCATACGAAATGGGTGGCCCTGCGCGCGGGTCGGATCGAGCGGTTCCGCAGCTGTATGACCGGTGAGATCTACGACCTGCTCGCCCATCGCTCCGTGCTGCGCCACACGATCGGTAAGGGCTGTCAGGACATGGCAGCGTTCGACGCGGCGGTGGCCGAGGCGCAGGCCGATCCGGCGGGCGCCTATGGGGCGCTGTTCGCGCTGCGGGCCGGGGCGCTTCTGGGCGCGCAATCGCCCGAAGCCGCCGCCTGCCGCCTCTCGGGGCTGTTGATCGGCTGGGAACTGGCCGCCGCACGCGATCTCTGGCAGGGTCAGCCCGTCGCATTGATCGGAAGCCCCGTTCTAAGCCCGCTCTATACCCGGGCGCTGGCAGGTCGCGGCATTGATGCGACCAGCCAAGACGCCGAAGACGTGACCCTCGCGGGGCTCTATGCCGCGCACCAGACCATCGGAGCCGAAACATGAGCCGACCCATCATCGCCATCCTGCGCGGGATCACTCCCGCCGAAGCCATCCCCGTCTGCGAGGCGTTGATCGCCGAGGGCGTCACCCGGATCGAGGTGCCGTTGAACTCCCCCGACCCGCTCGACAGCATCGCCGCGATGGTGGAGCGCTTCGGCTCGGACGCGCTGATCGGGGCGGGGACGGTGCTGACCACGGATCAGGTCGGAGCTGTCGCCGCGACCGGCGCGAAGCTGATCGTCTCGCCCAATTGCAACACCGAGGTGATCGCCGCCTCGAAAGCCGCCGGTCTGCAGAGCTTTCCCGGCGTGATGACCCCGACCGAGGCCTTCGCGGCGCTCGCCGCAGGGGCGGACGGGCTCAAGCTGTTCCCGGGCGAGCTGATCGGCCCCGTGGGCTTGCGCGCAATGCGCGCGGTGCTGCCGCCCGAAGTGCCGCTCTTCGCGGTGGGCGGCGTCTCCGCCGAGAACATGGGCGAGTGGCATAAGGCCGGCGCTGCGGGCTACGGCATCGGCTCGTCGCTCTACAAACCCGGCGACAGCGTGGATACCGTAGCCGGAAAGGCCCGCGCGCTGGTCGCCCGCTATGACGAGGTCTGCACGGCATGAGCTACGAGATTTACGACGACCGCAACTGCTTTCTCGGCGAGGGCGCGCTCTGGCATCCCGAACGCCGCCAGCTGTTCTGGTTCGACATCCTCGCAGGGCGGCTGCTCAGCCGCGACGCGAGCGGGCCCCGCGAATGGAACATTGGGCAGATGGCCTCTGCAGCGGGTTGGGTCGATGCCGACACGCTGGTGATCTCCACCGAAACCGGGCTGCGCCGTTTCGACATTGCCTCGGGTGCGCATGAGCCGCTCGTCGCGATCGAGGCCGACCGCGACGACACCCGCTGCAACGATGGCCGCGCGGATCCGATGGGGGGATTCTGGGCCTCCACGATGGGCAGAAACGCGGAGACCGGCGCAGGTGCGATCTATCGCTATTTCGAGGGCACGGCGGAGCGGCTTTTCCCCGAAATCTCGATCCCCAATTCGATCTGTTTCGCCCCCGATGGAAGGCGCGCCTATTTCTCCGACACGCCGAAAGGCAAAATCATGACGGTCGCGCTGGATGCGCAAGGCTGGCCAGAGGGCTCGCCGGAGATTTTCGTCGATCTGAGCGCGGATGGGCTGAACCCCGACGGCGGGCTGACGGATGCCGAGGGCGCGCTCTGGAGTGCGCAATGGGGTTCGGGGCGGGTCGCGCGCTACCTGCCCGACGGGCGGTTCGACCGGGCGATCGAAGTCGGCGGACGGCACAGTTCCTGTCCGGCTTTCGGCGGGCCGGAGTTCAAGACGCTTTTTGTCACCACGGCGAAGGAAGGGATCGAGGAACCCGATGCCGCGCAGGGCCGGGTCTATTGCGCCCCCGCCGGAGTCGCTGGGCGGCCCGAGCCCGCGGTGCGCCTGCCCGGGTGATCGCGACGCTCCTGCCGCGCGACTCTCGTCGGCGGCGGGGGGCGAGATAGCCGTTCAGGGGGCGCGCCGGAAACTTTCTTTGCATAAAGGGCCGCGACGGATGCGTCGCGGCCCTGAATTTGAGGTTAAGCGTGTTTTCCTGGCGGATCAGTCGAGCTTGAAGATCGCTACGACATCGCCGCGCGGGAAGCCGAGCTGGAAGTTGCCGCCGGCTGCGACCGCGACATATTGCTCGCCGTCGACTTGATAGGTGATCGGCGGTGCGTTGACGCCGGCACCAAGATTGAAGCTCCAGAGCTTCTCACCCGATTTCGCATTGAAGGCGTCGAACATGCCGTTGCCCTCGCCGGTGAAGACCAAGTTCCCGGCCGTGGCGAGAACGCCGCCGATCATCGGCTGCGGCGCGTCGTAGCTCCACTCGACCTTGCCGGTGTTGACGTTCACCGCGTCGAGCACGCCGGTCTGCATCGCCTCGTCGCCCTTGACGTTCTTGAACGTACTGCCCAGCCGAAGCGTACCCGGCAGCGTCGTCGTTTCGCCATCGGTCGTGAAGTTCATCAACTGGTTCATTTCCATGACGTAGAACAGGTTGGTCTCCGGCGAGTAGGCCGGCGGCGACCATTCCGCGCCGCCATTGGCGCCCGGCAGAATCTTAACCCCGTCCTTGGTCGGCGGCGTGAACATGTTGTCCGACATCTTCACGAGCGGGTCCGACTTGCGGATCAGATCGCCGGTTTCGCGGTTCACCACATAGAGCCAGCCGACCTTGCCGGCCTCGCCCGCAGCGGGAACGACGTTTCCGTTGGAGTCCTTGGCGTCGAAGAGCACGACATTGCTGACGGCATCGTAATCCCAGACGTCGTGCTTGACCTCCTGATAGTGCCATTTGCGCTTGCCGGTATCGGCATCGAGCGCGACGATCGAGTCGGTATAGAGGTTGTCGCCTTTGCGGCTAGAGCCGTCGAGGTCGGGGTTCGGATTGCCGGTGCTGAAAATCACCATGTTTCGCTCCGGATCGATTGCGGGGGTCGTCCAGACCATGCCGCCACCGGACTTCCACGAGTCGCCTTCGAACGTGTCGGGATCGGTCGCGTGCCAGCGCCACACCTCCTCGCCCGACTTCGCATCGATCGCGGCGACGAAGCCGCGGATCGGCCATTCGCCGCCGGAACTGCCGACGATCACCTTGCCGTCATAGATTTGCGGCGCCATCGTTTCCGAGAACCCCGCTTGCGGGTCTGCGAGATTGGTCTTCCACACCTTTTTGCCTGTCTTGGCGTCGAGCGCGAGAAGATTGGCGTCGAGCGTCGCAATGTAGACCTTACCGTAACCCACGGCCACGCCCCGGTTCACCGGGCCGCAGCAGGTCTTGACCTGCGAGACGTCATAGGTCGTGCTCCAATACGTCTCGCCGGTTGCGGCATCGACGGCCATGACCGTCATCTCGTTATCGACCATCGGTGTCGAGATATACATCACGCCATCGACGACGATCGGCGTGGTCTCGAAGCTGGCGACCTTTCCGGTCTGCACCAAGGCAACCGGGTGCAGCTTGTCGATATTGTCCGTCGTGATCTGGTCGAGTGGCGAATAGCGCTGGTTGCTGTAGCTCCGGCCATGCAGCAACCAATCGGACTTGTTGTCCTTGGCGGATCGCATCGCGTTGTCGTCGACAGCGACATTCGCCGAAGCGGGAAGCTCCTTCATCTGGGCGCGGTTCGTGTCGCTCGTGCCCTGGATCTCGTCACTCTGCTTCGCGTGCGCAAGCGCCGGCAGGGCCGCCACGCATACGGACAGGATCAGAGGTCGGACGGCGCCTCGCGAGGTCGCGGTGAATGGTGGCAAATGTGCCATGTTCGGTCCTCCTCTCTTGAAATGATCAGCCGCGGCGGTCGGGTCAGTCGCAGGATGACTGCGACGAGTCCGGCAACGGCTGCAGGTCCATCGCATCGATCGCTTTCTGGTCGATCGCGCTGTCCCCGGGTTTGAAACCGTTCTTGCAAAGCAGATAGGCGAATGTCTGGAGATACTGCTTGTCGGTCAGCTCGCCCGGGTCATCCTTGGGCATGTGCTTCGCGATGAAGTCGTATAGTTGCTTGCCGGTCATGCCGCTGTAATCGAGGCTGTCGGCGAATTTCTTGCCCGCCAGTGCGGGGCCTGCATCCCCCATCAGATCGCTGCCATGACAATCGGCGCAGTGCTTCTTGTACACGTCGTGGCCTGACGATGCCTGCTTGGATGTGAAAAGGGCCTGCTGGTCCGAAGAGCCCGGGTAGGCTGCGCTCGCGCAGAGGACAAGGGCGGTAACGAGGCCGGTCAGGGCCGTTCCGGAATGCGTGTCTAGACGTCTCATGCTAAAAAACCTCGCTCAATAATGCTGGGACGGAGCGGTGGGGGATATGGTTCCTCAACGGATGCAAGGTGCCTTTGTTCCATTCTGCTTTGCGGGCGTCAGGCAAACGGGGCTGCACCGAGCATGTTTCGGATGGGAAAGCGGATCCGAAAACGACGCCCGTATCTTCGCTCTTTCCGGCCTGCCATATGACGGCGACCAGAACCGTTCCGCCGTTCACGGATATGCGCTGGATGCTGATCGCGGCGAAGCTGTGGGCGCCTCGTCTGACCCGGCTTGACGGGCGGCGCGAAGGCTGTCACCTCTCGGAGCGAAGCGACAGGGGCGCTCGGGCAACCGGGCTGAGACGAACCCTTAGAACCTGAACCGGATAATGCCGGCGGAGGGAGGCGCGTGAGACGGTCAGGCGCGTTCCCGCCTTTGCCCCTCGCACTTCTCCTGATGCCCGCAGCCAAGGAGAGAGCGATGGAAGATCCCGGACAATATCTCGCGGCGATGCGGCAGACCGCGCCGCTCGTTCACAACATCACCAATTACGTCGCGATGAACGTGATGGCGAATGTTCTGCTCGCCTCCGGCGCCTCGCCCGCGATGGTGCATGCGCGCGAGGAGGCGGCCGAGTTCGCCGGACTCGCGCAGGCGCTCAGCATCAATATCGGCACGGTGTCGCCGCCCTGGGCGGAGGCGATGGCGGCGGCGGCCAAGGTCGCGAGCGCGCAGGGAACCCCGTGGGTGCTAGACCCTGTCGCGGTCGGCGCGACGGATTATCGGCGTGCGCTCGGTGCGCGGCTCGTGGAACTGCGCCCGACGGCAATCCGCGGCAACGCGTCGGAGATCCTTGCGCTTGCGGGCGAGGCTGGCGCGGGGAAAGGGGCGGATTCCACTGAGAGTGTCGAGACCGCGGAAGGCGCCGCACGGGCCTTGGCCCGGATGAGCGGGGCCGTGGTTGCGGTGACCGGCGCGGTCGATTTTGTGACGGATGGGGAGCGCGCTGCGCGGGTCGCGAATGGCCATGCGATGATGCCGCGCGTGACCGCTCTGGGCTGTTCGCTGACCGGTCTGGTGGCTGCGTTTCTCGCGGGACAGCCTCGCTTCGAGGCGGTCGTCGCGGCGCTGGCTTATTTCGGGCTCGCCGGGGAGAGCGCCGGGGCGAGTGTCTCAGGCCCGGGAAGCTTTCAGGTTGCGTTCCTCGACGCGCTCTATGCGATCGACGCCGAGGCGCTGAGCGCCGGAGCGCGGATCGAATCCGCATGATGATCCCGTCCATCTGTTTCGTCACCGACCCGGCCGCCCCGCAGCCGGTGGTCGCGCAGGCTATCGCTGCGGCTGAGGGCGGCGCGGGCTGGGTGCAGCTGCGCGACAAGACGCTCCCCGATGCGGAATTCGCAGCGCTGGCCCGGACGCTGGTCGAAGCGCTTGCCCCCTATGACGTCCCGCTGATCGTGAATGACCGGGTCGCGGTGGCCATCGAGATCGGGGCCGCCGGGCTGCATATCGGCCAGAGCGATGGCGACCCCGCCGCGATCCGCCGCCGGATCGGGCCCGACATGCTCCTAGGCCTCTCGATCGAGACCGAGGCGCAGATCGCCGCCGTTCCTCCCGGCATCGATTATCTCGGCGTCGGTCCGATCCATGCGACCGGCTCGAAGCCCGACCATGCCGCCCCGATCGGCCATTCAGGCTTTGCCCGGATCGTCTCGCGCACCGATCTTCCCTGCCTCGCGATCGGCGGGATCAGTGCCACTGACGCGCCCGCAATCCGCGCGGCGGGCGGTGCCGGTCTCGCGGTGATTTCCGCCATCTCGCGTACCCCTGACATGATGCGCGCCACCCGAACCCTGCGCAAAGCATGGAGCGACAGATGATCCCCAATATTCTCACCATCGCGGGTTCCGACCCATCGGGCGGCGCGGGCATTCAGGCCGATATCAAGGCCATCTCCGCCAATGGTGGCTACGCGATGAGCGTGATCACCGCGCTCACCGCCCAGAACACGCGCGGCGTGCAGGCGGTGAGCCTGTGCGACACGGCGCTGATCGCAACTCAGTTGGCATCGCTGCGCGAAGACGTTCGTATCGACGCGATCAAGATCGGAATGCTGGGCGATGCCGCGATCATCGAGACTGTGGCCGAGAGGCTGACCGGGCTCGACTGTCCGGTAGTGCTCGATCCGGTGATGGTCGCGAAAGGCGGCGATCGGCTGCTGGCAGAGGCGGCGGTGACCGCGCTGCACAGCCTGCTGCCCCGGGCCGATCTGGTCACGCCGAACCTGCCCGAGGCCGCCGATCTGCTGGGATGCGCCGAGGCGACGCGCTTCGACGAGATGCGCGATCAGGCCCATGCGCTGCGCGAGCTCGGGCCGCGTGCGGTGCTGCTGAAGGGCGGTCATCTGCAAGGCGACCAAAGCCCGGATCTGCTGGTCACGGCGCAGGAAGAGCTCTGGCTTGACGCACCGCGCATCGCGACGCGCAACACGCACGGGACGGGCTGTACCCTGTCATCGGCGCTGGCGACATGGCTCGGGGCAGGGGTGCCGCTCGCGGAGGCCACCCAGCGCGCGAAGGCGTATCTGAGCGCGGCGATTGCGGCAGCTGATCGGCTGACTGTCGGGTCGGGCCACGGGCCGGTGCACCATTTCCACGGATTTCAGGAGAAGAAGAAATGAGCTTCGCCCAAGACCTCGCGCAGGCGACCGCGCCGCTGCGCCGCCAGATCCATGACATGCCTTTCAATCGCGAACTGGCAGAGGGAAGCCTCGATCGGGAAACCTTCCAGGGCTACATCATTCAGGACGCACATTACCTCGAAGGCTTCGCCCGCGCGCTCGCGCTTGCCGCCGCCAAAGCCCCGGATGCCCCGACCGTGGCGCAGCTTGCGGGATCGGCGGCTGGAGCGATCGCCGTCGAGCGCGAATTGCACGCGCATTACATGGGGCTGTTCGGCGTCTCGGCGGAAGATTTTGCGCGGATCGAGCCTTCGGCGGCCTGCGATCATTATGTCTCTTTTCTGCTGCGCAGCGCTGCGATCGGCGATTTTTCCGAAGCGGTGGCGGCCTTGCTGCCATGTTTCTGGATCTATCGCGATATCGGTCGGGAGATCGCGCAGTTCAGCGGCGCTGAAAATCCCTATGCGGCCTGGATCGCGACCTATTCCGGAGAGGCGTTCGATCAGAGCGTGACGCGGATGCTCGAGCTGACGGACAGGCTGGGCGCGAATGCAGACGCGCCCGCGCGAGCCCTGATGCACCGCGCCTTCGCGCGGAGTTGCTGGCATGAATGGCGGTTCTGGGACAGCGCCTATCGCGGCGAAAGCTGGCAGCAGCCTGCCGCTTGAGGCGCGAACCGAAAGGGGGCGCCTTTGTCGGCTTCCGGTCCTTGCCGCTTGCCGGTTTCGCGCGCCTCGATCGCCTGTCGGGCGTCGATGGCGGGGCCGGATTTGCGAGGCTCAGGATTTGCGAGGCTCAAGATTTGTGCTCGTCGCTTTCCTCGCTGGTTTCCTCGACGGCCGCGGTCTCGTTGTAGTCATTGGGATCGAAATCTTCGGGGTCGAAGGCCTCCTCCTCCTCGGAGATGCCGGTCACGTAGGAGGTTCCGGTCTCCTCATCGAAGATCAGGCCGTAATTCGCACGTCCCTTCGATTTGTAACGCAGGAACTCGTGCACGCCTGCGTAAATGGCGATGAACACGAACGGCAGAAGGATCAGGGCAGCAAGTAACTGGGCGTTGATAGCGGACCTCGTTCAGGCTGTTTGGCAAAGGCGGATTGTCTGCGGCGCCTTGGGTCAATCTAGCAGCATGTTGGCCTAATCCGGATGTGGATCCGACAATTTGGCCACCCGATGCGAACGTCATTTCGAAAATAATCTGGTCTATCGTGGGGCGACGTCAAGCGTTGGCGCGGGTTGGGCGCCGGCACGAAGTCTCTTACCCGGGGCGTTCGACCGGCTGCGACCTGCCCATGCTCGACATGGCATCTGGTATGCGTTCGGCCTGTCGCCCCGGAGTTTTCAGCAGCGCGCGCCCGGATGCTCCGGCTGGAGTGCAATGCGCAGGCCGCCTCCCGGCAGCGGGGGGAACTGGTTGTCGGAAAGTGTCAGATCCTGCTCGGGGACCGTCCAATCGAGCTTGCGCAGCTGCATGACGGCTTCGGTCAGCAGCTCCATCGTGAGCCATTCGCCCGGGCAGCGGTGATTTTGCAGATAGTCGCCGCCGCCCTGCGGCACGAGCCCCTCGGGTTGGATGTCACGGCCCAGATGGCGTTCGGCGCGGAAGCGTTCCGCGTCCTCCCAAATGTCAGGGTCGTGGTTGGTGCCGTAGAGATCGAGGACCAGCCAATCGCCGGGTTCGAACCGGGCGCCGTGCCAGTCGAACGCCTCGCGCACGCGCCCGCCGATCGCCGGGAAGAACGGGTAGAGCCTGCGCACCTCCTCGGCGATCGCGCGGCAGGTCGGCTCGTCGTCTTCCGCAACGGCCGGGATGGCTGCGCGGTGGGAGTGAAGAGCGTGGGCGGCGAACACGACATAGCGCCCGACCGCCACGATCGGACGCAGGATGTTCAGGAGTTCCTTCACGGCCACGTCTTCGCTCATCCGGCTGCCGTCCAGATCGGTGTGGAAGGCGAGCTTTGCCAAGGTGCTTCCGGCAGGTCCGTCCGCTTCGCGGGTCTGCGAAATCAGGCTGCGCGCCCAACGCTCGCACCGCGCCCGGAGCCAGCGTGCCTGTAGATAGGCAGGCCCGAGCGTGCCGGCCGCGGCGAACATCGTGCTGAGTTCGCGCGCGCGGCTGGCAACGTCGTGCTGTGCCGGGTCGATGCCGCACCAGCGCAGCGCCGCTCGCGTCATGATGCCGTCGACGGCATCAGAGAAGTCGATCTCGCAGCCTTGCCAACTGCGGGCCGCAGCCTGCCATTCCTCTGCGAAAATCCGGCGGGCCGCGCGCAATCGGTCGCGGTCCATGAGGTCCAGAAACATCTGCTTGCGGATGTGATGGGCTTCGTCGTCGAGGCTTTGCACGCTGCCCTTGCCTTGAAGAAGCGGCACCACGGTGGGCGGCATCGCACCGCGACGCGTCATCCGTCCCGGCTCATAGAAACTGCGTACCGCGTCGCGTCCGCGCAGGAAGGTCACGGGGCGCAGCATCAGCCGGGTTCGGAACGCATCGCTCCCAAGCTGATCGCAACGGCGGGAAATGAACGAATAGCCCTCGCTGAGGAAGGCCCGGGTGCTGTCGATCCCCGAGAGATGTGGAATGGATTGGGAATTCTGCATTTGCCTTGCCTCGCTATGGGCCTGATTGGTTGCTGGTGCTAGGGGCACGACGCCGATGCGGGCTGCGCCAAGCCCGCGGCAGGTGGCATCACGGGCGTCTGCCGTCGTCGTCTGCGCTTCGGCCGGACGGATCACCCATTGCCGCGGCGGTGGCGCCGCGCGAGCGTCGCGATCTGCTGGAACTCCTCGGCAATGCTTAGCGGAAGCGCGTCGGTCGCGTCCGGGTCCGCGCCGGGATCTTCCTGACCGTCATGCATCACTTCGCGTTCGCCGATCCACGCCATGACGGTCTCGCGCGACTCTGCGGGCAGTTCCGACACCAGCCGTGCCAGAACGCGGCGTTGCGCGATCAAACGAGCCTCCAGCGTGACCAATGTTTCTTCGAGATAGGTATTTGGCATCTGGTCGCTCTCTTCGCGGGGTCCCGGCGGATTGGCGCCGGGACCCCGATTTTAGATGATTGAAGTCAATAATTCGCGGGCGGATCGCTTGCCGGGAAACTTTCATCCATTTCCTCGTCGACCCGGTCCCAGTTCCGAGGTGGGTTTCGCATCTGCGAGGGACCTGCGGGACGGACGCCCTGTGCCGAGGTGCCGCGCCGTTGGTTGATGAGATACCCCAAGGCACCGAGGGCTGAGGCTGCAAAGAGCAGTCTGGTCAACATGGTAGGCCTCCTTTGGTCAAAGTGAGACCCCCGCGTGGGACCCGTGCAGTGCTCCGCGCGAGGGTCGTCATGCTTACCCGAAAAACGAACCCTGCCAGCCTTTGTTCCATGGCGCGAACCATCGTGACTCTGGCGGAACAAACCGTGCGCGGCTGGCGTGCGCGCAGGAACAAGCGGGATGCTCACTCGTTGATCCGTTCCATAGCCATGGAGGAGATCATGACCGAGAATGGCGATGAAAAAGACGTCCATGTGGTGCGCTCTGACCTTGCGGCGCCGAGCCGACCGGACGGGTATCACGGCGTCGAGCAACCGATCATGCCCGACTTGCCGGAGCAACCCGCGGAGATCCTCCCCGACGACGAACTGGCGTCCGCCGTGCGGAGCGCGCTCGAAGGCGACGGACGGATCGACATGAGCCATGTCCTGATCGTCGCGGAAGAAGGGGTGGTGACGCTCGAAGGCACGATCGGGCTGGAATTCCAGCGCACGCTCGCAGAAGCGCTTGCACAGGAAGTGCGTGGTGTTCTGCTGGTCCGCAATCAGCTTGGCGTAGGGCCCGCGTGATGTGCTCGGACGCCTGACCGCCGAAAAGTCGAGCGAACGAAAATTCGCGCGGGCCGCAGCTTCTGCTGGCGGCCCGCGTCTTTAAATCAGATCATCGGCATGCCGCCGGTGACGGCCACCGTCGCGCCTGACGTGTAGCTCGAGCGCGGATCGGCAAGCATCACGTAGGCGGAGGCTAGCTCCGCCGGTTGCGCGGGGCGGCCCATCGGCTTGTCCTCGCCGAAATGCGCGACCGAGTCCTCAGGCAGCGTCGAGGGGATCAGCGGTGTCCAGACCGGCCCCGGTGCGACGCAATTCACGCGGATCCCGCGCTCTGCCACCATCTGTGCCAGCCCGGTGGTGAAGTTCTGGATCGCACCCTTGGTCGCCGCGTAAGCCAGCAGACCGGGGTTGGGTTTGTCCGAGTTGATCGAGGCCGTGTTGATGATCGCGCCGTTCTTCTCCATCACCGGGAGCGCCGCCTTGCACAGGTAGAACATCGAATGAATGTTGGTGCGGAAGGTCGTTTCCCATTCTTCATCGGAGATGTCCTCGATCTCGTCGAAATGCATCTGGTGCGCCGCGTTGTTGACGAGAATGTCGAGACGCCCGAAGGCTTCATGCGTATCGCGCACCAATGCGCGACAGTGATCGGCGTCCTGAATGTCGCCGGGCATCACATACGCGCGGCGGCCTGCCTCTTCGACAAGCCGGCGCGTTTCTTCGGCCTCGTCATGCTCTTCGAGATAGGAAATCATTACGTCGGCCCCTTCGCGCGCATAGGCCAGGGCCACGGCGCGACCGATGCCGCTGTCTGCGCCCGTCACAAGGGCGGCCATCCCGTCGAGCCTGCCCGACCCGACATAGCTCTGCTCGCCATGATCGGGGCGCGGGTCCATCTTCTCCGTCGAACCGGGAACGGATTGCGGTTGCTTGGGGAAGGGAGGTTTGGGGTAATTCATTGCCGGGCTCCTTTCTGGATGGGTCTGAACGCACCAACCGGATGCGCGCTGCTATGTTCCTGTGTTTCTTCATGGGGCGCCGCGGCCCTCTCCTCACAGGCTCTTGTGGGAACATCGGCAAGACGCATCCGTTTCCCTAATCCATTCATCACATCTGACAGTGGAGGCAGACATGTCCGACACCGTTGCCGATTTCATTCTTTCTCGCCTCAAGCAGTGGGGCATTACCCGTATCTATGGCTTCCCGGGAGACGGGATCAGCGGGCTCGTCGCAGCGCTTGGACGCGATGACGAGATCGAATTCGTTCAGGCACGCCACGAGGAAAGCGCCGCGTTCATGGCGGCGGCGCATGCGAAATGGACCGGCGAGGTGGGCTGTTGTCTCGCGACCTCCGGCCCCGGCGCGATCCACCTGCTCAACGGTCTCTACGACGCCAAGCTGGACCACCAGCCGGTGCTTGCGATCGTCGGCCAGCAGGGGCGCAACGCGCTTGGCGGCAATTACCAGCAGGAGGTCGACCTGCAATCGCTCTTCAAGGATGTGGCGAGCGAATATGTCCACACGATGATGGCACCGGGACAGGCGCGCCACCTGATCGACAGGGCGCTCCGGATCGCGCAGGCGCGGCGCAGCGTGACCTGCGTGATCGCCCCCAATGACGTGCAGGAGGCTCAGGCGGTCGAAGCGCCGCCCCACGCCCATGGCACCGTCCACAGCGGCGTTGGCTATCAGGCGCCGCGCCTGCTGCCGGCAGACAAGGACCTCGCCGCCGCGGCGGATATCCTGAACGCGGGCGAGAAGGTCGGCATCCTCGTCGGCGCGGGTGCGATCGGCGCAGAGACGCAGATCACCCAGCTTGCCGAAACCCTTGGCGCAGGCGTCGCCAAGGCGCTTCTGGGCAAGGCCGCGCTGCCGGACGATCTGCCCTTCGTGACCGGCTCGATCGGGCTTCTGGGCACGCAGGCCTCCGACTGGATGATGCGCGAATGCGACACGCTTCTGATGATCGGCTCGCGCTTCCCATATTCGGAATTCCTGCCCGAGGAAGGGCAGGCCAAGGCGGTGCAGATCGACCTCGACCCGACGATGGTGTCGATGCGCTACCCGATGGACGTGAACCTCGTTGGCGATGCAGCCGACACGGTGGAGGCCCTGTTGCCGCGCCTCAAGCCCAAGACCGACCGGTCGTGGCGTGAGAAGATCGAGAAGAAGACCGCCGAATGGTGGGACGGTGTCGAGAAGCGCGCCAAGGAGAGCGCCGACCCCGTCAATCCCGAACGGCTGTTCTGGGAGGCGTCGTCGCGGCTGCCCGACAATGCGATCCTGTCGGCGGACTCCGGCAGCTCGGCCAACTGGCTGGCGCGTGCGATCAAGATCCGCCGCGGCATGAAGGCCTCGCTTTCGGGGACGCTGGCGACGATGTGCCCGGGCGTGCCCTACGCTGTGGCGGCGAAGTTCTGCTATCCGGACCGCGCGGCTGTGGCCTTCGTGGGTGACGGCGCGATGCAGATGCTGGGCATCACCGACCTGATCACCGTCTCGAAATACTGGCGCGACTGGGCAGACCCGCGGCTGGTGATCTGTGTGCTGGCCAACCAGGACCTCAACCAAGTGACCTGGGAGCTGCGCGCGATGGCCGACAGCCCGCGTGTCGACAAGACGCAGGACGTGCCCGATATCGACATGGCCGCCTATGCGGAGCTGTTGGGCCTCAAGGGGCTGCGGATCGACCGCACCGAGGAGATCGGTCCGGCCTGGGAAGCCGCCTTCGCCGCGGATCGCCCGACCGTGATCCACGCCACCGTCGATCCCGACGTGCCGACGCTGCCGCCCCATATCACGATGGAGCAGGCGAAATCCTTCATGAGCGCGCTCGTCCATGGAGACTCCGAGGCCGGTGGCATCGTGAAGCAGGCGTTCAAGCGCGTCACGGACCGCTGAGATGACCCTCGGCTCCGATCCGCTGATCGAGGGGGTCGACGTCTCCGTCCTGACGATCCCGACCGATGCACCGGAATCCGACGGGACGCTGGAATGGAGCGAGACCTCGATGGTTCTCGTCTCCATCTCCGCCGGGGGCGAGACCGGCCTTGGCTACAGTTACACGACGCCCGCGACGGCGGGGATCGTGCGCGATACTCTCTTTCCACAAGTGAAAGGGCGCAATGCGCTCGACATCGCGAAGCTCTGGCTGGCGATGGTGCATGCCACGCGCAACATCGGGCGCGATGGTCCCGTCGCGATGGCGATAGCGGCGGTGGACACGGCGCTTTGGGACCTAAAAGGGAAGCTGCTGGGCCAGCCCGTCGCCGCCCTTCTGGGCCGCGCGCGCGACGCGATTCCGGCCTATGGCTCGGGCGGCTTCACCTCCTATGACGACCGGCAGCTGCGCGACCAACTGGAGGGTTGGGCCGCCGAAGGCTTCTCGATGGTGAAGATCAAGGTCGGGCGCGACCCCGATCGCGATCCGCACCGGCTGAAACAGGCGCGCAACGCCATCGGTTCAGACTGTCGGCTATTCATGGATGCGAATGGTGCCCAGAACCGCAAGGAAGCGCTGGCGTTGGCCGAGCGTGCCCGCGAATTCGGCGTCGAATGGCACGAGGAGCCCGTCTCCTCGGACGATCTCGAAGGGCTGCGCCTGTGCCGCGACCGGGCCCCGGCGGGGATGAATGTCACGGCGGGGGAGTACGGTTTCAATATCGGCTATTTCCGCCACATGCTCGAAGCGGGCGCGGTGGATGTGCTGCAGGCGGATGCCACGCGCTGCGCGGGTATCACCGGCTTCATGGGAGTGGCCGCGCTGAGCGCTGCGCATCAGGTGCCGCTCTCTGCCCATTGCGCTCCCGCGCTGCATCTGCACGCCTGCCTCGCCGCGCTGCCCGCGATCCATCTCGAATGGTTTCACGACCATGTCCGGATCGAGGGGATGCTGTTCGACGGCGCGCCCGAGCCGGAGAAGGGCCAGCTTCGCGACAATGGCGAACCGGGGCTGGGGCTGCGGCTGCGTCCGCGTGAAGCCGAGCGGTTCCGACAGGCCTGAGCGCAGTTCCCGGCGCATCGTCTGACGCCGGGACGAAAGGTTTCGGCAGTAGCAAAGGGAATTCGCAATGACCCATGACAGGATATACGAAGCATTCCGACGCCGCACCCGTCGGCCCGTTGGCGGCATCGGGCTGGGCGCCATCGTCGCAGGCGTGGGCCTCGGTTTCGTCGCCGCCGGGCTGGCCGCGCGCCGCCCGCGTTCCGGCAACCCGGTGAAGCGGTCGCGCAACAAGCGCGAGGCGCTGCGGCTCGGTCGGGACGGGGCCGCGATCATGGGCGCAAGCGTCCTTTTCGACAGCGCGCTGGAACATCTGCGCGGCGATTTCCGCCGCGACGAGATGTATGTCGCCCCGCTGACTGGAGCGACCGCGATGGCAGCCGCCCTGGCGGAGCCGCGGCGCAGCAAGCGCGGCCGGGCGCTCGAGGCGACGCATCTCACCTCCGTCGGGATCGGAATGGCCGGGATGGGGTTCCACCTGCGCAACATCAGTCGCCGGCCCGGCGGGATTTCGTGGAACAACCTGTTCTACGCCGCGCCGCTCGGTGCACCGGGGGCGCTGATCATGAGCGGTCTGTTCGGCATGGTCACCCACCGGATGGCCCAGACTCGCGGCTACGAGCATCTGCACGGGCGCGAACTGGCCTGCCTCACCGCGCTCGCGCTGGTGGCGGAGTCGGGCGAAGTTGCGCTGCTGCATTTCCGCGGCGCGTTCCATGACAAGGCGATGTATCTGCCGGTCACGCTGCCGCCGCTCGCCGCCGCCGGGCTGATGGCGCAGGCGATCTATCCGCATAGGCGCTTCCGGCGCCCGCTTACCCTGCTGCTGCGCGCGGTCGAGGGGCTTGGCTATGTCGGCACAGGCTTTCACGCCTACGGCGTCGCGCGCAACTCGGCGGGCTGGCGCAACTGGCGACAGACGACGCTGGCGGGCCCGCCGATGCCCGCGCCGATCAGCTTCGCGGGGCTCGGCAAGACCGGGCGTGCCGCACTCGATCTGCTCGCGGTGGAACAGGATCAGCCGCACCAGACAAAGGAAAGGGCAGCGATATGAGCGAACCGTTTCGTACCCCGTATCCGGGCTATGACGTGCTCGATAAATGGGACAGCCCGTCCTTCGACGATCAGACCCGCGAGGTTCTTCGCGCGCGACGTGATCCGCCGCCGCGCCGCTTCCTCGACCCGGACCTGTTCGCGCTTCTGGAGGCGCTCTGCGCGGTCGTGATCCCGCAGCGCCGCCCCGAGCCCGTGCCCATCGCGCCCTTCATCGACGCGGCGCTGCACGAGGATCGCGGCACCGGCACCCGGTTCGCCACGATGCCGCCCGAGCGCGAGGCATGGCCCCGCGGCCTGAAGGCGATTGATGCCGAGGCACGCGCGACGTTCGACGGGCGCGGATTTCGCGAGCTCGACCGGCCCGAGCAGGAGCGCCTGCTGCGCGCCATCGATCGCGGCGAATGTCGCGCGCCCGAGACATGGCAGGACATGCCACCGCAGAAATTCTTCCGCGCGCTTTTGCTCAAGCAGATCGTGGAAATCTATTACAGCGCCCCCGCCGGGATGAGCGAGATCGGCTATGGCGGCCCCGCCGCGCCACGCGGCTATGTGCGCCTCAAGGCCGGCCAGATCGACCCGTGGGAGGCGCCCTTCGGAAAATGGGAGGACCAGGCATGACCCAAGACGCGTCTCGCAGCGATCGCCCCCGCGCGGTGGATGGCCACGCCCCGGACGTATTCAAGCGCGAAGGGCAGGTGCCGATGCGCGAATACCCTAAGAACGCGCCGGTCGATTTCGTAATCGTCGGTGCGGGCTGCGGCGGTTCGGTTCTCGCAGCCAAGCTCGCCGAAGCCGGAATGTCGGTCGTGCTGTTCGATGCCGGTCCCTTTTTCCAGCCAAAGCGCGACTTCGCATCCGATGAGCGCGAGCAGGACAAGCTCTATTGGCTCGATCCGCGTATCTCCGACGGCGACGATCCGATCGAACTCGGGGCGAACAACTCCGGCCGCGCGGTGGGTGGCTCCTCGGTGCATTTCCAGATGGTGTCGCTCCGCTTCCGTCCGGAATGGTTCAAGTCCCGCTCGAAACTTGGTTACGGCCGCGACTGGCCCGTCGATTGGCGCGAGATGTGGCGCTACTACGACGAGGTGGAGGACGCGCTGAAGATTTCGGGGCCGATCCGCTACCCGTGGGGGCCCGATCGCGGGCGCTACCCCTATCGCGAGCATGAGGTGAACGAGGCCGGTCTGGTTCTGGCGCGCGGGGCCGAGGCGCTTGGCGTCGATTGGGCGCCGACGCCGCTCTGCACCGTCTCCGCGCCACGCGGGAAGTCTCCGCCCTGCGCCTATCGCGGCATGTGCAAGATCGGCTGTTCGGTGAATGCCAAGCAGAGCATGCTGATTACCTATGTCCCCCGCGCGATCAAGGCGGGGGCGGAGGTGCGCGACCTCGCCATGGTTGGCCGCATCGAAACGGGCCCGGACGGGCGCGCCAGTGGAGTCTCCTACCATCGCGACGGGGAATGGCATTTCCAGAAGGCCGCGAACGTGGTGGTGGCCGGCTACTCCATCGAGACGCCACGGCTGTTGCTGAACTCGGCCAACGCACAGCATCCGCAGGGCTTGGGCAATTCCAACGGCATGGTCGGGCGCAACCTCATGGTGCATGCGAACGACGCCGTCTGGGGCGAGTTCGACGAGGAGATCCGCTGGTACAAGGGCCCGCCCTCGATGGCGACCTGCGAGCACTGGAACTATGCCGATGACGACCCGAGCAAGGATTTCGACGGTGGCTATTCTTTCATGAGCCAAGGCCCGCTGCCCGGCGATTTTGCGGGCACGCTCGTCTCCTCGTCGGGGCTGTTCGGTGACGATCTGCTGAGCAAGATGGGCCGCTACAACCGGATGGCGGGGCTGAAGATGGTGGGAGAGTCGATGCCGTCACCGGACAACCGCGTGACGCTGGCCGACGAGACCGATGCGCTTGGCCTTCCCCGGGCCAAGGTGACCCATTCCTTCTGCGACAATGACAAGCGGCTGCAGGAACATGCACGGGGGTTCATGTCCCGGATGATGCGCGCCGCGGGCGGTCACAACCTGTTCGAAACCCAGAGCACAGCGCATCTGATGGGCGGTTGCCCGATGGGCGACGATCCCGAGACCTCGGTCACCAACGACATGGGCCGCAGCTGGGATGTCGACAATCTGTGGATCTGTGACGGCTCGCTGATGCCCACCGGCGGCGGCGTGAACCCGGCGATGACGATCCTCGCCAATGCCGCGCGGATCGCCGACCGGATCATCGATTCGCGCTTCCATTGAAGACGAAGGGTGGCGCCCCGCACGCGGGCGGGGCGCTGCGAGTTCATAGAGATTACCCGATTTGAGAGGACGCCATGAAGATCAAGGTCGAATATGCGGACGGTCTGAGGGCCGACAAGAACGTCGACCGGTTGCCGGAGGTCGATGACCGCTTCGAGGGCGACCTCGTGGAGAACGTCACGGAGTACACCCCCTTGCGAGAAGGCTATGCGGCCTACGTCCGGCTCAAGAAACCTCCCGGAGAACGCTCCGAATAAGCGCGTGTTCGGCGGCTGATCCGCTGCAGGGTCACTCGCCGGATTTCACCGCCGTATCTTCGAACACCCGCCCTTCGTCATCGGTGACGCGCAGGTGAACGGTGAGGTCCGCATTCGCTTCCAACGAGATCTTCGCTGTGGAAAGCGGGCCGGTCGCGTCTCCATCGGATACAGGAACAGAGCCGGCTTGCCGGTTGACGGATCGCCCGTTCGGGCCGCTTTTCATCACCTCGAGGATATATTTACCCGAATGGCCGGGCTCCAGCCGGGAGAAGGTCTCAATCGTGACAAGTCCCTTGTCTTTCGAGAGTGAAATCCATGCGCGCCCGGCCCCGTCGGCCAGAGCCTGAAACGGTGCGACAAGTAGAAAGGCGAGGAGATAGGCCTTCAGTTTCATGATGAGCTCCTGTGATCACGGGGCGCGCCGGCCGGTTGAGGTCTCCAGAGTAAAAACGAACGTAGTGCCGGCCAAGAACAGCAGCTGGGACCGCACGTCTCTGGCGATCACGTCGCTGGTGCCTTTCTCAGTTGATGCAAGACCCTGACATATCGAGAATATCACGTCTGATCGGAGCTGGCTTTACCCCGGACGGTTTATTTCCGCCCCCCTCGGCCATTCGAATGATCGCGCTCGCTGACGGGAGAGGGCGACGCGCCCAGTTCCTCGGCTACCTTCAAGATGCCGCCCAGCCGGGTGACGGCCACGAAGCGTTTCATCGCGTTGAGGTTGATGTCTTTCAGCGTTTCTTGCGCCTTCGCTAAACGACGATGCCATGCGGGGGTCGTTTGCCCATCCCTGCGGCGTGTGACCGTCACGACGGCTTAACCTCCGTCCCATTCAGAGGGAGCTGCACCCTGACCTCGAGACCCGCGTCGCGACCGCTCGGCGGCGAGGTCAGAGTGAGGGGGCTTTCGATGCGCTCCGCGATCACTGAGACGATGGCGAGGCCCAACCCGCTGCCGTCATTCGTGCTGCCCGCTCGCTCGAACCGCGCAGTCAGGCGCGCCAGCGTCTCCTTGGGGATGACGGGCCCGCCATTCGTCACTGTGAACACGCCCTCCTCGGTCAGCCGTACCGTGACGGGGTCGTCCTGCGCACCGTGCTTCAGGGCGTTCTCGATGAGGTTCCGGCACAGGATGCCGAAGGCGTCGGGATCGAGATCCGAGAGCACGGGCGTCTCCGGTAACTCCAGCGCAATACGCCCGGGATCGAGGCTGCGCGCGAGGTCTTCGACAATCAGGCGGGCGGTCATGCGCAGGTCCGAACTGCGCTCCAGCCGCAACGGCCCGCCTTCCGCCCGGGCGAGCTGCAGCAGTCGTTCCGAGAGCCGCGTTAGACGTTTGAGCGTCGCTTCGATATCGGCGGCGCGTGCCTTGGCGGCTGGATCGGTGGTTTCCGCGCTCAGCCGCTGGGTCTGCGCGATGGCACCAGCAAGCGGTGTGCGCAGTTCATGGGCCGCATTGGAGGCGAAGCTTCGCTCGGCCTCGATCCCCTCGCGCAACCGTCCCAGAAGATTGTTGAGCGTCGCTGCGACCGGGGCGATCTCGGCCTGCAGGTCGTCAGTCGGAATGGGCGTAAGGTCGCGGGCGTTGCGCGCCTCGAGGCTGGTCCGGAACCGCCGCAACGGCCCCAGATTGGTCCGCACCGCGAGAACGACAGCCGCGAAAGCGAGCGGGATCACGATCAGCAAAGGCAGGCCGAGGCCGAGCTCGATCTCGCGGGCGACCTGCGCGCGATGCGCGAGCGGCTCCGCGACGGTGATCCGTACCGTGTCCTGAAGCGCGGCATCGCTGTACAGCCGGTGGGTGACCGTCTGGCTGAAGCCCCGTCCCTCATACGCAGGGAACACGGAAGGATCGGCGGCGTGGGATTGGAGCAGGATACGCCCCTCCGCGTCCCGCACGATATAGGTGAAGAATTCCTCGTGATTGCGAAGCTGCGCAAGGCGCTGTGTCACATTCGTGCTGTCACGGTTCACGATATCCATGACCGCGAGGGGCAGAATCCGCTGCGCCGTTTCCTGAAGCGTGGAATCGAAGACCTCGCTCATCTCCTTGCGCACGATCAGCGCGGTGACCGTCGCTGCGGCGATCCACATCAACGCCAGCACGACCCCGAGCGAAAGTCCCAGACGGGCCTGAAGGCTTCGGGGCAGCCTCATGCCTTGCCCAGCCTGTAGCCGAGGCCGCGTTCTGTCTCGATCACATGGGCGCCGAGTTTCTTGCGCAGGCGGCTGACATGGACCTCGATCGTGTTGCTCTCCACTTCCGCATCGAAGGCGTAGAGCTTCTCTTCTAGCTGGGCTTTCGACAGCAACTGGCCGGGTCGCGAGAGGAACGCTTCGAACAGGGCCCATTCGCGCGCGGTCAGCTGCACGGGCTTGCCGTCGCGCCTGATGCTGCGCGCGGCGAGGTCGATCTCGAGCCCGGCATGGCTCACGATGGGGTTCGGATTGCCGCTGTAGCGCCGCGCCACCGACCCGATGCGCGCCGAGAGCTCCGCGAGATCGAAGGGCTTCACGAGATAGTCGTCGGCGCCCGCGTTAAGCCCCTCGATCCGGTCCGAGACCTGATCGAGCGCGGTCATGATGATAACCGGCGTCACATCGCCCCGGCCGCGCAGCGCCTTCAGAAAGCCGATGCCCCGACCGTCGGGAAGCATGAGGTCCAGCAGGACGAGATCGTAGCCGGTGCTGCGGACCGACGCGCCCGCTTCGTCGAGTCGCGTGACCCAGTCCACGGAGTGACCGTCGCTTGCGATCTGGTCGCGCACCGCGTTGCCCAGAATAGTGTCGTCCTCGATCAGCAGGATGCGCATCTTCGTTCCATCTCTTGTCCGTTGACCCCTCTTCACCCGCCCGGCTGACACCAAGCTGACGCTGCGCGGGATGCGGCTTCAGGTTCCCGTCAGATTGATTGCCCATGAAAGGTGCGGAATTGGCCGTGAACAGGAGTTTGGCCCATGAAGAAGACCATGACAATTCTCGCCTTTCTCGCGACGTTCCCGGCCGGGGTGGCCTTGGCCGATGACGATTGTTTCGCGCCGATGGCGGATTGGCAGCCCCGCGACGCCGTGGTCCAGCTCGCCGAGCAGAACGGCTGGACAGTGAGCCGCATCAAGATCGACGACGGCTGCTACGAGATCGACGGCACTGACGTGCAGGGCCGCCGGGTCGAAGTGAAGCTTCATCCGGCGACGCTCCAGGTTCTCGAGATCGAATATGAAAACGGCGAAGACGGTCGGTCCCGCCAAGATCTTGAAGGAGACAACCATGAGTGACGCAGCATTTCGCGACGCAACGCGTCCGAACGGCGACGCCGGGGGACGCGTGCGGGTCTGGGATCCGCTGGTGCGGATATTCCACTGGGCTCTTGTCGCCACCTTCGTTATTGCTTGGTTCACCGCCGACGAAGTGCAGCCGGTGCATGAGGTCGCAGGCTACACTGTCGCCGGGCTGGTCGCGCTCCGACTGATCTGGGGGATCGTGGGCGGGCGCTATGCCCGGTTCACTCAGTTCCTCAGAGGGCCGGGGCAGACGCTCTCCTATCTTGGCGATATGCTGCGCGGCAAGGAGCGTCGCTATCTCGGTCACAACCCTGCGGGGGCGTTGATGATCGTGGCGTTACTGATCTCGCTGTCGGGAACCGCCTTCACCGGCTGGCTGATGGCGGAGCCCACACGCCTCGCGATGCTGCCCGCGCTGCCGCAGATCGTGACCCCGGCGCTGGCCGACGAGGAGGGCGAATACGGCGAGGGCGCGGAGGGCGCGGAGGGCGGCGGTAACGAGGCGCTCGAGGAGCTGCACGAGGTTCTCGCCAATCTGGTCCTGCTGCTCGTGGCGTTGCATGTCGCCGGTGTCGTCCTCGCGTCTTTCCGGCATCGCGAGAACCTCGCGCGGTCGATGCTCACCGGCGACAAGCGTGCGCCTGGCCCCGGCGATATCGCCTGACCGCTTCCGATTTCGTCGCCAAGGCCGTTTCGTTCCGCGGCCTCACTCGGCCCCGCCCCCACACGGCGGGGCCTTTTTCCTGACGCCAAGCTGAAGCGGAAACCGTCCGCCTGTCAGGATGCGCTCAGGTCCACTGCCCAGATTGTCGGTAGCAGATGAAAAAGGAGACACTGCCATGCGAAAGATACTGACCGCACTTCCCCTCATCGCCCTGCTGCCCGCAGGGATGGCCTTGGCCGACGACGACTACAGAAAGTCTTCGCGCGGCGAAGGAATGTCCCGTGATGCGGTGATGCAGATGGCGCGCGAGAACGGCTGGACCGTCGAGGAAATCGAGAGGGAAGACGGCCGATACAAGATCGAGGGCCGCGACCGCGACGGGCGCAAAATCGACACCAAGCTCGATCCGGCGACGCTGCGCCTCATCAGGTCGGAACATGACGACGATGACGAAGAAGACGACGACGATGACGATTACGGCGCATCGGCGCGCAACCCGGCCCCCGCGGGCACGGTCGCCCCGCCGAAAAACGGTCTCTTCGGCAACGGCGCGCCGCCCAAGGTTCAGGTGAACTGAGCCGACATCGCATTCCTCCCCCAAAAAAAGGATTCCCGTAATGAAGTCTCTTCTAGCAACTTTGGCGCTGAGCACGGCGCTGACCGTTCCCGCCCTCGCGTCGGCGCAGCCCGTCACGCTCAAGACCACGCTGAACAATTACGGCGGCGACGGCGCTTATCTCGCGCTCTATGTCACCGACCCGTCGGGCGCCTATGCGGGCAGCCTCTGGATGGCGGGTGGCAAGTCCAAATATTACGAGCATCTCCGCGACTGGTATCGCGCGACCGCGGGCGACCCGGCGCAGATCAACGGCATCACCGGCGCCAGCGTCGGCGCGGGCCGGACGCTCGAGATAACGCTCGATCTCGCGGATGCGCTCTTCGACGCGGGCTACACGCTCCACGTCGACGCCGCGGTCGAGGACATGCGCGACAGCCCAAACGAGATCGCCGTACCGCTGACCACGGACGGCGCGGGCAAGCCGGTCTCGGGCCGTCGCTACGTGGCCGATTTCACCTACGACATATGAGGTGACAGGCCATGATCCGCGCGTTTCATCGCTGGCCGGGGCTGATTGCCCTGGCGCTTGTCACGGTGCTGGCGCTTAGCGGCGCGGTGCTCGCGGTCTTTCCGGTTATGGAGCGGATCGTGGCGCCGCAGGCCGGCGCAGAGCTAAGCGTTGCGACCCTCGCCGAGCGCATCCAGACTGTCTATCCGGGGCTCGAGCAGATCCGGCGTGCACCGTCGGGGCGGATCACCGCCTATTGGTTCGAGTCCGGACAGCCCGGTGCCGCCGTAATCGATCCCATGACGGGTCGCGGCGTCGCCTCGGCTGATCCGAATGGCTTTCAGCGTTGGCTGACCAACCTGCATCGCTCCCTCTTTCTCGGCGATCCCGGCCGTGTCGCGAGCGCGCTGGGTGCCGTCGCGATGCTTGTGCTCTCGGTCTCCGGAGCGATGCTCGTCGCGCGGCGTGTCGGCGGTTGTCGGAACTGGTTCTCCCGTTTGCGCGGGCCGCTCGCCGGGCGGCTCCATGTGGAGATCGCCCGCGTCGCGGTGATAGGTCTGATCTTCTCCTCCGTCACCTCTTTGTGGATGACGGCCTCGACCTTCGCGCTGATCCCGGATGGCGGGCCGTCGCTGGGCTTGCCCGCCGAGGTGAGCGGCCAAACGGGCGCGTCGATTCCCGATCTCGGCTTGCTCGGCACCACGCCCGTCTCGGAACTGCGCAGCCTGAGCTTCCCCTATGACGGCGATGCCACCGATGTGTTCACGCTCAAGACCGATCGCGGCACCGGCTATCTCGATCAGGGCACCGGCGCGGTGCTCGCTTGGGCGGACCTGACCGCATGGCAACGCGCCTCGGAAACCATCTACACCCTGCATACGGGGCAGGGCGCTGCGCTGCTTGGTGCGGTGCTGGGTCTCATGGCGCTCGGCGTGCCGGCGATGGGTCTGACCGGCGTGTCGATCTGGCTCGCGGGGCGGCGCGGACGCCCGCGTATCCGGGCCAACCAGCCGGCCGGGCGCGCGGAGACGATCCTTCTCGTCGGTAGCGAAAGCGGCAGCACATGGGGGTTTGCGACGACCCTGCACGCGGCGCTTCGCGCAGCGGGCCAGAGTGTTCACATCGCGCCGATGTCGTCCTTCGCCCCCGAGCGTTACGCCCGGGCCGATCGGATCATCGTGCTCGCGGCAACCTATGGCGACGGGGCGGAGCCCAGTTCTGCGAAAGGGTTCCTGACGAAACTCGAAGCCCATTCCGATGCGCTGGATATCCCGATTGCCGTGCTCGGCTTCGGGGACCGGAGTTTCCCTGCCTATTGCGCCTATGCCCAGACGGTTGCCGACACCGTGGACGCGAAGAGGTGGCCGGTTCTTCTGCCCTATGACACGATCGACCGTCAGTCGCCGCAGGCCTTCGCGCGCTGGGGGCAGGCGCTGGGCGCGGTGCTCGGGATCGAGATCGATCTGCATCACCAACCGACGCCGCCCGTCACGACCGAACTCACGCTCCAGTCGCGGCGCGATTACGGGGCGGACGTGCAGGCGCCGACGTCGATCCTGCGCTTCTCGCTGCCGCGCGCTACGTTCTGGCAGAGGCTGACGAGCACGGGTTTCACGCGGTTCGCCGCGGGAGACCTGATCGGGATCCTGCCCGAAGGGGCGCCGACACCGCGCTTTTATTCGCTCGCGTCGTCGCGTCGCGACGAGTTTCTGGAGATCGTGGTCAGGAAGCATCCCGGCGGCCTGTGTTCGAGCCAACTGACGGCGCTCGAGCCGGGGGAGCGCGTTCGCGCATTCATCCGGCGCAACCCCGCCTTCCGACCGGACCGCTCGCATACGCCGCTGATCCTGATTGGCGCGGGCACGGGGATCGGCCCCCTTGTGGGCTTCGTGCGTGAGAACGAGCAACGTCGCCCGATCCACCTGTTCTTCGGGATGCGCGATCCGCAAAGCGATTTCCTCTATGCGCAGGAGATCGGCGGTTGGAAGGACGAGGGCCGTCTGTCGCGGCTCGTGACCTCGGTCTCGCGCGGCCAGCGCCCGCGCTATGTGCAGGATGCGATGCGCGCCGATGGCCCCGAATTGGTTCGGCTCGTGCAGAGCGGCGCGCGGATCATGGTGTGCGGCGGGAGAGACATGGCGGCGGGGGTCGCCGATGCCCTTCACGATATCCTCGCGGCCTCTGGTCTGAGTGCGACCAAACTGAAAACGGAGGGACGCTATGTCGAAGACATCTTCTGATCTCGTGCGCCACGCCCTGCACGGCCCGACCATGGGCACCCGCTGGACCGCCCTGTTTTTCGCACCGCCCGGGCGCGATCCCTCGCCGATCCGGGCCGCGCTTCAGGCGGCGGTTGCGGAGGTGGACACCCAGATGTCCACGTGGAAACCCGACAGCGACCTGATGCGGCTCAATGCGGCTCCGGAAGGCGAATGGGTGAAGGTGCCCGGTCGCTTGGCCGAAGTGCTCCACCTCGGGCTGGAGATCGGCAAAGCCTCCGGGGGCGCGTTCGATGTCGGGCTCGGTGATGCGGTCACGGCGTGGGGCTTCGGGCCCGACGAAGCGTCGCCCGACGCGATCCACGCCGCGATGAGCGTGCCGCGGCAGCCTGCATATAAATGGCTCGAGATCGACCATGGCAGGGTGCGCAAGCACGGCCCCGCGGCGCTAGACCTGAACGGGATCGCGAAAGGTTACGGCGTGGATCGCCTCGCCGAGACGCTGGCCGCGCAGGGGATCGAGGCTGGTCTTGTCGGGATCGACGGCGAAATGCGGGCCGAGGGGCTCAGGCCAGATGGCAGCGCGTGGACGATCGCGGTCGAGAGCCCCGATCCGCTTCGCCGAATGCCGCATTCGATCCTCGCGCTCGAGAATGCATCGGTCGCAACGTCGGGCGATTACCGTCACTGGATCGATCTCGGCGTGCGCAGGCTCTCGCATACGATGGATCGTTCGCGTGGCGCGCCGTTGCTGGCATCGCCTGCCTCCGTGACGGTGGTCGCGCGCAGTTGCGCCGAAGCTGATGGCTGGGCCACCGCGCTGATGGTGCTCGGTCCGGGCAAGGGGCTGGAGGTTGCGAAGGCGCGCGGTCTCGACGCCCTGTTCCTTATGCATGAGGACGACGGCAGCGTGCAAAGCCGTGGCACAGGCGAACTCTTTCCCCAGAGTGTGGCGGCCACGGTATAGGCTACGTCGGTTCGCCGCGGATCCGACCGACGGCGCCGGGAGATGCCGCTGCAGGCGCGCTCCGACATGTCCTCGCCCCTTTTCGGGATGGGCGTAACGGTGGAGGAAAACGATATCCCGACCTGATCGTTGATGCATCGCGCGATCCCTGTGCCGCGAGTAATCCGATCCGCCTTGACGCGGAAAGGGGCGCGCAGTTTGCAGGTCGCGCTCTGATTGCCGGGCTGCGGCGCAAGCGATAACCCTTGTCTGTCGAGAATGGAGACGAACATGAAAATCGCGCTTGTCCAACCGCGGCCGCTTTCCTCTGATCAGAGGCGAATATTTGCGATCATCCAGGAATGGGTGAGCGGTGTGGCGTCGCTCGGAGCCGATCTTGTCGTGCTGCCCGAGCTGATATTGCCCGGCTACAACCGCCCCGAAGAACACCGCGAGCAAGCGCAACCGCTCGACGGAGAGTGGTGCGCAGCGATGCGCGACATCGCGCGGAAACACGGGTGTGCGATCTGTTATGGCTGGGCCGAACGGCTGGGCGATCAGGTGTTCAACGCGGTGTCCGTGCTCGACAAGACAGGCGCAAGGGTCGCGCATTATCGCAAGATTCAGCTCTTCGGCGAGATGGAGCGTGCGAGCTTCGACTTCGGTACGGAGGCGCCACCCCTATTCGAGCTGAATGGCGTCCGGACCGGTCTGCTGATTTGCTATGACATCGAGTTCCCGGAACATGCGCGTGCTCTGGCGCGTGCCAAGGCCGAGTTGATCCTCGTGCCCACGGCGAATCCGGTTGGCTACGATCACGTTCCCGATCTGCTCGTGCGGGCGCGGGCGAACGAAAACGCGGCCGTGGTCGTCTACGCGAATTACGCGGGACCTGATCGAGAGATCGACTTTGGCGGCAAGTCGGTGATCGCGGGCCCCGACGGGCAGGCCGTGGCGCAGGCCGGAAGAGGGCCGACGACGTTGATTGCGGACCTGCCGAAAACTGCCGATTATCCGGCCGAGGCGATCTCGGTTCAGTTCGACGATTTGCGCCGAGTGGAGTAGTCGGCGGCCTTCGCGCCTTCGCGATTTGAAATTCGGCCATCCGAGCATAGCTCCCGACTACGCAGCGCATCGGTGCCGAGCGACAGTCCACCTCGGGTTGGGGCAAATATTTCGGAGGACATATGGAAATCAACGCGGAGTTTTCGGAGCGCGTGCTCGTTCATTCCGACACGCTCGATTGGCATGGCTCGCCGTCGGCTGGCGTGGAGCGGCGGATGCTCGACCGGATCGGCGACGAGGTGGCAAGGGCGACGAGCATCGTGCGCTTCGCCCCGGGGCATAGTTTCTCGGCGCATACGCATGGCGGGGGCGAGGAATACCTCGTGCTGGAAGGGGTGTTCCAGGACGAGAGCGGCGATTACCCGGCGGGAACTTACGTGCGCAATCCGCCGCAGACCCGGCATCGTCCGGGCTCGGAGGGCGGCTGCACGATCTTCGTGAAGCTCTGGCAATTCGACCCCGACGACCGCGACCAGTTCCACAAGGACATGCGGACCGATTTGGTCCACACCGAAGAGGGTATTGAGTGCTCCGAGCTTCACCGCGATGCACGTGAGATCGTTCGCTATTTCCGGCTGGCGCCCAATGCGGGCCTGTCGCTCGATGATCCGGGCGGGATGGAACTGCTCGTGCTTGGCGGGACGTTGACCGAGAGCGGCGACGAGCTGCGCGAGGGGTCGTGGTTGCGCCTGCCTATCGGACACACGCTGCAGGTTCAGGCGGGGCAGGACGGCGCGGAGTTCTGGATCAAGACAGGGCATCTGCGCTTTGTCGCGGCACCGGACCAGTGACGGAAAACCATTTCTCCAAATGACGGGATTTCAATGAAGACGCAGGTCGCGATCGTCGGCGGTGGGCTGGCAGGCTTGGCGCTTGCGCGGCGTCTGCACGCACGCGGGATTTCTTTCGAGCTGTTCGAGGCACGGCCCCGCTTCGGCGGGCGGGTCAAGGCGCTTGAGATCGGCGCCGGGAGGGTCGATCTCGGCCCGTCGTGGTTCTGGCCCGGCCAGCCACGTATCGCTGCGCTCACCGAGGCGCTGAAGCTGCGAAAGTTCGAGCAGTACGCGCGCGGCGCGGTGTCGCTGGAAGATGCGAACGGCCATGTTCACCGCAACATGGGGTTTGCCAGCATGGCCGGGTCGTGGCGGCTCGAAGGCGGAATGGTCGCGCTGACGAACGCGCTGGCCGCTGAGCTTCCGGCCGCGCGGCTTCATCCCGGTGCGCGGGTCGTGGCGCTTGGGACTGGGCCCTCGGTCACGCTTGCGGATGGCCGCGTCTGCTGGGCCGAGCATGTCGTGCTTGCCGTGCCGCCGCGCGTCGCGGCGCAGATCTCTTTTACGCCGCCGCTGAGCGATGTGCAGATGCAGGCGCTCCGCGCGACCCCGACGTGGATGGCGGGACACGCAAAGTTCGTCGCGGTGTACGAGCGTCCGTTCTGGCGCGAAGCCGGGCTCTCAGGCGATGCGATGAGCCAGCGCGGGCCGCTGGCGGAAATCCACGATGCCTCCGGGGCGGAAGGATCTCCGGCTGCGCTCTTTGGATTTCTGGGCGTCCCCGCGCGGGCGCGGATCGGGCAGGGAGAGACGATCGAAGCGATGGCGCTCGCGCAATTGGCGCGTATCTTCGGTCCCGAAGCCGCCAACCCGGTGACCTATGCGCTGGAGGACTGGGCCATGGCCCCCGAAACCGCGACGGAAGCCGATTTCGAGCCGCTCCGGTTTCACCCCGATTACGGCCTGCCGCCGGTCCTTCGGGGCCTCCATGACGGACATGTGCATCTCTCCTCATCCGAGACCGCGCCCGAGATGGGCGGCTACATGGAAGGCGCGTTGGCTGCGGCCGAACGCGTGGCGCGCGAACTGGGTATTTGAGCCGAACCCGCTGTCGGAAAATCCGATCCTAGACGACATTGCCGGTCGGGATACGCACCCCGACCGGCAAGCCGCTTTCAGTCCTTCTGCAAGCGGTCTCAGGTCTGGTCGATGGTCACCACGATTTTGCCTACGGCGTGCCCGTCCTTGAGCTGCTCATAAGCCTCACGCGTCTCGCTCATCGGGTAGACGCGGTCGATCACGGGACGAATGGCCCCGTCTTCCAGCAGCTTGGCCAGATCGGACAGCATCGCGCCATCGGGCTCCATCAGGAACCATTCGAACTCGACGCCGTGTTTGGAGGCCAGATCGTCCGTGTCCTGCCCCTTGATCGAGACGAGCTTGCCGCCCTTCTTGAGAACCTTGAACGAGCAGTTCAGCGTCTCGCCGCCCAGCAGGTCAAAGACGATGTCGTAATCCGAAAGCTCTTCGTCGAAGGCCTGACTGTGATAGTCGATCACGATATCCGCCCCGAGCTCGCGGACCAGATCAGCGTTGCGCGGGCTACAGGTGGTGGCGACATGGGCCCCGAAATGCTTCGCGATCTGGATCGCCAAGGTGCCGACCCCGCCCGATCCGGCATGGATCAGAACCTTGTCGCCCGACTTCAGCTTGGCTTTCGACATCAGCGCCTGCCACGCGGTCAGTCCGGCGAGCGGAATGGAAGCCGCTTCCTCGTGGCTCAGCTTCGCGGGCTTGAGCGCGATCTCATCGGTCTTGAGGCGAGCGACCTGCGCGATCGCGCCGGCGTCCTCCTGGTTGGGGCGCGCGAACACCGCGTCTCCCACTTTGAAATCCGTAACACCCGGGCCGACCTCGATGATCTCACCCGAAACGTCGTATCCCATGACATGCGGGAACTCGAGCGGGACGTTTTCCTTCATCGCGCCCGATTGCAGAATGTAGTCGATGGGGTTCACGCTGGCCGCGTGGACGGCGATCAGGACGGAGCCTTCCTTCAGCTGGGGCGGGGCGATGTCGTCGATTTCGATCGCCGTGTCGTAGTCCCGGATGATGGCGGCTTTCATGGGCGTATCTCCTGTTTGAATGGGATGGGAAACCGGCTTGCGCGTGGGTCGCGGTTCAAGAGGCCTTTAGGTCAATCTGACGGTAGAACTCGAACGCGGCGCTGAAGGTCCATGGACACCGAAGATGTGAAGCGCCGACGGTTGGCGGCGCGCCGATGCGCCATCCACAGCTCCGGACTTGCAGCCGTTTTCCGGAGCGGTGAAACTGGCGCAGAAAAATTTCGTAGAGCGAGAGCAGGGCAGCGATGAGTGACAAGGCGCAAGACGGGCTGGGCGTGGCGCTCTGGCAGGGACAGACGGTCGCGGGGGATCGCGACGCCGCGCTCGGTCAGATCGCCCGCGCCTCGCGCGCGGCGGGGCAGGCGGGGGCGGCGGTGATCGTCTTTCCCGAACTGTTCCTGACCGGGTATGAGCGCGACGACCTCAACGAGCTTGCGCTGAGCGTCGAGGAGATGGCGGACCGGCTCGCGCCGCTTGCACGCGAGGCTGGCTGCGCGATCTGCGTCGGATACCCCGAGCGCGCCGCGGACGGGCTTCGCAATTCGGCGATCTGCGTCTCGTCGACGGGCGAGGTGCTGGGCAATCATCGCAAGATCCAGCTTTACGGCCCCGCAGAGGCCGAGCGCTTCGTGCCGGGATCGCGCTACACGCTGTTCGACCTGGCGGGCAAGCGCACGGCGATCCTGATCTGCTACGATGTCGAATTCGCCCCGCATGTCGCGGCGCTGCGTGACAAAGGGGTCGAGTTGATCCTCGCGCCGACCGCCGCGATGCGCCCGTTCGAGCATGTGGGCGATCATGTCGTGCCCGCGATGGCGGCCAATCACGGGCTGGCCATCGCCTATGCCAATCTCTGCGGCAGCGAGGCCGATCTGGAGTATTTCGGCCTTTCGGTCATTATGGGCCCCGACGGCAAGACGCTCGCCCGCGCCGGGAGCGATCCTGCGATGCTCCTTGCCACCCTGAAGCGGCAGTACGATCCCGCGCTCGTCTCGACGCAGGCGCAGGACTTCCGCCACGTCGACGAGACGGCCTGATGCAGCTTGCGGGAACAGACCTGCGTCTTCTGCGCGTCTTCGACGCGGTCGTCCGCCATCGCGGTTTCGCCGCCGCGCAGGCAGAGCTCAATGTCAGCCAGTCGACGATCTCGACGCAGATCACGGCGCTGGAAGAACGGCTTGGCGTGACGCTTTGCCGGCGGGGACGAGCGGGGTTCCGGCTTACCCAGAAGGGCGAGATCGTGCATGCGGCGGTGGTCAAGCTGATCGCCGCGACGGAGGAGTTCGTCACCGAAACCGCCGCCCTGCGTGGCACGCTCTCGGGCACGCTGCGGATCGGGCTCGTGGACCATGTCGTGACCGATCCGAACTTCCGGCTGCCCGAAGCGATCGCTGCGTTGGAGCGTCGCGCGCGTTCGGTCCGGTTCGAGCTTGCGCAAGGCTCGCCACAGGAGTTTCAGACCCGGGTGCTCGACGGATCGCTGCATCTCGCGATCGGGTCCTTCCCGCACAAGGTGGCCGGGCTCAATTACCGAAAGCTCTATGACGAGGAGAACTTCCTCTATTGTGCGCCGGGTCACCCGCTCTGGTCAGTGCCCGATACGGCGCTGACCCCTGAATTTGTCAGTTCGATGCGCGCGGTCGGGCGCAGCTACTGGCGGGATGATCACTGGAACAATCGCGATTTTCCGCAGACGACCGCGATGGCGCAGGGGCTCGAGCAGCAACTGGTGATGATCCTCTCGGGCGCCTTCATCGGCTACATGCCGGACCACTCCGCGCGGCGCTGGGTCGAGGCGGGTCGCCTGCGGGCCATCCTGCCGCAGCGTTTCCTTTACCGCTGTCCCTTCGAGGCGATCACGCGCCCCGATGCGGAGGCCTCACCGCTTGCTCAGGCCATGCGCTCGGAGCTTGAAGCGGTCTACGCAGGAGATGCTGAAAAAAGCGTCACCGTCTGATCTATGCTTCGAAGTTCGTCGAAGTGAATTTCGACACAACTATATTTTTCAGCCCATCGTCGCGACGCATGCTTCCGCGAATTACGGAGATTGCGATGACCGAACACCGATACAATCAGCCTCTGAGCGGAAACGCGATGCCGCGCACCGGCGGGCCCGCGACGATGATGCGACTGCCCTCCGCACCGACGGCGGAAGGGCTCGACGCGTGTTTCATTGGCATTCCGATGGATATCGGTACGTCGAACCGCCCGGGCACACGTCTCGGCCCGCGCCAGATCCGCGACGAAAGCCGGATGATCCGGCCTTACAACATGGCCACGGGCGCGGCCCCGTTCGAGCATCTGCAGGTGGCCGATATCGGCGACGTGCCGATCAACCTGTATGATCTGAAGAAGTCGGTGGAGATCATCGCGGAGCATTATCGCGGCATCCTCGCGCAGGATGCGATCCCGCTCACGCTAGGCGGCGACCACACGCTCACCTGGCCGATCCTGCGCGCGATCAAGGAGAAACACGGGCCGGTCGCGCTGATCCATGTCGATGCGCATTCCGACACCAACGCGGATATGTTCGGCGAGACAGCCGCCCATGGCTGCCCGTTCCGCCGCGCCTGGGAAGAGGACTGCCTGATCAACGACAAGGTCTTCCAGATCGGTCTGCGCGGTACCGGTTACGGCGCCGACGATTTCGACTGGGGCCGCGAGCGCGGCTGGACCTGCATCCAGGCCGAAGAGTGCTGGCACAAATCGCTCGCGCCGCTGATGGCGGATATCCGTGCGCAAATCGGTGACGCGCCGGTCTATCTGTCCTACGATATCGACAGCCTCGATCCGGCCTTCGCGCCCGGCACGGGCACGGTCGAGGTTGGCGGGCTGACGACGATGCAGGGACTCGAGATCATTCGCGGGACGGCGGGGCTCAACCTCGTGGGCTGCGATCTGGTAGAGGTCTCGCCGCCCTACGACATGGCAGGCAACACGGCGGTGATCGCCGCGAACTTCCTCTACGAAATGCTCTGCGCGCTGCCCGGCGTGCCGCAAGGGCGTTAAGACAAGCCGGACAACAGGGAGAATATCCAATGAAAAGACGTGAGTTTCTGGTAAGTGCCGCGCTTGGAACGGCCGCGCTTGCGGCTCCGACCGTGCTGCGCGCGGCCTCTTCGACGCTGAAGGTCGGCACCTATGGCGGCTACTTCAAGGACAGCTTTGACAAGTTCATCTACCCCGATTTCACGGCCGCCACGGGTATCGAGGTCGAAAGCATCGCCGAGCCCACGGGCGAGGCGTGGCTGGTGCAGCTGTCGCAGGCGGCGCGCGCAAATCAGGCCCCGGCGGACGTGTCGATGATCGCGCAGCTGCCGCGTATCAAAGGCGAGCGCTCGGGCCTCTGGGCCAAGCTCGACGCGGACAAAATGAGCAACATCTCCGTGCTCCCCGATCACTTCGTGCATCGCTATGAGGATGGCAGCGTCTACGGAACCGGCGCAGTCAGCTGGTATATCACGCTGGTGACCAATACCGACGCCTATGCCGATGCGCCCGCTTCGTGGAAGACGCTGTGGGATCCGGCGAACAAGGACAAGCTCGGTCTGATGTCGCTTGCGACGAACTCGTTCCTGCTCGAGATTACCGCGACCACCTATTTCGGCGGCACCGACATCCTCAAGACCGAGGAAGGCATCCTCAAGGTCATGGACAAGCTCGCCGAGGTGAAGCCGAATGTGCGCCTGTGGTATCGCGACGAGGGCCAGTTCCAGCAGGCGCTGGAGACCGGCGAAATCCCGATGGGCGAGTACTACCACGACGTGACCTCGCTGGCCGCCTCGCAGGGCAAGCCCGTGCGTTCGACCTTCCCGGATGAGGGCGCGGTGCTCGATTCCGGCTCGTGGGTGGTGTCGAAGGCGTCGAGCGCGCTCGATCAGTCGCAGATCTTCATCGACTACATGGCCCAGCCGGAAATTCAGGCGAAGCTGTCGCGCAATGTCGGCACCGCGCCGACCGTGCCGCGCGAGAAGACCGACCTGACCGACGAGGAATTCGCGGCCGTGTCCTCGGACAAGCAGCCGATCCTGCCGCTCTACGATATCTATGTGGACCGCGGTGACTGGATCAATCAGAAGTGGTCGGAAATGATCACCGGCTGATTTGGCTACCAACTTGCGCCGTGGCGTCTGCATGTCGCCACGGCGTCTATTTGCTTTGAGGAAACAGGACAGCGATGACCAATCTGCGCATCGAGCGGCTAAGCAAGAAATTCGGGTCGTTCACCGCCCTCGATGATGTTTCGCTCGAGATACCGACGGGGAAATTCGTCTGCCTTCTGGGGCCCTCGGGCTGCGGCAAGACCACGCTTCTGCGGGTGGTCGCCGGGCTTGAGACACCGACCAAGGGCCGGGTTGTCGTCGATGGCGATGACCAGACGAAGGTCCCCACCCACCGCCGCGACATGGGCATGGTGTTCCAGTCTCTGGCGCTTTTCCCGCATCTCGACGTGGCGGGAAACATCACCTATCCGCTCGCGATCCGCGGCGCAGACCGCGCCAAGCGAGACGCGAAGGCCGATGAACTGCTGAAACTGGTGCGCCTGCCCGGCATGGGCGCGCGGCGGATCGACCAGCTCTCGGGCGGCCAGCGTCAGCGTGTCGCGATTGCGCGCGGTCTCGCCATCGACCCGAAGGTCTTCCTGCTCGACGAGCCGCTCTCGGCGCTCGACGCGGGCCTGCGCGAGCATATGCAGATCGAGCTGCGCCAGATCCAGCAAAGCCTCGGCGTGACCACGATCGTCGTCACCCACGACCAGAAAGAGGCGCTCACCATGGCCGATCTGGTCATCGTGATGAAGGACGGCGTGATCCAGCAGGCGGGCGCGCCGATGGAGATCTACCGCAACCCGGCGAATGCTTTCGTGGCGGGCTTCATCGGCACGACGAACCTGCTTCCCTGCACCGTCCGCGACGGCGCGATCGAGGTGCTGGGCGCGCGGTTGCCGATTGCCGAGGGCGACAGGATCGCTCTCGAGCAAGGCGAGGCGCAGCTTTCGATCCGGCCCGAGCATGTCGCCATCGAGCCCGCGGGCGCTGGCGGCATCGAGGCGGAAGTGACCTTCCTGCGCGATCTCGGCGAAAGCCGCCATGTGCTGCTGGATGCGCAAGGCCAAGAGATCACTGCACAGCTCTCCCCCGAGACGCAGGCGAGCTATCGCCCCGGCGACCGGGTCAGCCTCAGCTTCCGCCCGGGCGAGCGTGTGGTGGTGACATGAGCCAGAATACCGAGATGCGTGCGACACCGGGTTGGGTCGGTCTTTGGCCGGCGCTGATGCTGGCGGTCTTCTTCCTTGTGCCCTTCGGGATCATGGTCGCCGTGTCGGTCTCGCAACGCGATCCGGCCGGCGCCTTCATCCCGGGCTTCGAGCTTACCCATTACGCGCGGTTCATGACCGCCTTCTTCGCCAAGGTGATGGGCGTCTCGGTTGGCGTGTCGCTGGCGGCGGCCGCGATCTGCGTCGTGCTGGCCTTTCCGTTCACCGTCTTCCTCGCCTCGATGAGCCATCGCGCGCAGACCGTCGCGCTCGTGGTGCTGCTCTCGCTGCTGTCGCTCTCGGAGGTCATCATCGGCTTCTCGCTCTCGACACTGCTGTCGAAGACGGCGGGGATTTCGAACCTGTTCTACTGGCTCGGGATGATCGATGCGCCGCGCGCCTATACGCCGTCGCTCTTCGCGCTGATCACCGGGCTTTGCTATATCGGCTTTCCCTTCGCGGTGCTGGTGCTCTACCCGCCGGTCTCCCGGCTCGATCCCGAGATCGTCGAGGCCGCCCGCGTCATGGGGGCCTCCGCCTCGCGCGCCTTCTTCGGGGTGATCGTGCCCAACCTGCGCGGAGCGATCGTGGGCGCCTTCATCCTCGTCTTCGTCTTCACGCTGGGCTCCTATCTTCTGCCGCAGCTCTTGGGTCGCTCCGAGGACTGGACGCTCTCGGTCCACATCACCGATCAGGCGATCTACCAGACGAACCTGCCGTTCGCCGCGGCGATGTCGATCTTCCTGATGCTGGTGGCGCTGGCCCTCGTGGGCCTCGCCTCGCTCGCGGGACGGCAAAGGAGCGCATCATGACAAGCTGGTTGAAACGCGCCTATGTGATCGTGATCCTGCTCTTGCTGCTTGCGCCGCTGGTCGTCGTGACCGGAGTGTCGCTGAACGGGCCGCAGACCCTGCGCTTCCCCCCGGTGGAGCCGTCGCTGCGCTGGTATGGCACGCTGTTTCAGGACAGCGCGTGGCTGGTGCCGCTGGGCCATTCGCTGCTGATCGCGGCTTGCGCCTCTGCGCTCTCGGTCTCGGTCGCGCTGCCGCTCGCGCTGTTCGCGTGGGAGCGCAACGGCATCGCGGCGCGGCTGCTGACCGGGCTGGGGCTCGCGCCCTTCACGCTGCCGCCGGTGATCTCCGCTCTGGGCTTCATGGTGTTCTGGATGACGGTCGGCGGGTACGGGCAGATCTGGGCCACGATCGTCTCGCATGCCGTCTTTCTCGTGACGCTGCCGCTGGTGACGATCTCGCTCGGGTTGAAGGGCATCGACCGCGCGCTGCTGGAGGCCGCCCGCGTGATGGGGGCAGGGCGCTGGACGGTGCTGCGCACGGTGATCGGTCCGCTGGTGCTGCCCTTCATCGTGTCGGGCTATGCCTTCGCCTTCGTGCTCAGCCTCAACGAATACATCATTGCCTACATGGTCGCAGGCTTCACCGTCGAGACGATCCCGATCACGATCTTCAACGCCCTGCGCTACGGCTACACGCCGATCCTCGGGGTGGTGTCGGTGCTTTTCGTTCTGCTCGCAGCGGTCGTCTTCGGGCTGATCGGCAAGTTCGGCGATCTGCCGCGTTTGATGGGGTCTGAGCGGGGATCGAGCGAATAGGCGGCCTCTCCGTCCGCTCTCACAACACGATTGACCCGCTCCGGATTGCCCATATTCTTGAGTCTCGGGTGAATCTTGGTTCGCCCCGGCAATCGGATCCGAGGGAGGAGAGACGATATGTGCCATGTATTCGCCGGTCAGGATCCGGAGCGTTATTCCAGCGAGACACGCAGGCTTCGGCTCAACGGGCAAAGCACGAGCATCCGGCTCGAGAACGCCTTCTGGGATATTCTCGACGAGATCGCGGCGCGGGACGGGGTATCCACACCGACCTTCATCTCGACGCTGCATGCCGAAGTGCTCGAACTGCGCGGGGAGCCGTCGAACTTCACGTCGCTCCTGCGCTGTGCCTGCCTGAAATTCATGGAGATATCGGCCGATCGCGCACCGCTCGCCGTCGCTGCAGAGTAGCGCAAGCCTGACGTCAAACATTCTTGAGGGGTAGTATAGACCTACTACCCGCCCCACCTTCGCCCGCTGCTACGCTCTCAGGACAACTGACAGCACTACAGCGGGAGCAACCGGTGGCAAAATCCATTCATTCCATGATCCGTGTCCTCGACGAGGACCGCTCGGTCGCGTTTTACGACAAGGCTTTCGGCCTCAAGGTCGCCGACCGTCTCGACTTTCCGGAATTCACGCTCGTCTATCTGAGCAATCCCGAAAGCGATTTCGAATTGGAACTCACCGTCAACAAGGGCCGGACCGAGCCCTATGACCTCGGCGATGGCTACGGCCATTTCGCGGTCGCGGTCGATGATCTCGAAGCCGAACACAAGCGCTTCGAGGCGGAGGGCCTCGCGCCCCGCAAACTCGTGGAATTCGCGCCGGCAGGGGAGGTCGTCGCGAAGTTCTTTTTCGTGGCCGATCCGGACGGATACCAGATCGAGGTGCTCGCGCGCGAAGGCCGCTTCAAGTGAGATTTTCCTAAGGGAGACATCAGGGAGGAGACGACAATGACGACCAAGGCAAGCTCGAAAGGGCTGACCAGACGGCAGCTGCTGGCGCGGGCGACCGCGGCAGGGGCGAGCTTCGTCGTGGGGTCGGGGTTCATGGCGGCGCGCAATGCCGCCTGGGCCACCGAGCTCTCGGCGCTCAAGCCCACGACCTTCGCGACGCTGGTGCAGATGGCGCGCGATATCTATCCGCACGACAGGGTCGACGACCAGTATTATGTCATCGCGGTGAAAGGCTATGACAGCCCAGATGCGGCCGACGAGATCGAAGCCGGCATCGCCGCGCTCGATGCGGCGGCGCGCGGTAAAGGCTTCGCGAATTACCTTGAAACCGGCTGGGAGAAGGATCGCGTCATGATCCTGCGGGGCATGGAGGAGAGCCCCTTCTTCCAGAAGATTCGGGGTGGTCTGGTGACCGGCCTCTACAACCAGAAAGCGGTCTGGCCGATCTTCGGCTACGAGGGCGAGTCCTATTCCAAGGGCGGCTACATCAACCGCGGTTTTGACGACATCGACTGGCTGTAAGGGAGGCAGACATGGTTGCGAAATTTGATCTGAGCGACGACAGCGTCGTTGTCATCATCGGCACTGGCGCTGGCGGCGGTGTGCTGGCCAACGAGTTGGCGCAGAAGGGCGTCAAGGTCGTGGCGCTCGAGGCGGGCGGTCGCTATCTGCCCGAAGATTACATCAATGACGAATGGGAAAGCTTCGGCCAGCTCGCCTGGACCGAGCCGCGCACCACGAGCGGCGACTGGCGCGTGGCCAAGGATTTCTCGGGTCTGCCCGCATGGATCGTGAAAGCGGTCGGCGGCACCTCGATCCACTGGGCCGGGGCGAGCCTTCGCTTTCAGGACCATGAGTTCAAGACGAAGACCCATTACGGCAATGTCGACGGGGCAAACCTGCTCGACTGGCCGATCGATCCGGCGGAGCTTGCGCCCTATTACGACAAGGCCGAGGCGAAGCTGGGTGTGACCCGCACCGGCGATCGTCCGGGCTTGCCGGGCAACAACAACTTCAAGGTGCTGGAGAAAGGCGCGAAGTCGCTTGGCTACCAAGAGGTCAATACAGGCCATATGGCGATCAACTCGATCGACTACGACGACCGGATGTCGTGCCAGCAGACGGGCTTCTGTTTCCAGGGCTGCAAATGGGGCGCCAAGTGGTCGTCGGCCTATACGGATATTCCGCGCGGCGAGGCGACCGGCAATCTGGAGGTCCGCGATCACTGTCATGTCGCGCGTATCCTGCATGACGACAAGGGCCGCGCGTCGGGCGTCGAGTATTTCGACAAGGACGGCAACCTGCAGATGCAGAAGGCCAAGATCGTCTGCGTCGCGGGCAACTCGATCGAGAGCCCGCGCGTGCTGCTGAACTCGCATTCGGCGATGTTCCCCGACGGGCTTGCGAACTCCTCGGGGCAGGTGGGGCGCAACTACATGCGGCACACCACAGGCTCGGTCTACGGCATCTTCGACAAGCCGGTGAAGATGTGGCGCGGCACGACGATGGCGGGCATTGTCCGCGACGAGGCGCGCCACGATCCCTCGCGCGGGTTCGTTGGCGGGTATGAGCTGGAGACGCTCAGCCTCGGTCTGCCCTTCATGGCGGCCTTCCTCGATCCGGGCGGCTGGGGGCGCGAGTTCACGACTGCGCTCGACAGCTACGAGAACATGGCGGGGATGTGGATCGTGGGCGAAGACATGCCGCAGGAGACCAACCGCATCACGCTCAACCACTCGGTCGAGGACGCCTACGGGCTGCCGGTCGCGAATGTGAATTACACCGATCACCCGAACGATCGGGCGATGCGCGATCACGCCTATGCCCGCGGCAAGGCGATCTACGAAGCGGTTGGGGCGACCCGGACGCTGCCGACGCCGCCCTATCCCTCGACACATAACCTCGGCACCAACCGGATGTCCGAGAACCCGCGCGACGGTGTGGTGAACAAACACGGCCAGACCCATGACGTGCCCAACCTGTTCATCTCGGACGGCTCCCAATTCACGACCGGCGCCGCCGAAAACCCCACGCTGACCATCGTGGCGCTCGCGATCCGGCAGGCTGACTTCATCGCCGGGGAGATGTCGAAGGGAAACATCTGATCCCGAGCGGATCAGCTAAGGCAAAAGACGACCGGGCTGCTCAAGGGTGGCCCGGTTCTCTTTGCGGAACCTTTGCAGGTCTGCGCGCTTGCGCACAGGACATGCGGGACCTTCGCTAATTTCATTTTCCTGGAGAAGCCCCAAACTCTGATCAACGACATTTGGAGGCTTCCATGACCTTTCGACCCGTCTCGGCCACCAGTCAGGCGCAACCCGCGCTCGAAGGCGCCGGTGTTCATCTGCACCGCGTATTCGGCTTCGGGGATCCGTCGCTGACCGACCCGTTCCTGATGATGGACGATTTCCGCAACGACGATCCGCGGCTCTATTCCAAGGGCTTCCCCTGGCACCCGCATCGCGGCATCGAGACCATCACCTATGTGCTCGACGGGCAGGTGGAGCATGCGGATTCGCTCGGCAATCGCGGGCTTCTCGGCGCAGGCAGCGTGCAGTGGATGACCGCAGGCTCCGGTATCGTCCATCAGGAAATGCCTTCGGGCAATGCCAAGGGGCAGATGCACGGCTTCCAGCTTTGGGCCAACCTTCCCTCGGCGCTCAAGATGACGGCGCCGCGCTATCAGGATATCACGGCCAGCGATATCCCGATCGAAGGCGATGACGACGGCACGACCGTCAAGGTCATCATCGGCTCGTTCTGGGGCAAGACCGGCCCGGTCGACGGGATCGCCGCCAATCCGATGCTGCTCGACGTGTCGATCCCCGCAGGACGGCGCAAGGTACTGCCGGTCGATACGCGCTCCAATGCGCTCGCCTATGTCTTCGCGGGCTCCGGCACCTTCCGTGATGCCAGCGATCCGGTCGGCATCAAGGTCGAGAAGGAATATCGCGGGCAGGAGCTGAATATCCGCGACATGACCGGCAACCGCACGCTTGTCCGTTTCGGAGCAGGCGACGAAATCACGGTGCAGGCCGGGAACGAAGGCCTCCGTTTCCTGTTGATGACGGGGCGTCCGATTCAGGAGCCCGTCGCATGGCACGGCCCGATCGTCATGAACACGCAGGATGAACTGCGCCAGGCGCTCACCGAACTCAACAACGGCACCTTCATAAAACACGGCTGAGGGCGCCGTTGCCCCTCAGACCCTTCCCAACACAGGAGATAGAAATGGCACAACCGAAGATCGCAATCGTCTTTTATTCCACCTATGGCACCAACCACGCCGTCGCGCTGGCCGCAGCAGAAGCCGCCGAGGCCGCCGGGGCCGAGGTGCGCCTGCGCCGCATTCCCGAAACGGCCCCGAAAGCCGTCGTCGAAGGTCAGGACGCCTGGAAAAACCAGCTGGAGAAGATGAGCGACATTCCGGAAGTGACCCCTGACGATATGGAATGGGCCGATGGCTATTTCTTCTCCGGGCCGACCCGCTACGGCGTCTCCGCAAGCCAGATGCGCGCCTTCATCGACACGCTGGGCGGCCTCTGGGGCGCGGGCAAGCTCGCCAACAAGACCTTCACCGCGACGACCAGCGCGCAGAACGCCCATGGCGGGCAAGAGGCGACGATCCTTGGTCTCTACACCACGGCCATGCACTGGGGCTGCATCATCGTCGCGCCCGGCTATACCGACGAAGCGATCTTCAACGCGGGCGGCAACCCCTACGGCTTCTCGACTAACGCCGGCGGTGTCGACGAGGCCGGTAAGGCCGCGATTGCCCATCAGGCCAAGCGCCTGGTCGAGATGACGGCAAAGCTCGTCGGCTGATCTTTCTCGAGATTGAGAAAGCGCCTCCGCCCTTTCTGGGCGGGGGCGCACCTGTTTTTACATCGGTCCGGTGCCGGTTCCTTCCTCGAGCCGGACGAAGCCCCTTTCGGTCGTCTGCTGAGCGGCAGCAAGTCGCTACAGGCCCATATGAGCGAACGCGCGAGCGGCGCGGGAGCGCGCCCGATGTTCTCTTTGCCGGCAATGATGCGCCGCGTCAGTGGCGGGCCGGCTCCCGCCTCGCTCTCGGCTCTTATTCAAGCTTGTTCAAGAGAGGGAGCGAGGCATGGGCGCGGCGAAAAAGCCGCCGCGAGCTCACATCGGGTTTTCGATATTCGCCTTCATGTTCGGAACGTCGGGATAGGTCGCCGTGCCCTGAGTCTGGTTGCAGGCAGCCAGGATTCCCAGGGCGCAGCTTGCGACCAGAGCGAGCACGGCTTTTTTCTTCATCGGGCTTTGCATGTCGGGTTCCTCTCGAAAATTTCAAATGAACTAGGTCGCTCCGTGAACGACCCGGTTCAACTATTTGGGGCGCACCGTGGGGCGCGGCAATGTTTTTGTTGCGGCCGATGTGCTTAGCAGCACTGGCGAGACGACCCTCGAGGCAGCTCTGCCGCTCCGTATGCGCGGGCGATGGCCGCAGCGATATTTCGCAAGCGGCCGTTCCCGCCGATGGACTCGCCGCCGCTGTCCCGATAGGTGACGTAACGTGAAAACTAACTTTGACATAGTTGCCCAAATCAAGTCACAACATCGCCGCGCTTGCATGTGATCCAGCCCCCGTCGGCGAGCCGCAACGGCCCATTCGGGGCTACTCGCGACCAACGGAGGTAATGATTATGAATGTTGAACACGTGTCGCTCGAATTGCTTGTTAAGGTTGGCGAGCGCGGTGTTGCGGAAATCGGAAAATTCTCTCTTCGGTTCCTCGGCGGTGCTCCCGATTATGCGTCGACCGACTCGATCGACCTGACAGGGCTGGCGACACTGGCGCAGCCGGAAAAAGTATTCACCTCGACCCTGCGCGCCGAGTTGCTCGATCAGCGCGCGACCTTCGACCCCCAGAAATTCTCGGTGTCGGTCAACGTGAGCTCGCTCGCCACTTCCGATCCCTATATCGAGATCGAACGTCGCTGGCGCATCGCCCTCGTCACCTTCCTCGAGGGCTACATCATGCAATCCCAGCCGATGCTGTCGTCGCTCAAGGTCCGCGGCGGCTATGCAGAGCAGCTCGCTCTGTCCGACGCGCGGCTGCACTGACCGGCCCGCTCTTCAAATTGCTTGCCCCGCGCGGATGTCCCGAGACCACTCGGGCGCGCGGGCGATCGCGAAATCTAAGACCTTTTCCTGCAACCCGCGGTCTCGGCCGAAGTAGTTTTCCGCCGCGGCGATGCTTGCGCGGTGGGTTTGACGACGTTTCAGCTCAGCTGAACGTGACCCCGGCCGAAAGCTCCAGAATTTCCGTCGTGACCGCTTCCTGCCGCGAAATCCGTGCGGTTTGTTCCAGCGCGTCGAGCTTGCGCTCGGTCGTCCCCTGGGCGGAGGCCATTGCGAGCATCCGGGCGGTGTTCTCCGCCGCCGTGGCGTGCAGCGCGACGCGGCACAGTTCCGCATGCAGCATCTCGGCGAAAAGCGCGGCGCAAAGCTGCTCCGGCGGCAGCGTCAACAGGGGCGGCTGGCTCGGCGGTGCGCTCGGCTGGGCCGGACGGGGGAAGATGCGGCGACGGCAGGCCTTCCAGCTGCCGTCTTCCGTCTGGGCGTGAAACGCGTCGATCGGCGCCCGGCCCGCAAGCTGAAGCAATGTCTTGGCCAGCCGGTCCGCGAAGGGCGGGATTGCCGGGCCGTGGGAGGGCAAGGGGAACTGCGCAAGCGCGCTCAGCCCTTGTTCCTCAGCCAGCGCTGCGCCGCGCGTCCCGATTACGACGAGGCCGCCGGGCGGCGTCCCCAACGCGCTCAGTAGCCGAGCGTTGAACGAGCCCGCGAAACCCTGCTCCGCCAGAAACAGAACGGTGAGCGGCGGCCCTTCGGGTTTGGGCGGCTCGGGGGCGAGCGAGAGCACCCGGTCCAGCGCGCGGCTCACCGTCGCCGCGTGCAGGTCGACCGAGGCAAGCTGTCCCTGCGTCTGGCGCACGCGCGCACCCGCGATGGCGCGCATCGCCCGGATCACCGAGGCCAGCGTGCGGACACTGCCGATACGCGCTTCGATTTCGGCAAGCTGCTCGCTCATTTCGAAGGCTCCGGCAGAATCCCCTTCACGCATTGCAGGATCTGGTCATGCAGACCTTCGGTAAGCTTGGCGGAGAAATCGGCGCCAGACATACCCGCCGCATCGAGCGCGCCGGGAAGCGCGTCGCGCAACGCGTCGATCTGCGCGGGCTCCAACCCGTCGAGAAGCCCCGCCTGCACCGCCAGAACCAGCGCGACCTCATCGGCGAGGCGCAGCGGCGCGTGCTGAACCTGAGCCAGCACCGCACGCACCGCCCGGCCGCGCGCAAGCTGCGCCTTCACCCGCGTGTCCGGCATACCCCCGAAACGCGTGAAGATTTCCAGTTCGAGAAACTGGGCGTAATCGAGCCGCATCGACTCCGCCGCGTCGCGCAGGCTGTGCGCCTGCGTCTTGCCGCCGACCCGGCTGACCGAGGTGCCGACATCCACCGCGGGTTTCTGTCCGCGGTTGAACAGCTTCGTATCCAGCACGATCTGCCCGTCGGTGATAGAGATCAGGTTGGTCGGGATGAAGGCTGCGAGGTTGCCGGCATCGGTTTCGGCCACAGGCAAGGCGGTCAGCGTGCCGCTGCCCAGTTTGTCCGAGAGTCGCGCGGCACGTTCCAGAAGGCGGGCGTGCAGGTAGAAGACATCGCCCGGATAGGCCTCACGCCCCGGCGTCTGGCGGGTCAGCAGCGCAAGCTCGCGATGCGAGGCGGCGTGGCGCGTGAGGTCGTCGAGCACGATCAGTGCGTGGCCGCCGGTGTCGCGCATTTCTTCGGCCATCGTCATCCCTGCAAACGGGGCGAGCCATTGCATACCCGGCGGTGTCGACGGCCCGGCCACCACGACAATGGTGCGCGCCAGCGCCCCGTTGCGCCGAAGCGTCTCGATCACGCGCTCCACCGAGGAGGTCTTCTGACCAATCGCGACATAGACCGAGGTCACGTCGCCGTCCTTCTGGTTCAGGATCGTGTCGAGCGCGAGCGTCGTCTTGCCGGTCGCGCGGTCGCCCACGATCAGCTCGCGTTGCCCCCGGCCAAGCGCGAAGAGGGCATCCACGACCAGCGTGCCGGTCTGCATCGGTTCGACCACTGCCGCGCGGTCGATGATCGCGGGGGCGGGGCGTTCGACCGGGTGCTTTGCACTGGGCGCGATCGGGCCGAGCCCGTCGAGGGGCCGCCCGAGCGGGTCGACGATCCGGCCCAACAGTTCCGGCCCTACCGGAACCCGCATCACGTCGCCCGTGCCGGTCACCGCATCGCCTTGTGCGACCCCCGCGATGTCGTCCAGCAGCACCGCCGCGAGGGTGTCTTCGTCGAGCACATGCACGAAGCCCGATTGTCCGCCCTCGAAGACCAGCCGCTCGCCGGCGCGGGCTTCGGGCAGGCCCGACACCATCGCGACGCCATCGGACACGCGTTCCACCCGGCCACTGCGGCGCACGACGGGGCCCAGAGGCGCGCGCTCGATGGCTTTGACGCTGCGGTCCAACCACTCGTCCGGATCATTGGGTGTCATTGGCCACCTCCTTGCGCATCCGGGCGAGATCGGCGGCCCATGAACTTTCAAGGTGCAGATGTTCAGTCTCCAGCGCGAGGCCGCAGATCAACGCCGCATCCGTCTTGATCGCGGGACCAATCTCTTTGCCAAGGGTCTGGCCAACGCGGCGGGCGAACGCTTCGCCGTAACCCGCTTCCACCGCCTCGCTGATACGTAGCATGAGCTTTTCCGAGCCGAGCGCGGCGCGATCCTCGGTGTCGAGCGCCGCGACCTGCGCCAGAAGGTCCGTCGCGTAGGCTTCGAGCAGCGCGGGCCGCGACAGGCGCGCGCCGATCCGCTCGGCCATGCGCTGCGCCAAATCGGCTGCGCGTGCTGCATATCGCTTCTCGGCTTCCTCCGCACGGGCAGCGCGCTCGGCCTCGGCGGTGCGGGCCATGTCGGCAGCCTCTGCGCGGGCGTGATCCAGAAGCGCCTTGCGCGCGGCTTCGGCCTCGGTCTGGGCCTGCGCCAGAATCTCGGACTTGCGCGTGCCGACCTGATCAAGCGCCGCCTCGGCCCGTGCCTTCGCCTCGTCGGCCTTGCGCGCGGCCTCGCTCGCGTCGCTCAATTGCTTGTCGGCCTCGGCCTGACGCGCCTGGATGGCACTCACGATCGGGCGCCAAAGCACCCGGCTCAGAAGCCAGATCAGTACCGCCGCATTGAGCGTCTGCAGCCCGAGCGTCCACCAGTCAAGTGTCATGGTCAGCCGATGAACGGGTTGGCGAACAGCAGGAGAAGCGCAATCACGAGGCAGTAGATCGCCGTCGTCTCGATCATCGCGAGCCCGACGAAGAGCGTGCGCGAGATCGCGTTCGCGGCCTCGGGCTGGCGGGCGATCGCATCCATTGCAGCCGCGACCGAGCGCCCTTCGCCAAGCGCGGGGCCGAGCGCCCCGAAGGCCACCGCCGCCGCGGCCGAGATGATGCTCGCCACTTCAACATATTCCATGATCAGTCCTTTCCGGAGTCTCGGGAGGGTTGGGATTCCGCCACTGCCGCCGCGATGAACACCATGGCGAGGACGGTAAAGATGTAGGCCTGGACGAGCCCGGTCAGCAGGTCGAGCGCCATGAACGGGATCGGCACGAACAACCCCGCGAGCGAGAGCACGATGCCGATGATGAAGACCCCGCTCATGATATTCCCGAACAGGCGGATCAGCAGCGAGAAGCTGCGCGTCAGCGTCTCGACGAGATTTAGGGGGATCATCAGCGGCGTCGGCATTGCGAAACTGCGCAGGTAGCCCCCGACGCCGCCCGCGCGAATGCCGTAGACAATCACCGCCACGAAAACGAGCAGCGCCAGCGCCGCATCGGTTTCCAGATTGGCGGTCGGGGGTTCCACGCCGGGGATCAGCGAGGACCAGTTCGCGATCAGGATGAACAGGAACAGCCCGCCGAGGAAGGTGCGGTAGCGGTCGGGAGAGACGCTCATCGTCTCGCGGATCTGGGTGTCGAGCACGGTCACCAGCAGCTCCAGCGCCGCTTGCCGGCGTCCGGGGTGCAGGCTCAGGTTTCGGGTCAGCGCGTAGCAGCCGGCCACGATCATCGCCATCATCACCCATGTCGTGACGACGGGTTGCGTGATCGGCACGGGGCCGATCCAGAAAAGCACGGCGGTCTCGAGCGGCGAGTTCATGCGGACCTCGCGCGTCGCAGGGTGAGCGCCCGCCCAATGCCGATCCCGAGCGCCGCCGCAAGCAGTGGCACGGCGCCCAAGAGCGCGCAGCCCACGAGAACCGTGATCGTCAGCCCGAAGCGCAATACGGTCAGCGCGATCGCCTTCAGCGCCTTGCTGTCGAGCAGCATCGCATCAGTTCCCGCCCGCAGCAGCGCGAAATGCACGAGCCCCACGCCGATGCCGAGGATCAGGGCGCCTGCGCCAAGAAGAAGCTCCACCCCGCTCATTGCTGTTGCACCCAGCGCCAGCCGAGCCAGCACCCCACGACAAGCCCCACCATCATCAGCGCGGCGGTCCAGAAGATGCCCGACTGGGCGCTGCGGTCGATCCATCGTCCCCCGGCGGCTCCGGCGAGCATCGGTAGCACGACGATCCATCCGAGCACACCGATCTGGCCCAAGCGGCGGCCCAGCGGGATTTCTCCCTCCCGTCGCGCCTTCTCGGTCCGGGCGGCGTGGCGGCGCGCGGCGCTTTCCATTGGCTCCTCCGTCTTGTCCGGGTCTTCCGGCGGGTGGGTCATGTCCAGTGCTCCCGCGTTCGCGCGCCGTCTAGGCTCGCCACCAGCTGTCGGATTGCGAGCAGATGCAGCCGGGTGGCATCGGCCTGCTCGGTCTTCGCCGCATCATCCTCGGCCTGAAAGCGTTTCAGGATCGTGTCGCCCAGTTCCGGCAGGTCGCCGGTCACCGCGGCGCGGGTCGAGACCGAGACGTCGCTGCCATTCTCGACCATAAGAACGCCGCCCTTCACCGCGCAATAGTGTCGCTTGCCCTCGGCCTCCCAGGAGATGACCGAGATGCTGAGGCTGGTGAGAAACTCGGCATGGCCGGGCAGGATTCCGAAGCCGCCGCTCGCATCCTCGGCGCGGATCGCGGTGACGTCCTTGGCATCGACGACGATCTCGAGCGGTGTGGCGATGGTGAGCCTCATGCCGCGGCCTCCTCTCGTTGGCGGGCCTCGTCGATCCCGCCGATCATGTAGAGCGACTGATCGGACCACTCGTCCGCCTCGCCCGAAAGGATCGCGCGGCATCCCTCCAGCGTGTCGGCCAGCGGCACCGAGCGCCCGGTCTGGCCGGTAAACGCCTCGGTCACGACGAAGGGCTGGGTGAGGAAGCGTTGCAGCTTGCGCGCGCGGCGCACGGCCAGCCGGTCCGACGCGCCCAGCTCCTCGACGCCGAGAAGCGCGATGATGTCCTGCAATTCGCGGAACCGCGCCAGCAGCGCCCGCGCTTCGCCCGCCAGCTGGAAATGCTCCGCCCCGACGATCTCGGGGTCGAGCAGTTGCGACGACGAGGCGAGCGGGTCGATCGCGGGGTAGATTCCCTCCGAGGCCAGCTGACGCGACAGCACGATGGAGCTGTCCATATGCCCCGAAATCGCGGTCACGGCCGGGTCGGTGAAATCATCCGCCGGCACGTAGACCGCCTGAATGGCGGTGACCGAGGCTCCGGCGGCGGAGGCGATGCGCTCCTCCAGTTCGGCGACCTCGGAGGCGAGGGTAGGCTGGTAGCCCACGCGCGAAGGCAGGCGACCCAGAAGCCCCGAGACCTCGCTGCCCGCCTGCACGAAGCGGAAGACGTTATCCATCATCAGAAGGACATTGCGGTGATCGCGGTCGCGGAAATCCTCGGCGATGGAGACAGCGGTCAGCGGCACCCGCCAGCGCGCGCCGGGCGGCTCGTTCATCTGGCCATAGACCAGCGCTGTGCGGGCCAGCACGCCGGACTCGGTCATGTCGGCGAGCATCTCGTGGCCCTCGCGCGAGCGTTCGCCCACGCCCGCGAAGATCGCGATGCCCTGATATTTTTCGACCATCGTGTTGATGAGCTCCATCACCAGCACCGTCTTGCCCACGCCCGCGCCGCCGAACATCGCGGCCTTGCCGCCGCGTGCCAGCGGTAGCATCAGGTCGATCACCTTTATGCCGGTCTCGAAGGCGGTGACGGCGCCGCTGCCCGACAGGCGCGGCGGCGTGCCGTGGATCGGGCGGCGGGGTGTTTCCTTGGGCAGGGGATCGCCGCCGTCGCGCATCGCCCCCGTCACATCCATCAGCCGCCCCAGAACCGCCTCGCCAACCGGCACTTCGAGCGGCTTGCGCGTGGCGTGCAGCTTTCGCCCGCGCGACAGGCCGAGCGTCGATTGCAGCGCTATGGCGCGCACCCGATGCGCGTCGAGATGGCCATGGACCTCGAAGCTGCCCTCCGGATCGCCATCGCTGGTCGTGAGGATCGAATAGATCGGCGGCAGCGGGCCATCGAAGCTCGCATCGATGACCGGCCCGCGCACCGCGATGATCCGTCCCTCGGCCACGCTCATCGCGAGGTATATCCCCCATCGACGAGGTGGTAGCTGCCATTCACGAAGCTCGCGGCGTCCGATAGCAGGAAACAGGTCAGCGCCGAGACCTCTTCAAGCGTGCCGAGCCGACCCGCCGGATGCAGGGCGACCAGAGAGTCCTTTACCTCAGGTGCCAGACCCGACAGAAGCGGCGTCTCGATGAAGGCGGGGCCGACCGCATTGACGCGGATGCCCTGCGCCGCGTGATCGAGCGCCGCCGCCCGCGTCAGGCCGAGCAGAGCATGTTTCGCCGCGACATAAGCGCAGGCGCTGGGGAACGCGACCGAGCCGAGGATCGAGGACATGTTCACGATGGTCCCGCCGCCCGATTTCAGCATCGCCGCGATCTCGTAGCGCATCCCGTAGAACACCCCGTTGAGATTGACGTCGATCACGTGTTTCCAGCTGTCGAGCGGATATTCCCCGAGCGGCGCCTGCACGCCCCCGATGCCGGCGTTGTTCACCGCGAGATCCAGCTTGCCGAACGCCTTGACGGCTTTGGCGACCATCGCTTCGACAGCATCGGCAGAGGTGACGTCGACCGCCATCGGCTCGGCCGTGCCGCTCGCCTTGCGGATCTCCTCGGTCACGGACTTGGCCGCATCCGCATTCTGATCGGCAAGCAAGACCGAAGCGCCGCGCGCCGCCAACTCCTTGGCGATCGCCGCGCCGATCCCAGATCCCGCGCCCGTAACGATAGCTGATTTACCTTCGAAATCCCGTGTCATGGCAGTCCCGGCCTCCGTTGTGAATGCGACGAGGGTAACGGGCTCGAGGCTTCGGGACTTTGATGGGGATCAACTGCCGTGGGCGCAGTCTGGATGCGCACGCCTTCGTGACTGCAGGGCGGGTCGCGGCGTCCGGAGGTTCGCCAAATGCATACCGCCCGCGGCTCTTACGAGGCGCGGGCGGACTTCTTCAAGCCTTCAGTTTGCGCTTACATGGCCCAGGGGCCGTGGAAGTCGCCACCCTCGCGATCGGTGCGCTCGAACCCGTGCGCACCGAAGAAATCGCGCTGGCCCTGAATCATGTTCGCGGTGCCGCGTGCGGTACGCATCGTGTCGAAATAGCTCAGCGCCATCGACAGGGCCGGAACTGCGAGCCCGTGGGCTGCGGCGATGCTGACGACCTTGCGCAGCGCGCTGTGATGGGTCTTCAGCAGGTCCGCGAAATAGGGCGCGTACATCAGGTTGCGATCGGGCGACTCGCTGAGCGCGCTCGCCATGTCGTCGAGCATCGCCGAGCGGATGATGCAGCCGTCACGCCAGACCAAGGCGATATCGGGCAGCGGCAGATCCCAGTCGAAGGGCGCATTGGCCGAGCGCAGCAGCTCGAACCCCTGCGCGTAGCACAGGATTTTGCCCGCGATCAGGGCGTTCTCCAGATCGTCGGCACTCAGCGCGCCTTCAGGCAGCGCCTCGGGGGCGGCGCCGAACATCTCCTCGCCCTGCTGGCGCGCCACGAGGCGCGACGAGAGGTTGCGCGCCATCACTGCCGCTTCGATCACCGGCACCGGGGCGGCGAGATGCTGCGCCTCGATCACGGTCCAGCGGCCAGTGCCCTTCTGGCCCGCGCGGTCGAGGATGATGTCGAGCATCGGCTTGCCGCTCTCGGGATCGGTGGCGCGTGCGACCTTTCCGGAAATCTCGATCAGGTAGGATTTGAGCGCGCCTTCGTCCCACTTCGCGAAGATCTCGCCGCAGGCCTGCGAGTCGAGGCCCATCCCGTCGCGCATCACGCCGTAGGTCTCGGCGATCATCTGCATGTCGGCATATTCGATGCCGTTATGCACGGCTTTGACAAAATGCCCCGAACCGCCCTTGCCCATGAAACCGGCGCAGGGCGTGCCGTCGAACTTGGCCGCGATCGCATTGAGGATCGGGGCGACGCGGTCCCAGTCCTGCTGCTCGCCGCCGCCCATGATCGCAGGCCCGTGGCGCGCGCCTTCTTCACCGCCCGAGACCCCGATGCCGAGGAATCGCGGGCCGGCCTTCGCGGCTTCGGCGGCGCGGCGCTCGGTGTCGTGGAAATTCGCGTTGCCCGCGTCGATAATCAGGTCGTCCGCGTCGAGATAGGCGCGCAGCGCCTCGATCTGCTGGTCGACCGGTTCGCCCGCGGGCACCATCAGGATGATCGCGCGGGGTTTCGCGATCGATTTCACCAGCTCTTCGAGGCTCTCGCAGGGCGTGATTTTCGACGCCAGCTCGCCCGCGTTTTCATGGAAAGTCTTGGTGACGCTGGTCGTGCGGTTGAACACCGCGATGTCGAACCCTTTTTCCGCGATGTTGAGGGCGAGCATTCCGCCCATGGTGCCAAGGCCGATCAGCCCGATTTGCGATTGTGCCAAAATACGGCCTCCGAATTTGTTACATGCGGGCCGCCGTCGGCCCGGGGTGTCGCCTCGCTCGCTACGCCGTATCGCCAAATTGCGCGGCGCTGCGAGGGCGACCTGCACGAATTGCCCCAAGATGACGGAAGTTGCAAATCGCCTGATCGCTGCGAGCGCGAAGAAACGCCGTGCCGGGTACCCGATAAAATTACTCGGGTTAGGGGGTTGCGCCCGTCAGTCGACGCAGCTAACGAATACCCAAGCAAATTACTCGGGAATCGACGAGGAACGTCTTCATGCTCGCAACATTCATCATCGGCCTGCGCGAAGGGCTCGAGGCGGCGCTGATCGTCGGCATCATCGCGGCCTTTTTGCGCGCCCGGGGCGAGCGTCTGCACGAGATGTGGCTGGGCGTTGCTGCCGCGGTGGCGCTGTCGGTCGGCGTGGGGGCCGGTCTGGCGCTGATCGAGGCCGCGCTGCCGCAAAGCGCGCAGGAAAAGCTGGAATGCGTGATCGCCGCCGTCGCGGTCGTCTTCGTGACGCTGATGGTGCTGTGGATGACGCGCCACGCGGCGGGGCTGAAGGGCCAGATCGAGCGGGACGCCGACGCGGCGTTGGGGCAGGGGAGCCGGATCGCCCTAGCCGCGATGGCCTTCCTCGCCGTGCTGCGCGAAGGCTTTGAGACCGCGGTGTTCCTGCTCGCCACGATTTCGGGCGCGCAGACCGGACATTGGGCGGGCCTCGGCGCGGCGCTTGGCCTCGCAGCCTCGGTCGCGCTCGGCTGGGCGATCGCGCAGGGCGGGATGCGGCTCAATCTGGGGCGTTTCTTCCGCTGGACCGGCGTGTTCCTGATCCTCGTTGCGGCCGGGCTGGTGCTGCAGACGTTGCGCTCGGCCCATGAGGCGGGCTGGTTGCTGGCGGGGCAGCAGCACATTGCCGATCTGAGCTGGCTCGTGGCCCCCGGCACAGTGCGCTCGGCGCTGATCACGGGTGTGCTGGGCATTCCCGCCGATCCGCGCCTGATCGAACTGCTGGGCTGGATCGCCTATCTGGTCCCGGTCGCGGCGCTGACCTATTGGCCGCGTGCGCTGCGCCCCGATCCCCGCACGGCGCAATGGCTGCGCGGCTCTCTCGCGGTCGCCTTCGCGGCATTGGCCGTCGGCATCGCGGCGCTTTGGCCGCAGCCGCAGGTGACGCTGCCCGATCATGCGCCGCGTATGCTTGAAGGAGATGTCGACACCTCCGCCGGACCCGATCTGCGTCTGCAGGGACACATGCTCGAAATAGGTGCGACCCGCGTCGATCTGACGGGCGCCGAAGCGACGCCGGAACGGCATCTGGGTCTCCCGTCCCTGCATCGCCAAGTGCAGAGCCAGACCGAGATCGCGGGCGCCCCCGGCGAGATCGATCTCGCCACGCTTGCGCAGCTCGCGGGTGGGCGGCTGCCGGTGGGCGTCAGCCCCGCGCGCAACCCCGGGCCCTTCGTGGCCGAATGGACGCGGCTGGAGCAAGTGACCGTCTGGACAGCGGGCGATGCGCTTCTCGATGCGCAGGGCCATAGCGCGGTGACGCTACGCCTGTCGGGCGGTGGGCTGACCACGCCGCGCACGCTGCGCGTCGATTCAGCGCCCAGCGGTTCGGCAACCGGCGCCTGGGTCATGGCCCCTGCCGCCACGCAAGAGGCCGCGGATGCGCTGCGTGCGCTGCGCCGCGCCCGCATCGAGCATCAGTTCTGGGCCCGAGAGTTGCCCGTGATCCTCTTCCTCATCGCGCTTGCGCTGGCGGCCTCCGCGCTCGCCCGTGCGCGCCCCGCACCGTTTTTCCCCGCCAGGTCCCTCTGACCAAGCCAACTCCGCAGAGCAAATACAGGAGCCTGACAATGAACATGTCGCCCCGCGCGCGCCGCCGCGCCATTCCACTTCTCGCCGCAACCGCGCTCTTCGCGCAGCCCGCACTGGCCGATGCGCCCACGAATAACGGGGCCGCGCAGGTCGCGATCACGCTGACTGGCGAGAATGGCGGTGCCTGCGTTCTCGATCACGACAGCGCGGCGGCAGGGCCGATCACCTTCACGGTGACCAATGAATCCGCCCCCGCGATTTCCGAGCTGGAGCTGCTGTCGGACAGCCGTATCCTCGGCGAGAAAGAGAACCTCGCCCCCGGCCTGCCCGCATCGAGCTTCACCGTCACGCTCGACGGTGGCGACTATCGCATCTATTGCCCGGGCGCTGCCGAAGACACCGTAGCCTTCACCGTGACCGGCGAGAGCAAGCAGCGCGCGCAAAGCGCGATCGGCGATCTGCTGGACGAAGGCACCGCAGGCTACGCGAACTACGTCGAAGGCATGGTCGGCGCGATGGTGACCGCAAGCGAACGGCTCGCCGCGAAAGTCGATGCGGGCGACGTGGAGGGCGCGAAGGCGGCCTATGCGCAGGCCCGTCCGTTCTACGAGCGGATCGAGCCTGACGTCGAAGGCTTCGTCCTTCCCGGCACCGACCCGACCGATAACTCGGGCAACCTCGATTACCTGATCGACATGCGCGCCTCGAACCTCGACCCGGCGGTTGGCTGGCACGGCTTCCACGCGGTGGAGCGCGACCTGTTCGAGAAAGGCGAAATCACCGAAGAGACCAAGGCCTATGCGGCGGAGCTGGTGAAGAACGTCAAGATGCTCGCCGATCTGTCCGGCGGGATCGAGTATCGCCCCGAGGATCTCGCGAACGGCGCGGCGGCCCTTCTGGAAGAAGTGCAAAGCGGCAAGATCAGCGGTGAGGAAGAGGCCTACAGCCACATCGACCTCGTTGACTTCGCGGCGAATATCGAAGGCGCGCATCAGGCGTTCGCCTTCCTCGAGCCGGGGCTGAAGCGGATCGACCCGGACGTCGCCGAGACCATCGCGCAGCGCTTCGCGGATGTGCAGACGATGCTCGAAGACTACCGCGATCCCGACGCTCTGGGCGGCTACAAGATCTACGATGCCGAGCTGCGCAAATCGGACGCGGTGAAGCTGAGCCGCGCGATCCAGATGCTGCAGGAGCCGCTGTCGCGGATCGCCGAAAAAGTCGCCACGGCAAGCTGAAGACGAAGGAGGCCATGATGCGCGGGCAAGACGATAAACCGGCAGGACTGTCACGGCGTGGGCTGTTTCTGGGCGCGGCAGCGCTTGGCGGCACCTTCGCCACGGCGGGGCAGGCGGCGGAGACCGGCAAGGTCGAGCCCGACGCCATGCCCGACCCGGACCAGAGGCGCTACGCCTTTTACGGGACCGGGCCGCAGGCCGGGATCGCCACGCCGCCGCAGCAGCATCTGATGGCCATGGCCTTCGACCTGACCGGGACCGATCCGCGCGCGCTGCAAGTGCTGCTCGCGCGCTGGTCGGCCTCGATCGGGCTGATGATGGAAGGGCAGCCGGTCGGCCCGGTCGAGCCCGACCGCGCCGCGGCGACCGCGCTCGAGACCGGCGAGGCGCTCGGTCTCGGCCCGGCGGGGCTGACGGTCACGGTGGGTCTAGGCCTGCGCGTGTTCTCGCCCGAGATGGGGCTGGCGGCGAAGGCTCCGCCGCATCTGCGGCCGCTCGCCGATCTGCCCTCGGACGCCCTGCGCCCCGAGATCAGCGGCGGCGATCTCTCGCTGCAGGCCTGCGCCGACGATCCGCAGGTCGCCTATCACGCGGTGCGCATTCTCGCGCGGATCGCGAAACGCACTGGCGCCGCGACCGTGCGCTGGACACAACTCGGCTTCGGGCGCGCCTCGGCCGGGGCAGGGCAGGAGACGCCGCGCAACCTCTTTGGCTATCGCGACGGCACCCGCAACATCACCACGCCCGAGCAACTCGCGCAGCATGTCTGGGCCAATGACGGGCCCGAATGGCAGCATGGCGGCACCTATCAGGTGATGCGCCGGATCGAGATGCATATCGAGAACTGGGACAACGCGCAGGTCAGCCACCAGAACGATGTCTTCGGGCGGCACAAGCTTACAGGCGCGCCGCTGACTGGCACGGATGAATTTGACACGCCTGACTTCAAGGCGAAGAACGCGCAAGGCGAGCCGGTAATCCCGACGCACGCGCATATCCGGCTCGCGGCGCATGAGACCAATGAAGGCATCCGCATCCTGCGGCGCGGCTACAACTTCACCGGCGGTCTGAACGCGGTCGGGCGGCTCGATGCGGGGCTGTTCTTCATCAGCTACCAGAACGATCCTGCGCATTTCGAGGCGTTGCAACGGCGGCTCGGGGCGTCGGATCTGCTGAACGAATACATTTCCCACACCGGATCGGGGCTGTTCTGGGTGCCGCCCGCAGCACCGAAAGGCTCCTATATCGGCGCGCCGCTTTTCGCTGCGGTCTAAGCCCCCGGAGCGGATCCGGCGGTGACACCTTTGCGCGCCGTCGCCGCGGCGGTGTGCAGTTGGGTCTGTATCGGGGTCTCCGCCCAACCCGGATTGCCCGAGCAGATCGCGTCGGCCCATTCCGAAAATCCGTTCGGTCGTTATCTGCGCCTAGTGCAGCCGCGCGATCGAGCGGTCGACCATTGCCTGCGTGATCAGGTTGGTGTCGCCGCTGCGCCGGAACCAGCGCATGTTGCTGCGTCCGATCCCTTCAACGATCGTTCCCGCCGGCAGCGAGACATCGGGCGCCAGCAGCGTATCGGTCAAGTGGCAGTCAGGCGACACCGATCCTTTCGCCGTCAGCGCAGAGCGCCGACCGACCCCGATGACGCCCGGAGGCACATCGAGATGCAGGCAGCTCAGCGGCGGACTGCCGCGCGTCGTGGTTCCCTGCGGTGCCGCGAAATCGAGAAGCGCGGAGCGATAATCGTCGAGCGTGTCGATATCTCGCCAATAGGCTTCGCGGCCGTTTTCGCCGCGTGGCAGGCGGTAGGCTTGCAGGGCCTTCTCGCGCAGTGCGATTTCCAGCAGATCGGCCCCGATCGAAATGTCGAAACGTCCCAGCGCCAGTTTCGGCAATTCCTCGCGGAGCCACGCGGTCTTGAACAGGTAAATGCCGGTGGCGACCAGGCTGCGCCCTGAACTGCCGTCGATCTCGGCAGGCGAACTCGGGCGGTGGGTGAGCGCGCTGACATGGCCATCCTGCGCGACCTCAAGCACCGAGTGATGCTCCGCGTCCGAAGACGCGAGGGTCGCGGCGACCAGTGTCGCGGGCGCATCGCTCAGACGGTGGCGCTGGATGAACGGACGCAGATCGATGTCGCAAATCTGATCGGCAGGCATCACCAGAATGTCGTTAACGCCTTCGCGCTCCAGCAGGTTCAGATTGGCGAGAAGCGCATGGGCCGTGCCGCGATAGCCGCCGCGCGAAAGCCGCGTCGCGTCGCGGATCAGCAGCCCGTCGGGGAAGCTGTCCGCCCATCGGGCGTGCAGGTGCCGGATCAACGGCGCGGGCCGGTACTGGGTGGCGATGATGGCGCGCGTGAAACCTGCGGCGTGCAACGAGGCAAGGGTGAAATCCACCAGTCGCAGGCCGCCAGCGCCAAAGGGCAGGGCAGGCTTGCACATGTTCTCGGTCAGCTCGTAGAGACGCTTCCCGCGCCCGCCGGCCAAGACCACTGGAAGACAACCGTTCAATAAATTGGGCCGTTTTCGAGTCAGCATCAGAGCTCCTCCCCGTGACGCTGCGACATTCAAAAGTTTAACGCTTTTCATGAATAAAAGCCACAAATCGGGGCCGCGGTTCCCGGTTTTCCGCCGGTTCGCGGTAAGATTTTCGCGCAAGTTTTTTTACTATTTCGAGTGGTGCCCGATAACCCTTTGAGTCTAGGGGGAGGTCTCGCGCGATGTGTCAAAAGCCGGTCGGATCGATCCCGCCGGTCGGTCAGCCGGGTGGCGGAAAGCGGAGGGTCCCAGAGGCGTCCGCAGCGCTCGAATCGGAAATCTCGAACAGCACGCCGTCACGAAGGTCGGTGAGGTCGCGGCAGAATCGGAGCGTGATCTCGCGCCCGTCCGAGCGACGGGTGAGCGTGAAGACCCCATTGCGCTCCGAGGCTTCGGCTGCGCCCGAGCGGAACACCTCCGCCGCCGCTCTGCGTAAACTCAGCAGCTGGCGGGTGGCCTCTGACTTGCTCCGCTCGAAAGGCGTCAGCGTCTCCGGCAGGGCGAAGGGACGGCGGTTGTCGGGGTCGGTCAATTCGTAGAGCGCCCGCTCCCCGCGCTGATAGATGTCGGGCATGCCCGGAAGCATCATCTTGAGCGCCAGTTGCAGCAGCGACAAGCGTTTCCCCGTCGCGATCAGACGCGCGAGTTCTGCTGGCGGCTGCGCCTCCCACGCCGCGCAAATCCGGCGGGCGGCGTCCAAGGCGGTTTCTTCGGCCTCGATGTCGGGGAAGGACCAGCGCGTGATCTCTCCGCCTTCGCGCAGGGCCTTTCGGAGGTGCTCTGTCAGGCGTTCGGACAGCTCCGGTCCGGGGGCGGGGTCGTCCCAGATTCCCGAGAGGCTCTGCGTGGCGTACCAGACGAAGCCGGGGGCTGCAGGTGCGGCCGCCTGCATCGCGGCATCGAACAAAGCGGCGAAAGTCTCGGGACGATGCGAGATCGCCGCGACGCGCATCCGCGTATCCTCGCCCCGTTTCGTGTCATGGCTGGAGGTGAGTGTCAGGCCGCCGGAGCGTTGTCCCTGCGCACTCGCAAACCAGTCATTGAGCCCTTCTGCGTCCAGAACCGGCATATCCGGCTCCGCGCCCACTTCGTTCGCGGCGAGGTAGCGCGTGTGCCGGAAAAAGGCGGTGTCCTCCTGCGCCTTCGCCACCACCGCACCCGTGACCTGCTGGAAGCGTATGCGAAACTTGCGGCTCGCCTTATCCGTGCCGCCCAACAGAAGCCCCGCGAGCAGATCGAGCGCCTCGCGCTGCGGTAGTGTCTCCGCGGCCCCTGCCACGGTCCTTTCGATCACCGCGCGATCCTCGGGCGAGGCGGGCGGCGCGGTGATATAGGTCCGATAGCGCGGGAAGTGGATCAGCAACGCCAGCATCGCGTCGCGCAACGTCTCGGCGTCGGGCGGGTCGAGGAGGTCCACCGCGAGCGCCGCCTGCGCGAGGTCGATCAGCTGGTGCAGTTCGGCGGCGAGGTCCTCGGGGATCACCTGCGCGCGGGCTTCCCGGCACAGCGTCTCGTAATCGTCGCAGCCACCGGTGCGATCGCGCCAAAGCGTGTCGAGCCGTTCGAACCCATCGGGCGCGGTGAGCACGCGGCAAATCTGGCGCCCCGCCTCGTAACCCGTGGTGCCATCGGTCTGCCATTCGGCGGGCATCGCCTCGTCGCCGGTCAGGATTTTCTCCACCCAGATCGGCACTGCGTCGCCCACAGTCCGGCGCAGCCGTTCGAGATAGGTGACGGGATCGGCGAGCCCGTCGATATGGTCGATCCGCAGCCCGTGGGCGAGCCCCTCGCGCACCAACCGCGCCGGCAATTCGGTCATCGCGTCGAAGACGGCGGGGTCTTCGACGCGCATCCCGATCAGACCGGTGACATTGAAGAAGCGCCTATGCGAGAGCGCGCCGCGTTCGCGCGTCCAGTCGCGCAGCTGCCAATGCTGGTGCGTCAGCACGGAGGCCACGTCGCCCAGCGTTGCCGTCCCGGGGGCGAGCGGGAGCCATCCACCCTCCCATTCCACCGCGCCGCGGTGATCCTCGGTCAGCCGCAGCTTGCCTGCCGCCAGCATGTCGTCGAGCGGCTCGGGCAGGAAGGGCAGGATCAGCTTCTGGGACCAGTCGATCGCGAAGTATTCAGCATATGCGCTGTCGGGGCCGTGGCGCATCGCATCGCGTATCCACGGATTGTCGAGCGAGAGTGCCGTGTGGTTCGGCACCAGGTCGAGCACGACGCCCAGCCCCCGCGCCTGCGCAGCCTCCGACAGGTCGCGAAACCCTGCCTCGCCGCCGAGGACCGGGTCGATCTCCTGCGGGTTGGCGACGTCGTAGCCGTGGGTTGAGCCTTCCGTCGCGGTGAAGATCGGCGAGAGGTAGAGGTGGCTCACGCCCAGGTCTGCGAGATAGGGCAGAAAGGTTTTCGCCGTCGCGAAATCTATGCCGTTTCGCAGCTGCAGCCGGTAGGTGGCGATCATCGGATGAGTGGCGGCGGGCTCCTCGGACGGCATCAATCAATCCTCACATCAATGGCGAAGGCGTCCCGACGCGGGTCGCCCATGGAAAACAGCGCGGTGTCCCGGCGCGCGGCGTTGGATGCGGGCGCGCCGAGGCTAACCAGAATGTCGAGCGTCCCGGCGCCGAATGGCCAGCGCGCATGGAAGGCTTTCAGTCCGTGGCGCGTGACCTCGCCGGGCCCGCGCTTGCCACTGCGCAGAAGCGGCAGCAGATGCCTCCGGCGCAGGCTCAGAAGTTCGCGCGTCAGCCGCAACCACTCCCGCGTGCGCCGCCTGGTGTCACCGTAAGGGTAGCACAGGCGCGGCGTGTCAGGAGAGGCGGGGTCGATCATCGCGCTCGTGTCATAGCCGAGGCCTTGCAGCTCTTTCGTTCGGCCTTCGCGCAGCGCGGCGACGGCGTGTTTCGGCGGGTCTGCGAAGAAGGGGAAGGGCGCTGTGGAGCCGACCTCCTCGCCCATGAACAGCATCGGCGTGAAGGGCATCAGCAGTAACAGCGCATGGCTCACCGCACCCGCCTCGTCGCCGATCAGGCTCAGGAGGCGTTCGCCTTTGGGGCGGTTGCCTGCCTGGTCATGGGTGAGGTTGGCATTCACGAATGCGGACCAAGGCAGATGAGCAGCGGGCGCGCCACGAGCTTTCGTCCCGTCGGCCCGCGTCTGACCTTCCTCGACCTGGCCCCGCGTCATTGCGCGTGCCAGATCACCGAACGGGTCAGCGGCATGGGCCTTGTAGTAGCCCTGCGTCTCGCCGGTCAGCGCGACATGCAGCGCATTGTGCCAATCGTCGTTCCATTGCGCATCGTAACCGGCCTCGCGCAGATCGGGGAGGTTGCGCTCGTCCTCGAGGATCAGGTGGATCGGGCGTTCGCGCTCCTTCGCGCGGATCGTTTGCAGAAGCTCAAACAGGAAATGCGGCTCGGACGGATCCCGGATCGCATGGACTGCATCGAGCCGCAGCCCGTCGAGGCGGTATTCGTCGATCCATCCCGTCGCCGTGTCGCGCAGCAGCGCGCGCAGTTCGGGCCGGGTGAAGTCGATCGCATCTCCCCAAGGCGTAGCTTCCCCTCCGAAGGCTTCGGGCGCGTAAGAATGAAGGTAATTTCCGAACGGGCCGAAGTGGTTCAGCACCAAGTCGAGTATTACCACGATCCCGTTGCTTTGGGCTGCGCGTATGAACGCCCGCATCTCATCGGGCGAGCCATAGGCGGGATGCGGGGCGCGCAGGAGCACCCCGTCATAGCCCCAGCCATACGCGCCGTGGAAGTGCGACACCGGCATGATCTCGATGCCCGTGATGCCGAGGTCGGCCAGTTCGGGCAGGCGTTCCGCAGCGGCGGCAAAGGTACCTTCGGGGGTGAAGGTGCCGATATGGATTTCGAGGATCACCGCCTCGTCCCATGGGCGCCCATGCCACGGGGCGCCCCAGTCGTAGGCCTCCGGGTCGTGGGTCAGCGAGGGGCCGTGAACATCGCCTTGCTGGAGACGCGCGGCGGGGTCGGGGTAGTCGGTGCCGTCGAGGCGGAACGTGTAGGATAGGCCGTCGCGCGCCGGGATCGAGGCCTGCCAGCCGCCGTTTCCGACCGGTGCCATGTCATGCGCGGTCCCGTCCAGCATCAGTTCTGCGCGCTCTGCCGCAGGGGCCCAGATGGCGAAGTCCCACGACCCGCCTGTTCCGGGATGCGCGCCCCAGCGCAGGGGCAGGGGATCGCTCGCCTCTCTCACGAAGTCGCCTCGTCGGGCGATGCCTCCTCGGCGCGACAGAACGCGTGCAGCGATTGCCAAGGCAGATTCATTTTCTCCTCCCCAGCTTCGTCGCAGCGCGGATTGTCCCGCGTCGTGTCGAGGATATGGTGCCAGCCTTTACCGGGCAGCGTGAACTCGCAGGCGCCGCCCGCATTGGCGACGATCAGCAACTCCGGATAGCCCTCCAGCCGGTGCCGCAGCCCCACGCAGCACAGACCACCATCCTGCCAGTCGTCGTCCTTCATCTGACGCCCGGAGGGATGCCACCAGTCGCTGACCGGGGTCGCGACGTTGGGAGCGAAGGCGGGCGGGGCGAGGTGATAGCGCCAGTCCTGCCGGAACGCGATCATCGCGCCGACGCTGTCGCGCAGATCGACCCGCGCGCCCTCCCAGTCGATCCAGGTCGTCTCGTTATCCTGACAATAGGCGTTGTTGTTGCCGTTCTGGCTCTGGCCCATCTCGTCGCCCGCGAGGATCATCGGTACGCCGTGGCTGACCATCAGCGTACCCAGCATCGCGCGTGCTCGGCGCAGCCGGGCGGCGTCGATCTCGGGGTCGTCGGTCGGGCCTTCGACGCCCATATTGTCGGACAGGTTGTGGTCGTGGCCGTCGCGATTGTCCTCGCCATTGGCTTCGTTGTGCTTGTGGTTGTAGCTCAGCGTATCCCAGAGCGTGAACCCGTCATGGGCGGCGAGGAAATTGATCGACGAGGTGGCGGGCCGGTGCGTGTGGTCGAACTGCACGGGCGAGCCCATCAGCCGGTCGGCAAGCTTCGGCACCATGCCGGGGTCGCGCCGCCAGAAGGCGCGGGTGTCGTCGCGGAACTTGTCGTTCCATTCGCGGAAGGGCCAGGGGAAGCCGCCCACCTGATAGCCGCCTTCGCCCACGTCCCATGGCTCGGCGATCAGCTTCACGCCAGAGAGTACCGGGTCCTGTCGGATCGCGTTGAAGAACGCTCCTTCACGTTCGAAGCCGTCCGGCTCGCGCCCCAAGGTGGACGCAAGATCGAAGCGGAAGCCGTCGACATGCACCGCCTCAACCCAGTAGCGCAGGCTGTCCATGACGAGGCGAAGCACCATCGGATGGGCCACGTTGAGCGTGTTGCCGGTGCCGGTGGTATCGAAGCCGTGGCGGCGGTTTTCCGGCGAGAGGAGGTAGTAGCTGCGGTTGTCGATGCCCTTGAAGCTGAGCGTCGGGCCAAGCTCGTTGCCCTCGGCGGTGTGGTTATAGACGACGTCAAGGATCACCTCGATCCCGGCCTCGTGGAAGCGCTTTACCGCGGCGCGTACCTCGTGCACGTCTTCGCCCGGCAGATAGCTGCGATTGGGGGCGAAGAAACCGATGGAATTGTAGCCCCAGTAATTCGACAGGCCGTTCTCGACCAGATGTCGGTCCTGCACGATGGCGTGGATCGGCAGCAGCTCGATCGTCGTCACGCCGAGCTTCAGCAGGTGGTCGATGATCGGCGGCGAGGCCAACGCCCGGAATGTCCCGCGATCGGCCTGCACGACACCCGGATGGCGCATCGTCATACCTTTCACATGAGCCTCGTAGATCACGGTCTCCGACCACGGGCGATGGAGCACCTGATCCTGATCCCAGTCGAATTGCGGATCGGCCACGATCGCCTTCGGCATGAAGGGCGCGGAATCGCGTGTGTCCTGTTCGAGGTCAGAGCCTCCGACGGGATAGCCAAAGAGCGCGTCGTCCCATTTCAGATAGCCGCGCATCGCCATCGCGTAGGGATCGAGCAGCAGCTTGTTGGGATTGAAGCGAAGGCCGTCCTCGGGGGCAAAAGGTCCATGCACGCGGTAGCCATAGGCGAGGCCTTCCTGCGCGCCGGGCAGATGCCCGAACCAGATCCCGCCCTCCTGCTGCGGCATTTCCAGCCGCGTCAATTCCTCTTTGCCCTCGTCGTCGAAAAGGCAGAGCTCCACCTTCTCGGCCTCTCCGGAAAAAATCGCGAAATTCACGCCGTCTCCCGTGACGCGCGCGCCAAGAGTATCGGGTCGCCCCGCAAACGGATCGAAACGCAGCGAACTCGGGGTCATTGAGGGCTCCATATGCGGAAGAAATATGCGGAAGAAACGGCGACGCGCCAACGGGACCAATGCGCCGCAATGTAATCGGTTCCTGAGCGTGACACGCAAAAACCGGAGGCGATCGAGCTGGCGATCGTGCCCAGCCGGGCTGCGTCATATGCCGTAGCCGTGAATTCTGTCGGGAAAACTTCAAGGAACTCCGCCATACCCCCCGCGTTTCGGAACCATTATTCTCCAATATCAGAGGTTCCGACATGACGAACGACAAGCGCGGACGCCCCGCCACCACAGACGGGGGCGCCCCCGTCCAAAGTCTCGAACATTCGCTCACGGTCGGTTCCGACGGTCCGATCGTTCTGAACGATCACTACCTCATCGAACAGATGGCGAATTTTAACCGCGAACGTATTCCGGAGCGTCAGCCGCACGCCAAGGGCTCGGGCGCGTTCGGTTATTTCGAGGTCACGGGCGACGTCTCGAAATACACCAAGGCGAAAGTGTTTCAGCCGGGTGCGAAGACCGACATCGTCGCGCGCTTTTCCACCGTGGCCGGCGAGCGCGGCAGCCCCGACACATGGCGCGACCCGCGCGGCTTCTCGGTGAAGATGTATACCGAGGACGGCAATTTCGACATGGTGGGCAACAACACCCCGATCTTCTTCGTGCGCGACCCGCTGAAGTTCCAGAGCTTCATCCGAAGCCAGAAGCGCCGCGCCGATAACGGGTTGCGCGATCACGACATGCAGTGGGATTTCTGGACCCTCTCGCCCGAAAGCGCGCATCAGGTGACCTATCTGATGGGCGATCGCGGCATCCCGCGCACCTGGCGAGAGATGAACGGCTATTCGAGCCACACCTATTCGCTCGTCAACGAAGCCGGCGAGATGTTCTGGGTGAAGTTCCATTTCAAGACCGACCAAGGCGACGGCAACGCCCATTTCACGCAGGACGAAGCCGATCAGATGGCTGGCGCCGATAGCGACTTTCACCGCCGCGACCTGTTCAACGCGATCGCCGAAGGCAACCATCCGAGCTGGACGCTGTATTTCCAGATCATGCCCTTCGAGGATGCCAAGACCTATCGCATCAACCCCTTCGACCTGACCAAGATCTGGCCGCACGAAGACTACCCGCTGATCGAGGTCGGCAAGATGGTTCTCGACCGCAATCCCACCGATTTCCACACCGAGATCGAGCAGGCGGCCTTCGAGCCCAACAACATGGTGCCCGGCGTCGGTCTCTCGCCCGACAAGATGCTTCTGGCGCGGGGCTTCTCCTATGCCGATGCGCATCGCGCGCGGCTCGGGGTGAACTACAAGCAGATCCCGGTGAACAAGCCGCAAAGCGAGGTCAACGCCTATACCAAGGACGGCGAGATGCGGGTGAACAAGTCGGAAGACCCGGTCTATTTCCCGAATTCCTACGGCGGTCCGGAGGCGCATCCGCAGCAGGCCGAGGCCGGCCTCTGGTATGCCGATGGCGAGATGGTGCGCGAGGCCTACAGACAGCGCGAGGATGACGACGACTGGAGCCAGGCGGGCGCGTTGGTGCGCGAGGTGATGGATGACGCGGCGCGCGAGCGTTTCGTGACCAACGTCACCGGACACCTCTGCGATGGCGTCAGCGAGAAGGTGCTGCAGCGGGCGTTTGAGTACTGGCGTAACGTCGATGGTGACATTGGCGCTCGGATCGAGAAAGCGGTCCGCGACAAGCTGGGCGGTGAATCGAAAGCGCCGGGCATGGCCTCGGCCAAGAGCATCAGCGGCTGAGCCGGTCGTCTACGAGAACGGGAAAAGGCGGGGGGGCGGCCCCGCCTTTTTGCTGTCACGCTCACTGTCTGCAGCAGGCATCATTCCTCGCCGTCGGCATAGAGCGCGACGACGTCTTCTTCCAGCACGCCGCCGATCGCCTCGAAAGCCCCGCCCGCAGTGCGGAATTCCGACAGTGTCAGGTCGGGGAAGACGAAATATTTTCCGGCGACGTTTTCCTTCTGCGCGCCGAAAATGATCCGCGTGATCCCGGCGAAGCGCGCTGCCGAGAGGCACATTTCGCAGGGCTGCAAGGTGGTGAGCAACACGCAGCCATCGAGCGACGGGTCGTTCTGCGCGCGTGTCGCCTTCGCAATCGCGACGATCTCGGCATGGCGGGTCGGATCGCAGTCGAGATGCACCTCGTTCTCGCCTTCGGCGATGATCTCCCCGTCGCGCAGGATCGCGGCGGCGATCCCCGCCTTGCCCGGTTCTTGTGCGGCTTCTTTGGCCTTGGCGATCAAACGGGCCATCGCCTCGCGTTCGGTCGGGGTCGGTTGCTCGGGCATGGGTCGGTCCTTTCGGCGGTCTGAGAATGAGAGGCGGGCAGGGATGGCGCGCAGGGACGAACGCCCCCAGCTGCGCGCTGTTCCCCGCGCGCGAGTGCGACCAATCCCACACGCATGCCGATTTTTTCCGGAACCCATGTCGACATTCGGCGTTAGGCAGGACTTACAGGTGACCGAAAGGCGCACCGCGAAGCTGCTGCGTCTTCGTGGGGTCCAAGTCTCCACGGGGCGAATCGGGTGGAGCTTTCAGGCGCGGTGACGTGTCCGGAAGCGGAAATCCGGCCTCTCCCCCGTGTGAGGCTGCCCTCGCGCTCCCTCTCGCCGTCGTGACCTGCAAGGGCTGAGCGGGTTTCAAGAGATCACAACCGTTCAGATGACCTTGAGGCAAAGGCATCTGTCGGCAAGTCGTCGCTGACAACTCGGCATTTGGCTGCCGGTTCCGTCGATGGAACCCGGGCCCGCCCTTTTGTTCCGTCCCGAAATTTCGAATTTGCGCCCTTCGATACGAATTTGAAGGGACATCTATCATGGCAAAGGCAACGGGTCTGGCTCGACGCGAGTTTCTCCTGGGCGCGGCGGGCGTACTTGCAACCCCCTACATCGTCACCCCGGCACAGGCAGCAGGTCAGACGGACGAGCGTCGCCTGAGCTTCCACAACCCCCATACCAACGAGAATTTCGACGCAGTCTATTTCTCGAAGGGGCAATATGACGAGCAGGCGATGCGCGAGTTTTACCGGATCGCCCGCGACTGGCGTCAGGAGAAGGAGGTGAAGATCGACAACCGCACGATCAACATCGCCTACAACATGCAAAAGCTCCTCGAGCAGAGCACGCCGCTGATGCTGGTGTCGGGCTATCGCACGCCGAAGACGAACCGGCTGGTGCATGGCGCGACGCACAGCTTCCACATGCGCGGCGAGGCGCTCGACATCACGCACCCGCATGTCTCGACCAGCATGCTGCACAAGGTGGCCCTGCGTATCCGTGGCGGCGGTGTCGGCTACTATCCGAGCGAGCATTTCGTGCATGTCGATTGCGGCCCCATCCGCACCTGGCGCGGCTGAGCGCAAGCGCCACGCGCGTCTCGAACGGCATCGGCGCGGTGCGCTGTGTCCCTGCTTTCACGGAACCGGACCGAGGGCAGGGCGTCGCGCCGCGCTGACGCCTCGGCACCCGAGACGGTTCCCTCTTCTCGCGAAGTTTTCACGAAAATTTAGTGCCTCGCGCCGTGTGCGCCCTACGTGAAGGTCGGCCAACAAGCGCCGCGCGGGCGCTCACCGATAAAACGGCGAGGAGGAACTCATGAAATTGAAGATCAACGGCAAGTCCGTCGACGTGCAGTCCGGCCCGGATACCCCGCTCCTATGGGTGATCCGCGATGAGCTGGGCATGACCGGCACGAAATTCGGCTGCGGGATCGCGCAATGCGGCGCCTGTTCGGTGCTGCTCGACGGGACCGTGCAGCGCAGCTGCGTGCTGCCGGTCAGCGCGGTGGGCGACAGTGAAGTCACCACCATCGAAGAGATCGAGAACGACCCCGTCGGCAAGCGTGTCGTCGAGGCGTGGGTCGACAAGGAAGTGCCGCAATGCGGCTATTGCCAATCGGGTCAGGTGATGGCGGCGACCTCGCTGCTGAAGTCGAACGACAAGCCCACCGAAGATGACATCACGGCAGCTATGACCAACCTTTGCCGCTGCGGCACCTACAACGCGATCAACGATACGATCGCCTCGATTGCCGGTACCGATGCAGCGAAAGGGGGGGATGCGCAATGAACGACCACGATCCCAAGATTTCCGATCCCGGCTACCCGACCGGCGCGCCCGAGAACGTCTCGCGTCGCCGCTTCCTGCTGGCTTCGGCCGGTATCACCGCGGGCTCGCTCGTGCTGGGCTTCGGCCTGAGCGTCGCGCCCAACAAGGCTGCGGCTGCCGCGCAGGAGATGCCGCCCGGCGCCAACGTCCCGGCCTTCCTCGAGCTGCGCAAGGACGGCAAGGTCCGTCTGTTGAGCCCCTTCAACGAAGGCGGGCAGGGCGTCTTCACCGCGATGGCACAGATCGTGGGCGAGGAAATGGACGTCGCCCCCGACAGCTTCATCGTCGAGAACGCACCTGCAGGCAGCGATTACCTCGTGGTCTACGGCAAGATGCGGATCACCGGCGGCTCGATGTCGGTGCGTACCAGCTACGACACGATGCGCAAGCTCGGCGCGGCTGCACGGCAGATGATGCTGGAAGCAGCGGCGAAGAAGCTCGACGCGCCGGTGTCCGAACTGTCGACCGAGCCAGGCAAGGTGGTCCACAAGGGCTCCGGCAAGTCGGTGGGCTACGGCGAGCTGGCGGGCGATGCGCTCGACCAGGAAGTGCCCAGCCCGGATTCCGTGACGCTGAAAGACCCGAAAGACTTCAAGTGGATCGGCGAGCCCGTGAAGCGCGTCGACGTCTACGAGAAATCGACCGGCAAGGCGATGTATGCGATGGATGCCAAGGTCGACGGTATGCTCCACGCAGCCGTCCAGCACGCACCGCGTCTGGGGCTGAAACCCGGCGATATCAGCAACCTCGACGAGGTGAAGGGCATGGCCGGCGTCATGTCGGTGCATAAGCTCGACGGCGCGGTGGCTGTCGTGGCCGAGCGCTTCTGGGACGCGAAAACGGCGGTCGAAGCCGCCAAGGTCGACTGGCAGGAGCCGAGCGAGGAGGAGAAGTCCAAAATCCGCTACATGCCCGCCGATTTCTCGACCGAGGAGTTCGCCAAGCAACTGGCCAACACCAAGGGCGACGGCACCGAGGCCGAGAGCGAAGGCGACATCAAGTCGGGCTTCGACGGGGCAGCGAAGACGGTCGATGCGACCTACCAGAGCCAGTATCTGCACCACGCCCAGATCGAACCAGCCTCGACGCTGGCGCGGTTCAACGAGGATGGCACGCTCGACATCTGGCTGCCCAACCAGGCGCCCGAGCAGTTCCAGACCCAGATCGCCGATGCGGCGGGGATCAAGCCCGAGCAGGTGAAGGTCAACTCGCCGATGCTGGGTGGTTTCTTCGGGCGGCACTTTCTGTACCCGTCGGCCAACCCCTTCCCGCAGGCGGTCCAGCTTGCGAAGGAGGTCGGCAAGCCGATCAAGGTGATCTGGACGCGCGAGCAGGAATTCCTGCGCGACCCGCTACGCCCGATGGCGGCGGTGCGTTTCCGTGGCGCGCTGGATAAGAACGGCATGCCGGTGGCGCTGGAGGCGATCTCCGCCTGCGAAGGTCCGACCGAGGCGCTGAACGGTCACAACCCCGACAAGGTCGATGCGATGGCCGTCGAGGGGCTGACCGGCAAGAGCTACGCGATCCCGAACCGCCGCATTGCGCAGAACTATGTCGAGAACCCGACCTCGCTCGCCTATTGGCGCTCGGTCGGCCATTCGATGAACGACTTCTTCTACGAGGCTTTCCTCGACGAGATGGCCGATGCGGGCGGGCAGGACCCCTATGAGCTGCGCATGAAGCTGCTCGAAGGGAACGAGCGTCTGACAAATCTGCTGAAAGCGGTCGGCGATCTGTCGGGCGGCTGGAAGCGTGGTCCCTTCGATGCCGAGGATGGCACCCGCCGCGCCCGCGGTGTCGCGATGGCCTCGCCCTTCGGCAGCGAGGCTGCGGCGATTGCCGAAGTCTCGATCCAGGACGGCAAGATCGTGGTGCATGACGTCTGGGACGTGCTCGACCCGGGCAGCATCGTGAATCCATCGATCATCAAGGCGCAGATCATGGGTGCTGCGACCCTCGGCACCTCGGAGGCGCTGATCGAAGAGGTCGTCTACAAGGATGGCAAGCCGACGGCGCGCAACTTCGACTACTACCCGATCCTCGGGGGCGCGCGGGCGCCGCGCATCCATGCGAAGGTGATCGAGAGTGGTGCGAAGATGGGGGGCGTGGGCGAGCCGCCGCTGCCCGCCGTGCCGCCGGCGATCGCGAACGCGGTCTCGGTGCTGATCGGGCAGCGCGTGCGTTCGATGCCGATGGACAAGCTCGACCTGAAGAAGGGCTGAGCCCGTCCGGACGGAAAGATTTGGGGGAGGCGGCGCGATCCGCCTCCCTTTTCAGTCCTGCGGGGCGACCGCCTTGCGGGCGAGCACGATGAACTGCGCGGCCTCTTCCTCGCTCAACCCTTCCAGGATTTCCGCCTGCAGCCGAGTCACCACTGGCCGTGCGCCCTCCAGCGCCTCCGCGCCTTTGGGGCTCAGATGCAAGCTGCGCGCGCGCCGATCCGTCTCGCTGACGGTCCGCTCGATGAGCCCCTTTTGCACCAGCCGTTTCACCACGTCCCCGATCGTCGCGCGGTCATAGGCAATGCGCGCCGCCAGCTGCGCCTGATCCATCCCCGGTTCGCGCGACAGGGCATCGAGCGCCGCGAATTGCACAGAGGTCAGCTCCAGCGGGGCGTCCTTGATCCGTTTCTGAAACACCGCCGTCGAGCGTTGGTTCAGCCGCCGGATAAGGTGGCCGGGCATGGTCTCGAATTCGTTCGGCATAAGCTGCGCTCCGGTTCTTCCGCGATTTATGTAAGTGTACTTACTATATTGACGCGGCGCCAGTCCTTCCGCTAATGGTAAGTATGCATATCAATTGGGAGGGCGAGCTATGCAGTTTCATCTGAACGGGTTCAACCCCGGCGATCCGGCCATCGCGCCGCGTCATCCGCAGGCGGGTGAGAAGCTCGACACGGTCGACGTTCTGATTGTCGGCTGCGGCCCGGCAGGGCTGACGCTCGCGGCGCAGCTTGCAGCCTTCCCCGAGATTTCCGTGCGCATCACCGAGCGCAAGCCCGGCCCGCTCGAAGTCGGGCAGGCGGATGGAATCGCCTGCCGCTCGGTCGAGATGTTCGAGGCTTTCGGCTTCGCCGAAAAGGTGATGAAAGAGGGCTATTGGGTGAACGAGGTCGCCTTCTGGCGGCCCGGCGCGCAAGGCGACGGGCTGCAACGGGCCGACCGGATTCAGGACGTGGCCGACGATCTCTCCGAGATGCCGCATGTCATCCTCAATCAGGCGCGGGTCCATGATTTCTACCTCGAGACGATGCGCAACGGCCCGCGCCGCCTGACCCCCGATTACGACCGCGCGCTGACCATGCTCACCCGCACCGACGATCCCGATTATCCGCTCGTCGCTACATTCGACTGCCTCGATGCGCCGGGCGGGACCGAGACGATCCGCGCGCGCTATGTCGTCGGCTGCGACGGCGCGCACAGCACGGTGCGCAAATCCATCGGGCGCGAATTGCACGGCGAATCCGCGCGCCAGCTTTGGGGCGTGATGGATGTGCTGCCGGTCACCGATTTCCCCGATATCCGGCTCAAGGCGGCGATCCAGTCATCCGCCGAGGGCAGCGTACTGATCATCCCGCGCGAAGGCGGCTATCTGGTGCGGTTCTATATCGAGCTCGACGCGCTGCATGGCGACGAACGCGCCGCCGACCGAAATGTCAGCGCCGAGATGCTGATCGAAAAGGCGCAGGCCATCCTCGCTCCCTATACGTTGGAAGTGAAGGAGGTCGCATGGTGGTCGGCCTATGAGATCGGCCAGCGTGTCTGCGACGGGTTCGACGATAGCGACAGCGACAGAGACGGCGACGGCGCGACCGAGCCGCGCATCTTCATCGCGGGCGACGCCTGTCACACCCACAGCCCGAAGGCCGGGCAGGGGATGAATGTCTCGATGGCCGATACGTTCAACCTCGGCTGGAAACTGGCTGCCGTGCTGCGCGGGCAGGCGCGGCCAGGCCTTCTCCGGACCTATTCGGAGGAGCGGCAGGCCAAGGCGCAGGAGCTCATCGATTTCGACCGAGACATGGCGCGGCTGTTCAGCGCGAAGCCGCAGACCAAGGAGGAAGAGGCGCAGTTTCAGGCCTATTTCCAGAAGCACGGGCGCTATACCGCAGGGGTCGAAACGCAATACGCGTCGGGGCTTCTGATCGGCGACACAGCGCATCAGGCACTCGCTGCCGGGCAGGTCGTGGGCAAGCGGTTCCACTCTGCGCCGGTGGTGCGCTTGGCGGATGCGAAGCCGATGCAGCTGGGTCAGGCGTTCAAGGCGGATGGACGCTGGCGGCTTCTGGCCTTCGCGCCGGAAGGCGACAGTGGCGAGACAGGCGGGGCGATCGCGCAGCTATGCGACTGGCTCAACGGGCCGGAGGGGCTGCTTCACCGCTTCACGCCGGAGGGCGCGGATATCGACAGCGTCATCGACCTTCGCGCAGTCTTCCAGACGCCCCACCGCGAGATGCTGATCGAGGCGCTGCCCGCGCTCCTGCGGCCCAAGAAGGGGCGCTACGGGCTGGTCGATTACGAGAAGGTCTTCTGCCCCGACGTCACCGGCCCCGACATCTTCGATCTGCGCGGCATCGACCGGGTGCAGGGCGCCTTGCTGGTGCTGCGCCCCGATCAATATGTCGCGCAGGTTCTGCCGCTCGATGCGGTGGACGCGGTCGCGGATTTCTTCGACCGCATCCTGATCCCGCAACCGGCTGGCTGACGGCGCGTCAGTCGCGGTTCACCTGCACGACGCCGGTCATGTTCTCATCGCCATGGCCGGCTTCGCTCGCCCGCGCGAAGAGGCGTTTGGCGGCTTCGGTCATCGGCATCCGCGCTTCTCCGCCCTCGGCGATGGCATAGTGGAAATCCTTCGAGATCAGGTCGACCGGGAATTGCGGGGTGAAATCCGAGCGCTGCATCGTGCCGGTGATATAGGGCGCGTTCGGCGTCCAGATCGGGGTGGAGGAGAGCGCCTCGAGCGCAAGATCGATATCCATGCCGCCGCGCTCCAGCATCGGAATGATCTCCGCCCAGGCCGCGACCTGAACGCCCAGCATGGCGTTCGTCGCGAGCTTCATTCGCGCGCCCATGCCCCACGTGCCGACATGATGCTGTGCCTTGGCGAGCGGCTCGAGCACGTCATTCACACGCTTGGCGGTCTCAGCCTCACCGCCGAGGAAATAGACCAGCGCGCCGTTCTCGGCCTGTGGCAGCGTGCCCGATACCGGCGCTTCCAGAAAGGTCAGCCCACGCTCGCGGGCGAATTCGCCCAGCTCTGCCGCACCTTCGGGCGTAATGGTCGAGCTTTCGATTGCGACGGAACTTTCCGGAAGACCTGCGAAAGCGCCCGTTTCCGGGTCGCACCAGACCTCGCGCGAGACATCGGTGTCGCGCAGCATCGAGATCGTGAACTCGGCGGCTGCGGCGGCGTCGCGCGGGGTCTTCGCGCCGGTGGCTCCGGCCTCGATCAGCGGGTCGCAGCGCTCCGGCGTCCGGTTCCAGACGACAAGATCGTGGCCCGCATCCAGAAGGGTTCGCGCCATCCGCGAGCCCATCGCTCCCATGCCAAGAAATGCGATTTTCGCCATGCTCTGCTCCTGTTCGTGATGATGTTGCTGACCGAATGCGAGGCGCCTTCGCAAGGTTCCGAGAGCGGCAGGCACATGCTGGTGACCGCAAGGGGGCCAAAGGCGCTTCCATCGGTATGGATATAAATCCGACAGGGGGGCGAACGCTCGTTCTCCGGCCTTTGTTCCATGACCGATTGCCCCGGCGGCCACCGGGCCGCTCGCCGGTTCGGCGATTTCTCGTGTGCCGGCTTTGATAAGGGTACAAATGGAGGCGACGCTCGATATTGTGCGGGTCTATGCGGAAGATGCATCAAGCGCCCGAGCCCGGCGCGGAACCCCGCGCGGCAGCGGGCGTTCTTCCAAGGTCAAGCCAAAGGAGCCGCTCATGGCCTCACGCGCGATCTGGAAAGGCCAGCTCAGACTGTCGCTGGTCAGCATCCCCGTCGAAATCCACTCCGCGACCAAATCCGGCGCGCGACTGTCGTTCCGGCAAATCCATGGGCCTTCGGGCAAGCGTGTCCATTATGAGAAGACCGTCCCCGGCATCGGGCCCATCGACGCCGACGAGATCCTCAAGGGCTACGAGCTCGGCGACGATGAATATCTGCTGCTGGAGCCCGAAGAGATCGACGCGATCAAGCTGGAAACAAAGAAGACGCTAGAGCTTGTGCAATTCGTCGACGCGTCCGAAATCCCGCCGCTTTATTACGACCGGCCCTATTACGTCGTGCCGACCGACGATCTGGCGCAGGATGCCTACCGGGTGGTGCGCGATGCGCTGCGGCAATCGAAGAAGGTGGGGCTTGGCCAACTGGTGATGCGCGGCAAGGAATATCTCTGCGCGCTGCGGCCCTGCGGCGACGGCATCCTGCTGGAGACGCTTCATTATGCCGACGAGATCCGCGAAGCCGACCCGCTGTTCTCCGACATCGAGGACGAACCTGCGGACAAAGAGCTTCTGGAGGTCGCCACTCAGTTGATCGACCGCAAGACCGACAGCTTCGACGCCTCCGCCTTCACCGATCACTACGACGCGGCTTTGCGCGATCTGATCGACCGCAAACGCAAGTCGAAGAAGACGCCCCGCGCCAAGGCGGGCGAGGATGACAGCAGCAGAGGCGGCGATAACGTGGTCGACCTGATGTCGGCGCTGCAGGACAGCCTCAAGGCCGATGGCAGCGACAAATCCGGGGGCAAATCGACGGGTCGCAAATCGTCATCGAAAACCTCCGGCGCTAAGTCATCCGGGTCGAAATCCAGCAAATCCTCCGGCGCGAAGTCCTCAACCAAGAAGTCGGCGTGATGGGAAGCCTCGATCGTTATCTCGAGATGCGCGACTTCGCGCAGACGCCAGAGCCCGATGGCGGCACCGCCTCGGGCCATCTCGCGCCGCGCTATTCGATACAGAAACACGACGCGACGCGCACCCATTTCGATCTGCGCCTCGAATGGGAGGGCGTGCTGCTGTCCTGGGCGATCACCAAGGGACCGTCTTTCGATCCGGGTGAAAAGCGGCTCGCGGTGCGGACCGAGGATCACCCGCTCGACTATCTCACCTTCGAGGGGACGATCCCGAAGGACAACTATGGCGCGGGCACGGTGATGCTGTGGGATCTGGGGCATTGGCAGCCGCTGATCCCGGTCGGCAAGGCGCTCAAGAAAGGGCATCTGCACCTGCGCCTGCATGGCGCGCGACTGACAGGCGAGTGGCACCTGATCCGCATGAAAACCGAAGGCAGGCGCGAGAACTGGCTGCTGACGAAGGCGGAGGACGCGGCCAGCGGCGCGCGCGATCCGGTTGCGCGCTATCGCCGCTCTGTTCTCAGCCAGCGCACGATGCGCGAGATCGCCGCCGACAAGCCGTCCGTCGAGACGCAAGGCGGCAAACGCCCTGGCTTCTGCAAGCCGCAGCTGGCGACCCTGTCGGACAAGATGGTCGCGGGCGAGGGGTGGTGGCACGAGCTGAAATTCGACGGTTACCGGGCACTGATCGCGCTTGGAGACGACGGCCCGCGCGTCTTCACACGCAACGGCAAGGATTGGACGGATCGCTTCGAAGGCCTGCTGCCCGCCTTGGCTGAGACCGATTGCGACAGCGCCCTGATCGACGGCGAGATCGTCGCAGGCGCAGGTCTCGACGGGTTCTCGGAATTGCAAAAGGCGATCACGGCAGGCGGGCCGTTCCGCTTCTACGGATTCGATATCCTGTCGCGCGACGGCGAGGACCTGCGCAAAGCGCCGCTCTCCGAACGCCGCGGGATGCTGGAGGAGGTGATGAAGCCGCTCCCCGCGCTGGGGCCTGCGCAGCTCTCCCCGGTGATCTCCAAAGACCCCGAGGGTGCCTTCGACACGATCTGCAAAGCGGGCGGCGAGGGGCTGATCGCAAAGCGCATCGACGCACCATATCGCGGGACCCGCTCCAAATCGTGGATGAAGGTCAAATGCGAGCGCCGCGACGAGTTCGTCATTCTCGGCTGGCAGGAAAGCGACAAGCGTGGCCGGCCCTTCGCCTCGCTCGCGCTGGGGACCGCCGAGGGCGACGGCTGGCGCTATGTCGGCAAGGTCGGCACCGGCTTCGACGAGGATCAGGCGGAGGCGTTGGCCAAGGCGATGAAACCGCTCGCCCGCAAGACCGCGCCCGCTGATGTCGAGGCATCGGAGGCCAAGGGCATGCACTGGATCACGCCCGAACTGGTAGCCGAGATTCGCTATGCCGAGCGCACCGGGGGCGACCGGTTGCGGCATGCGGTCTTCCTCGGGCTGCGCGAGGACAAGCCCGCGCGCACGGTACGGCTGGATAACGACGCACCCTCCGAGGAGCGCCCGAACGTCGCGGGGATCGGGATTTCCTCGCCCGAGCGGGTGGTATTCGAGGGCGCCGGCTATACCAAGCTCGATGTCGCGCGTTATTACGAGGCGATGGCCGATCGCATCCTGCCGCATCTTGCCGAGCATCCGGTGTCGCTGCTCCGGCTGCCCGAAGGTCTGGGCGGCGAGCGCTTCTTCCAGAAACACGCGGGCCGGGGCTTTCCCGACGGGATCGAGAATGTCGAGATCACCGAGAGTGACGGCAAGACCGCGCAGTACATGATGATCCGCACAGCGGAGGGTCTGGTCGCGGCCGCGCAGATGGGCACGATAGAGTTCCACATCTGGGGCAGCCGCGTCGATCGGCTGGAGCGGCCCGACCGGCTGGTCTTCGACCTCGACCCCGACGAGGGATTGGATTTCGCCGGGGTCAAAGATGCGGCCTTCGAGATCCGCGATCTGCTGGCCGAGTTGGACATGCCGAGCTGGCCGCTCTTGTCCGGCGGCAAGGGTATCCACGTGACGGTGCCGCTCCGGCGCAGTGCCGGATGGGAGACGGTCAGGCTTTTTGCGCCGGTCTTCTCGCATCTTCTCGTCGCGCGGTCGCCCAAACGCTATACCGCCGAAATGTCGAAGTCGAAGCGGAAGGGTCGGATTTTCGTCGACTGGCTGCGCAACGGCGAGGGAGCGACAGCGATCGCGCCCTATTCGCTGCGCGCACGGCCCGGTGCGCCGGTCGCGATGCCGGTCTCGTGGGACGAGCTGAAGAAAGTCCGCAAGGCCAACGCCTTCGATCTGGGCGCGGCGCTGGAGCGTGATGCAGAGATCGCGTTTCCCGATGCTGTCTCGATTAGCCAGGGTCGGGTCGACAAGCTCAAAGATATGCTCGACGCCTCGGAGTGACTGCCTCCCTCACGCGGTGGGCAGGTCGACCAGCGTGTGATGCCCGTCGTCGCGCATCTCGTAACGCAGCGTGGCCCCCAGACGCGCCAACGCATCGCGCGCGATCGCGAGGCCTAGGCCAGAGCCATTCGCATCGGCACCTTTGCCCTTGACGAATTTCTGTCCCGCCTGCTGCGCGATCTCTGGCGGCAGGCCGGGCCCGCCATCATGGATGTCGATCAAAAGCGCGTCGTCGGACCCGGTCACACGCGCCTTGATCGCTGCTCCGTCCGGGCTCGCCTGCACCGCGTTCTCGATCAGGTTGCGCAGGGCGAGGGACAGAAGCAGCGGATCGCTCCCGACGCTCGGGGCGTCCAGAGCGCTGTCGAGTTCCAGTGTCACCCCCCGCCGCGCCGCAAGCCCCGCCAGATCGCCCAGCACCTGCCGCAGCAGCCCGGTCAGTTCGACCGGGGTCGCCCGCGTCTCGCGGCTATCCACCTGCGCCAGATCGAGAAGTTGCCGCACCATCCGGTCGGTCCGGTCGACGGACGTCGAGATTGCGGCAAGGGCGTGTTCCCGGGTGTCGGTATCGGGCGCATGGCGCGCGATATGGGCCTGTGTTTTCAGCCCGGCGAGCGGCGTTTTCATCTCATGCGCGGCGTAGGCGATGAACTCGCGCTCGCGCCCGCGCGCGGCGGCCAGTCGTGCCAGAAGGTCGTCGAGCGCTCCGGCGAGCGGGCGGATCTCGCGTGGTTGCTGGGCAGTGCCGGGCAACGCGCGCAGATCCTCGCTGGGCCGCGCGTCCAGATCGCGGGCGAAGCGGTCTAGCGGTGCCAACCCGCGCGAGATCGCAAGCCAGATCAATCCCCACATCACCGGCAGGATCACCAGCGCGGGCCACAGGAACCCCTCGATCACGTCGCGCACCAGCCGGTTGCGCATCGCGAGACTGTCGCCCACCGTGACCTGCCCGCCCAGATCGGGGTCGATGATCGTGTAGACCCGCAGCGCCTTGCCGTCGCGCGTCACATCGCGAAAGCCTGTTGCATCGGCGGGCACCAGCTGCGCGCTCGGCGCCCCGTTCGAGCGTCCCACGAGCCCTTGGGTGAAAGACCAGATCTGGCAAAATTGCTGATGCTCGTAGCTCTCGTCATGCGAGAGGGTGATCTGCGCCGGATCGTCACGGTTCAGCGCGATCTGGTTTTTCGAGACCAGAGACGAGACCATGCGCGCCGCCTCGACCAGACGCGCGTCGAGCACGCGCGTCACCTCGGCGCGGGTGGAATTCTCGATCCAGAGCACCGCCGAAAGCCAGACGGCCAGCGTCGCGCCGGTGAGGATCAGGAAGAGGCGGAGGCGGAGCGAGATGGCGAGGTCTCCTCTGGGCGCAGCCGGTAGCCGATGCCGCGCAGCGTTTCGATGAAATCGCGCCCGAGCTTCGCGCGCAGATGGTGGATATGAACTTCGACGGCGTTGCTCTCGACCTCTTCGTCCCAGCCGTAGAGCCGGTCTTCGAGATCCGATTTCGCAAGCACCCGTCCGGGGCGTTCGGCCAGTGCCTGCAACACCGCGAATTCGCGGCGCGAGAGTTTCAGCGGTTGGCCGTTGAAGGCCGCGCTACGGGTGCCGGGGTCGAGCTCCAGCCCGGCATGGGCGATCTGCGCTGCCGCTCGCCCGTCCGACCGGCGCGACAGGGCGCGCAGCCTCGCAGCCAGCTCGTCCAGGTCGAAAGGCTTGCCGAGATAGTCATCAGCGCCTGCGTCCAACCCCGCGACCCGGTCCTCGACCTGATCGCGCGCGGTCAGAAGCAACACCGGCAGCCCGGCGCGGCCTGCGCGCAATTCGCGCAGCAGTTCGAGCCCAGAGCCATCGGGCAGCATCAGGTCCAGCACGAGCGCGCGGTACTCCGCCCCTGCGAGTGCTGCGCGCGCGTCCTCGAGGCAGGAGACGACATCGGCTGTGAAGCCGGCCATGCCGAGCCCGACCCGCAGGCCATCCGCCAATATGCTGTCATCTTCGACGACGAGTATGCGCATCTTTTCTCCTTCGCGGCGGATACAGCGCACGAATCTTAAGACTGACTTAAGCTTCGCCCGCGATCCGGCCAACATGAACGCAAAGGCTCTTTCCCGTCTATCGCTGCGCACCCTCTGGGGCGTGTTTCTGATCTCGCTGCTGTTGCCCGGCCTCGCTGCGGCGCAAAGCTTCGATCTTCTGAAGCCCAAGGGAGGCAGCGGTCCGCTGTCGCCCGAAGCGGCGTTTCAGGTCGAGACCGAGTGGCAGGATGACGGGACGCTCGCCGTCTCGTTTGACATCGCGCCGGGCTATTACCTCTATCGCGATCACCTGACGGTCAGCGCCGAGGACGGCGATGCGCCGGTGATCGAGACGCAGCCGGGCGAGATGAAGGACGATCCGAATTTCGGCACGGTCGAGGTCTGGCATGATCACACCGAGGCCGTGGTGAGCGACATCACCGGCCCCTTCACGCTGCACTGGCAGGGCTGCGAAGAAAAGGGGCTTTGCTACCCGCCGCAAAGCCGCGAGATCGTGCCGCCGGATGGGGCCGCGACTGCGTCTGCATCCGGCGCGGCGCAGTCGAACCAAGCCGCCGGGGTGCCCGATTATGCGCGGAGCGACGCGCCTGCCTCGTCTTCTGCGCCTGCGGCGTCCTCCGAGGCCGAAAGCCCTTCACCGGCTGCATCCAATTCCGAAGAAAGCGGGAGCGAGCTGAGCCTCTCTTCCGATGACGGGCTCGTCGCAGGGATAGCGGCGAAAGGCGGCTGGGCGCTGGTGGTGGCCTCGTTCTTCGGCTTCGGTCTGCTTCTGGCCTTCACCCCTTGCGTTCTGCCAATGGTGCCGATCGTGGCCGGGATGCTCGGCGCGCAAGGAAAAGACCTGACGCCTGCGCGCGGGCTCGCATTGACCGGAACCTATGTACTGGCGATGGCGGTGGCCTTCGGGCTTCTGGGCATCGTGGCAGCGTGGTCTGGGCAGAACCTGCAATTCCTGATGCAGGCCCCTGCGACGGTGATCGCGCTGGCGCTGCTGTTTGCCGTCCTCGCGCTGTCCTCCTTCGGGTTGTTCGAGCTGCGCCTGCCGCAGGCGCTTACCAACAAGGTGAGCTCCGTGCAGGGGCGGCGCGGCACGCTTGCGGGGGCGGCGATCCTCGGCTTCACGTCGACGCTGATCGTCGGACCTTGCGTGACGGCCCCGCTGGCCGGGGCCTTCCTCTATATCGCGCAGACGGGTGACGCCGGGCTCGGGGCCTCGGCGCTGTTTGCGCTGGGGTTGGGACAGGGCGTGTTGCTGATGGCCGTGGGGCTCTTCGGTTCGGCGATCCTGCCGCGCATGGGCGAATGGATGGTCGGCGTGAACCGCGCCTTCGGCTTCGTCTTCCTGGGCGTGGCGATCTGGCTGCTGAGCCGCGTCATCGCCGGTCCCGCGATCCTCGCGCTCTGGGCGCTGCTGCTGATCGGCGCGGGCGTGGCCCTGGGCGGTCGCGACCGGTTCGGACCGGAAAGCTCGGGCTTGCGCCGCACCGGGGGCGCGCTTGGCGTCGCGGCACTGTTGGCCGGTGCCATCGAGGGTATCGGTGCGGCAAGCGGGGCCAGCGATCCACTGCGGCCGCTTGCTCCCTTCGCAGCGAGCCAGACCGTCGCGGCTGCCTCGTCGGGCGTGCTGACGGAGGATGACTTCACCCATGTCGAGACGCCCGAAGCGCTCGACGCTGCGCTGGCCGCTGCGAAGGGCGCGCCGGTGATGCTGATCACCACCGCCGAATGGTGCACCGAATGCGCGACCATCGCGCGCGAGGTGATCCCCGACCCGCGGGTGCAGGCCGCACTGCGCGACGTCACGCCCATCGCGGTCGATGTAACCAAAACCGGCGCGCCGCAGCAGGCGCTTCTGAAACGGTTGGGCGTGATCGGCCCGCCGACGCTGATCTTCCTCAACCCAGATCACACGGAGGCGCAGGGCACCCGCCTGATCGGGGATGTCACCGCGCCGAAACTCACGACCTCGCTTTCGGAGATCGCTCAATGACCCTCACCCGCCTCGTCCCTTTTGCCCTGATCGCACTCGCGGCCTGTGCACCCGAACCGCCTGCCTCTAACCCACAGCCCGCGCCGCAAGCGCCGCAGCTCAGCGCACGCGTAAAAGCGATCTACAGCGCGATGGAGGACGACGGGCGCACGATCCCCGCGGTGAAGCCCGAGTATCTGAGCGAGGAGAAAGCGCGGCAGGAAGTCGATTACTGGACCGACGAGCCGCCCGGCACCATCGTGGTCGACCCTTGGGCGCGCAAGCTCTACCTCGTGCAGAAGAATAACCGCGCGCTACGCTACACCGTCGCGGTGGGCGAGGACGGGCGCGGCTTTTCCGGCAAGGGACGCATCCCCTATCAGCGGGACTGGCCAAGCTGGACGCCGACGCAGAGCATGATCAAGGAGGATCCCGAGCTTTACGGACCGGTCAAGGATGGGCTCGAAGGCGGGTTGGATAATCCCTTGGGCGCGCGGGCGCTTTATATCCACCGCGGGAACAAGGATACGCTCTACCGCATTCATGGAACGATGGATGACAGTTCCATCGGCAAGGCGACCTCGGCGGGCTGCATACGGCTGTTCAATCAGGACATCATCGACCTCGCCGACCGCGTCCGCTCTGGCACGCATGTCGTCGTGCTGACCCGTGCCGAGAGCGGCAAGGGTACCGTGCCGCCGGGCCAGCCGCTACCGCCCGTTCCCTACTCACCCGAAGATTTCCCCCAGACCACAGGAGACAATACATGATCGATCGCCGGAATTTTCTCACCCTTGCCGGCGTCGCCGCAGGCTCCACGCTGATCCTGCCGACGGCGAGCCTTGCCGAGGTCGACATCTCGCCGGACGCGGTGTTCCACGATCCGGTCGCGCCCGCGATTGGCAACCCGGATGGCGATATCACGCTGGTCGAGTATTTCGACTACCAGTGTCCCTACTGCAAATCGAACCACCCGGTGGTCGAGAAGGTGACCCGAGAAGACGGCAATTTGCGCGTCGTGATGAAGGACTGGCCGATCTTCGGCGCGCCCTCCGTCTATGCCTCGCAGCTGGTGCTCGGCGCGCAGAGCATGGGCAAATACAAGGAAGGGCTCGAGGCATTGATGGCGACGGAAGGAAAGCTGTCGAACGATCTGATCGACAAGACACTCTCCGATGCCGGCGTCGATCCGGACAAGGCGATGGCGGGCTACAAGGCCAACCGCAAGGAGATCGACGCGCTGCTGTCGCGTAACGATGCGCAGGCAGTCGCGATCGGGCTGCGCGGCACGCCCGCCTATATCGTCGGGCGCGACGTCTATCCCGGCGCGGTCGATGCCGACACGCTGCGCAAGGCGATCAGCGACGCGCGCAAGGCCTGAACGGCGCGCTCTACTATGGTAAAAAGGCCCCGGGGAGGATCATTCCCCGGGGCCTTTCTCATCGCGGGCCTTCCCTCGGCGGGAAGGGCGCCGGCGATTAGCTGTTGTCGCCGTCTTTCCAGATGCGCAGGGTGCTGATCTTCGCGCCGCCGTTCAGACCCGAGCTGTCGAAGACATAGACGCGCGGATTGCCGGAGGACGCGTTCGCGGTGGCATTGGCGTTTACCACGGTGATGCCTGCGCCGGCGCCGACATGCCATTCGCCGCCGCTCTGCACTTGCTTGACGGACTCTTTGGTCGGGAAGACATAGATCTGGCTGGCCTGCTTGGCGCCGATCTGGAGACCGACCGAGGCTTTGCCGATGTCATAATAGCCTTGGATTTTGCCGTTCTGGACCATGGCACCCGAGCCACCCGAGCCACCGACGCCGAGGTCGATCGTGGTCACTTCGGGGAAGACGAGGACGGCAGCGGAGTCGGTGGCGACTTTCTTGCAGGAATCCTCGAGGCTGGCGCATTGCTTAAGCGCTGCGGCGACCTGCTGGTCCAGGTCGGGGCGCGGCTGGACGCCCTTCGCGTGGTCGATCGTGGATGCGGGCGTGGCGGCCATCGCCATCGTGCCCATGAGCGATGCGGCAATACCAGCGGTCAGGGTGCGAATCTTGGATTGCATGAGATGCCTCCTTTTCAAATTACGGGAATGAAACGAGCCCGCTCGGCCCACGTTCCTTTTCGGATCACTCACGTAATTCAGAAAAACGTGTCGGAACCGGAAGCGGACACGCTGAATTCGCGCGCGCGCAGGGAGGCGGCGCGGGAGGCTGATTGCGGTCACGCCATGAGGCTGTCCAGCACGGCCCCCATGATCGCCGACGTGTCGCGCCAGTCGGGCAGAGCCGTTCCCGCAGTTGCCGATGCCGCACCCATCCGGGCGCGCAGTTCGGCATCTCCGAGAAGCTGTCGCAGCGCCTCGGCGACGTCGAGGTGGGCATCCACCGGAACGAGAAAACCTGCGTCTGGCGGCACCGTGTCGGGCACGGCGCCGGTGCGACAGGTCACGATGGGCAGCCCGTGCAGCATGGCCTCGCCGAAGACCATCCCGTAGCCCTCGTAGCGGGTCGCCAGCGCGAAGATCGCGGCGTCGCGATAGGCCGCGTCGAGCGCGTCGCGTTCCATCCGTCCGGCAAGCTGTACCCGCGCAGCCAGTCCGAGCCGATCGATCTGCTGGGCGAGCGCGTCCGCCACGTCGGGATCGTGCGCGCCGCCGACGATCTGTGCGCGCCAGTCCAGGTCTCCGATCTCCGCCAAGGCGTCGATCAGGACGTCATGGCCCTTGCGCGCGGCCAACAGCCCGACCGACAGGATCAAGGGCGGGCTCGGTTTCGCGCTCTCCAGCGCCGGAGGACGGTCGAAGCCGGGCAGGGCGATGGAAATCTTCTCCGGAGCGACACCGAACTCCTTTTGCAGGATCGTGCTGGTATGCGGGCTCGGCACCACGACATGCGCGGCGCGGCGCAGATTTTCTCTCTCGCGCCTCAGCAGATGACGCGCGCGGTCTTCGGAGAGGCCGGTCTCGAGGCCCAGCGGATGGTGCAGCATCGCCACCACGGGCGCCGCCATGTCATCGAGTACCTGCGTATCGATCGAGCCGAATACCAGCCCGTCTAGGATCACCGGAACACTCCCGGGGATGGCGGTCAATTGCGCGCGCGCGGCCTTGGTTTCCTCGGGTGTCGGATCGGGAAAACCGGGCGGCAGTTCGAGATGCTCGACGTTGCGGCCCTCCGCCCGCAGCGCCTCGAGCAACTTGCGCTCGTAGATGAACCCGCCGGATAGCTGGGCGATGTCTCCCGGAATGGCGAAAACGGCTGGCGTCATGTGACCTCTCTCCCGATTCTGTTTGGCGCGCTGCTCGACCCCGTCGCGGCGCGGCGCGTTCGGTCCCCTCGCCAGCCAGATAGGCCGCGACCGGCGCGAGGGCGAGGAGAACGGCCGAATGCCACAACAGTGCGTCATCCGGTGGCGAGCCAGTCAGCGCGAGCAGCCTGCCGATCCCGCACCCCGTTGCACCTCGCGTTTCCCCGCGTCTCGCGGCGGGCTTACGCTCAGTGCCCCCGCGTGGAGCGACGCTGCACGATCTGGTAGCCGAGGTCGACGATCTTCTCCTGTGCCGCGGTACCAGAGAGGGAGTCGAGGATCAGTTGCACGGCCCCTTCGCCCATTTCGCGCCGGAACGTGCGCACGGAGGAAATCGACGGCTCGGCGGCTGCCATCATCTCCATGTCGTTGAAGCCGCAGATGCCGAGATCGTCGGGGATGCGCAGGTTGCGGCGCTGCGCTTCGAACATCGCGCCGAGGGCGAGGTCGTCGTTGATGCAGAAAATCGCGTCGGTCTCGGAGGCAATATCCATAAGCTGTGCGAGCAGGTGGCTGCCCAGCGTCACCGAGGAGGCGCGGGTGGTCGTCTGGATACGCTTGCCTTCCTCGACGCCCTGCGCGCGCAACTCGTCGCGGAAACCGTGGAGACGGCGCTGCGTGCGCGGGTCCATCCGCGCGCCGAGGAAACCGGGACGGCGATAGCCCTGTGCGAACAGGTGCGCGGTGGCGGCGCGGGCGGCGTCGTAATGCGAAAAGCCGATCATTCGGTCATAGGGGGCGTCGCCGGTCTCCATGATCTGCACCACCGGGCAGCCCGCCTCGCGCAACAGCGCCTGCGCGGCCTCGGTCTGGTCGATCCCGGTCACGATCAGTCCCGCCGGGCGCTGCCGCAGGAAGACCCGGATCAGGTTCTCTTCCGACAGCGGCGCATAGCGCGAATAGCCGAGCTGGACTGAGTGATGCGTGCCTTCGACCGCGGAATAGATACCGTCCATCACATCGGCAAAGACGTTGTTCGACACCGAGGGCAGGATCACCCCGATGATGTCCGAGCGGGTCGAGGCGAGGGCGCGGGCCGCGGGGTCGGGAAGGTATCCGAGCGATTCGATGGCGGCGGCGATCTTGTCGCGCACGGCCTGCGAAACGACCTCGGGATTGCGCAGGGTACGCGAAACCGTGGCAACGCTTACACCGACATGATCGGCGACGTCGCGCATCGTAACTGATTTTGTTTCCTTGTTTTTATTCATTTATCCTCCCTGCGAGCGCGCCCCTGCTCAAAAGTGCGATTGACGAATGTAACCGCTTACATTACCCCTCAGTGCCCAAGAAACACCTGTGAACCCGGTAAGGCAAGATGGCAAACAGCAGCAGCGCGAACGCGACACCGGTCCTAGTGATGGGCGTCTGCGGCACCGGCAAGACGACGGTAGCGCGGCTCGTGGCGCAGGCCGTGGGTGGCGTGTTCCTCGATGCTGACGATTTCCATCCGCCCGAGAATGTCGCGCATATGGCCGCCGGTCTGCCGCTCAACGACGAGATGCGCTGGGACTGGCTGGACCTCGTGGCGAAGGGCGTGATCGAGGCGGGGCGCGACGGCAAGACGGTCGCCTTCGCCTGTTCGGCGCTCAAGCGGTCCTATCGGGATCGCCTGCGCCAGAGCCTCGGCGTGATTCATCTCGCGCATCTCACCGGGCCGCACGACCTGATCGCAGCGCGAATGGCCGCGCGCGAAAATCACTACATGCCGATCGCGCTGCTCGACAGCCAATTGGCCGATCTGGAATTGCCGGGGCCCGACGAGGCCCCGCAGACCTGCGATATCCGCGAAGCGCCCGAGGCGCTTTGTTCGCAGATATTGAACGCCTGGGGCCTCACGGCCTCGCAAGTTTGATTTCGTCTATTAAGGGAGGACACCATGACGAAACCGATCCGTAAAATCGCCCTCGCGAGCGTCGCCGTTCTGGCGCTGGCCAGCGCTGCGAATGCCGAAACCCACAAGTACAAGTTCCAGAGCTCGGACCCGGCAGGCAATCCGAACTTCGAACTCCAGCAGAACTGGGCGAAGAACCTCGCCGAGCGCACCGACAACCAGATCCAGGTCGAGATGATGCCCGTGGGCTCCGTCGTCGAGCATAACGAGACGCTGGACGCGACCGGCGCCGGCATCATCGACGGCATCGTGACCGACATCTCCTACTTCGCGGGCAAGGACCCGGCCTTCTCGCTGCTGGGCAACCCGGTCGGCGCATGGTCGAGCACCGATCAGCTGCTGGACTTCATGAACAATGGCGGTGGCCAGAAGCTCGCGAACGACCTGTTCGAGCCCTATGACGTTCATTACATCGGCTCGACCACCACCGGTCTTGAAGCGCTCGTGTCGAAAGTGCCGCTCGACGGCGTGGCTGACCTGAAGGGCCTGAAAATGCGCGCGCCGGAAGGCCTTGTGCAGGACGTTTTCGCGGCGGCGGGTGCTGCTCCGGTGAACCTGCCGGGGTCCGAAGTCTACACCGCGCTCGACAAGGGCGTGATCGACGCGGCTGACTACACCGTGTTCTCGACCAACCAGGCGCAGGGCCTCAACGACATCGCGCCGAACCCGGTCTATCCGGGCTTCCACTCGATGCCGCTCGTCGGCGTCGCGATGAACAAGAAAGAGTGGGATGCGCTCTCGCCCGATCTGCAGAAAGCCTTCGAAGAGTCGGTTAAGGAATTCGCGGACAAGGAAGTTAGCGATCTCGCGGCTGCCGACAAGAAGGCCGTGGCCAAGGCCGAAGCAGGCGGCAAGATCCACGTCCACGACTGGTCGGATGAAGAGCGCGCCAAGTTCCGCCGCATCGCGATCACCCAGTGGGAAAAGGTCGCCAAGAAGTCGGAGAAGGCGCAGCACGTCTATGACGTCCTGACCGACTATCTGAAGAAGAACAACCTTCTCTGATCTGATACCCTAACGGTGCGGGGCTGCCATTGCGGCCCCGCATTTCTCCAGTTTCCTGACAGCAGCGGTTTTTGCAATGTCACAACCCGACAAGACCGGGGTGGATCACCCCGCACATGATCCGCACACGCCGGAACCGGTGCAGAGCGAGGACGAAGCGGCGACCATCGCCGAAGCGGGCATCCTCGGCCGCGCGATCAACGCCGTGGGGATCGTTTTCGCGATCGGTATCATCGCCTCTGCGCTTATCCTGCTAAACGAGGTCGTGCTGCGCTACGGCTTCAACAGCCCGACGATCTGGGCGCATGAGACCACGATCTTCCTCTGCGCGATGGCTTTCGTCTATGGCGGGCTCTACTGCGTTGTGCGCAACAGCCATATCCGCGTCGTGCTGATCTACGATCTGGTGACCGGCCGGGCGAAGCGCATCCTCGACGCGATCATCTCGCTGATCTGTCTCTTCGCGGCGGGCTTCTTCGCCTGGGCCGCCTACGGCATGGTCATCAAGGCGACGATGCGCCCCGGCGGCGGCGTCCATTTCGAGACCTCGGGCAGCGCCTGGGATCCGCCGTTCCCGGCTTACCTGAAGATTTTTCTCCTCGTGGTGCTCGGCCTGATGGTGGTGCAATTCGTGATCATGGCGGTGAACTACCTGCGGGCTGCCTTCGCATCGGAGGCGGGTAAATGATCGAGCATCTGCTGAGTTTCGACCTCTCCGCTCTGGGGATCGGCTACGGGACGGTCCTGCTGTTCGCGCTGCTGATCGGCCTGCTGCTGACCGGTATGCCGCTGGCTTTCGTGACCCTGCTGGTGGCGCTGATCTTCGCGCTCGGCTGGTTCGGCCCGATGGCGGTGCCGCTGATCACCAGCCGCGTCTATTCCTTCGTATCGAGTTTCGTCTTCGTCTCGGTGCCGATGTTCGTGATGATGGCGGCGCTTCTGGACCGATCGGGCATCGCGCGCGATCTGTTCGAGGCGATGAAGCTCGTCGGTGGCCGGATGCGCGGCGCGGTGGCGATCCAGACGATCTTCGTCTCGGTCATTCTCGCGGCGATGTCTGGCATCATCGGCGGCGAGATCGTGTTGTTGGGTCTGCTGGCCCTGCCGCAGATGATCCGCCAGGGCTATGACCGCAAGCTCGCCATTGGCGTGATCTGTGCGGGCGGCTCTCTGGGCACCATGGTGCCGCCGTCGATCGTGCTGATCATCTACGGTCTCACCGCGAACGTCTCCATCGGCGATCTGTTCACCTCTGCCTTCATCCCGGGCTTCATGCTCGCGGCCTTCTACGTGATCTTCGTGATCATCCGGGTGAAGCTGAACCCCGATCTGGCGCCTGCGCCGGAGCCCGACGACCGTCCGTGGTCGGAAAAAATCAAGCTGCTGAAGGGCCTGATCCTGCCGGTTCTGGTTATCGGTTTCGTGTTGGGCTCGATCTATGGTGGCATCGCCTCGGTGACCGAGGCCTCGGCGCTTGGTGTGGCGGGCGTGATGCTCTCGACCATCATCCGGGGCGAGCTGACGCTCTCGATGCTCAAAGGGGCCGCGCTGCAGACGCTCGCGACCTGCGGGATGATCGTCTGGATCGGTATCGGTGCTTCGGCTTTGGTCGGCGTGTTCAACCTGATGGGCGGGATCGACTTCGTCTCGGCGCTGCTGAAGGGCGTGTCGGATACCCCGATCATCGTGATCCTCACGATGATGGCGATCCTGTTCTTTCTCGGCATGTTCCTCGACTGGGTCGGGATCGCGCTGCTGACGATGCCGATCTTCGTGCCGATCGTGAAAGACCTTGGCTACGACCCGGTCTGGTTCGGCGTCGTGTTCGCGATGAACATGCAGGTGAGCTTCCTGTCGCCGCCCTTCGGGCCAGCTGCTTTCTACCTGAAGTCGGTCGCGCCGAAGGACATTTCTCTGGGCGAGATCTTCCGCTCGCTGCTCCCCTTCATCGCGATCCAGATCTTCGCGGTGGGGCTGCTGGTGGCCTTCCCGGCGATCACCGGGCACTGAGGCCAACCGGATCGAAACGAAAAGAGGCGGGCTTCCGCGCCCGCCTCTTTGCATGTCTGAGTGTCGCGCCGTGCCTCAGGCCGCGGCAGGTTGCTCGCGAAACTCGCTCAGCACCTCGGCGGCGATCTTGAAGGACTTCTGACGCGCCTCCGCGTCGTGGATCATCCCGGTCACCATCAGCTCGTCGGGCTCGTATTGCGCGATCAGACGCGCCAGATCGTCCCGTACCTTGTCCTTGGAACCCGTGGCCGAGCAGGACAGCGCGCGCTGCACCTGAACCATCATCTGCGGCGGCACCTCGGACAGATCCTCGGTCGGGCGCGGCAGCTTGCCCGGCATACCCGAGCGCAGCCGCGCGAAGGCCAGCACCTGAGACGAGCGCAGATATTGCGCCTCCTCATCGGTGTCGGCGGCGAAGACCCCGGCGGCCATCATCGCATAGGGCTTGTCGAGATGGACCGACGGACGGAAGCTTCTGCGATAGATGTCGAGCGCATCGCCCAGCATGTCGGGCGCGAAATGCGACGCGAAGGCGTAGGGCAGGCCGAGATAGGCGGCAAGCTGCGCGCCGTAGAGGCTCGAGCCGAGGATCCAGATCGGCACATGCGTGCCTGCGCCCGGAATGGCGCGCACCCGGAAATTCTCTGCCTCGTCGCTGAAATAGGCGAGCAGCTCCTGTACGTCTGCGGGGAACGTGTCCTCGGGCGACATGTTGCGGCGCAGGGCGCGGGCGGTGCCGCCATCGGTGCCGGGTGCGCGGCCCAGCCCGAGGTCGATCCGGTCGGGATAGAGCGTGGCGAGCGTGCCGAACTGCTCGGCGATCACCAGCGGTGCGTGGTTGGGCAGCATGATGCCGCCCGCGCCGACGCGCATCCTCTTGGTCACCGAGGCGACATGGCCGATCAGCACCGAGGTCGCGGCGCTGGCGATGCCGGGCATGTTGTGATGCTCGGCCAGCCAGAAGCGGTGATAGCCCGCGTCTTCGGCCATCCGGGCCAGGTCGGCTGTTCCCGCCAGCGCATCGGCTGCGGTCTTGCCTTCGGGCAGGGGCGATAGATCGAGAAGTGAGAATTGCTGCATGGGGAACCTCCGTCGGGGCAGAGCTAGCGCGCCGCGCAGGGCTGTCCAACGCCGCGCGCGCCTGTTGATCTCCTACCTATGACCCCGCGTTCCGCTTTGCGAGGGGGCGGCGGGTCTGCATAGTGCGCAGAGCCAAGCGAGGAGGATGGACATGGCCGATCCGGTGCAGATTTCGGTAAGCGCGGAGGGCGTGGCGGAGGTGATCCTCAATCGCCCGGAAAAGAAGAACGCCTGGACCTTGGAGATGTTCGACGTGCTGGCCGAGGCGGCGCAGAGCCTGTCGCAGCAAAAGGGCCTGCGCGCGGTGATCCTGAGCGGCGCGGGCGGCTGTTTCTCGGCCGGGCTCGACCTGAGTGTGATGCAAAGCTTCGCGGCCGATCTGGCGGGGGTGAAGGCGCAGATGGCCGAACCCGATGCGCAGGGCGCGAACCGATTTCAGCGCCCGGTGACGCGATGGGCGCAGCTGCCGGTTCCGGTGATCGCCGCGATCGAGGGCGTGGCCTTCGGGGCGGGGATGCAGCTCGCGCTCGGTGCGGATTTCCGGATCGCGGCGCCCGATGCGCGGCTGTCGATCATGGAGGCGAAATGGGGGCTGATCCCCGATATGGGCATCTCGCAGAGCCTGCCGAAACTGACCCGCGCGGATATCGCGAAAGAGCTGATGATGACGGGCCGGGTGCTGGAGGCCGGTGAGGCGCAGAAGCTCGGTTTGATCACGCGCGTGGCCGAGGCCCCGCTGCGGGCGGCGCGCGACATGGCCGCCGAATTCACCCTGCGCTCCCCCGAGGCGCTGGCGGCGAGCAAGGCGCTGGTGGAGCAGGCATGGACGATGCCGCCCGGCGGCGGGTTGGCGCTGGAGGCCGAGTTGCAGGCCGAGATCATCGGCGGTCCCGCGCAGATGGAAATGGTGATGGCGAACCTGCAAAAGCGCGCGCCAAATTTCTCTCAAGGATAGAATGTCAGCGAAATGTCTATAAGGTGAGGGCGTACACGCACGAAAGGAGAGTGCCGCTCATGCCCGCAGGAGAACGCCGCATCGTCTCATCCCGCCATCTGGCCGAAGGGCCGGGCTGGGAAGCCTCGGAATTCGAATACGGGATGATCATCGCCTACAACTCCTTCGCGCGATGGATGCAGCGCTGCATGGCGGCCTCGGGGATGGAGCTTTCGCCGCTCGAAATCCTCGTGCTGCACAACACCAATCACCGCGACCGCGAAAAGCGGCTCAACGACATCACGTTCCTGCTCAATATCGAGGACACGCATACGGTCAATTATGCGCTGCGCAAGCTGTTGAAGCTGGGGCTGCTGGATTCCGAGAAGCGCGGCAAGGAAGTGTTCTACCGCACCTCGGAAAGCGGGCGCGATCTGTGCGAACGCTATCGGAAAGTGCGCGAGGAATGCCTGCTCGAGCCGATCCAGAAAGGCGGTATGGCGGGCGAAGATCTACGTGAGATCGCCTCGGCCCTGCGTGTGCTGTCGGGCTATTACGATCAGGCGAGCCGCGCGGCCTCTTCGCTCTGAGGTCGCGCGGGTCGTTGGCTCAGTTGCCCATCAGCGAGGGCAGGTAGGTCACGATCCCCGGGACCAGCGTAATCAGCAGAACCGCCAGCAACAGCAGCCCGAAGAAAGGCAGCGCCGCGCGGGCGACCTTGAGGATGTTGTAGCCGGTCAGCCCCTGGATCACGAAGAGGTTGAAGCCCACGGGCGGGGTGATCTGGCTCATCTCGACGACCAGCACGAGGTAGATGCCGAACCACAGCGGGTCGATCCCGGCGGCTTCCACCATCGGCAGGATGATCGAGGTGGTCAGCACCACGACCGAGATCCCGTCGAGGAAGCAACCCAGCAGGATGAAGAACACGGTCAGCACTGCAAGCAGCGCGGTGGGCGACAGCCCGAAGGTGCCGATCCACGCGGCGAGGTTGCGCGGAATGCCGGTGAAGCCCATCGAAACCGACAGCACCGAGGCGCCGAGCAGGATGAAGGCGATCATCGCGCTGGTGCGGGTGGCCGAGAACAGCGCGTCCTTGAAGTCGCGCCAGCGGAAGCTGCCCGTCGCCATCGCAAGGATCACCGAGAAGACCACGCCCACGGCCGCAGCATCGGTGGGCGAGGCGACGCCGGTATAGATCGAGCCGATCACGCCGCCGATCAGGATCACGATCGGGATCAGGCGGCGCGAGGCCCGCAGCTTCTCGCGCAGGTTCAGGGTGATGTCCTCGCGCGGGATCGACGCGGGATTCATCCACGCCCGGAGCGCGACATAGCCGCCGAACAGGCTGACCAGCATCAGCCCCGGCAGGATGCCCGCGATGAAGAGGCGCGCGATGGATTGCTCGGTCGCGACGCCGTAGACGATCAGGATCACCGAGGGCGGGATCAGAAAGCCAAGCGTGGCCGAGCCCGCCAGCGTGCCGAGGATCAGGCTCTCGGGATAGCCGCGGCGGGTGAGCTCGGGCACCGACATGCGCCCGATCGTGGCCGCCGTCGCCGCGGACGAGCCCGAAACGGCCGCGAAGATCGCACAGCCCAGCACGTTCACATGCAGCAAGCGGCCCGGTGCGCGGCCCAGCCACGGGGCGAGGCCGGAGAACATGTCCTCGGACAGCCGCGAGCGGAGCAGGATCTCCCCCATCAGAATGAAAAGCGGCAGCGCGGCGAGCGGCCAGCTATGGCTGTTGCCCCAAAGCGTGGTCGCCATGACGAGCCCGGTCGGCGCGCCGGAGAAGAAGCTGAGCCCCGCCAGCGCCACGATCAGCAGAGACAGCGCCACCCAGACGCCGCCTGCGAGCAGCACGAGAAGCAGGCCCAGAAGAATTGCGAAGGTCATCGGATCGGACATGGTTTACTCCGAAACATCATCGACGAGCACCGGGCGCTTGGCGCGGACGCTCTCGATCAGCGTATCGATGAAGGCGAGCGCCAGAAGGCCCAGCCCGACGACCATCGCACATTGCGGAATCCAGATCGGGATCGCGACGATGCCGGTGGACATATCGCCGTAATGCAGGCTCTCGAGCATCAGCGAGGTCGCGAACCACACAGCGTAGGCGCTGGCCGCGAAGCCAAGCGCGAGCGCTACGAGCTCGGCGACCCATTGGCCACGGGCGGGCAGGCGGGTCAGCACGAGATTGACGCGAATATGGCTGCCGTGGCGCAGTGTGTGGGCCAGCGCCATGAAGCTTGCCGTCGCGAGGAAATAGCCCGCGAAATCGGCATAGGAGGGGATCGTGTAGGAGAGAGCGGGCCCGCCCAGACGGGCGAGCACGTTCAGCCCGACCTGTGCCGTGACCAGCAGGCAGATCGCGAGGATCGAGACGGCGGCGATCCCTCCGGACAGAAGATAGACCTGATCGAGCAGGCGACGCATGGTGGATACTCCGAGGGCTTTTGTGATGAAGAGCATCGAAAAAGGCCCTCCCGCAGTGGCGGAAGGGCCCCGGATCGAGCGGGCTCAGTTGCCCTGATAGGCCTTGAGCACCTCAAGCGCGTCGGGGCTGGCCTTTTCTTTCCAGTTGGCCAGCATCTCGTCGCCGATCTTCTTTAGACCCTGCTCCAATTCGGGGCTCGGATCGACGATCGCCATGCCGTTATCCTTCATCTCGGCGGTCTTCTCGGCGGCCTCTTTCTTCGACATCTCCCAACCGCGGGTCTGCGCGGTGGCGGCGGCATCCATCACGGCCTTCTGTTCGTCTTCGCTCAGACGGTCGAAGGCGCGCTTGTTCACCACGACGATGTTCTTGGGCAGCCAGGCGTCGATCTTGGTGTAGGTGTCGACGAAGTCCCACGCCTTGGAATTCGCGCCGGTCGAGGGCGAGGTGATCATCGCTTGCAGCTGACCCGTCGAGAAGGCCTGCGGAATGTCGACCGCTTCGACCTGCACGGGCGCGGCCTTGGCGAGCGTCGCAAATTCTTCCAGCGCCGGGTTATAAGCGCGGAAGCGCAGCCCTGCGAGGTCGTCCACGGATTTGATCTCGCCATTGGTATAGAGCCCCTGCGCCGGCCACGGCACCGAGAACAGCGGCATCAGCCCTTGCTTGTCGAGAAGCTTGGTGATGACGGGCTTCTGCGCCTCCCAAAGCTTTTCGGCCTGATCGTAGCTGGTGGCGAGGAAAGGCTGGCTGTCGACGCCAAAAGCCAGATCTTCGTTCGAGAGCGTCGAGAGGAAGAACTCTCCGATCGGCACCTGACCCGAGCGCACGGCGTTCTTGATCTCGGAATGCGGGAAGAGCGAACCCGCCGAATGCACCTTGATCTCCAGCTTGCCGTCGGTCGCTTTCGACACGTCCTCGGCGAAGTCGCGGATATTCACGGTGTGGAAGGTGGTGTCGCCATAGGGCGTCGGCATGTCCCAGGTCTGCGCCTGAGCGGCTGTGCCCAGTCCCAGCGCAACCGCGAAGCTTGCAGCAAATCTGATCATATCTCTCTCCTGTCGGGTCGCGGCGGAATTCGTGTCCGCCTCTTTTTCATAACGTTGACAAATTGTCTGTAAAATGAAATCAAAGTCAACGATAAGTTTCAAAATCGCGGTCTGAGCCAGTGGAGATGCCCTGACATGATGCTCGAAGAAGCATTGCGGCCCGGAACGGCCCAAGCGCATAGCCCGCAGATTTTGCCGGCTGGCGGAGACGGGCTTCTGGTGCGGTTCGCGCTGGTCGCAGAGCCCAACGCGATTGCGGCGGCGCAGAGCTTTCATCAGCGCGTGACGGAGAGCGATCTGGCCGGTTTGCGCGAGGTCGTCCCCAGCCTCGTGTCGGTTCTGCTGCGTTTCGATCCGGAGGCGGTAACGCGGGCCGAGATGGCCGAGCGGCTGGAGACCCTGCTGTCCGAGGCCGATTGGCTGAGTGCGGCGCCGCATCCCGCGCAGCGCGTCTGGCATTTGCCCGTGGCGTTCGGCGGCGAACACGGTCCCGATCTGGAAGAGGCGGCGAAGCTTGCGGGGCTTTCTCCGCAAGCGGCCATCGACGAGATCACGGCGACCCAGCTGAGCGTCCTCGCCATCGGCTTCGCGCCCGGTCAACCCTATCTCGGTCTGCTGCCCGAGCATTGGAATCTCGCGCGCCGGTCCGAGCTGAACCCGCGCGTGCCGAAAGGCGCGCTCTGCGTGGCGGTGCGCCAATTGGTGCTGTTCGCGAATGCCTCGCCCACTGGCTGGCATCAGATCGCGCGGACGGCCTTCGATGTGTTCCGCCCCGACCAAACCGACCCCGTGCCGCTGCATGCGGGCGACGAGGTTCGCCTCGCGCCGGTCTCCGGCACCGAGATGGACGCGCTTTTGAAAGCGGGCGATCCGATGGGCGGCGCGCGTTGCGAGGTGCGGTCATGAGCGGCGGGTCGCTGATCCTGCGGAGCGTCGGGCCAAGCGTGAGCGTGCAGGACATGGGCCGCCCCGGTCGCATGGCGCAAGGCATCTCGCGCGGTGGCGCGGTCGATCCGCTCGCATTGGTCGAGGCGGCGGCGCTTCTGGGGTCGCGCAAACCGCTTCCCGCGTTGGAAATGGCGGTGAGCGGCGGGCGGTTCGAGGTCACGGCTCCGACGCGGATCGCCCTGACGGGTGCGCCGATGCAGGCGGAGCTGGACGGGAGGAATTTGCGCTGGGGCGCGAGCCACAGAATGGAACCAGGCGAGGTGCTGTCGATCGGTGCCGCACGTGCAGGCATGTTCGGCTACCTCACCTTCGCGGGCGGGATCGAGACGGCCGAAGTGCTGGGCAGCCGCTCGGCGCATCTCGCCGCCGGGATCGGATCGGCGCTGGAAGCGGGCGCGCGCCTGCCGCTTGGCACGGACCCCGAGCCCGACGCGCCCGCGATGGTTCTCACACAGGACGACCGTTTCTCGGGGGGCACGCTGCGGATCATCCCGGGGCCGCAAACGGGCCTGTTCGACGAGGCCACTTTCGCGCGGCTCACCACGACCGAATTCACCCGCGCGCGGCAGGGCAACCGTCAGGGCGTGGCGCTCGAGAGCGATGCGCCTGCGCTGACCTCGGACAAGGCCAAGGGGCTCGCCTCGGACGTGATCTTCGAGGGCGATATTCAGATGACGGGCGCGGGCACGCCCTATGTGCTTCTCGCCGAATGCCAGACCATCGGCGGCTACCCTCGGATCGGCACCGTGCTGCCCTGCGATCTGCCGCGCATCGCCCAAGCCGCGCCGGGGACGAACCTGCGGTTCAAAGCGGTGACGCTGGACGAGGCCGACGCCTTGGTCTTGCGCTGGGAGGCGCAGCTTCAGGCACAGCGGGCCAAGCTGCGCCCGTTGATCCGCGATCCGCACGACATTCATGACCTGCTCAGCTACCAATTGATCAGCGGCGTGACGGCAGGGCGCGAATTGGAGGAAGAAAATGGCTAAGATCGACCTGAACGCCGATATCGGAGAAAGCTTCGGCCCGTGGATCATGGGCAACGACGCCGCGCTCATGGAGGTCATTACCTCCGCCAATGTCGCCTGCGGTTTCCACGCGGGCGACCCGGATGTGATGGCGCAGACGATGCGCGCAGCTGTGGCCAACGATGTCGGTATCGGCGCGCATCCGGGCTTTGCCGATCTGCAGGGCTTCGGCCGTCGGCGGATCAAGCTCAGCGCCGAGGAGCTGACGAATCTGGTCACTTATCAACTGGGCGCCGCGCAGGCGATGGCCCGCGCGGCGGGTGGCGCGGTGCGGCATTTCAAGCTGCACGGGGCGCTGTCGAACATGGCCTCGGAGGATATCGAGATCGCGCGGGCCTGCTATTCCGCCGCCCTGAAAGTGCAGCCCGACATCATCCTCGTCGTTCTGCCGCAGACCCCGATGGAGCAGGTTGCGCGCGAGTTGGAGGCCAATTGGGCGGGCGAGATTTTCGCCGATCGCGCCTACGAGGACGACGCTTCGCTGATGGCGCGATCGAAGCCCGGTGCGGTGCTGCATGACGCCGGAGAGGTCGGCGCGCGGATCGAGGAGATGCTGCGCAAAGGCGCGATCGTGACCGCCTCGGGCAAGGAAATCCCCTGCAAGATCGACACGGTCTGCCTGCACGGCGACGGGGCAGAGGCGCTGGCGATGGCGCGGGCACTGCGCGGGCACCTGACCGAGGCTGGCTTCGAGATCGGCCGCTTCGGGGCCTGATCGGCTCAGATCATCCGCGCGTGCAGGTTCCACAGCAGCCACAGCGTCCCGCCGCCCATCAGCAGCAAGATCAGCGTGGTGAACAGGATCAGATGCAGGTCTTCCTGCTTCTGCCCCTTCAGGCGAATATGCAGGAAGAAGCGGAAATGGACCACGATCTGCACGATCGCGGCCACGGCGGTTGTCCACCAGATCGCCACTTTCGGCAGCAGATCCCACGCCACCAGTGCGAAGATCGGCAGTGTCAGCGCCAGCGCGAGCGCATAGCCGATCAGGTAGCTGCGGGCCTCTTGGCGTCTTTCGTCATGTTCGCTCATGCCAGCCCCCCGATATAGACGATGGAGAAAATTCCGATCCAGACGATGTCGAGGAAGTGCCAGAGCACGGCGAGGCGCACCATCGACAGCTTCACCCGGTCGTCCAGACCGTAAACGAGCATCTGCCCCAGGATCGCGACGGCCCAGAGGCAGGAGAACGTGACGTGCAGCCCATGCAGCGGCACCAGCGCGAAGAAGGACGACAGGAATCCGCTGCGCTGAGGTGTGCCGCCTTCCGAGAACATCTTCAGGAAGTCGTGGATTTCGAAGCCCACGAAGGTCAGCGCGAGCGCCATCGCGATCAGCAACCACAGCACCATCTTCACCGGGCGCGGCTCGTGCTTGAGTGCGAGATGAGAAAAGCCAATCGCGACCGATGACGTCAGCAGCAGCATCGTCTCGATGAAGATCGACTTCAGCTCGAACAGTTCCTGCGGGCCGGGGCCGCCATTCGTGTTGGGCCGCATCACCACATAGGTCGCCATCAGCAGGCCGAACAGGATCGCATCGGACATCATGAAGACCCAGAAGCCGAAGACTTCGGTTTCGGCTTGGTCGTCGGCGCTCTGGTGCTTGGAACCGAGGTTGAGGCCGGGATGACGGGTGGTCTGGCTCATCGCGTGGCCTCCTGCGACATCGGTATGGCGTGGCCGCGGTTGTCGCGGGTGTATTCGGACGTGCGGGGCACGCGCCGCGTGCGTGCGGCCAGTTCGCGGAAGGCGCGCCATTCCTTGCGGACTTCCTCGGCAGGGACGCGCTTCTCGGTGTCGCGCCGGAAGCCCTGAGCGATGATCACCAGCGGCACCAGCGCCGCAAGCGGCAGAACCGCCCACCACATGTACCATGTCAGCGTGAAGGCCAGCGCCGTGCCGAGCGCCCCGATCACCGGGCCGAACGCGGCGTTCTTCGGCAGCCAGATATCCTCGAACCCGTCCTCGGGCGGGCCGAGATCATGACCCGAGACTTTCAGCGTCGCAAAGGCGTCGCGGCCTTCGACACGGGGCAGGGCGGGGAAGTTCCATTCCGGCGCGGGGGCGGGGATGCCCCATTCGAGCGAGCGCCCGTCCCACGGATCGCCTACCGGCACGGCCAGCCGCTTGCGATCGCGCACCGAAACCCAGAGTTGCACGATCAGCGCGAGGAAACCGGCGAGGATCAGGACCGCGCCGCCCAACGCGATGATCGTCCATGGCAGCCACTGTCCGGAGAAATAGCCCGACATCCGCCGCGGCATTCCCATCAGCCCCAGTACGTAGAGCGGGAAGAACGCCCCCATGAAGCCGAGTATCCAGCACCACGCGGCGCGGTAGCCCCATTTCTCGTCGAGCCGGAACCCGAAGGCCTTGGGAAACCACATCGTGTAGCCCGCGATCATTCCGTAAAGCAGTCCGGGGATCAGCATGTTGTGGAAATGCGCCACGAGGAACAGCGTGTTGTGGACCTGGTAGTCGACCGACGGGTTCGCCAGAATGATGCCCGACAGCCCGCCGATGGTGAACAGGAACAGGAAGGCGATGGCGTAAAGCATCGGCACCGAGATGCGCACCCGCCCGCGAAACATCGTCAGCATCCAGTCGTAGATCTTGACCCCTGTGGGCACCCCGATCGTCATCGTGGCAATGCCGAAGGCGGCATTCAGATTGGCGCTCTGGCCCATCGTGAAGAAATGGTGGACCCAAACGGTGAAGCTCAGCACCGCGATTGCCATCGTCGCGATCACCAGCGCGGTGTAGCCGTAGAGCGTCTTGCCCGAGAAGGTCGAGAATACCTCCGACCAGACGCCGAACGCGGGCAGGATGAGGATATAGACCTCCGGATGGCCGAACAGCCAGAACAGGTTGGCGTAGTTCATCATGTTGCCGCCACCCCCATTGGTAAAGAAGTGGAAGCCCATGTAGCGATCCAGCGCGAGCAGCGCCGTCGCGATGGTCAGCGGCGGCATCGCGAAGATCATCAGGATCGAGGTGCAGAGCGACGTCCAGGTGAACAGCGGCATCCGCATAAGCTTCATGCCGGGGCAGCGCTTCTTGTAGATCGTCACGGCGAAATTCAGCCCCGTGAAAGTCGACCCGATCGACGACAGCGTCACCGCCCAGATCCAGTAATCCGGCCCCGCGCCGGGGTTGTAGGCGGCTTCCGTATAGGGCGGGTAACCGGACCAGCCGCCGGTCGAGAAGGGCTCGAGCACCAGCGAGATCATCAGGATCAGGCCACCCGCGATCGTCAGCATCAGCGAGACCGAGTTCAGCACCGGGAAGGCCACATCGCGCGCGCCGATCTGCAACGGCATCACGAAATTGATCATGCCGGTCAGGAAGGGCATCGCCATGAAGAAGATCATGATCGTGCCATGGGTGGTGAAGAGCTGCGCGAAATGGTCGGGCATCACGATCCCACCGCCGTCATGGCCCACCACCTGCTGGCTGCGCATCACGAAGGCTTCGGCCAGCGCCCGCGCCAGCATCACGAAGGAGAAGACGATATACATGATGCCGATCTTCTTGTGATCGACCGAAGTCAGCCACTCGCTCCAGAGCGGTCGCCACCATCCTTTCACCGTGATCAAGAAAACCACGACGACGAAGCCCAGCACCGCCATGCCCGCAGCGGCAGTGCCAGTGATGCCGGAGAGCAACTCGGTCCTGCCATCGGCGCGCACGATCTCGGTGACCGGCAGCGCGTCCAGCGTCAGGCGTCCGAAGGGGAAACCCCAGATGCTGCTCCATGTGTTCATTGTTGCGTCTCCTTCAGGCCGGCGATCTCGTCGAACATTCCGCTCGGCGCGGTCGAGAACAGGATCGGCTGCTCGGTAGGCTGGTCGAGCGCGCGGGCCAGTTCGACCTTGTTGCTTTTTTCCTCCAGCGCTGCGCGTGCCTTGTCGTCGAGAGGCAGGCCGCGCGCCTTCGCCGCCTTCACCCAGCGCGCGAATACCTCGTCGTTCATGGCGCTCGCCTTGAAATTCTGCGTGTAGAACCCTTCGCCGTTAAACTGCGTGTTGCGGCCCTCGAAGGTGCCGGGGCCGTCGGCGGCCAGATGCAGCTTCGTCTGCATCCCTTTCATCGCGTAGATCTGGCTGCCCAGCCGCGGGATCATGAAGCTCTGCATCACCGTGTCGGAGGTCAGATGCAGCTCGAGCGGGCGCGAGGCAGGGAAGGCCAGCTCGCCCACGCTCGCCACGCCTTCTTCGGGATAGAGGAATAGCCATTTCCAGTCGTAGGCGACCACATCGACGACCAGCGGCTTGCCTGCCTTGCCCGCCACCGGGTTGTAAGGATCGAGCGTGTGGGTCCGCTGCCACAGATAAACGGCAAGCATCAGTACGACCAGGATCGGCACGCCCCAGGCCAGAATTTCGAACACCGTGGCGAACGACCAGTCGGGGCGGTATTCGCCCTTCGAGCGTCCGTAGCGGTATCGCCGGATCAACCAAGGGGTCGCCGCGAAAACCGGAATCACGACGATCGCCATGAGGATCAGGATGATCTTCAAATGAGTAACCTGAGCGGAGGCGATCGGCCCGGCCGGGTCGAGAAAACTCTCTGCTCGCGCCTCTCCCGCGCCGGTCCAGCCCCAGCCCATCCAGACGGCCAAGACCGCTCCGGAAAGGAGGGGGGCTCTGCGGATCGATGCGGCAAGGGACATGGCAAACTCGCGTGCACAAGGGGGTGTGCGGAAACGGTAGACCGACCTCCTCGTCGGACAAGTTCGGCTGCCCAACACGTTTTTTTCACGGAACCATGCGGGCCGCTCCACGTTATGCGCGTTTCTTGGTCCTGCGAGGCTGTGTGTCATTGGCTGCGCCTCATCTCGTTCGGGCACAGGTCGTGGCGCATCGCCCAGTCGAGAAGCGCGCCGTCGAACCGCTCGGGTGCGACCTCCTCCAGCCCGGGGATTTCATGCAGGATGATCCGGAGCGCGCGGCGCTGTGTCTCTGTCAGGCGTGCGTCTCTCCAGAGGCGGTAGATCCCGCGCGGCAGTCTCCTCTGCGGCCGCGCGGTGCTGTAGAAAAGGGCGAAGGGAATGGATTTCACCTGTGCGACGTAGCTGGAAAATTGCGGCAGGAACTGCCCGGTGAACTCGTCGGAGCCCGGGGGAAATACCTCAGCCAGCGCCATCACCGCGCGGCCCTGCGCTGCCGCCTGCGTGGTGGAGAAGACAAAGCTCACCGCCAGCGTAAGCACCAGCATTCCCGTCACCCCGGTGATGACCGAGATCAGCGACCAGCCGGTGCCCGCGGGGTTGGCGTAGCCGCCGCCCAGCGTCGAAAGAAGGTGCCCGGCGTAGGAGAGGCTGTCGGCGAAGCTCGCCGCAGGCAGGCCCTTTGTCGTTTCGAGCGATCGGCTCGCTGCGAAGAAGATCAGGCTCCAGCCAAAGGCGACCGCAGCGATCCAGACCGCGCCCAGCCACGCCATCGTCACCGGTCCGCAAATCCGATGCGCGATCCACGTGTGACCGATCGTGCGCATCCGCGCGAAGCCGAACCGCGCGACGGCACGCGAGAGCGCCCCGGACTGTCCTGCGCCCAACGCGCACAGAAGGATGTCCCAAAGTGAAATCGCGACGAGGGCGGCGCCGAGGAGGATGAGGAAAGTGGTCAACGAAAGCTCCGGAAGGATGGAAAGGAAAGGTGGTCAGGCGGTCTCGGGCCTGACGAGCGGCAGGTAATGGCGCCGCGTCATCAGCATCAGGACCGCGAGCAGAGGCGTCGCGAGCGCGAGCCCGAGAATGCCGAAGAAGCTGCCCATCAGCAGTTGGAACGCGATCACCAGCGCCGGCGGCAGCGACATCGCCCTCTCCTGGATCTGCGGTGTGACGACATTGCTCTCGAGCGCCTGAACGCCGAGATAGAGCAGCACGACCCAAAGCATCGTGATCGGACTCACCGTCAGACCCATCGCCATGGCGGGGATCGCTGACAGGACCGGGCCGATATTGGGAATGAAGGTCAGAAGCCCTGCGAGGATCGCGAGGATCGCGGCCAGCGGCACGTTCAGCGCCCAAAGGCCGATGAAGGTCAGCACGCCGATCACCGTCATCGAAATCATCTGCGCGAAGAGCCAGCCAGACAGGGCCGCCCAGCCGGTCGCGAAACTCGCGACGATCCAGTCGCGGTCAGAGGCCGGAAAGAGCGCGGCGATCCCGCGCCGATACAGCTGCGGCTCCACCGCGCCGTAGACACCGATGAAGGTTATCAGCAACGCGTTCCCGAGCATGCCAATCGACACCATCACGGTCGTCGCGGCTCCTTCGCCGGACGGCGCCATCGCGCCCAGATCGATCGAGCGCGTGAAGGAATGCAGCCAGCCATGCGAGTCGATGAATTGCTGTGCCTGCTTTCGTGCCTCGGGCAGGGCGCTCAGCAACTGGTCGAGCTGGTCTGACAGCCCCTGCGCTGCATATACGAAGAACAGCACCCCAAGCCCGATCAGCAGCAGCGCGTAGATCAGGAGCCCCCAGCCTTCGCCAATACGGAGCCTGCGCGCGATCGCGTTCCCGCCCATGCGCAGAAAAACCGCGATGAGCAGCCCGGCGAAGATCAGCAGCAGGATATGGGAAGCGATCAGGACCAGCAGAAGGAAAATCGCGATCGGCAGCCAGAGGGCGATCCGCTCGCGCGTGACCCATGCGCGCAGCCCCCGCGGCGCCGGACGCGCGTCTTCGGTGCGGGGTTGAGCCGGGTGTGACATGTCGCTCTCCGTGGCAGGTTTCGCTTGTTGAAAAGCCAACCAGTCGCCTCCGTCGAGGTTCCGTGCGCGCGACACTGCGGAAGTGAATTGTCATCCCGCTTTGGCGTCCCCTCGTACGCGCGCGAAGCAAGCTGTTTTTCCCGGACTTCTCGGAACAAGATGAAAAGATATGAAAAAATGTACCCGAACAAAAAGTTCGGAATGTCTTATGTTAATCGCCTAAACTTTTTTGCCGACGCTCCGCCATCGGGCGGAACTGCGCGCTTCAAGGGGGCGTTGAGCGGACGAATATTTCAGACGTGACAGCCGTCACCATTCGTTCAATCCGGAGGTTTTTTCAGTCATGCCCGCCCGTCTCATCGTCGTGTCCAACCGCATTCCCTCCGAGGCGACGCCCTCGGGTGGGCTCGTGGTGGCGCTCCACGAGGCGCTGCGCGAAAAGGGCGGCATCTGGATCGGCGCGCATCCCGAGATCGGGTCCGAAGAGCCCGCCCTCATCGATATGGGGGGCACCCAATACGACAAGCTCGCGTTCCGTCTGACCGAAGAAGACCGCGAGGCTTATTACCTCGGCTTCGCCAATTCCGTGCTCTGGCCGATCGCGCATCACCGCACCGATCTGGTCGAGATCAATCGCAGCTTCGACGAGGGCTACCTGCGGGTGAACCGCCGCATCGCGCAGCAGATGGTCGAGGTGATCTCGCCCGAAGATCACATCTGGATTCACGACTACCATTTCTTCCCGTTGGCCGAGGAGCTGCGCAGCCTCGGCGTAACCAATCGCATCGGCTTTTTCCTTCACATCCCTTTCCCCAACATCACCGATCTCGACGTGTTGCCCGATCCGCCCGCCTTCGCGCGCTGGCTGGCGCATTACGATCTCGTCGGGTTGCAGACGCGGGCCGACGTGGCGCGCTGTCTCGAGATGTTCCGCGCTGATCCGAGGGCAGAAATGTTGCCCGACGGTGCGATCAAATTCGGCGCGCAGGAGGTATCCGTCCGGTCCTTTCCGATCGGTATCTCGGCTGAGAGTTTCGCCCGGGCGGCGCAGGACTGCGCGCCGCCGCCCGCGCACGAATTGTTCGGAGACGCCTATGTCATCGGCGTCGACCGGCTCGACTACTCCAAGGGGCTGCCGCAACGCTTCCGCGCGTTCGAACGCTACCTCGAAAGCTACGACACGGGGCCGCGCGCCTCGCTGGTGCAGATCGCGCCGCCGTCGCGCGAAAGCGTGCGGGCCTATCAGGAGATCACCACCGACCTGCAGCAGATCGCGGGGCAGGTGAACGGGCGCTTCGGCGAGGTCCATTGGGCGCCGATCCGTTTCCTGCACCGCCCCGTGCCGCGCGACGAGATCGCGGGGTTGCTGCGCGGCGCACGGGCCGCGCTCGTCACGCCGCTTGCGGACGGGATGAACCTCGTGGCGAAGGAATATGTCGCGGCACAGGACCCGGAAGATCCGGGCGTGTTGGTGCTGTCGCGCTTCGCGGGCGCCGCAGAGGACATGACCGAGGCCCTGCTGGTCAACCCGCATGACGTCGACGAGACGGCGGCCGCGATCCGCCGGGCGCTCACGATGCCGCTCGAGGAGCGTCAGGCGCGCCATACCGCCTGCCTGAAGGTAGTCGAGGCGACCGATACGCGGATCTGGGCGCGCAGCTTCCTCAATCGGCTCGCCGCCTGCACACCCGCGTTGCGCATTACCGGGCGCGCCGCCGAATGGCTTCGGGACGAAGAAGAAGGCCGGGAATTCGACCCGGGCGCGCGCCGCTCTATTTCAAAGGAGGAGGTCTGATATGACCATGATGTCACGAAATCTGGAGACGACCGCGTCGGAGGAGGGCGCGCTCGTCCTGATGCTTCACCCCGGGAATTGCGATCTCGAGTGCCACGGCGCGTTCATCGAGGCACTGAAGGATGACCGCTCTCACATCGTTTGCCTGTCGCAAGAAGGCGGTGGGCGCGGGGCGCTGATCGCCCAGCTCGGCGCTTGTGGCGCGACGCCGATCTGCGCATCCTTCCTGACCTATAAAGACGAGGCGCTCTCCGATCCGGAAGAGCATGGCTCGATCGCGCATGTGCTGTCCTACATCATGCAGGCGCATGGTTTGACGCGCATCTTCGTGCCCAAGCACGATGGCGATCACGCGTGCCATGTCGCAATCGAAGCAATCGCGCAGAACCTGTCGCGTATCACCGGAGCGCCGGTCATTCACGCCGACGATCTGCCCGCGGAAAGCGACCTGGTCGCCGGTGGCGGCGATCCTGGCGGGAGCGGCTCGATCCTGAGCGCACATGCCTGAACGGGTTCTGTCCGGGGCCGAGCGCTCGGTCAAAGAACAAGCCGCTCGCGCATGAAGCTGCGCGAACGGCCCGGAATCGGCTTGTCGAAAAGCGGACCCTCGACAGGCCTCCCTAATGCTCGGGGCTTTGCCTGAAGCCCGTCACTTGGGCATGATCACCTTGTCGATCACGTGGATCACGCCGTTGCTGGCTTCGACATCCGCCTGCGTGACGCTGGCGTCGTCGACCATGACCGCGGGGTCGCTCTTGATCGTGACTTCCGAGCCCTGCACCGTCGCGGCCATCATCCCGTCGCTCAGATCGCCGGACATTACCTTTCCGGGCACGACGTGATAAGTCAGGATCGAGGTCAGCTTGTCCTTGTTCTCGGGCTTGAGCAGGTCATCGACGGTGCCTTCGGGCAACGCGGCGAAGGCCTCATCCGTGGGCGCGAAGACGGTGAAGGGGCCATCGCCCTTGAGCGTGTCGACGAGACCCGCAGCCTGCACGGCGGCCACGAGCGTCTCGAAGCTGCCTGCGTTCACGGCGGTGTCGACGATATCCATTCCGCCATGATTGTCGGCATGGGCGGGGGCGGAAACGAGCGCCGTTCCGGCGAGGACAGCGGCCATGAAGGTTCTTCTCAGCATTCTCTTTCTCCCTTGGTTGGATCGTTGGCAGATCCGATGTTGGATCATGTGAGAGATACGGGAGATGCGCGGCATCGGATCACGCGCGGCTCGCAATTTTGCGCGGATTCGTGATTGTGCGTGATCGCGGGCGTTCGAAGCGGTCAGCCGTCGAGAAGATGGAGTAACTGCGCCTCGGCGCGGCGCAGCCCGTCTACCGCCGGAGCGTCCTGAGCGAGGCTGGTGAGCGTCTCCGGCTCGGCCTCGCTCAGAGCAATTACCTCGGGGTGGATATAGGAATTGCGCGCGATCGCCGGCGTGTTGTGAAGGCGCGCGGCGGCAGCCTCCGCCATCGCCTTGATCGTCACGCGCCCGTCATCCGCCTGCCGCATCGCCGCCTCGAGCGCCGCCGCCGATCCGTTCCACGTCCGGAAGGTCTTCGCCGTCAGCCCTTCGGCCCCGGTGCGATCAGTGAGGAAGGCGTTCACCTCCTCGGAGCGCACCGAGTGGGGCTCTCCCGCCTCGTCCAGCCACGTGATCAGCTCGGCGCCCGGCAAATCGTCGAGTCGCGTCAGGGCGCGTTCCAGCGTCTTGTCGCGGAGCTCGCTTTCGACCTGCGCGCCACCCTTGCCGGTGAAGGAGAAATGCAGCGTGTCCCCGTCGAGCGTCATATGTGCGCCACGCAATGTCGTCGCACCGAAACTGCGGTTCTCGCGGGCGTAATCGGCATTGCCGACGCGGATCGCAGTCCGGTCGAGCAGCGCCAGAACCGCGGCCAGCGCGAAGGCCCGGTCGCCCGGATCATGGCCGCGCAGGTCGTTCAGGATCGCGCGACGCAGGCGTGGCAGCACGGTGCCGAATTCCGCGAGCCGGCCGAATTTGCGCTGCGCGCGAAACTCGGTCCAGTCAGGGTGGTAGCGGTATTGCTTGCGCGCCCGCGCGTCGCGCCCCGTCGCCTGCAGATGCCCGTTCGGACGTGGTGAAATCCAGACGTCCTCGTAGGCAGGGGGCACCGCCAGCGCCTCGATCCTCCTACGCTCGGCACCGCGCGCGATGGTCGTGCCATCCGGGGCGGTATAGGTGAACCCGCGCCCGCAGCGCCGGCGCGTGATGCCTGGTCGGTCATCGGGATAATAGACGAGATCGGGCAGATCTTTCATGGGGCGAGAACGCCGGGGGTCTCGGCGCAGTTCCCCGCGTGTCGCGCCTATCGCGGGGCTTCGCGCAAGTCATCGGGGCGGTCGATATCGTGCAGCGTTCCGGGCGGCAGCGAAATCCGTCGCAGGTCGGGGGCGCGGCGCAGCAACGCCCCGGCGCCGCGGTCGCCTGTCAGCCGCAAAGCCGCGCCGAACAGCCTGCGCGGGATCAGCGCGGGCGGTGCGAGGCGGCCCTCGGAGGTGGCCATCCCCGGATGCGGTCCGGGTGTCGCGAGAAGCTGGCGCAGATGCGCCCGCGAGACATTGGGCATGTCGCCAAGGACGATCAGGAGATGGCTGGCCCCGCTGGCGTGCGCGGCGCGGATCGCGCGATGCAAGCTCGCGCTCTGGGCGCGGCCCGGACCGATGCAGAGAAGGTCGAGGCCCGCGCCGCGTAGCTCCTTCGGAAGCCGGTGGCCGCGGGTGATCCCGGCACGTCGGGGGAGGCCAAGGCCCCGCAGCGTCTTCGCGGCACGCAGCACGAGCGCGGCCTCTCCGCCGGAACGCGCGGCCAGCTTGTCACGGGCACCGAAGCGCCGCGACGCGCCCGCCGCAAGAACCACGCCCATGATCTTGCGCGCCAAGCTTCAGACCCGCGCGAGTTGCAGCACTTCGGCCAGCACGGAGACCGCCAACAGCCGCGGCTCGCGCGCCTGTTCGATGAGGCCCACCGGACCGCGCAGCCGAGAGATCGCGGCTTCCGAGAGCCCTTTGCGGCGCAGCGCCACCGCGCGCTGACGTGCCGTTCGGCGGCTTCCCTGCGCGCCGATGAAGAACGCGTCGCTTTCCAGAAGCTGCGCGAGGATCGGGATTTCCCGGTCGTGATCGTGGAAGAACAACAGCGCCGCCATGCGTGGATCGGGCGCGATCTCGCCAAGCGGGTTGCTGCGCCGGAATTCGTGGCTCGTCACGCCGGGCAGGGTCACCGGTTCGGGCATGACGAGATCGGCCTGATAGCCCGCCCCCGCCGCGAGCTGGGCAAAAGTCTCGGCTTCGATCCCCGTGCCGAAGACCACGAAACGCGGCTCGGGCACGAGATGCAGGCTCAGATCGGTCTCGGGCTGCGGCGCGAGCGTCAGAACGCCCTGCGCGCCCGACAGGTGTAGCGAAAACGGCATGCGGGCAGCGACCGCCTTGGCCATCCGCTCTTGAGCGGAGACCGGCGGGGCAGGGATCACGGCGATGTCGAGCGCGCCGCCGCAGGGCAGCACGAGGTCGATGAAGGGCGAGCCTTCGCCGTAGCGCAAGTGCCGCGGGCAGCCGTCCTGTGCGACCTTTTTCAGATGCAGCTCAATATCGGCATCGATGCAGCCCGCCGAGAGATGGCCCCGGATGTCGCCGCGATCGTCGAGGCTCATAGCCGCACCGAGGGGGCGGTAACCCGCCCCCTCGATCCGCGTCAGAATGGCCAGCGCCGCCAACCGTCCCGGCGCGGGCAGCGGTATCTCCGCCATGCCGAGCCGGGTTTCAGTATGTGCGCGCGCGCGGAGCGGACTACCGTCCATCAGCAAACCCCTTGAGAACCTTGTCCGGCGTGGCCGGATAGTGATGCAGCCGAATGCCCGTCGCGTTGTGGATCGCGTTGATCACCGCGGCGCCGGAGCCCGAGATCCCGAGCTCGCCGACGCCCTTCGACTGGATCGGGTTGGCCTCGTCGTCGCGTTCGGGCAGGAAGACCACTTCGATGTCGCGCGGAATATCCGCATGCGAGGCGACATGGTAATTGGCCAGATCCCGGGTGACAATATGGCCGGTGCGCGGATCGTGACCAAGCTCTTCGAGCAATGCCGCGCCCACGCCCCAGACCATGCCACCGACGGCCTGGCTGCGCGCGGTCTTCTCGTTCAGCACGCGACCGATCCCGAGAACGCCGAGCATCCGACGCACCCGCACCTCGCCCGACACCTCGTTCACGGCGACTTCAACGAAATGCGCGCCATACCCTGCCGAGAAGTGGGTCTCGGCGGTTTTGCCGCCCTCGATCCTGCCTTCGGCGCTGATCGGATCGCTGAGCAGATCGACCAGCTTCGCGCTCTTGCCGTCGCCGGAGACCTCGCCGTTGCCGAGCTTCAGATCCTTGATCCGGCAGCCGAGCTTGTCGGCAAGCTGTTCGCGGATCTTGCGCGCGGCGAGGAAGACTGAAGACCCAGACGACGACGCCCCGAAGGAGCCGCCCGAGCCCGACGCGCCCGGCAGGTCGCTATCGGCCAGATGCACGGAGACCTTATCGATCGGCAGGCCAAGCATCTCGCCCGCGATCTGGCCGAGGATGGCGTAGCTACCGGTACCGATATCGGTCATGTCGGTCTCGACCAATGCACCGTCCGCGCTGAGCGTGACGCGCGCCGCAGAGGGCACGAGGAAGTTCGACCGCCCGGCGCCCGCAACGCCCATGCCGATCAGCCATTCGCCTTCGCGGCGCGTCCCTGTCTTGGGGCGCTGGTCCCAGCCGAAGCGCTTCGCGCCTTCGCGCAGGCTTTCCTCCAGCGCGCGGGCCGAATAGGCCTGACCGGTTTCGGGATGCTTTTCGGGTATGTTGCGCAGCCGCAGTTCCACCGGGCAGATACCCAGCTTCTCCGCGAGTTCGTCCATCGCAGTCTCCATTGCGAAGGTGCCGACCGCTTCACCGGGTGCGCGGACCGAGCCCGAGGGCGTGCGGTGATTGCGAGAGATATGCTGACGCATCACCCGGTTGGGCGCGGCATACATGAAGCGGCTCGCGGCATTCACCGGTTCGGAGAAGGCTTCCTCTTCGAGATTGGAGACTCGATCCTCGTGACCGATCCCGGTCAGCTTGCCGCTCTCGTCGGCGGCGAGACGAAGACGCTGCCACGTCTCGGTGCGGCGCAGCACGGCGTCGAAAACGGTCTGACGGCTCAGCACGATCCGCACCGGGCGTTCGAGCTCGCGCGAGGCCAGCGCCGCCGCGATATGTTCCGAAGAAATACCCAGCTTGGAGCCGAACCCGCCGCCCACATAGGGCGCGAGGATATGCACCTTGTCCGACTCGACGCCAATCGCATCGGCCAGCTCCTCCTTGTTGAATCGCACCATCTGCAGCGACCCATGTAGAACAAGGCGACCGTCCTTCCACTCGGCGATACCGGCATGCGGCTCCATCGCCGCCGAGACGTGACCAGCGGTGGTGTATTCGATATCCACCGACTGCGCGGCCTTCTCCATCGCGGCGTCGAGGTCGCCCTGGATGCTTTCGCGGCCCTCGTTCAGTTCGAGATCCACCCCGGCCGGGTCGACCGGTGCGCCGGGGTTCTGTTCGTAGCTGATCTTGATCCGGGCGGCGGCATCGCGCGCGGTCTCGAAGCTTTCCGCGACCACGAGGCCGATCGGCTGGCCGTGATAATCAATGCGGTCTCCGGGCTGTACGGGCGACGCACCCGCCATGCCCTGCGCCGGGTTGCGCACGAATTTCGGCCCGTGGAACAGCCCGACATATCCGGGCAGTTTCTTCGCTTCGCTCTCGTCGAAGCCGGTGACCTTGCCACGCGTGATTGTCGCGCGCAGCATCACGCCGTGGACCATGCCTTCAAGCGCGAATTCGGCGGCATAGGGCGCGGTGCCGGTGACTTTCAGCTTGCCCTCGGGACGATCGAGCGGGGCGCCGACCAGACCCTGATTGGTTTCGTCCAGCAGCCGCGGCTGCGCTTCATCCATCGTGAACGTGTCGCTCATGCCAGCGCCTCCACCTTGTCCGTTCCGGTCGAGGCCGGGGCCATGCCCGTCGCCTCGCGCATCACCGCGACCAATGCGCGGCGGGTCATCTCGCGTTTGAAATCGTTGCCCTCGTCGGTGACAGCGTCGGCCAGCAGCACGTCGGCGGCCCTGCCGAACAGCTCCTCCGAGGGGGTCTCGCCTTCGAGCATCGCGTTGACTTGCGCATCCGCCCAGGGGCGCGCGCCGATGCCGCCGAAAGCGATCGAGGCGGTCTTGATCGTCTCGCCGTCCATTTCGACCACGGCGGCGACCGAGACGAGCGCGAATGCGTAAGAGGCGCGGTCGCGGATCTTGCGATAGCTTTGCGTCGCGTTCGGCTGCGGGGCAGGGAGGATCACTGCGGTGATGATCTCGCCCGGCTCGAGGCAGGTCTCGATCTCCGGGGTTTCGCCGGGCAGCTGATAAAGCTCGTCCAGCGCCACGGTGCGGGTCGCTCCATCGGTGCCGCGGATTTCCACCTGCGCATCGAGCGCGCGCATCGCCACCGCCATATCGGAGGGGTGGGCTGCGCGACAGGCGGCCGAGGTGCCCAGGATCGCGAGCATGCGGCTGACGCCGCCCTTCGCGGCGCAGCCCGCACCGGGGTCGCGCTTGTTGCAGGCCATTGCGGGATCATAGAAATAGGGGCAACGGGTGCGTTGCAGCAAGTTGCCGCCCGTGGTCGCCTTGTTGCGAATCTGTCCCGAAGCGCCGGCGAGCAGCGCGCGCGACAGCACCGGATAGGCGCGGCGCACCTGCGGATCGGCCGCAAGGTCGGCATTGCGCACCAACGTGCCGATCTTCAGCCCGCCCTCATGCGGCTCGATCTTGTCCAGCCCGTCGATATGGTTGATGTCGATAACCGTCTCGGGGGTCATCACCTGCAGCTTCATCAGGTCCAGCAGGTTGGTGCCGCCCGCGATGAACTGCGCGCCCTCACCCGCCTTGGAGGCCGCCTCGTCCAGCGCGTTCGCGCGAAGATAATCGAATGGTCTCATTATTTCTCCTCCGCTTCGGCGACACGCGAGATGGCCTCGCGGATGAAGGGGTAGGCCGAGCAGCGGCACAGGTTGCCGCTCATGCGTTCTGCGATCTCGGCATCGGTCAGCTCCGATTTTCCGGTGAGGCTGTCGCTGACATGGCTGGGAGCGCCTTCCCTGGCCTCGGCCAGCATGCCCGTCGCGGACATGATCTGACCCGGTGTGCAATAGCCGCACTGGTAGCCGTCGCAGGAAACGAATTCCTGCTGCAGCGGGTTGAGGTTCTCGGGCGTGCCGAGCCCTTCGATCGTCGTGATCTCGGAGCCTTCATGCATCACTGCGAGGCTCAGGCAGGAATTCACCCGGCGGCCATCGACGAGCACCGTACAGGCGCCGCACTGGCCATGATCGCAGCCCTTCTTCGAGCCGGTGAGTTGTAGATGATCGCGCAGCGCGTCGAGCAGCGTCACGCGTGGATCGAGGTCGAGCGCGCGCGCCTCGCCATTGACGTGAAATGAAACCTTCATGGGGTCCCCCTTGTCCGGAATTCGGGCTTGGCGCAGCCATCTGGGGAGGCAGGCGCTCAAACCAGCTGAATGTGGAACACCGCGCGCGCGGCACAGGTTCCTGAGATAAAGCCCTCACGTTGCGGTGAGGGCTTTGCGGACGCGGTTCGCGTCTTGGGCGGGGGCGAGGTCCGTGCCGCGCCGCCCGCCCTGTGTTTTGCGCCGCGATCAGTTCTGCGGCAGCGCGTAGACGGCCACCAGATCACCCACGGCGGGCTTCAGGATCGAGTTGCCGCCCGAGATGAAGGCCACGTATTCTCGCCCCTTGTACTCGTAGATCGCCGGGTTCGCGACGACCGGGGCCGACAACTGCGAGGACCACAACTCCTTGCCGGTCTGGATGTCGTAGGCGCGCGCCTTGGCATCCATCGTCGCGCCGATGAAGATCAGCCCCGACTTGGTCACCGCCGGACCGCCGATCGTGGGCGAACCCATGCTCTCGGGCATGAAGAACCCGTATTTCTGCGAGCTGCCCAGCGGCTTGCGCCACTTGACGTCGCCGGTGTGCATGTCGATCGCGACCAGCTCGCCGAAGGGCGGTTTCCAGCACGGCATCCCGAGCCAGTTCAGCGCGTTGCCGAGGCTCATGCCGTAGGGCGCGCCTTTCTGCGGGTAGAAGCCCGCTTCGTTGCCCGAGCCGCTGGCGTTCTTCTCGTAGTTCTGGCGCTCCCACAGTTTGATGTACTGCACGATATGCGAGGTGTTCACGACCGCGATCTGAGCGTTCGGATCGAAGGCCACGCCGCCCCACTGCACGCCGCCCGCACTGTCGGGATAGGCCAGCGTGCCTTCGCCGGTGGTGGTCGGGGGTGTGTACATCCCCTTGTAGGTGAGGTTGTCGAACAGCTTCGAGCAGGCGCCGCCGGAAACTAGATCGGCAATCCCCCAGACCTCCGGCTTTTTCGACTGGTCGAGAAGCGGCGCCGGTTTGGTCGGGAAGGGCTGGGTCTTCGCATAGACCTCACCTTTCACCGTGCCGTCGCCTTGAGGGACGGGACGTTCCTCGATCGGCCAGACATCTTCGCCGGTCTCGCGGTTCACGACGAACAGGAAGCCCATCTTGGTGCCCTGCATCAGCGCCGGGATTTCCTTGCCGTCGACGGTGATGTCCATCAGCGTCGGCGCGGAGTTGATGTCATAGTCCCAGATGTCGTGGTGGACCCATTGGCGCGACCAGACGACCTTGCCGGTATCGAGATCGAGCGCGGTGGTCGAGGTTGCGTAGGGGATTTGCTGCGTTCGGTTGCCGCCCCAATAGTTCGGCGAGGGCGAGGCCACCGGGAGGTAGACCATGTTCAGACCCGGATCGACGGACATCGCGGTCCAGACATTCGCGGTGCCGGTCTTGCGGCGGATGTTCTCGGGCAGGGTCTCGAAGGACCATTGCAGTTTGCCGGTCTGCGCATCTACCGAGAAGACCGCACCGGGAGGAGCTTCGGCCCATTCCCAGTCCTGACCGGCCCAGCCGAGGATCAGGTGATTGCCCGCAACCGTCGGCGGCTGCAGAACCGAAAGCGGGAAGCGGTCGTTGACCGTGTTCCACTGGTTCACGTCCAGCACGCCGTCCTTGCCGAAATCGGGGCAGGGCTTGCCGGTATCGGCGTCGAGCGCGAAGAGCCGCGCGTCCATCGTGCCGATATAGACGATTTTCTGACAGACCTTGCCCGCGACCGGGTTCTCGGCCTGCCAATAGGCGACGCCGCGGTTCTTCAGCGCGGGCTGGGTCAGCGCCTCAAGCTTGGATTTCGTGTCGAAGGCCCATTTCTGCTCGCCCGTGGCCGGGTCGAGCGCCAGCACGCGGTAGAAGGGCGTGCCGATATAGAGCGTATCATTGGCGAAGATCGGCGTGGCCGACCAAACGGTCGCGGGCTTGTCGCCCGAGCCATCTGAGACGTCGCCGGTATGGACCTGCCAGACCTTCTCCAGATCGCCCACGTTGTCGGGATTGATCTGGGTCAGCGGCGAATATTTCTGTGCGGAGAGCTGGCCGTGGAAGCTGTTCCAGACGGGCTTCTCGGGCACCAGCGGTTTGCTGTTGCGCTCGCGCGTGCCGCTGGCGAGCATCGGCTGGGCGACGCTATCCGCCACCGGTTTGGCCTGATCCGCGCTGGCCTCGGGGCCGGAAGGCGTGGACTCGTTGGCGGCAGGGTCGTTGGTCTGCTGGTTCTGATTGGTTTGGGTGTCGGATTGGGTGCCCGTGGAACCCGTCTCCGTGGAACCGCTGTCTGCGGTAGCGCCCGTATCGGTGTTCGTGCCGGCGTCGGTGCTCGAGTTCGTACCGGCGCCCGTGCCGGACGTGTCCGATTGCGTGCCTGCATCCGTGGTTGCCGTATCCGTGCCCGACGTGGTGCCGGTATCGGTCGTGCCGCTGTCGGCTGCGGGTTGGGTCGTCGTATCTGTTGCGGTGCTGTCGGTCGCGGTCGTGTCCTGCGCGTACCCGGCGGCCGCAAAGAAGGCGAGGGCGAAGGCGAGCGAGACGGTCTTGCGGTTCATGCGTAAGCTCCTTTCGAACGCGCGCCCCGGCTCGAGGCGATGTCGTAAATGAGGCCGATCAGCACGACGCCCATCGCCGCGATCAGCCACCATTCATGCAGGAAATAGCCAGCTGCAGCGGTGCCGATCAGGCCGAGCGCCACGAGGACGCGCAATGTCGTGCGGATTCCGCCCGGCTCTGTCATCTGGATCGCGATCCCTGCGAGAGCGATCAAAACGGAGGAGGCGATCACCAGCCCTGCGCCGAACGTGCCGGTCACGCCGGTCATGGGGGTGACGTAATTCCAGATCGCGATGGCGGCGCCGACGAGCGCCCCCAAAACAGTCAGGATGCTGCGTGGCCGTGACGCTGAGCGGGAATGTGCCAACGGAACTCTCCTTGGTAGGTGCTTTATCGCCCAACGCGCGGTGTGTCTTTTGAGGTCCATGAAAATTGAACTGATTTGAGCCCCGGGCGCAGGAACGCGCTTGGCACGGGGGCCTCTGCCGCTTTGGTGGCCAGCATGCGAGAGGATGCAGCAGCACGAAAAAGCGGGCGGAGCGATTTCGTCGCCCCGCCCACCGCGGTGTCGTGAGAGATGTGCGCCCCTATTTCAGCGCTGACGGTATTCGCCCTGACGCTCCAGCATCCAGCCGGGATATTCCGCGGGCAGGGCGCTGAGCTTGTCGAGGCTCTCCAACTCGTCCGCGTCGAGCCTGATCTTCGTCGCGGCGATGTTGTCGGTCAGTTGGTCCTCGCGCTTTGCACCGACGATGACGCTGGTGACCACTTCCTGATGCAGAAGCCATGCCAGCGCGATCTGCGCCACGCTCGCATCGCGCTTCTCCGCCATCGGGCGCATCGCGTCGATCAGGTCGAATGCGCGGTCCTTTTCGACCGGCGGGAAGTCGAAATTGGCGCGGCGCCCGTCGGAGCCCTTGCCGTCGCGGTCGTATTTGCCGGACAGCAGACCGCCTGCGAGCGGGCTCCAGACCATCAGGCCCATGCCGGTGTCGCGCAGCATCGGCACCACTTCGCGTTCCAGATCGCGCCCGGCGATCGTGTAATAGGCTTGCAGCGACAGGATCGGGGCGAGCTTGCGGGCCTCGGCGATGCCGATCGCCTTCATCACCTGCCACGCGGCCCAATTCGACAGGCCGATATAGCGGATATGGCCGTGCTGAACGAGCGTAGTCAGCGCCTCCAGCGTTTCCGAGATCGGCGTCATCGGGTCGAAGCCGTGGATCTGATAGAGGTCGATATGGTCGAGCTGCAGCCGCTCCAGGCTCTGCTTGCACTGCTCCATGATGTGATAGCGCGACGCACCGCGCTGGTTGATGCCTTCGCCCATCGGGCCGAGCACCTTGGTCGCGATGACCACCTCGTCGCGGGCGATACCGAGATTGCGCAGGCTCTGGCCGAGGATGCGCTCGCTCTCGCCACCGGCATAGACATTCGCGGTGTCGATGAAGTTGATGCCCGCGTCGATCGCGGTCTTCACCAGCCCGTCGGCGTCATCCTGCCGCAGCTGGCCGATCTGGCCCCACATGCCCTCCGACCCGCCGAAGGTCATCGTGCCGAGGCAAAGTTCCGAGACGAGGAGGCCGCTGGGGCCGAGAGGTCTGTAACGCATGGATCGCTCCTTTCGCATCTGTCGGGGGCCCGGTTCGGACGGCCCCTCTGGTCCGGGTAGATGGGGCGCGCCGCGCTCGCGGCGAGCGTCGCAGGGTAGGGCTGGCGCGCACGATCGTGTCATCGCGCGAGGGGGCGGAGGCGTCAGTCCTTGGCGCGCTCCAGCTTCATCGGCGTGAACCACGGTGTGAGGATCACCCCCGTCGCTACAACGAGCGCGTAGCCGATCGCCGACATCATCGCGCTGCGATAGGCCTCGTGATCGCCCTGATCCGCGCCGCCCAACATGCCGAAAAAAATCCCGCCCATGATCGCGATCCCGAAGGAGATTCCGACCTGACGGAGCGCCTGCACCGCACCCGAGGCCGAGCCGCTGTCATTGCTGTCCGCCGACGAGAGCGCGACCTGGAACAGCGGCGACACCGTGTTGCCCATCCCGAAGCCGCCAAGGAAGAACCAAGGTGCCATTCGCCACCAGCTGATCGCGTCGCCCATCGACCAGATCGCCCATAGCTGGCCCGCAAAGCCCGTCGCGAGCAGCATGCCGCCTCCGGTCACGCGCCAGCGTATCCAGCGGTCGCCGAACCAGCCGGTCGTGGCCGAAGCAAGCAGGACGCCGACCGGGAAGGGCGTCGTCGTCAGGCCCGATTGCAGCGGGGTGAGCCCGTAGCCCGCCTGCAGGTAGAGGGCGATGGTGAAGAAATAGCTCGGTACCGCAGTGAATAGCGCCGCGTTCAGAAGGCTGCCCGACAGGAACGAGCCGGAACGCAGCAGGCGCATCGGCAGAAGCTGCGGGGCTTTGCGCTCTTCCTGATGACGTTGCCAGCGGATGAAGATCCAGCCAAGGACCGGGGCCGCGAGCATCATTGGATACATCCATCCCTGCCAGCCGATCGACGGCGCCTCGACCAGCGGGAACAGCAGCGCCAGCATCGCCACGGCGGCGATCGCGATGCCCACCTTGTCGATGCCCAGCTTGCGGTTGCCCTGTCCCTTGGGCACCAGCATCAGCGCGGCGATGAAGGTGGCGATGCCGAGGGGAATGTTCACGAGGAAGATCGGACGCCAGCCGAGCCCGTAGATATCGGCGGTGAGCAGGAACCCACCCATGATCGGCCCTGCCACCGAGGCCAGCCCGGCGGTCAGCGCGAATAGGCCGAAGGCAGCGCCGCGCTGCTCTGGCGGGAACAAGCGCGGCACCAGCGCCAGCGTCTGCGGCGTCATGATCGCGGCACCGACGCCCTGCGCGATGCGTGCGGTGACCAGCGTGCCGATGCCCGGGGCGATGCCGCATATCAGCGAGGCGGTAGTGAACAGCGCGATGCCCGAGACGAACAGCTTGCGCCGTCCCAGCAAGTCGCCCATCCGTCCCGCCGGCAGCAACAGGATCGCGAAGGAGAAGGTATAGCCCGCGACGATCCACTCGATCAGGTTCGGCGGGGCCGACAACTCTTCCTTCATCGACGGCAGGGCGACGTTGACGATCGTGATGTCGATCAGGTTCATGAAGTTCGCCAGCAGCAATACGGCTGCGGCGGCCCAGCGGCGGGTGGGCGAAAGCGGGGATGCTTGTTCGGGTTCGGCCATTCGGAGTCCGTTCTGTCGCGGCTGTAACGCCAAGGGTAGCTAGCGGAGGGGCGAAGCTGGTCAATAGTGGGTCTTTCGGAGGGGGCACGCGGAACAACTTTCGAGTGTGTCAAAATACATACGCACAGGGGCGCGCGAGTGGATGCATCGCGGGCGCAGGGATTCGAAGGGAAACGGTGCGGGGAAGCTTGGGTGCGGGCAACGGGGCTTGGCGTTCGTTGCGAAAAAAAAGGGCCTCGCGCAAGTTTCAAAAAGATTTCCCGGAGGCCCGCGAAATGCGCTCTCACATGGGTGTGAGCACCGTTACGTCAGACTTGCGCCATGCCGCGATCATGCCCTTGATGCCCTATCAACGAAAAAACGGGGCCCCGCGCTCGCCTTAACGTTGCGCGCGACCGGACCCCGGAAATGGAGGTATCCCTTGAAGTCGATTGCCGCGATCTCCGCTTTTGCCCTGGTGTTGGGCAGCGCCGCACCCGTTCTCGCCCAGTCAAGCAAAGTGCCCGAAGGCACCAAGCTCGCCGCTGACCAGACCTTTACCTACTGGCTGCAGGACGATCTGAAGACGCTCGATCCGGATCTGAGCACATCGAAGGACGGTAACGACGTTCTTCAGCAGATGTTCGAAGGTCTCTACCAGCAGGACGATCACGGCAATCTCGTGCCTGCGCTCGCCAAGAGCTACGAGGTCTCCGACGACAAGAAGACCTACACCTTCCACCTGCGCGACGAGAAATGGTCGAACGGCGATCCCGTCACCGCACAGGATTTCGTCTACGCATGGCGGCGCCTCGCCGATCCGGCGACCGCCTCGCAATACTCGTGGTATATCGAGCTGATGCAGGTGAAGAACGCCCATGACGTCATCGCGGGCGACAAGAAGCCGAGCGAACTTGGCGTGAAGGCGCTCGATGACCACACGCTGCAGGTCACGCTCGACAGCGCGATCCCCTATTTCCGCCAGATGCTCGTTCTGTCCTCGACCTTCCCGGTGCCGCAAAAGATCGTGGAGAAATACGGTTCCGACTGGACCAAGCCCGAGAACATGGTCGTCAACGGTCCTTACAAGCTGAAGAGCTGGAAAATCGGCGACTCGATCGAGCTGGTGAAGAACGACGCTTATTACGATGCCGCGAATGTCACGCTGACCGATCTGAAGTTCATCCCGATCCAGGACAACGACCAGGCGCTGACGCGCTACGAGGCGGGGGAGCTGGACTTCGTGCAGACCCCGGCGGGTCAGTATCCGCGTCTGAAAGATGAGTATCCGGATGCCGCGCACGCTCCGCCGCGCTCCTGCGTCTACGCCTACCGCTTCAACGTCGGCCCGAACGGCCCCGAGGCGCTGAAGGACGTGAAGGTCCGCAAGGCGCTGTCCTACGCGATCAACCGCGACATCATCGTCGACAAGATCCTCAAGGGCGGCCAGAAACCGGCCTATACCTGGACCCACTGGGCGACCGCGAACTTCAAGGCGCCGGACGTGGCTTATGCCGACATGACCCAGCAGGAACGGATGGACAAGGCCAAGGAGCTTCTGAAGGAAGCCGGCTACGGCCCCGATCACCCGCTGAACTTGCGGATCATGTACAACACCTCGGCCGACCACAAGAAAATCGCGATCGCGGTGCAGCAGTTCTGGAAGCAGATCGGCGTGAAGTCGACGCTCGAGAACTACGAGTGGAAGGTCTATCTCGACAAGCTCAACGGGCAGCATGACTTCGACGTGGCCCGCACCGCATGGTGTGCCGACTACAACGAGGCCTCGACCTATCTCGACGTGAACACCTCGTGGTCGGATCAGAACTCGGGTCAGTGGTCGAATTCCGAATACGACAAGTTGATGAAGGACTCGAAGACGGCGGAAGATCCGCAAGAGGACTATACCAAGGCGGAAAAGATCCTCGCCGAGGACATGCCGCTCGCGCCGATCTACGCCTACTCGCTGCCGATGCTGCTGAACCCGCAGATCAAGGGCTACCCGTTCGATAACGTCCAGCTGAACTGGTACGCGAAGAACATGTACAAGGTCGCAAAGTAAGCCGGCTGAAACGATAACGGGCGGGCCGCGCGATCGGCCCGCCCGACTTATTTCGGGACACTCTTATGATCGTCTACATTCTCAAGCGTCTGGCCATCGCGATCCCGACGCTCCTGGTGCTCATCATCGCGAGCTTCCTCTTGATGCACACGGCGCCTGGCGGGCCGTTCTCGTCGGAGCGGGCCGTGCCGCCCGAGGTGCTCGCCAATCTCAACGCGAAATACGGGCTCGACCAGCCGCTCTGGAAGCAGATCGCGACCTATCTGTGGAACGTGGTCGCCCATTTCGATTTCGGGCCTTCGTTCTCCTATAAAGACCGCTCGGTGAACGACATCATCGCGCAGGGCTTCCCGGTCACGCTGACCTACGGCTTCCTCAGCTTCATCGCCGCCGTTCTGGTAGGCGTCACTCTCGGCGTCACCGCCGCGATCAAGCGCAACTCGTGGCTCGACTACCTCGCCGTCGGCATTTCCATCGGCGCGCAGGTGCTGCCGAACTTCGTGATGGCGCCGATCCTCGTGCTGGTGTTTACGCTGTCGCTGCACTGGCTGCCCGGCGGCGGCTGGAGCTTCGACGATCCGCGCTTCTGGATAATGCCGGTGATCGCGCTCTCGACCTCTTACATGGCCTCGATCGCGCGGATCACGCGCTCGTCGATGCTGGAGACGCTGAGCTCAAACCACATCCGCACCGCGCGGGCCAAGGGTCTGCCGAAGCGCAAGATCATCATGCGTCACGCGCTGAAACCCGCGCTGCTGCCGGTGATCTCCTATCTCGGTCCGGCGTTCGTTTCGATGATCACCGGCTCGGTGATCGTGGACGTGTATTTCACCACGGGCGGGATCGGCAAAAGCTTCGTGGATAGCGCGCTCAACCGCGATTACGCGGTGATGATGGGGATCACGATCCTGCTGGGCACGCTGACCATCCTGTTCAACCTTGTCGTCGATATCGTCTACGGATGGATCGACCCGAAAATCCGGTACTGACATGGTCATAGACGAATCCAAGATGACCTCGCTCGCCGAGGCAACGAGCCGCGAAGACGTGGCGGGCCGCTCGCTCTGGGCGGACGCGCGCCGGCGGTTCTTCAACAACAAGGCCGCGATTTTCGGGCTGGCGCTGCTCGTCTTCGTCGTGGCCTTCGCGCTGTTCGGCAACCTGATCGCGGCGTGGAACAATTCCGACATCGACTACAACGTGATGGGCGATGCCACGGCCTCTGCGCCGTCCTTCGCCAACGGCCATTACTTCGGCGCCGACGATCTGGGCCGCGATCTGTTCGCGCGCACCGTGCAGGGCACGCAGATCTCGCTGTTGGTCGGCGTGATCGGCACGCTGATCGCGGTGTCCGTGGGCACGGTCTATGGCGCGATCTCAGGCTATTTCGGGGGCCGCGTCGACGGCTTCATGATGCGCCTCGTCGATATCCTGCTGGCAATCCCTTACATGTTCGTGCTGATCCTGCTGCTGGTCATGTATGGCCGCTCGATCGGGATGCTCTTCGTGGGCGTCGGGTTGATATCCTGGCTGGAGATGGCGCGGATCGTGCGCGGCCAGACGCTGACCCTGAAGAACCGCGACTATGTCGAGGCCGCGCGCGCCATCGGCGTGCCGGCCCCCACGATCATCCGGCGCCACATCCTGCCCAACCTCGTGGGCGTGGTGGTGGTCTTCGCGACGCTTCTGGTGCCGCTGATGATCCTGACGGAGAGTTTCATCTCTTTCCTCGGGCTCGGCGTGCAGGAGCCGCAGACCTCGCTGGGGGCGCTGATCTCTGAAGGGGCGGGGACGATGAGCTACGGCACGCTGTGGCAGCTGGCCTTCCCGCTGTTCTTCTTCGTCACCACCCTGTTCGGTTTCTATTTCGTAGGGGACGGGCTGCGTGACGCGCTCGACCCGAAGGAGCGCTGATATGCCATTGTTGGAAGTCAACGACCTCAATGTCCGGTTCGCAACGCAGGAGGGCGAGGTTCACGCCGTCAACGGCGTCAGCTTCGCGCTCGAGCGCGGCGAGGCGCTGGGCATCGTCGGCGAGTCCGGTTCGGGCAAGTCGCAGCTCAGCTTCTCGATCCTCGGGCTACTGGCCGCGAATGGGAAGGCCTCGGGCTCGGTGAAATTCGACGGGCGGGAAATCCTGAACCTGCCCGAGCCCGAGTTGAACAAGTTGCGCTCCGACCGGATCTCGATGGTCTTTCAGGATCCGATGACCGCGCTCAACCCCTATATGCGGATTTCGGACCAGATGGCCGAAGTGCTGATGCTGCATAAGGGCTTGGGCAAGCGCGCCGCCGTGGCTGAGGCCGCGCATATGCTCGAACTGGTGAAGATCCCGGACGCGAAGAACCGCGTGCGTCTGTTCCCGCATGAATTCTCGGGCGGGATGCGCCAGCGCGTGATGATCGCGATGGCCCTTCTGTGCAAACCAGATGTGCTGATCGCAGATGAGCCGACGACCGCGCTCGACGTCACCGTGCAGGCGCAGATCATGGACCTGCTGGGCGAGCTGCGCCGCGAGCTGGGCATGGCGACCGTGCTGATTACCCACGATCTGGGCGTCGTCGCGGGCTTCTGCGAGCGGGCGATCGTCATGTATGGCGGTCAGGTGATGGAGCAGTCGCCCGTGGATCCTTTGTTCGCCAACCCGACCCATCCCTATACCAAGGGCTTGCTGGCCGCGCTGCCGCGTCTCGATGCGGAAGTCGCGATGACCCCGATCCGGGGCAATCCGCCGAACATGACCGGCGCGCCGAAGGGCTGCCCATTCTGCCCGCGCTGCGATTTCGTCGAAGAGGTCTGCGCCGACGTTATGCCGCCGCTGACTGAGTTCGCGCCGGGCCGCGCCCGCGCTTGCCACCGTTCCATTGAAACGATCGAGGAGGCCGCCGCATGACGACCCCGCTGATCGAGGCCCGCGACGTTCGGGTCACTTTCGAAATCCGCCGCGCCTCGGACCTGCCGTGGACCGAGCCGCCGAAGCTGCGCGCGGTCAATGGCGTGAACTTCAAGCTGGAGCAGGGCAAGACGCTCGGCATCGTGGGCGAGTCCGGCTGTGGCAAGTCCACGTTGGCCCGCGCGCTGATCCGGATGCTGCCCGCCGAGGGCGAGATCATTTGGGAGGGCAAGACCGATCTGCTGCCGCTCTCGCCGCGGCAGATGCTGAAATACCGTTCCGACATCCAGATGATCTTTCAGGATCCGCTGGCTTCGCTCGACCCGCGGATGACCGTGGGCGAGATCATCGCTGAGCCGCTGCGCACCCATCGCCCGAAGATGGGCCGCAAGGAGCGCAAGCAGAAGGTCCGCGAGGTGATGGAGAAGGTCGGTCTTCTGCCGAACCAGATCAACCGCTACCCGCACGAGTTCTCGGGCGGTCAGTGTCAGCGCATCGGTATCGCCCGCGCGCTGGTGGTGGAGCCGAAGCTGTTGATCTGCGACGAGCCGGTCTCGGCGCTCGATGTCTCGATTCAGGCGCAGGTGATCGCGCTTCTCGAAGATCTGCGCCGCGATCTGGGCCTGACGATCATCTTCATCGCCCATGACCTCAGCGTTGTGCGCCATGTCTGCGACGAGGTGATGGTGCTTTATCTGGGCCAGATGATGGAGGCGGGCGCTACCGAGAAGATCTTTGCAGAGCCACAGCACCCGTACACGCAGGCGCTTCTGTCGGCGGTGCCGATCCCAGACCCGGAGATCGCGCGCAACAAGACCCTGATCGCGCTGGAAGGCGATCTGCCGAGCCCGCTGAACCCGCCATCGGGCTGCCCGCTGCGCACCCGCTGCCCGCGGGCGAGCGAGGTCTGCGCCACGACTCCGCCGACCGAGGAGGTCGCCGGGCGTCAGGTCTTCTGTCACCATCCCGGCCCTGCGGCCGAAGTGCAGGCGGTGCTGTCGGAGAGCTGAAATCTTGTGCGGCGGGCGGTGATGCTTCGCCCGCTCACGCGGATTTGCGCAGGTTGACGCAAGGTCTTTGTCCAATCGGTCAAAAGACTGTTACGATCCCCGGATAGAGCGCTCCGGCAAGGAGCCAATTGTCTCGGAGGATCCCCCTATGTCGCTTATTTCGCGTCGTCAGTTTCTCGTTACCACCACCGCCGCGGGCGGTCTCGTGATGGTCCACCCGTTCACCGCGCGCGCGGCTGAAGGTCAGGCGCACCTGCGCCTGCTGTGCACTACCGATATTCACTGCCATATCCGGCCCTACGATTATTATGCCGACAAGCCTGTCGATACCGTGGGCCTGTCGCGCACTGCGACCCTGATCGAAGGCGTGCGCGCGGAAGCCGCCAACACCCTGACCTTCGATAACGGCGATTATATGCAGGGCAACCCGATGGCCGATTACATCGCATACTCCAAGGGAATGAAGGAGGGCGACACCCACCCGGTCATCGCGGCGATGAACCTGCTGGGCTATGATTGCGGCACGCTGGGCAATCACGAGTTCAACTACGGGATGGATTTCCTCAAGAAGGTGAACGACCGCGCAAACTACCCGATGGTCTGCGCGAACTTCGCCCATAAGCTGGGCGCGACCCCGCGCGAGGACGACCTTTACCTGCCGCCCTACCTGATCCTCGACCGCGAATTGACCGATGGGGCTGGAAACAAGATGCCGATCCGCGTCGGCGTGATCGGCTTCGTGCCTCCGCAGATCATGCAATGGGACCGCGCGCATCTCGAGGGCAATTACCAGACCCGCGACATCGTGGAGGCCGCGAAAGCATGGGTTCCGCAGATGCGCGAGGAGGGCGCCGATCTGGTCGTGGCGCTCGCCCATACCGGAATCGACAACGGTCCTCAGACCGACGGCATGGAGAACGCTGCCTTCTACGTCGCAGGCGTCGACGGCATCGACGCGGTGATCACCGGGCACCAGCACCGTAACTTCCCCGGCAAGGATTTCTCGGGCCCCGGGATCGACAATGAGAAGGGCACGCTTCAGGGCAAGCCCGCGGTGCAGGCGGGCTTCTGGTGCAACCACATGGGGCTGATCGACCTGATGCTGAGCCGCGACGGCGGCAAGTGGAAGATCGATAGCCATAGCTCCGAGATCCGCCCGATTTTCGCGCGCGGCGAGGATCGTTCGATCACGCCGCTGACCACCGATTACAAGCCGATCCTCGCGGCCACCGATCAGGTGCATGAAGAGACGCTCAAATATGTCCGCGCCAAGGTGGGCGAGACCGAAGCGCCGCTCTATTCCTACTTCGCGCTGGTGGCCGACGATCCCTCTGTGCAGATCGTCTCGAACGCGCAGATCTGGTACGTGAAGAAACTGCTGGAGGGCACGCCCGAAGGCAAGCTGCCGCTTCTGTCGGCGGCGGCGCCGTTCAAGGCCGGCGGGCGCGGCGGTCCGGATTACTTCACCGATGTTCCGAAAGGGCCGGTGGCGATCAAGAACGTCTCCGACCTCTATCTCTATCCGAACACGCTACAGGCGGTGAAGGTCACCGGCGCGCAGGTGAAGGACTGGCTGGAGCGCTCTGCAGGCATGTTCAACCAGATCGAGCCGGGTGCGAAGGACGCGACGCTGCTGAACCCCGATTTCCCGTCCTACAATTTCGACGTGATCGACGGCGTGACCTACCAGATCGACATCACCCAGCCCGCGAAATTCGACAAGGACGGCGTGGCGGTGAACCCCGACGCGAACCGCATTGTCGATCTGAAATTCGAGGGCAAGCCGATCGATCCGAAGGCCGAGTTCGTGATCGCGACGAACAACTACCGCGCCTCGGGGGGCGGCAGCTTCCCCGGCGCGGACGGCTCGACCGTGATCTACCGTGCGCCCGACACCAACCGCGACGTGATCGTGCGCTACATCCACGACAAGGGCACGATCAACCCGAAGGCCGACGCGAACTGGTCCTTCGCGCCCGCGGGCGGCGCGACGGTGCTGTTCGAGACCGGCCCGAAGGCACAGGCCTATGTCGAGGACGTGAAATCCCGGGGTCTCGATATCGAGCAGGCGGGCGACGGCGAGGGCGGCTTCGCGCTCTATCGCATCACGCTCTGAACTGCCTTGTACAGAGGCCGAAAGGGGCGCCATCGGCGCCCTTTTTTACGCGGTGCGGTCGCGAGGCGGTTTGCCCCCCGGTATCTCGCGAATACGTGAACTCCGCGCAGGGCGCGAACTGACACCGGGATTGCGGTGCGGATGTCGCGAGCGGCTGCGTTGATTGGAAAGTTTACGTTTTAAAACAATAAGTAAGACAAGCCGTCTTTCCCGAGACTCACGGCTCGCAGGATTTGTTTCCTGCATTTCCCGCCGCGCGCGAGTGGCGACAGAATGAAGCGGGCCTATCGTAGAAATGGAACAACGCCGGGACAACCGGGCTGCGGACAGGAGTTTCAGTATGAGCATTGGTCGGATGACGCGGCGCGCCGCGCTTGGGATGCTGCTTGCGGGCGGGGTCGCCGCGCAGGCATTGGCGCAGGGAATGCCGGGCGGCGCGCGTGGCCCGACCGAGGTCGGCGTGATGCAGGTCGAGACACGGTCCGTGCCCTATACCGTCACCCTGCCGGGCCGCGCCGTGGCCTATGAGCAGACCGATATCCGCCCGCGCGTCGCCGGCACCATCGCCTCGATCGATTACGAGGCGGGTCACAAAGTCGCGACGGGCGACGCGCTGTTTCACATCGACGACGACACCTATCAGGCCGAACTGACCGCTGCAGAGGCCGAGAAGGCGAGCGCCGACGCCAATGTGCAGGCCGCGCAATCGCAGGTGGACCGCTACACCAAGCTAGAGAAGACTTCGATTTCGGTGAGCGATCTGGAGACGGCGAGGGTCACGCTGGCCCAAGCCAAGGCCTCCGCGCTGAGTGCCGAGGCCGATCTTCAGACCGCGCAGCTCAATCTCGACCGCACGGTGATCCGCTCGCCTATCGACGGCTACCCGGATGTGGCGAACGTCTCCGTCGGCTCGCTGGTCACGGCGAACCAGTCCGACGCGCTGACCACGGTAACGCGGCTCGATCCGATCTATGTCGATGTTTCCGAGAGTGCGGCGCGGATCATGCGGGTGCGTCAACGGATCGATCAGGGTACGCTTCAACGCGGCGATCAACTGAAGGTCTCGCTGCTGCTGGAGACCGGTGAGGAATACGACGGCACCGGCACGCTGGTCAGCCCCGGCGCGACCGTATCCTCGACCACCGGCACGGTCGATTTCCGGTTCAAGTTCGACAATCCCGACCGGCTGATCCTGCCGGGCCAGTTCCTGCGCGCGAAGATCACCTTGGGCACGACACAGGCGATCCTCGTACCGCAGCGCGCGACCACGCGGGAAGGGGATGGGTCGCTTTCGGCCTTCGTCGCCGCGGACGGCACGGCGAAGAAGGTGACGCTGACGACGGCGGGAACCTATCAGAACGCGTGGATCGTGACCGGCGGCATCGAGAGCGGCGATCAGGTGATCCTCGACGGGCTGAAGAACCTGCGCGACGGGGCCGAGATCAAGACGGTGCCGGTGACGATCAACGCGCAGGGGGTCGTGAAGGATGCGAGCCCCTCGGGTGACGAGACCGATACGGCGAAGGCGGAGTGAACCCGGCATGATCCGCTTCTTCATCCATCGCCCCGTCTTCGCGATCGTGCTCGCGCTGGTGACGATGCTCGCCGGCGGCTACGCGCTCACGCAGCTTCCCGTCTCGCAATATCCAGAGGTCGCGCCGACCACGATCCGCATCTCCGCCAGCTATTCCGGGGCGACCGCGCAGGCGGTCGAGAACTCGGTGACGACGCCGATCGAGGACTCGCTGACCGGGCTCGACGGGCTGCTCTACATGGAGAGCTCTTCCAACCAGGGCTCAGCGCGGCTGACGCTGACCTTCGACGGCTCGGTCGATCCGATCGATGCCGAGAACGAGGTGCAGACCAAGATCCGCAAGGTCGAGAATGCGCTGCCTGATGCGGTGCAGACCTCCGGGGTGAATGTCTCGCGCTCGTCCTCGGACATCCTGATGGTCGGGGCACTGGTCTCGACCGATGGCAAATATTCGACCGTCGAGCTGGGCAACATTCTGGACACCGAAGTGAAAGGAGCGATCGAGCGCACTGCGGGCGTGGGCGGGATCAACGTCTTCGGCTCGGGCTACGCGATGCGGGTCTGGCTCGATCCCTACAAGCTCGAGCAATACCAGCTGACGCCGACCGACGTGACCGCGGCAGTACAGGCGCAGAACACCACCGTCTCGGTTGGCTCGCTGGGCGATCTGCCCACCACCGAAGGCCAGCAGTTCACCGCCACGATCACCGCACAGAGCCAGCTGACCTCGGTCGAACAGTTCGAGAAGATCCTGCTGAAAACAGAACCCGACGGCTCTGCGGTCTATCTGGGCGATGTCGCGCGGATCGAGATCGGGCAGGAGAATTACGGCACCAATTCCAGGTTCAACGGCATGAACGCGGCAGGGTTCGGCGTGAACCTCGCGAACGGCGCGAATGCAGTCGATACGGCGGCGGCAGTGCGTGCGACGCTGGATCGGATGTCTTCGTCGCTGCCCGAGGGTGTCAAGTTCCAGATCGCCTACGACACCTCGCCCTTCGTGCAGCTTTCCATCGAGAAGGTCTATCACACGCTGGCCGAAGCGATCGTGCTGGTGCTGCTGGTGATCCTCGTATTCTTGCAGAAGTGGCGCGCGACATTGATCCCGATCGTCGCAGTTCCCGTGGTGCTGCTGGGCACATTCGCGGTGCTGCTGGTCGCGGGCTATTCGATCAACACGCTGACAATGTTCGCGATGGTGCTGGCGATTGGCCTCTTGGTCGATGACGCGATCGTCGTGGTGGAGAACGTCGAGCGCGTGATGGAGGAGGAGGGGCTCAGTCCCCTCCAAGCCACCGAGAAAAGCATGTCCCAGATCACCGGCGCACTGATCGGGGTGGCGCTTGTGCTGTCGGCGGTGTTCCTGCCGATGGCGTTCTTTCCCGGCTCGACGGGCGTGATCTATCGGCAATTCTCGGTGACGATCATCACCGCGATGGTGCTCTCTGCCGTGGTCGCGCTGATCCTGACGCCTGCGCTGGCGGCCAAACTCCTGCGCCCCTCGACGGGCCGCGCGATTGCGCCGGCGCGCGCTTTCAATACCGGTTTCGCGAAAGTGCAGCGCGGCTACGCCGGTGCGGTCGCGCGCATCGTGCGCAAACCCTTCCTGATGGCGCTGGTGCTGGTTCTCGTGCTGGCGGGCGCTTGGGGCGTGATGACCCGGCTGCCGTCCTCCTTCCTTCCGAAGGAAGATCAGGGCGTTCTCATGGCGATGGTGAACCTTTCGGAAGGGTCGACGACGGCACAGACGTCGGATGTGGTCGACCAGATCACCCAATACCTGCTGACGCAGGAGAAGTCCGATGTGGCTTCAGTCTTCGCGACGCTCGGGTTTTCCTTCGGGGGTGGCGGACAGAACACTGCGATGGTCTTCGCCAAGCTGAAGGATTTTGGTGAGCGCACTGGCGCGGATCAAACCGCCGCCGCGATTTCGGGGCGGGCGAACGCCCATTTCGCAGGTCTGCGCGCGGGGCAGGTCTTCTTTCTGCAACCGCCGACGATCCGCGGGATCGGCAATTCTTCGGGCTTCCAGATGTATCTGGTGGATCAGGGCAATAACGGGACCGCTGGGCTGAAGGAGGCAGGCGATCAGCTCGTGGCCGAGGCGAAATCGGATAGCCGCCTGACCAATGTCCGGGTCAGCGGCGATGAGGACAAGGCAGCACTGCAGCTGGATATCGACCAGCAGAAGGCCGAAAGCTTCGGTCTGACGCTGAGCAACCTCAATTCGATGCTGTCGGTGATCTTCAGCGGGAGATCGGTGAACGACTTCGACCTCAACGGCAACTTACGCCCGGTGATCGTGCAGGCCGATTCGCCTTACCGGATGCAGCCGGAAGATATCGACACCTGGTACGCGCGGAACGCGTCGGGCGAGATGGTGCCGTTCTCGTCCTTCGCGACGACAAAATGGGTATCGGTCGCCCCAAGGCTGTCGCGCTATGACGCGGCCAATGCGATCGAGATCTCGGGTCAGGCGTCGGACAGCGCAAGTTCCGGCGCGGCGATGGACGCGATGGAGCAGTTGGTCAGTGACCTGCCCGGCGGCTACGCGGTCGCCTGGACGGGGTTGAGCTATCAGGAACGCCAGTCCGGCGATCAGGCGCCCTATCTCTATGCGCTCTCGGTGCTTGTGGTATTTCTCTGCCTTGCTGCGCTTTACGAGAGCTGGTCGATCCCGCTGTCAGTGATGCTCGCCGTGCCGGTGGGCGTTCTGGGGGCGCTGGTCTCGGCGTGGGTCTTCGGGCAGTCGAATGACGTCTATTTCAAGGTGGGTATCCTCACGACCATCGGTCTGGCGGCGAAGAACGCGATCCTGATCGTGGAATTCGCCAAGAACCTCGAGGCCGAGGGCAAGGAGCTGATCCCCGCGACCATCGAGGCGGCACGGCTCCGCCTGCGCCCGATCCTGATGACCTCGCTCGCCTTCATGCTGGGCGTGGTGCCGCTGGCGATCGCGACCGGGGCGGGGGCCGCGGCGCAGAACGCGATCGGCATCGGCGTGCTGGGCGGGATGGCGGCGGCAACCTTCATCGGTGTCTTCATGGTGCCCGCCTTCTACGTCCTGATCCGCAAACTCACTCCGGGGCGTTGAGCCGGGGGGCGATTCCGTCGCGGAGGCGGCGGTGTCACGCCCATGACCGCCTCAGCGACCTGTCACATCCGTCTGAATCGGGGAATGCGGGGAACAAAGCGTTGAAGACGCAAGTTTCCCCGCCAAGGAAAACCGGCAAATGCCGGAAAGAACCGATAAAGGAGTGAAGTTATGCTGAGCATGATCGGGGGCCTCATCGTCCTCATCCTCGACATCTGGGCCATCGTGTCGATCTTTGGTTCGGGAGCGTCCACCGGCAAGAAAGTGCTGTGGATCCTGCTGATCATCATCCTGCCGGTGATTGGCTTCATCATCTGGCTAATCGCCGGACCGAAGGGCGCGAAGGCGACAGTTTGAACGACGCGGAGGCAAAGGGACGAGCCACGCAGTGCCCTGCATATCGTTCCTATCGGCTCTGCTACCCTATTGCTGCTGGCGCTCGCGCTGGCTGTCTGGATCAGCCCTTGGTGGCTGATCCTTTCGCTTTTTGCGAGGCCGTTACGCCAACTGCTGCGAGCCGCGCCGGGAACGCCTTCCTGCGATGAGCGGGGTCGGGTGAACGCAGCCGCCGCAAGGGGTTCGCGGCGGCTGCTGCCCGACGGAGACGAGTGTGGGGAATCTCCGTCAGGGTCTCGTACTGTTCCCGAACGGGAACGTAAAAGCGGACGGTCCCACGGGTCGAGAGCGCTACGCGCATGTCCTCGACACGAAGGCGTCCGGAATGTCTAAGCTGCGCGAAGGGCTGACCCGCAAAGGAGAAGCGGATCGACGGCAACAAAGGGCATTTGCACCGGATGGGGGCACGCACGCAACCGTAATCGGGCTGCACAGGGCGGATATTCGCCGGTAGCCGCGACGGAACGGGCAACCCGAGCGGACCGGGAGGGCGAGATGGACGAAGCCGAACGGATAGGAACCGAAGCTGCACGCTTGCTGGATATGAGCCCGCGGCGGGTCAAGCCGTTGGCGGGCGGCGATCTGAGCCCGGTTCTGGCGATGGACCTGCCGAGTGGGGAGCGGGTGATCGCCAAGGGCGGGCCGAGCCCGGAGACCGAGGCAGAAATGCTTCGAACGCTGGCCGAGGCGGGCGCGCGGGTGCCGAAGGTGCTTGCGGTCTCTCGGATCTGCCTCGTTATGGAGGCGCTACCCCAGAGCGGCGGGCTGAGGGGCGCGGGCTGGCTGGAACTCGGCGAGTCGCTTCTCCGCCAACACCGTGCGCCGGGGGCGCCCGATGATACGCCCTATGGTTGGCCCGTCGATTACGCTTTCGGCCCGGTGCCGATCCCGAACGCAGGGCAAGCGACATGGACCGAGTTCTGGGCCGAGGCAAGGCTGCGCCCGTCGCTGCCCGAACTGCCCGCGCCGCTCGCCTGCCGGGTCGAGAGGCTCGCGGCGCAGATCGAGGAACATCTGCCGCCACGCCCGTTCCCGTCCTTGCTGCATGGCGATCTCTGGGCGGGAAACGTGTTGGGCGACCAGGGGCACCTGAGCGGGTTGATCGACCCGGCATGTTATTACGGCGACGCGGAGGTCGATCTCGCGATGCTTCATCTCTTCGGCGCGCCGGGGCGGGAATTTGCCGTGGGCTACGGCGCGCTGCCGCCCGGTTGGGAAGCGCGCCGGGCGATCTATCAGCTATGGCCCGCGCTCGTGCATCTGCGCCTGTTCGGGGCCGGTTATCACGGAATGGTGGCGGGGCTTCTGGACCGGATCGGCGTCTAACGGGGAACCAGCGCGGCCATGAGGCGCTTTGGCTGCATTGAGAGGTGTTCACGGTGTCCCTGCCCAATGTCTCGATCTCGCGGCTGCCCGCGCTCAACTGGTCGCGCGGATTGCCCGCAGCGCTGGCGCTGAGCGGGCTGGTCGGGATCGTGCTGATGCTCGATTTGCCGCGCGGGCAGGAACTGGCGGCGCTCGGCGCGGGGTTTGCCACCTCGACGGGGCAGGGCAAGTCGATCCGCAACCGCCGCTGGCCCGTCACCTTCCTCGACATCGCCGGTAAGCTCGTCGGGATCTTCGCCGGGATGGTCGCTGCGAAGGTCATGATCGGCGGCGTCGCGCTGAGCGTACCGGGAATGCTGCTCGGCGCCTTCGCGGTGGGCTTGTTGTCACGCCGAGATATGAGCCTGTGGTGGCTGTTCCTGCAAAGTTGGCTGTTCTTCTCGCTCTCGACCTTTCTCGTGCAGTTCATCCCGTCGCCCGGGCCGGTGCTGCTCGCCGTCGGCGGCGCGATGGTCTGGGTCTTGGCCGTGGAAGAGGCGGTTCGGGTGATCTGGAAACACTTCGCGCCCGAAACCGGTCCAACGCTTGACGGGCAGGTGCCGCCCGACGGCATCGCGCCGCTCAACTCGCTGATCGGGCAGGGGCTGCAGGCGATGGGCGCGGTGGGGCTGTCCTACGGGATCGCGGTCGGCCTCTCGATCAACCACCCCTACTGGGCACCGCTGTCAGCGTTGCTGATGTTGCGCCCGCGCCCGGGCATGACATGGGAGCGCGTCTTCGTGCGCAGCCTCGCGACGCTTTCAGGTGCGGTCGGAGCGAGCCTGCTTGTGCTGGGGCTCGGGCCGCACAGCGCGCTTATGCCGGGGCTCTACGTGATATTCGGCGTGACCGCGATCCTGTTTGCTCCGCCCGCGCATTACCCGACCTTCGTGGCTTTCCTGACCGCGCTGATCGTGGTGATGGTCTCGATGGGCAATGATGCGCCGTTGTCGAACGCGTGGGGCCGGATCGCGGGGACGGTGCTGGGTGGGGCCTCGGCCCTGGCAATGAGCTATCTCGCCCATGCGATCCGCAAGCGGCTCGGCTGGGAGGAAAGCCTTCCCGAGAGCGATGCCGCGTGAACGAAAACGGCCGCCCCGAGGGACGGCCGTTTCAAATCGCGATGTCAGCCGATCAATCGGGCAGGATGCGCACGCCGCCCTTCGCCGCCGAGCTGGCCAGCAGCGCATAGGCCTTGAGTGCGGTCGAGACGGCCCGCTTGCGCGGCTCTGCCGGTTTCCACGGCAGCGGCCCTTTCGCCTCGCGGCGCGCGGCCAGAACATTGTCGGCCACGGCGAGGTTGATCGTGCGGTTCGGGATGTCGATCTCGATGATGTCGCCGGTCTCGACGAGGCCGATCGTGCCGCCTTCTTCCGCTTCCGGGCTCACATGGCCGATTGAGAGGCCCGACGTGCCGCCCGAGAACCGCCCGTCGGTCAACAGCGCGCATTTGGCGCCGAGGCCTTTCGATTTCAGATAGGAGGTCGGGTAGAGCATCTCCTGCATCCCCGGGCCGCCGCGCGGGCCTTCATAGCGGATGATGACCACTTCGCCCTCGACGACCTTGCCGGTGAGGATGCCCGACACAGCGTCGTCCTGGCTCTCGAACACCTTCGCGGGGCCCGAGAATTTCAGGATCGAGTCGTCCACGCCTGCGGTTTTCACGATGCAGCCCTGCTCGGCGATGTTGCCGTAGAGCACCGCCAAACCGCCATCCTGCGAGAAGGCATGTTCCGCGGTGCGGATCACGCCGCCCTTACGGTCGCGGTCGAGTTCCTTGTAGCGGTTCTCTGTCGAAAACGCCTGCGTGGTGCGCACGCCGCCCGGAGCCGCGCGGTAGAACTGGTGGATGGCGTCGTCATTCGCGACCATCACGTCCCACTTCGCGAGCGCTTCGCCCATCGTTTCCGAGTGCACGGTGCGCACGTGTTCGTGGATCAGGCCGGCGCGGTTCATCTCGCCGAGGATGCCCATGATGCCGCCCGCGCGGTGGACGTCTTCCATATGGACGTCCTGCTTCGCCGGCGCGACCTTGCAGAACACCGGAACCTTGCGGCTCAGCCGGTCGATGTCTTCCATCGTGAACTCGACCTTGCCCTCATGCGCGATCGCCAACAGGTGCAGCACGGTATTCGTGGACCCGCCCATTGCGATATCGAGGCTCATCGCGTTCTCGAAGGCCTCGAAGGTCGCGATCTCGCGCGGCAGCAGGCCCTTGTCTTCCAGCTCGTAATGGCGGCGCGTGATCTCGACGATCTTGCGGCCCGCCTCGAGGAACAGTTCCTTACGGTCAGCATGGGTGGCGAGCATCGAGCCGTTGCCCGGCAGGGCCAGACCCAGCGCCTCGGCGAGACAGTTCATCGAGTTCGCGGTGAACATGCCAGAGCACGACCCGCAAGTCGGGCAGGCGGCCTTCTCGATCGCGAGCACGTCCTCGTCGGAGTATTTCTCGTCGGCCGCCGCGACCATCGCATCGACCAGATCAAGGTCGTGACCGATGATTTCCGCGCCTTCCTTGCCGGCCTCCATCGGGCCGCCGGAGACGAAGATCACCGGGATGTTCAGGCGCATCGCGGCCATCATCATGCCGGGGGTGATCTTGTCGCAGTTCGAGATGCAGACCATCGCATCGGCGCAATGGGCGTTGACCATGTACTCGACGCTGTCGGCGATCACTTCGCGCGAGGGCAGGGAGTAGAGCATCCCGTCATGGCCCATCGCGATCCCGTCGTCGACGGCGATTGTGTTGAATTCTTTCGCGACACCGCCCGCGCTTTCGATCTCGCGCGCGACCATCTGGCCGAGGTCCTTGAGGTGGACGTGACCGGGCACGAATTGGGTGAAGGAGTTCACGACCGCGATGATCGGCTTGCCGAAGTCGTCATCCTTCATGCCGGTGGCGCGCCACAGACCGCGCGCACCTGCCATGTTGCGGCCATGGGTGGATCTACGGGAACGATAAAAGGCCATAAGATTTCCGTTTCTGTCGCGCCCGAGGGGACTCGGGCAATTTCCTGTCGCGGGCCTGAATATAACATGGATCGCCCGATGAACAGTGGCGAGATGGCGCGGGTGGACTGTGCGATGGTGCGAGATGTTGGGGAGAGCGCGTCTCGGCGGGCTTCCAGTGGAAGCCTGAGCGGGGAGCGCGCCGCGTGGCGCGACGCAGGGCGCCTCATACGGGAGACGATGGTCTTGCGCGGCGCGCGCGCGACGCCCCCGGAAGACACGCGGCAAAGCTTGCGCATCCGCCGCCTTCACCTACCTTTCATCCGATGCCCGACACCGCCGCCACGCCCCTCCTGCCGCAACGCTTCTCCGACTGGTTCGCCAGCCGCGGCTGGGAGCCGCATAGACACCAATTGGAGGTGCTGGCGTCGCGCGAAGATACGCTCCTGATCGCGCCGACCGGGGGCGGCAAAACGCTGGCCGGTTTCCTGCCGTCGCTCGTCGATCTGGCGGAGAACCATGACGGTTTGCACACGCTCTATGTCTCGCCCCTGAAGGCTCTCTCGAAGGATATCGCCCGCAACCTGCGCGCACCGGTGGACGAGATCGGGCTGGACCTGCGGATCGAGGATCGCACCGGCGACACCTCGGCCACGCAGCGCCGTCGTCAGCGGGTCGATCCACCGCAGATCCTGCTGACGACGCCAGAGAGCCTCGCGCTGATGCTGTCATACCCCGAGGCGCCGAAGATTTTCGCGGGGGTGAAACGGGTGGTGCTCGACGAGATCCATGCGCTGGCCGAAAGCAAGCGGGGCGACCAGTTGATGCTGGGCGTCGCGCGGTTGCGCAGCCTGTCGCCGGGCCTGACCGTCACCGGGCTGTCGGCGACGGTCGAGGCCCCGCAGGCGCTCGCAGATTTCATGGGCGGCGCGCGGGTGATCATGGCCGACCCGGGCCCGCCGCCTGATATCGAGATGTTGCCGACCGAGCTCCCCGCGCCTTGGGCCGGCGGCGGCGGACGGCACGCCGCGCGCGACGTGATGGCGGCGATCGAGGACGCACGCCTCAGCCTCGTTTTTCTTAACACGCGCGCACAGGCGGAGCTGTTCTTTCAGGCGCTCTGGGAGGTGAATGACAACGCCCTGCCGATCGGGCTGCATCACGGCTCGCTTTCGCGGGAAGCGCGGCACAAGGTCGAGGAGGCGATGGCGAATGGCGCTCTGCGCGCGGTGGTTTGCACCGGCTCGCTCGATCTGGGGCTCGACTGGGGCGATGTCGATCTGGTCCTGCAGGTCGGCGCACCGAAGAACGTCAAACGCCTCGTGCAGCGGATCGGGCGCGCCAATCACCGATATGACGAGCCTTCGCGCGCCCGGATAGTGCCCGCGAACCGCTTCGAGATTGTCGAATGCGCCGCCGCTTTGGAGGCCGTGCGCGAGAACGATCTCGACGGCGGCGGACGACGTTGGCGCGGCCCGCTCGACGTGCTGTGCCAGCATATCCTGCTGACCGCCTGCGCCGGGCCGTTCGAGGCGGATGCGCTTTATGCCGAGGTGCTGGGGGCCGGGCCCTACGCCACGCTGCCGCGCGCCGATTTCGATGCCTGTCTCGAGTTCTGCGCGACGGGCGGCTACGCGCTGCGGGCCTATGACCGCTGGCAGCGCCTGCTGCAGCGTGATGGCAAATGGCAGCTCCGCGACCCCCGCGCGACCCGCGATCTGCGGATGAATATCGGCACGATCACCGAGATCGAGAAGCTGAAAGTCCGCCGCAAATCCCGGCGCGGCGGCACGCCTCTGGGCGAGGTCGAGGAAGGCTTTGCCTCGTCTCTGACCCCCGGCGATACCTTTTTGATCGGCGGACAGGTTGTGCGCTACGAGAGCCTGCGCGAGATGGTCGTCGAGGTGACGAATGCCGCCACGCGCGAGCCGAAGATCGCCGTCTTCTCGGGGCTGAAGATGGCGACCTCGCTGGAGCTGTCGCAGCGGGTGCAACGGCTGATCGCCTCGCCGGAAGACTGGGACCAGTTGCCACCCCACACCCGCGATTGGCTGGCATTGCAGCGCGATATCTCGACCCTGCCAGCACCCGGTACACTGACCTGCGAGACCTTCCTGCGCGGCGGACGGGCATTCTTTTGTCTTTATGGCTTCGCGGGGCGCAACGCGCATCAGACGCTCGCACTGCTGCTGACGCACCGGATGGAGCAGGCGGGACTGGGGCCGCTCGGCTTCGTAGCCACCGATTACGCGCTGCTGATCTGGTCGATCGACCCGGTAGAGGATCCCGCCCCGCTGCTGTCGGTCGAAGGTCTGCGCGAAGGCCTGCGCGACTGGCTGGAGAGCAACGCGGTGATGAAGCGCGCGTTTCGGTCGATCGCGACGATTGCAGGGCTCATTCAGCGCAATCTGCCGGGGCAGCGCAAATCGGGCAAACAGGCGACGTTTTCCTCGGACATCCTCTATGACACGTTGCGCCGCTACGATCCCGATCACCTCCTTCTGCGCATCACTCGCGAAGAGGCTAGCCGCGGTCTTGTCGATTTCGAGCGGATCGAGGAGATGCTGGCCCAAGGGCAGAGAATCGTGCATATCCGCGCCCCGCATGTGACGCCGCTGGCCGCGCCGCTGTTGCTCGAACATGGGCAGGTCGGCATTCGCGGCGGCACGGGCGAGGCACGACTGATGGAAGAAGAGGCGCAGGCGATGATGCGCGAGGCGGGGCTGGAATGAGAGAGATCACCTTCGCGGGGCAGCGGTTCGAGGCGCAACCGTCGGGCGCGCTCTATTGGCGCGAGGAGGACGCGCTGATCGTGGCCGATCTTCACTTGGGCAAGTCCGAGCGGATGGCGCGGCGCGGCGGTGCGCTGCTGCCGCCCTTCGAGAGCCTCGACACGGTAATCCGGCTCGAGGCCGAGGTGCTGCGCCTGCGGCCTTCGCGGCTGATCAGCCTTGGTGACGCCTTCGATGACGACGCGGCCGCGAGCGAAATCGCCCCGGAGATCGCCGGCCGTCTAACCCGGCTCGCGGCCCTGACCAAGCTGCTATGGATCGCGGGAAACCACGATCCGATCGGCCTGGGCCGGACCGTCGAGGAGACGCAGATCGGCCCGCTCACGCTGCGCCATATCGCCGGTGTCGGGCCGGACCTTTCCGGCCATTACCATCCCAAAGCCAAGATCGCCCGGCGCGCCTATCGGGCGTTTCTCATCGGTCGCGATCACCTGATCCTACCCGCGTTCGGCACCTATACCGGCGGGTTGGATTGCGACGGGCCGGAGCTGTCGTCGCTGGTCGGGCCGGGGGTAGCGGTGCTGACGGGGCCGGGGATGCCGATGCGCCCGATCGGTCAGAGCGCGCTGCGCCAGTCGCGATAGCCCGCCCGTTCCAGTGCCTCGCGCGCCGCGATGAAGCCGGGGCGATCGGGCTCCGGGTCGGGGATCGGCACGACCGGCGCGAGGTCGTCCAGACCCAGACCATGCTCGCGCCGCCCTGCGCGGATCAGGGCGAGATACCATTCGAACGGCGCGATCCCGTCCCGGCGCTGCAAGGCGCGATAGGTGAAGGCACGTGCGCCGTCCTCGAGTACTAGCGTGATTTTCTCGTAATGCAGCCCGGCCCCCTCGGCGGCATCGAGCGCTGGAATGTCGCTCTCCGCGATCTCAAACAACACGCCTCGGGTGCTCGCGTCGCCCTGCGTGATCGTGGCCTTCGCGCTCCCGTCGCGCCCGCGTTTCGAGAAATCGAGCGAATGTCCGGGGATCTCCGCATGGCCGATGACGCGCGCCGAAGGGCAGCGCGCGGCAAGCCGGGAGGTCAGCAGGTTGGAGCCATAGGCGAGGTAGGGGATCATCCGCTTACCCTCAGGTTCATCGCAAATGTCTCCTGCCCGCCGGGGGGCAAGATCATGCTGTCGGGTCGCGCGGCCAGTTCCGGCCCGGCGCCTTCCGAAGCAGGCAGCCCGTGCCACGGCTCAATGCAGATATAGGGCGCACCGGGTTTCTGCCACAGCGCGAGATTGGGTAGGTTGGAAAAGCGGAAATCGAGCACCGGCCCGCCCTCTCCGCAATAGCGCAGCCCGTCGCCCGCGCCTTCAGGGAAGATCATCGCGTCGTCTTCAAACTGTGCCGGATCGAGGGTCAGCGCGCCCGCCGTGAAGGGCGAGGGCATCCGCGCGCGCCCCAGCATACCATCCACGAGCCGAGCGAGCGCAGGCTCCGCCCCGTTACTAAGCTCGATCCGATGCGGGCCGGTCGCGCCGGGCAGCGGCCAACGAAACGCGGGGTGAAAGCCGAAGGAAAACGGCATCTCTCGCTCGCCCGCATTGCTCACAGTAGCGGTGACGCTCAGCTCCGACCCCACGGCCTCATGGACGATCTCAAGGCGGAAATCGAACGGATAGGCCGCCGTGTCATGCGAGGGTTCGAGCAGGTGGCAGCAGCGGGATTGCGTCAGCTCGGTCACGCGAAAGGGCAGGTCGCGGGCGAAGCCGTGCTTGGAGATCGCGTGGGGCGTGCCGTCGATCGTCACCCCTTCGGGCGCGGGAAGGCCGACGATGGGAAACAGGATCGGGGCCTGCCCGCTCCACCAGGCCGGGTCACCCTCCCAGAGCAGCTCCTGCCCCTGATAGCTCAGCCCCTGCATCTCGGCGCCCAGATCGGCGATGGTGACGCTGAGGCTTTGGGAGCAAATCTGGGGCATGTGTCGGGATCCGGAGGTTGTGACGTGTCGCGCCTTGGTATCGCGCCGCCGGAGATGATCCAAGCCCGCGTCCGTTTCGTGCCGAGTGAGGGGGGCAGCGCCCGACCTTGGGGTGAGCCGCGTCTCGGAGGGCTTCCTTTGGAAGCCTTCAGCGGCGAACGCGCCGCGCGTCGCGGTGTAGGGGGCTTCGCTGTCGGTTGGTTTGAGCGGTTTATCTTGCAAGCCCGGAGGACGGTGGGGCTGTGGGCTGGATCGCCAATGCGCCCTCCCGGGGGAGGGGTGAGCCGGGACTAGCGGCCTTCCGGTAGAAGGACTCTCCAGAGAACGCCCGGAGCGCGAGCGAAGGGCCGGACGGGCGCGTGTGATGAGAGATGAGGGCAGCGCCCGACCCTTGGGTGGGCGCTTCGCTGTCGGTTGGTTTGAGCGGTTTATCTTGCAAGCCCGGAAGACGGGGAGGCTGTGGGCTGCGTCGCCAATGCGCCCTCCTTGGGGGAGGGTCGGGCGCTGCCCGGGCTGGTCGCCCGGGCCGAACTCATCATCTATATGTCTCGCAATACTCTTTGAGTAGGCGGAGCACGCGATCGGCATTTGTAATAGCCGCCTGTATGATCGCTGGATCGTATGCGGCTATCTTTAGCCGCTCGTTGTTTCTTTTTGTGCCGGCTTCGATCACCAGACGGCCTTCATGGATGAAATGAACTCCGTGCACTGCTCTGTGCCGGTCATCTAAGCTTGTCAGGATTTGCTGCCCAAGTTCGGCTAATTCTGACTTTACGTTTTCATCGGATGAAACCGTATCTAAAGCAGACTTCAATTTCTTAGCTAATGGCTTCGTGAATTGCCGAAGTTTATCGGTTCGCTCCGTGAACTCAGGAGAGCGCGGCTCTAAGCCTTCGGTCAAACAAACGAGACGCGCCGCCCACAACTCAATCCGCGCACAGGTCTGCACGTAGATCCCGAGCGCGAGCAAATAGTCGTCAGGTAAATCCTCTTGGACCTGATAACGAGGCTCCGTCACCTCGCCTCCTCAAACATCCAGCTCCTCCACGAACTGGGCGTTCTCCTGAATATACTGGAACCGCAGTTCGGGCTTCTTGCCCATCAGGCGCTCCACCAGATCGCCGGTCTCGTTCGGCTCGTCGTCGTGGATCGTGACCCGGATCAACTTGCGCGTCTCGGGATTCATCGTGGTCTCTTTCAGGTCCTTCGCGTCCATCTCGCCCAGACCCTTGAAGCGCTGCACGTCGATCTTGCCCTTGCCGCCCAGACCTTTCTCCAGCATCGCCTCCTTCTCGGCGTCGTCGGCCACATAGATGCGTTTGGCGCCCTGGGTCAGGCGGTAGAGCGGCGGGCAGGCGAGATAGAGGTGCCCCTGATCGATCATCGGGCGCATCTGGGTGAAGAAGAAGGTCATCAGGAGCGAGGCGATATGCGCGCCGTCCACGTCCGCGTCGGTCATGATGATGATCTTGTCATAGCGCAGGTCGTCGACGTTGAACTTGGTGCCGAGGCCGACGCCGAGCGCCTGCGTCAGGTCGTTGATCTCCTGGTTCGAGCCGAGCTTTGAGCTTGCCGCGCCGAGCACGTTGAGGATCTTGCCGCGCAGCGGCAGCAGCGCCTGGTTCTTACGGTCGCGCGCCATCTTGGCCGAACCGCCTGCCGAGTCGCCCTCGACGATGAACAGCTCGGTGCCCGAACGGTTCGTGGCCGAACAGTCGACCAGCTTGCCGGGGAGGCGCAGCCGTTTGGTGGCCGATTTGCGCTGGGTCTCTTTCTCCTGCCGGCGCTTGAGGCGTTCTTCGGCGCGCAGCACGAGGAAATCGAGGATCGCGCCTGCGGATTTCGTGTCCGAGGCCAGCCAGTTGTCGAAGTGGTCGCGCACCGCGCCCTCGACCAGACGCTGCGCCTCGACGGTGGCCAGACGGTCCTTGGTCTGGCCCACGAATTCCGGCTCGCGGATGAAGCACGAGACCAGCGCGCAGCCGCCGGTGATCAGGTCGTCGCGGGTGATCTGCGCAGCCTTCTTGTTGTTCACCAGCTCGCCATAGGCGCGGATGCCCTTGAGGATGGCGGACCAGAAGCCCGCCTCATGGGTGCCGCCCTCGGGGGTGGGCACGGTGTTACAGTAGGACTGGATGAAACCGTCGCGCGAGGGCGTCCAGTTGATCGCCCATTCGACCGAACCCGGCACGTTGAACTTCTCGCGGAACTCGACCTTGCCCGAGAAGGGGCGGTCGGCATAGGTGCTGGCGCCGCTCAGCGTCTCGGTCAGGTAATCGGCGAGGCCGCCGGGGAAGTGGAAGGTGGCCTCGGTCGGCGTCTCGCCGTCGTCGATCTCGGATTTCCAGCGAATCTCCACGCCCGAGAAGAGATACGCCTTCGAGCGCACCATCTTCAGCAGACGTGCGGGTTTGAACCGGTGATGGCCGAAGATCTGCTCGTCGGCATGGAAAGTGACCGTGGTGCCGCGCCGGTTCGGCGCCGCGCCGATCTTTTCGACCGGACCTTCCGGGATGCCGCGCGAGAAGCGCTGTTCATATAGCTCCTTGTTCTTGGCTACCTGAACGACCATCGAATCCGACAGCGCGTTCACCACCGAAGCGCCCACCCCGTGCAGACCGCCCGAGGTCTCGTAGGCATCGCCCGAGAACTTGCCGCCTGCGTGCAGTGTGCACAGGATGACTTCCAGCGCGGATTTGCCCGGGAATTTCGGGTGCGGGTCAATCGGGATGCCGCGCCCGTTGTCGCGCACGACGATCGAGTGATCGGCCAGCAGCTCGACCTCGATGCGGCTGGCGTGACCGGCCACCGCTTCGTCCATCGAGTTGTCGAGCACCTCGGCCACCATGTGATGAAGCGCGCGTTCGTCCGTGCCGCCGATATACATGCCGGGGCGTTTTCGCACGGGTTCGAGACCTTCGAGCACCTCGATCGAGGAGGCGTCATAGGAATCGGTCTGGGGCGTCAGAAGATCGTCGGCCATGCTGCTCGCTTTCTCTTGTAGTTTTCTAAACAAGAGATACCGCAGGTTGGGGCGGAGGAGCAAGAAGACCCCACCGCCCCGATGCGTTCCGAAAGCCCCACAACCCCCGGAAACGACCGACTCTCAAGCGACGCGCGCCATGAGCAGCATCGACCCCACCGCCATTGCGATACCGAGGACTTCCCGCAGGGCGAGTTTTCCGCCGAACAGTACGACCCCCATCGTCACCAGAGCCATCAACGTGAAAAGCGTCGGGGCCACGCCGGTTTGCGCCAGCGACACCTGCCGCAAGGCCAGAAACCAACCTGCTGCCGAGGCGGCATAAAGCGCGCCACCGAGCAAGACAGACGGCGAATGCAGCGCGTGCCCCCTTTCAACCGCGGATTTCAGAATGAAATCGCCCGCGATCACGACCAGCGTCGCACTCAAACACAAGCTGTATCCAAGCAAGGCAGGCATGGTGCCCTCTAACCCTCTTCACCCCGTAAAGATGACGTAAGGGAAAGGTCTTGGCCAAACCTGAATTTGCCCTGCTGCGGAAATCCTGACCGCTTGGTAAGGCGGACCTGACCGAAAGGCGAAGTGGTGGCTAAGCGCCTGCCCATGGTTTGAGCAAAGACGCGGACGTGCATCCCTGCGCGTATACCTTTCGGTCTAGACGTTACGCCGAACCCGCCGAATCAAATCGCCTCGGCCTCGCGCTTGTCCCACATTGCCCGGAAGGCCTTGCGGCTCTGGCAAAGCTTGATCCAGCTTTGCAGTCGCGGATAGGGGGCGAGGAACTCGGGGTGGTCCTGCCCGTAGCGCAGAACCTCCGCCAGATTGAGATCGGTCACGGTAAACCGGCCACCCACGATATGGCTATGCGTCTCCAGATGGGTCTCGAGCGTCGTCAGCGGGCGAGCGAGCTTCGAGCAGAGGGATGCGATCTCGGCCTTGCCCTCGGGCGTGTCCTGTTCCTTGCGGCGATAGACGAAGCTGAGCGCGAGCGCGTCGGTCTCGATCCAGGTCGCGGCGAAGAGCGCCCATTGCTCCATCAGCGACAGCTCGCGCTCATGCGCGGGGGCAAGGGGCCCGCCCGCCTTGCGAGCGAGATGCAGGTTGATCGCAAGCGACTCCGTCAGGATCAACCCGTCTTCCTCCAGCACCGGGATCGCGCCCATCGGCGAGAGCTTGCGGAACTCGGGCGAGCGGGTGTTGAGCGGCACCTCCGGCGCGAGCGGATCCTTGAACCGGTTCGCCTGCACGACTCGGCGCAGACGGAACGGCAGGCCCAACTCCTCGAGCAGCCAGAGCGCCCGGCTCGCCCGCGAATGATAGTTGCCGTAGATCGTGATCATGTCCGTTCCCTCGTTTCGCGCGATTTTGGGGGCGTTTTTATCCGCCGGAAGGCCAGCAGACACGGGTTTTTGACACGTATCAAGGCACATCACGCGGGATTGCGCGACGCTTCGCAAGGTTCAGCCAACGGAGGGATAGGCATGAAGGATCAGGCCACGACCGAACGGGATACGACTGCAAAAGCCGCGGCCGCCGAGATGGCGGTCGACGCGCCTTCCCGTCCGGCGGAGGGATCGCCCGCAGGCGTCGAGGCCCTGCTGAAGGAGGCGGGCCCGAAGCAATTCCCGCGCGTCGATCCCAACGCGGTGCGGCTGGCCTTCGAGACGGGCAAATATCCCTATCGTCGCAAAATGGCGCGCCCCGCTTACGAGGCGGAGAAAGCGCAGCTTCAGGCCGAGTTGCTCAAGGTCCAGAAATGGGCGCAGGAGACCGGCGAGAAATTCGTGATCCTCTTCGAGGGCCGCGACGCGGCGGGCAAGGGCGGCACGATCAAGCGCTTCACCGAGCATCTCAATCCGCGCTTCGCCCGGGTCGTGGCGCTCAACAAGCCCTCCGAGGAGGAGCAGGGTCAATGGTATTTCCAGCGTTATGTCGAGCATCTGCCGACCGCGGGGGAGATGACCTTCTACGATCGCAGCTGGTATAACCGCGCGGGCGTCGAACGCGTGATGGGCTTCTGCAAACCCAACGACTACCTCGAATTCATGCGCCAAACCCCGGAGTTGGAGCGGATGTTCGTGCGCTCGGGCATCCGGCTCTACAAATACTGGTTCTCGGTCACCCGCGAGGAGCAACGCCGCCGGTTCACGGCACGTGAAACCGATCCGCTCAAGCGCTGGAAGCTGTCGCCGATCGATCTGGCAAGCCTCGATCGCTGGGACGATTACACCGAGGCGAAGGAGGCGATGTTTTTCTATACAGATACCGCCGATGCCCCTTGGACCATCGTGAAATCGAACGACAAGAAGCGCGCGCGGCTGAACTGCATGAAGCATTTCCTCTCGACGCTGGACTATCCCGACAAGGATCCCTCGATCGCGACACCGCCCGATCCGCTGATCGTCGGCCATGCGAGCCATGTCGTGCATTCCTCGCAGCATATTCTTGGTGCATCTCTTCATCCCGATCAGCGTCGCGTGACCAAATCCTGAGCATGTGATCGCCGAGCGGGAACTCCCGGGCCCCTTTCGCCTTGTCCCTTGGCGTGTCGCAATCCATGTCAAAGAGAGGAACCGGAGGAGCGCATGGGCTGGAACGAAAGATTCGCCGGAGACGAGTATCTCTATGGCACGACACCGGCGGATTTCGTGGCGCGTCAGGCGTGGCGTCTCGCGCCTGGGGCGCGGCTTCTGAGTATCGCCGATGGCGAAGGTCGCAACGGCACCTATCTCGCGAGCCTCGGACTGCAGGTGACCGCCCTAGAACCCTCGGAAAACGCGCGCCGAAAGGCTGCCGAACTGGCGCAGGAGCGGGGCGTGTCTATGCAGACGATCGACGCCGATCTGCGCGGCTACGACTGGCCGCGGGGGGAATACGACGCCGTGCTCGCCTGCTTCATCCAGTTCGCCGACCCCGCCTTTCGGGCAGAGATTTTCGACGGCATTGCGACCGCACTCAAACCCGGCGGTCTCGCTTTGATCCACGGCTTCGCGCGCCGCCAGCCGCGCTACGGCACGGGCGGCCCGGGGATCGTGGAACAGCTTTACGATCTCGATCTCCTGCGTGACGCCTTCCCGCGCTGGGAGGTGCTGCATCAGGCCGATTACGATGCCGATCTAGACGAGGGCGCGGGCCATTCCGGGCGCGCGGCGCTGATCGATTTCGTCGCCCGCAAACCCGCGCGGTGATTCTGAAGCTTTCGGCAGGAAATTCGGGACTTCGCGCGGCTTCTACGCATAACGCTCGATGTTCCGTCGCGCTTTCTGCACGGTATTCAGGCGTTTTTGCATCCTCCCTCGGCGGTCGGCCGGAACTCGCCGAAGCGCCCGCGCGTGCCTATCGCTCCGCGAGGGGAGATGTGTGTTTGCGCACAAAGGAGTGTCTTCGGAATGACACGATTGCGTGTAACATCAATTCGATACGTTTTCGCCATCGCAGACTGGAGTTCCTCATGCGCAAGCCTCTCCTCGCCCTGACCTTGACCCTCGCCGCTACCGCCTCTTTCGCGCAATCGCCCAAGGATGCGGTGGACGCGCGCCAGGGCTATTTCGATCTGCTCGGCGCCCAGATGGCCGTGCTCGCGCCAATGGCGCAGGGCAAGACCGAGTTCGACGCGGCCAAGGCACAGACCGCCGCTGACAACATCGCGGCGCTCGCCAAGGTCGATATCCGTCCGCTCTTCGTCGAGGGTACCTCGGTCGACGACATGATGGAGACCCACGCGAAGTCGGAAATCTGGTCGAACATGGATCTCTTCGGACAGAAGCTCGACGGTTTGCATCAGGCTGCGGCGGAGATGCCTGCCGCAGCGGGAAGCCTCGACACGCTTCAGCCGGCCGTCGGGAAACTCGGCGGCGCCTGCAAGAGCTGCCATGACGAGTTCCGCGCGAAGTAACACCTGATGAAAGACACTGCCGCCGCCCCCGCGAAGAAGACCGTCACGGTCTGGGATCCCGTCGTGCGCCTGTTCCACTGGCTTCTGGTACTGGCTTTTGCCGTTGCCTGGGGCCTGGGGGAGTGGGGGCCGAACCAGATGACATGGCATTTCTATGCGGGCTACGTCATCGCGGGACTGTTGGCGGTGCGTCTGATCTGGGGGTTCGTGGGGCCGCGCACGGCGCGGTTCTCGCACTTCCTCTATGGGCCCAAGGAGGTGGCGGATTATCTTCGCCACCTGCCATCCAAGGAAAGCTCCGACCATGTCGGGCATAATCCGCTTGGCGGCTGGTCTGTCGTCGTGATGCTGGGGCTACTGATCGTGCAGGTCGTGACCGGGCTGACATCCGATCCGCAGGACTATATCAACGTCGGTCCGCTTGCGGGCTCCGTGCCCGAGAGCATCAGCACGAGCTGGGCGCCCAAGATTCACGAGCTTGTCTCGACCTTGCTGCTGATCGTGGTCGGCATCCATATCGCGGCCATCGTCTATTACCGGGCGTGGAAGGGCGTGAATCTCGTCAAGCCGATGATTACCGGCAAGAAAGAGGTGGGGGAGTAACCGCTCTCTTGACCGCCGCAGCGGGCGGGGCTAGCGCTCGCTCATGACGAGCAACGATCCCCATCAGAGCGCGCCGCCGCCCCAGTCGCAGAGCCAAGCGATGCCTCTCGCCCGCCATGTGCGGGCGATCTTCACTCTGGGCCTGCCGCTGATCGGCTCCAATCTCGCGCAGATGCTGCTCAACGTGACCGATACGGTGATGGTGGGCTGGTATGGCGTCGAGGCGCTGGCGGCGCTGGTGCTGGGCACCTCCTATTTCTTCTCTATCTTCATGCTGGGCAACGGGATCGCGCTGGCGGTGATGGGGCGCGTCTCGGCGAGTCTGGGCGCGGATGACGAGGTGCAGGCGCGGCGCGACACCCGAATGGGGATCTGGCTATCGATCCTGTTCGGCGTCGCGATGCTCCCGCTGTTCTGGAATTCCGGCGCGGTGCTGGAGCTGCTGGGTCAGAAGCCCGAGATCGCGGCGCTCGCACAGGATTACCTGCGCATCCTCGGCTTCGCGCTCGCGCCGGGGCTCGCGATGATGGTGATCCGGTCCTACCTGTCGGCGCAGGAGCGCACGGCGGTGCTGCTCTGGATCACGCTGGGGGCCGTTCTGCTGAACGCGGGCGTCAACTGGATCCTGATCTTCGGCAATTGGGGCGCGCCTGAACTGGGCGTGCGCGGTGCGGCGATCGCTTCGCTCAGCGCGATGGTGCTGAACCTCGTCGCGCAGGCGATCTATGCCGCGCGTGCGCCCGGACTGACTCATATCCGGCTGTTCCAGCGCTTCTGGCGGCCCGATTGGGAGGCGTTCTGGATCGTTGCGAAGATGGGGCTGCCGGTGGGGCTGACCTCCGTCGCGGAAGGCTCGATGTTTCAGGCCTCGGCGCTGATGATGGGCTGGATCGGCACGGTCGAACTGGCCGCGCACGGGATCGCGCTGCAGGTCTCCTCGATCACCTTCATGGTGCATGTCGGTCTCTCGAACGCCGCCACCGTGCGGGCAGGTCGGGCGCATGGGCGCCGTGATCCGCGCCTGCTGCGTGACGGGGCGTTGGCGGTGACGGGGATGTCGCTGGGCTTCGGTTTGCTGACGGTCGCGGTCTTCGTCTTCGCGGGGCCTTGGCTCACGCGCCTGTTTCTCGATGCGGAGAACCCGGCCACGCCCGAGATCGTCCTCTACGGCGTTCGCTTTCTGATGGTCGCGGCGATCTTCCAGCTGTTCGACCTGATGCAGGTGATGGCTCTGGGACTGCTGCGTGGCGTGCAGGATACGCGCGTGCCGATGTGGATGGCGGTGGCGAGCTATTGGCTGATCGGCATCCCGGCCAGCTACTTTCTCGCCTTCACGCTGGATCTTGGCGGGGTGGGGCTGTGGTTCGGCCTCGTCCTCGGCCTCGCATCGGCGGGGGCGATGATGATGCGCCGGTTCTGGCGCGGTGCATGGCTGCGTCCGCGCCCGGCAGCGGCTTAACGCACGCCAAGCCCCGCCTTCATCAACGTCTTGCGCACCGGTCCGAGCGAATAGAGCGCGCCCAAGACGCCCGCGCGCAGATCGCGCAGTGGCTGGGCCTCGACCATCGAGGCACGGTTGAGCAGATCGATCCCCACCTCGCGCGCCTTCACCTCCGGCCAGCGGCGACGGTGATAGGCGTCGAGCATCTTCGCCTCGCCTAGATGCACCGGGTCTTCCTCGGCCAGCTTCAGAAGGCAGGCCAGATCGGCGAGGCTCATGTTCAGCCCCTGCGCGCCGATCGGCGGAATGACATGGGCGGCCTCGGCGATCAGGGCCACACGCTGGCCCGAGAACCGATCCGCGATCTGCGTCATCATCGGCCAGACGGCGCGGCGGGTCTCCAGCTTCAGCGGCCCGAGAAGCCCGGTCGAGCGTTCCATGATCGCCGCTTCGAACGCTTCCGTGGGCAGCGCGGCGAGGCGCTCGGCCTCGGCGGCGCGCTCCATCCAGACGATCGCGGAAGACGGCTTGCCATCGCGGTCGGGCAGCGGCACCAGCGTGAACGGGCCACCCGAGCGGTGGATCTCGGTAGAGACGTTGTCATGCGGGATCGGGTGGGTGACAGCGAAGGCCAGTGCCTTCTGGCCGTAGCGGATCGTCTTTACGCCGAGGCCAGCCGCTTCGCGCACGAAGGAATTGCGGCCATCGGCCCCGATCACGAGACGGGCGCGCACATGGGTGCCGTCGGACAGCGTCACCTCGGCGCCGCTTTCGCGGGTCACGAGGCCGGTCGTCGCGATGCCGGGGCGGAAATCGACGAGCGGATTATCGGCAAGGGCGGCCACCAGCTCGCGGCGCAGCAGCCAGTTCGGGAAGTTCCAGCCGAAGGGTTCGTCGGACAAGTCGGCCGCGTCGAAATCGCGGGTCAGCCGTGCGGTCGGGCTTTCGCCGCCCGCATCGACGATCCGCATGATCTGCAGCGGCGCGGCATAGGGCAGGAGCCGATCCCAGATTCCCGCCGCTTTCAGCACCTCCCGCGAAGGACGCAGGAACGCGGTCGAGCGCATATCCGCGCCCACGGCTGCTTCTTCGGTGACCGGCGGCGTGGGATCGACGCAGATCGTGGTGAAGCCCGCCTGCCCGAAGGCCGCGGCTGCGGTCAGGCCGGCGACCCCGCCGCCGGAGATCAGGATATCGGTGTCGATGGGTGTGCGGGTCTCGGCCATGGGGCGCCTCCGTCAATGTCCGTGCCATTTTGCCCTCCGGCGCGGGCAGGTGCAATGATCCGCCGCTGGGATGCGACGTGGCGACACAGCGGAACGCGAGACGGCCCCGCGCAAATCCCGAAGGGGGAGCACAAAAAGAAACAGCCCGGATCGCGCGGATCCGGGCCGTGTTCGCCATGGGCGAGAATTCTTCGAATACGACGTCAGCCGCCTGCGGTCATCACGACGAGGAGGGCGAGCATGATCCAGGTCGCGCCAACAGCCCAGAGGATGAGGCCACCGAGGCCCATGGTCACAACCATGCCAGCGGCCAGAGCCACGACGACAAGCGCGAGGGTGAACATGAAAGCAGGCGTAATCTGCTTGTGCTCGGTTTCGGAATGATTGGCCGCATAGGCCGAAACGCCGGAGTCGGCAGTCGTCATGGTCATATCGATTCTCCCGTTTGCTGTCTCCCTGACAGGCCCCCGTCACTTAAAGATGCATCGCGGACCGATAAAGGCGCGAAGCCGTGCCATATTGTCGCAGAGTCGTCACTTTGCCTTCAATCGCGCGTGATCTCCCGGAGGAACCCGGCGAGATCGGCGGTGTGGTAGTGGATGTGATCCTCTGGCGCAGGGGCGGGGGCGACATGCACGGTCTTCATGCCGAGCGCGTGGGGATGGCGCAGGTTGCGGGCGTCGTCCTCGAACATAGCGCCGCGCGTGGGCTCGATCCCGGCCTGCGCGAATATCCGGTCGAAGGCTTCGCCGCGCGGCTTTGGATGAAACTCCGCGTGCTCGACACCATAGACCCCGTCGAAAAGCCCGGTCAGCCCACGCGCCTCGATGACCCGTGTGGCATAGGGGGCCGAGCCGTTCGTGTAGACGATCTTGCGGCCCGGGAGCGCGTCGATGCCTTCGCGCAGCGCATCATCCTTGACCAAATGATCGAGTGAGATCTCGTGGACTTCGTGCAGATAGGGCGCCGGGTCGACGTCGTGCTCGTGCATCAGCCCGGCCAGCGTGGTGCCGTAAAGCTGCCAGTAGTGGTTGCGCAGGTGATCGGCCCGCGCCCGATCAACGCCCAGCGAGCGCATCACGAAATCGGTCATCTTCACCTCGATCTGGTCGAAGAGTCGCGCCTCCGGCGGGTAGAGCGTGTTGTCGAGATCGAACACCCAGGCGTCGACATGCGCGAACTCGGCAGCGAGGTCGCGGTCGGCGGGGGAGGCGGAGGCGGGGGCAGGCGCGGTGCTGTCTGTCATGGGCTGCAAGCTAAGTTGCGGGGCGCGCGGGTGCAATGTGCTTGTCACCGGGTGCGCGCCGCGCCTAATCTCTGGCAGATCTCGAAAGCAGGATGCATGCAAAAAGACGCCTACACTCTCATACTCGACGCGATCGACGAAGGCGTCTACCGCCCCGGGGACCGCTTGGTCGAATCCGAATTGGCGGAGCGGTTCGGAGTGTCACGCACCCCGGTGCGCGAGGCGTTGCAGCGGCTCGAAACCCAACAGATGCTGGCCCGCGACGGGCGTTCGCTCATCGTCGCCTCGCTCGATCACAACCAGTTGGCGGAGTTGTATGTCGTGCGCGCCGAACTGGAGGCGCTGGCGGCGCAGCTGGCTGCGAAACATGCGGCTCCCGAAGAGGTCCGGGTGCTGCAGAACATGATCGACGAAGATCGCGGTCAACTCGACGATCCGGAGGCGTTGAGCCGGGCCAACCGCCGGTTCCACCACCAAATTCACCTCGCCTCGCATAATCGTTACCTCGTCCAGCAGCTCGATCTTGTGCACCGCTCGATGGCGCTTCTCGCGACCACCTCTCTTGCGGTGAAGGGCCGGGGCGAGGCGGCGCTCGACGAGCATCAGGCGATTGTCGATGCGATCCGCGAGGGCAATGGCGACGCGGCGGCCTCGGCGCTGCGCGCCCACATCTCGCGCGCCTTCGAGACGCGCCTCACGCTCGACGCGGCGCATCACGGGACGGCGGGCCACTGGGCCGAGGCTCTCTGATTATCCGATAAGCGGTGCATGGGCCTCGTGTTGCGGGGGCGGGCGCGCCGCGGCCTCTGCCGGGGCGATCTCGTCGCCGGGTCGGGCCTCCGACGCTGTCGCGTCACTGTCGTCGAAAATGCCGTGGCTCGTCTTGTCCCAGTAGAAGGGGCGCGTGATCAGTTCGTAGAGCGCCTTCCAGCCCGCCAGCGCGCCCAGCGGATAATAGAGGTGGAGCGTCGGGATCCATTTTATCAGGTTGCGATGCTCCGCCCCCCGGCAGGCCCAGGCAGAGGTCGTGATCGCGATCAACTCGGACAGAATGAAAGTCCCCATAACTAACGCGAAGACCGGGCCGGGCAGGGCGCTCGCGATCGGATGCCACAGCCCGAACAGCGCGAGCCAAAAGCTCCACAAGACCGGCGCCAGAACATATTGCGAGAGCGAACCGAGGATCAGGATCTGCACGCCGAGAAAGCGTTTCGTGCCCAGATCGCGCCAGAGCTGCACCGGATCGCGCATATGCACCGCCCATGTCATCGCGTAGCCCTTGAGCCAGCGCGAGCGCTGTTTGACCCAAGGCAGGGCGCGGCAATTCGCCTCCTCGAAGGTGGCGGCAGCGATCAATTCGGTGCGGTAGCCGTGCCGCGCGAGACGTACGCCAAGATCGGCATCCTCGGTCACGTTATGCGCGTCCCAGCCGCCCAGCTCCTCCAGCGCGTCGCGGCGGAAGAAGAGGGTCGTTCCGCCCAAGGGCACGACGAAGCCGAGCCGCGCGAGCCCGGGCAGGAACATCCGGAACCACGTCGCATATTCCACGGTGAAGCAGCGCGCGAGCCAATTGGTGCGCGGGTTGTAATAGTCGAGAACCCCTTGCAGGCAGGCCGTCTCGGGCGGGGCCGCGAGGAAGCGTTGGGCGACGATCTGCAGTTGATCCGGCTCGGGCGCGTCCTCGGCGTCCCAGACGCCGATCACCGAGCCGCGACAGAAGTTCAGCGCGTAGTTCAATGCGCGCGGCTTCGTCTTGATCGGCCCGTCCGGTACCGTGACCACCCGCATCCAGCGTGGCAGATCGGCGTTCGCAAGAGCCGCACGGGTCATCGTGTCGCTATGTTCGATGACGAGGATCACATCGATCAATTCGCGCGGATAACGCAGCTTGCCGAGCCGCGAGACGAGCCGCGCCGCGATGTCGGTCTCGCGAAACAGCGGGACCATCACCGAGATGATCGGCAGCCGCCCTTTCGGCGCGCCCCGGATGAGTGGGTCGGGGCTGGGCTTGCGTTGTTCGGTGATCTCGCTCGCAAAGGCTGCGAGCTTGAGCGCCATCGAACCCACGAGCGTCAGCATCACCCACCCGAAGAAAAGCCCGAGAAGCAGGTTGGGCGCAAGCAACATTCCGAGCCCGGTCACCGCGACGAGCCCCGCCGCGATCCGGCTGGCGCGCCGTTCGTTATGGTTGCGGCAGCTCTCGACCGGGTCGACCTTGATCTCTGCGTGTCGGATCAGCGCGGTCTCGCGGCATGTGAGCAGGCTGTCATGCACGCAGCGTTCCGCGGCCAGTACGAGCCGGTAGGGCGCATGGCACGCGGGTAGCGAAGCCTGTAGAGCCTCGAAATCCTCGGGCCGTGCGGTCGCGATGAGGGTGACGCCGCCGACGCGCCGCCAGGGAACCATCGCGTGCTTCAGGCAAAGCTCCGGTCCGATGGCATCGATGAGGCGAGGATCGGGCGGCTCGGCTTGCAGGTCGACCACTGAGGCATGTCGTTGTTCAGCCAAGGCGGCCATCAGATCGGTCTCGTGTACCCAGCCATTCGCGAGAAGGATATCACCAAGCCTTACATCTTCGCGCTGCCGAAGCGCCGACGCCGTAAGCAGATCGGCCGGATCGACCGCGTCCCGATCCAGCAGGATTTCTCCCAGAGGTGGGCGCGCGGCGCGGCCGGCGTGTCGTTTTGGCTTGGCATCAAGGCTGCGCCGTCTGAGCGGAGCAATGGAATTCGCGATTGGATTGGTCAGCAGCAGCGGCGCCGGTTTGGCGTCAGTCGCTGGTGTTTTGAAAAGCTTTTGCCGCGCGCCCATGCCAAACCTCGCATCTGTCCTGGAAGGCAGGATGCGAGCGTTTGATTAATAGGCAGTTAACCTCAGTTCGGAGCCTATAGTCGCCGGAAGAGCGTTACGACTTGCGCGCGCGCATCGCGGTCGCGAAGCGCTCGAACAGGTAGTAGCTGTCCTGCGGGCCAGGGCTCGCCTCGGGGTGATACTGCACCGAGAAGACCGGGCGATCGGCCATCGCAATACCGCAGTTCGAGCCGTCGAACAGCGAGACATGGGTCTCGGTCACACCCTTGGGCAGGGTCTGGCTGTCGACCGCGAAACCGTGGTTCATCGAGGTGATCTCGACCTTGCCGGTGGTCAGGTCCTTCACCGGGTGGTTTGCCCCGTGGTGTCCGTGGTTCATCTTGACGGTCTTCGCGCCAAGCGCGAGCGCCAGCATCTGGTGGCCGAGGCAGATACCGAAGACCGGCAGCTCGGTTTCCAGAACGCCCTTGATCATCGGCACGGCATATTCCCCGGTCGCTGCCGGATCGCCCGGACCGTTTGACAGGAAGACCCCATCGGGTTCAAGCGCGAGCACGTCCTCGGCCGTCGCGGTGGCAGGCAGCACGGTCACGTCGCAGCCAGCCGAGGCGAGGCAGCGCAGGATGTTGCGCTTCGCGCCGTAGTCGATGGCGACCACTTTCAGGTCGTTGCCTTCGGCTTTCTTGTAACCCTCGGGCCAGGCCCACCGCATCTCGTCCCAGCGGTAGCTTTGCGCACAGGTCACGTCTTTCGCGAGATCGAGCCCTTCGAGCCCGGACCATTCGCGGGCCTTGCGTACCAGCGCCTCGATGTCGAAGACCCCGTCGGGGTTGTAGGCGATCGCGACATGCGGCGCGCCTTGCTGGCGGATTTCGCGGGTGAGGCGGCGAGTGTCGATGCCGCCGATGCCGATGCGACCGCGCTTCTCCAGCCACTCGACCAGAGTCTCGGCGGCGCGCCAGTTCGACGGCTCGGTCGGGTCCCATTTCACCACCATTCCGGCGGCAACGGGATCGTTGGTTTCGTCATCTTCCGGGTTCACGCCGGTATTGCCGATATGGGGGAAGGTGAAGGTCACGACCTGGCCCGCATAGGAGGGGTCGGTCATGATTTCCTGATAGCCGGTCATCGACGTGTTGAAGACCAGTTCGGCCACTGTCTCGCCCGGGCGGCCGAAGCCCTTCCCGTAGAACAGCGAGCCATCAGCGAGTGCGATCAATGCAGTGGGCTTTTCCGATGCGGACTGGCTTGCAGGCATGGCGCGACTCCCCGATGTCAAAATTCGCCGGAACCTAGACGCGCTGGGCGCGGGGGTCAAGAGGGCACGAGATAATTGCGAATTGCTTATTTATCAATAACTTGCAAGAGTTGTGCGCGTTTCGCAATGCCGCTATTCTGGCGCCTTCACGGAAGTAGGGACACGATGTGATGCAAATGCGCGACAAGATCGCCGCCGCGTTGAAAACGGCGATGAAGGAAAAGGATCAGGAGCGGCTCTCGACGCTGCGGCTGGTCAATGCCGCCATCAAGGACCGCGAGATCGCGATGCGTGCCGAAGGCGAGGGCGAGGGCACTGTCGGCGACGCCGAAGTGCTTGCGATCATGGGAAAGATGGTGAAACAGCGTCAGGAAAGCGCGCGGGCCTATGAAGAGGGCGGGCGGCTGGAACTGGCCGAGAAGGAACAGGCCGAGATCCGCGTGATCGAGGAATTCCTGCCGCGCCAGCTGACCGAAGACGAGGTGAATGCTGCCATCGAAGCGGCCATCGCGAAACTCGGTGCGGATTCGATTCGCGACATGGGCCGCGTGATGGGTGAGCTGAAAGGCCAATACACCGGACAGATGGATTTCTCGAAGGCGGGCCCGATGGTGAAGGATCGCCTCGCCTCGTGATCGGCGGCTGCCTTCGCTGGCCGGGAACAACGCCCCCTCGTGGGGCGTTTTCTTTTGCGCATTTTTGAAAGGAGGCGGCGATGCCGGCACAATCGAAGGCACAGCAGAAAGCTGCGGGCGCGGCGCTTGCCGCCAAGCGCGGCGAGATGAAGGTCGGCGATCTTCAGGGCGCCTCGAAGGAAATGTATGACAGCATGTCCGAGAGCGAGCTCGACGATATCGCGAGCACCAAGCGCAAGGATCTTCCGGACAGCAAGGACGACTGATCTGTCCGCTTGCCGCGGGGATCAGGAGGGCAGCGGCGCACGCGTGGCTGCGAGCCGGATCACCAGTTCGCGGTGCAGTCGTTGCCGTTCCTCGGGCGTGAGGAAAGCACCGATCTCGACCTCGCGCGGGCCGCCTCGCAGGGTCAGGTAGGCTGCGACCGGCCCTCCTTTTCCGTGAAGATCGACCTGTACCCAATGTGGATTCGCCGCCCAGTCGCGCGACGGCTTGCCCGGTTCGTGGCGGATAAGGTGCAGCTCGGGCCCGTTGAATGTCAGGATCTCGAGCACTTCGCCCGTGCGATAGCTGTGCGAGATCGCCCACCACACCCCCGCGATGGCGAGCGCGATGAAGGGCAAGAGCCCCCAAAGCTCCACGTGACCCAGCAGTGAAAGTAGCGGCAGGCTGACCATGACGACGGTCGCCGCGATGAAGAAGACGAAACCTTTACGCGGCAGGGAGCGGTAGGGCCACAGATGCAATTGATCGGGCAGGGGCGCAGCCTCGGAGCGGGGCGCCTCCATGGTTTGGCCTTCGGTATCCGTCCAGCGATAGGGCATGATCCGCCCGGTCCTTCCTGCAACCTTTCGCCCTTTTGCAAACGGCCCCGGATCGCTCCGGGGCCGTTCTCGTTATCAGGAGATGTAGATCACTAGTGCGCGTGTGCGTGATCCCAATCCTCGCGCTTCGGGAGCTCTTCGAAAGTGTGCTCCGGCGGCGGGGAGGGTAGGGTCCACTCCAGCGTATCGGCATACTCGTTCCAGTAGTTGTTCTCGGTGACGCGCTTACCCTTGAACAGGGTGTAGAACACGATGCCGAGGAAGAACACGAAGCTGGCGAACGAGATAAACGCACCGATCGAGCTGACGAAGTTCCAGGTGGCGAAGGCCTCCGGGTAGTCGATGTAGCGGCGCGGCATGCCCTGACGGCCGAGGAAGTGCTGCGGGAAGAAGATCAGGTTGGACCCGATGAACATCATCCAGAAGTGCAGCTTGCCGGCCCATTCCGGGTATTGGCGCCCCGACATCTTGCCGATCCAGAAGTAGACGCCGGCGAAGATCGCGAACACCGCCCCCAGCGACATCACGTAGTGGAAGTGCGCCACGACGTAATAGGTGTCGTGGTAGACGCGGTCGAGCGGGGCTTGGCTGAGCACCACGCCGGTCACGCCGCCGATAGTGAACAGGAACAGGAAACCGATCGCCCAGAGCATCGGTGTCTTGAACTCGATCGAGCCGCCCCACATCGTCGCGATCCAGCTGAACACCTTCACGCCGGTTGGCACCGCGATCACCATCGTCGCCACCATGAAGTAGCTCTGCTGGGTCAGCGACAGGCCGACCGTGTACATGTGGTGCGCCCAGACGACGAAGCCCAGAACACCGATCGCCACCATCGCATAGACCATCGGCAGGTAGCCGAAGACCGGCTTACGCGAGAAGGTCGCGATGACGTGGCTGATGATGCCGAAGCCCGGCAGGATGATGATGTAGACCTCGGGGTGTCCGAAGAACCACAGGATGTGCTGGTACAGGATCGGATCGCCGCCACCCGACGGATCGAAGAAGGTGGTGCCGAAGTTGCGGTCCATCAGCAGCATGGTGATCGCGCCTGCCAGAACCGGCAGTGAGAGCAGGATCAGCCAGGAGGTCACGAAGATCGACCAGGCGAAGAGCGGCACCTTGTGCAGCGTCATGCCCGGCGTGCGCATGTTGAGGAAGGTCGTGATCATGTTGATCGCGCCAAGGATCGAACTGGCGCCCGAGACGTGCACGGCGAAGATCGCGAGGTCCATGGAATAACCGCCCTCGTGGACCGATAGCGGCGGGTAGAGCACCCAGCCCACGCCCGAGCCCGAGCCGCCACCGCCACCCGGCGCCAGCAGCGAGGCGATCCCGAGCGAGGTGCCCGCGACATAGAGCCAGTAGCTGAGGTTGTTCATCCGCGGAAAGGCCATGTCCGGCGCGCCGATCTGGAGCGGCATGAAGTAGTTGCCGAAGCCCCCGAACAGCGCCGGGATGACGACGAAGAACATCATCAGGACGCCGTGATAGGTAATCATCACGTTCCAGAGGTGCCCGTCGGGGGTGCATTCCTCAGCCGAAGCGATGAAGCGCGCGCCTTCGGCGCACATGTATTGCACGCCCGGCTCCATCAGCTCGAGGCGCATGTAAACTGTGAACAGGACCGAGATCAGCCCCACCGCGCCTGCGGTGAAGAGATACAAGATCCCGATATCCTTGTGATTGGTCGACATGAACCAGCGGGTAAAGAACCCGCGCGACTCATGTGCGCCCTCGCCGTGAACGGCTGCGTCCGCCATAGTGATCTCCCATTTCTCCCGACAGACCCGGGTCTCCCGTCCCTTTGGGTCTGAATGTCGGGAGGTTATGAAGATTTGGAGGGCAGGGCAAGAATTCAGCACACGCTGCCGTGAAAAAATGTCGCAGCTCTGTCAGGTGTGAGTGATCCGTGATCTCGCGCCCTTGGCACGCGGAGCGCGGGCTGAGACCGCCCCGCGCGACAGTTGCGAATCCGCGACGCGGCTCACAAAAAAGCGGACCCTCGAAAGGGTCCGCCAACGAACGCGTGATATGTTCGTTTCGCGATCAGGACTCGGGCGCGTCGGGCGACACTTCTTCCGAGCCGAGATAGGCCGCAATGTCTTCCTGGTTCTTGCGCTGCTTGTAGGCCATGCCGGATTTTGCCTTGGGATCGCCGGTTTGTTCCTCGAGGAACTTCGTGGGATCGGTGATGTATTCGGCGAGCAGCTCTTCGGTCCAGACGGCGCCGGTTTCGGCGTATTCCTTGATCCCGTCCTTGTATTTATAGCCATCGACGGATGCGACCTTGCGGCCGATGACATTGTAGAGGTTCGGGCCGACCTTGCCGCCTTTGAAGATCGCCGTGCCATCGGGGGCGACGATCGAGTGACAGGCCTTGCACCGTTTGAATTCGTCTTTGCCTTTCTCGACGTCCTGCGCGAGCGCGGGGCCCGCAACGGCGACGGCGGTGATCATGGCAATAAGGCTGAGTTTCATCGCGTCTTCCTTGTTGGTTTTGAGTTAAAGCTCGAGCCCTCCCGACCCGGCTTTCACAGGGCAGTCACGCTGCCTTGAAGGGCGTTCTAACATGCATGATTGCCTATGTGTCCACTAAACTTCCGAGGTCGCATTTAGTTTACTCACGAAAATGCGACTGAATGTCGCACGCAGCGCGACGTCAAGATCGGCCATTCCCACCGGCAGGCCGAGGTCGACGAGGCTGGTGACCCCGTGCTCGCGAATCCCGCAAGGGACGATTCCGTCGAAATGCGAAAGATCGGGCTCCACGTTGATCGAGATGCCGTGGAAGCTGACCCATTTGCGCAGCTTCACTCCAATCGCGGCGATCTTGTCTTCGCGCAGGCTGCCGTCTGCCGCCTTCGGTTTGTCGGGACGTTGCACCCAGACGCCGACGCGGCCGTCGCGGATTTCGCCTTTCACGTTGAATTCGTCGAGCGCGGCGATCACCCAGTCTTCGAGCTGGCGCACGAAGCAGCGCACGTCGCGCCCGCGCTTGTTCAGGTCGAGCATGACATAGGCGACGCGCTGGCCGGGCCCGTGATAGGTGTACTGACCGCCGCGCCCGGCCTCGAAGACGGGGAAACGGTCGGGATCGACAAGGTCTTCACGCTTGGCGGAGGTGCCGGCCGTGTAGAGCGGCGGATGCTCGAGCAGCCAGATCATCTCCTCGGCTTCGCCTGCGGCGATCTTGGCGACGCGGTCTTCCATGAAGGCAAGTGCCTCGTCGTACGGGACCGGGCTGTCACTTACGCGCCATTCCACCATTTCTTAACCTCACCCGCCGGAATTCCTCACCCGACGTCAATAATTCTTGCCACATCACCGATTCGGAGCGCAAACTTTACCTATTGGTAAGGTCGCGCACCCCCCGCGCCGGTCACATTCCGACCGGTCCTGTCGTGCAGAAACATGGAATTTGCGGGGCAACAGGCAAGACCGGAAGTCATTTGATTGGAGGGTTCAGGAATGAAACACAAGTTCGTTCTGGCGGGTCTTGCGCTCGCCGTCGCTACGGGCGGACCGGCCACGCCAGCATTGGCGGGCGGCTCGGATATCGTGGGCGGGGTGATCGGAGGGATCATCGGCGGCGCGATCGTGAACGAGGCCAACCGCCAGCCGCGTACGGTCACCAAGCGCACCTATTACAAGAAGCCGACCATGTCGTCGGCGCAGCGCGAGGCCAATCGCGAGGTGCAGGTCTCGCTCAACCACTTCGGATGGAATGTCGGCACACCGGACGGGGTGCTGGGGCGCAACTCGCGCGCGGGTATCTTGCAATACCAGGCTTTCATGGATTTCCCGATTACGGGCGAGCTGACCGATATTCAGCGCAGCATCCTCACCACCGCCTATCAGAAGGCGAGCCTTGGCGGTTCGGCGGTTGCGCAGACGATCTCGACCCATCCGCAGGGGATGCGCGGCCTGCTGATGCAGACGCGCGACCAGATGCTGGGCACCGGAGATGCGACCTATGCCGGCAACTCGATCGGTGGTTTGCCGCCGCAGATTTCCGAGGCCGTGTTCGAGATCGCGCGCAGCTCCAATGTCGAACCGCAGCAGTTGATGGCGCGGTCGGGCTTCGTGCAGCTGGCCGATCTGAACAATGACGGTCGAACCGATTACCTGCTCGACACCTCGGTGCTGGGGCCGGGCTTCTGGTGCAACGACAAGAGCTGCGCGGTGCGGGTCTTCGCCTCGACGCCGAGCGGCTTCTCGCGCAACGATTTCCAAGCCTATAACGCGACGCCTGCCATGTTTACCTGTCAGGCGGGGGCCTGTCAGAAGACTGGAGCGAACGTTCAGAACAACACGCCGGTCACGGCTGCAGCACCTGCGCCAGCTCCGGCCCCTGCTGCGCCGTCTTTCTCGACGCAGATGGCGTCGCAGCCGGCGCCTGCGATGCCGTCCTTCGTCGCGCCCGCGCCGGTTGCCGAACCGGTGCCGATGTCGCTTGCGTCTTTCTGTTCGAAGACCAGTCTCGTCACCTCGTCGAATGGCGGCTTCGTCACGGAGGCCTCGCTGACCGATCCGGGGCAGGCTCTGGGCGAGCAGTTCTGCCTCGCGCGCGGGTACGCGCTCGATGAAGGTGCGGCGCTGGAGGCCAAGATCGGCGGCTTCACCCCCGAGCAGATCGCTGCGCAATGCCGCGATTTCGGGGCGCTTCTGTCCGAGCAGGTGGCCGCCGTCGGCAGCACCCCGCGCGAGGCGACGCTTGCCAAGGTGAAAAGCTTCATCGCCGGTTCGGGCATGAGCCCGGCGCAGCTGTCGGGCACCGCGAAGGTCTGCCTGTCGGTCGGCTACCGCACCGACGACATGGAGGTGGCGCTGGGATCGGCGTTGGTTCTGGGTGGTCTGGGCGAGGGAGCCTATGACGAGCTTGTCGGCCATCACCTTATGCAGGGAATCGGCACCGCCGAGCGCCCCGATCTCGCGATGGATTGGTACGAGAACGCGCTTTCGGCGCAGCCGGTCTTCGCGCCCGCACAGCCCGAGCGTAGCGGTCTCATCCGCAAGGCGGCCCTGATGATGAACGGCCGCGCCGATGCGTCGTCGGCGCCGAAGCCCGCGATGGCCCTGCCAAGCTTTGCCGCGAAAGCGGCAGAGCTCGTGGAAACCGCGGCGCCGCAATAACCTATCGCTTGCGCAGGCCGGGACCGCCCGGCCTGTCGCGACGGCAAGAGCGTGAATGAGAAAAATTCTCGCCAATCCCGAAATACCCCCTTTTCATCCCCCAAGCCTTTGGCTAATACGCGCCACACCAAGCCTAGACAGTGCGGTCGTGGCGGAATTGGTAGACGCGCAGCGTTGAGGTCGCTGTGGGGTAACTCCCGTGGAAGTTCGAGTCTTCTCGACCGCACCATCTCTCTCCCTAGGAGAGATCTGACTGACCCGACGCGGGTTATCCCCCAGATCGAGTTCACCGTGACACGTCGAAGATGCATGTGCATCGTCGCTTGGCGGATTCTTGGCGTTTTTCATTATCTTTCAGATGGTTAGTTCGCTTTGGCGGGCGCCGTGCGCTCAGCTCAGCGCCCGGTAGACGCTTTTGCTGGTCCTGTTCCTCGACAGCAGCTTACGCTGAGCGAGGATCGCATGACCTGTCACATCACCGGAATCGTCATATCCCCGAGGGCACGATCAGCGCCAATTGTACGGTCAGCTTCGAGCGGCTCGGCGGAATCGTCACGAGCGTCGAGCAGGGGGGGACGCAGCGCGGGGGCCTCGGATCGTCTCGGCATAGATTGACGCGAATGGCGCGCTCGTGAGCGATCTCCCCGCGGGCGTCTTTGCGCGAGTCGGGTGGCGACGCGGATAGAATAGTTTCCGCCACTCGATCCGGCGGGGTCGCCGCAGCTTTACGCGATGGGAATCTCCGTGCGTCACGAAAGGCACCCGGCTCTCGACGCCGCGCGGTCCGCGCCGGGTCAAGAGCCTGCAGCCGGGCGACCTTGTCACCACGCTGGATGACGGGCCGCAGCCGGTTCTATGGTGCGCGCACCGCCGGTTCGGGGCAGCTCGCTGCCAATTCGCGGCTGCGTCCGGTCCGGCTGCAGCCCTGCGCGTCCGGTAATCGCCGGGCGCTCGTCCTATACGCGCAACATTGCGTCTGGCTGCTGCTGCCGCGTCACACCTTGGTCAAGGCCTAAGGCGCGTGGGTCGAAGGCTTTTGGACCGGGCCGCTGGCGCTACCTGCGCTGCCCTCCTTCGACCTGGCCGCTCCGCTGCGCGCGCGACCCGATCTGACCCAGGTCCATTTCCTCGGCGCGACGCTCAATACGGTCTATGGTCCGCGTGTCCGGTCATGGTGACGCAGCGGCAATTTTACCGCTCCAAATGCAAGTCTTGGTCGCTCCTTGCGCGACAGGTGACGCAAAACGGCAATTTTTCGGGCGAATCCGTGCTGTGATAGCCCTGTGACGCGGGTTTTTGATTTCCGGGTTGAAAAACGGAAGTGCCCTTGCTTTAGTCACATGCACGGGAAATGACCAACGACAAAAAACAACGGGGAGCCCGCTTTGAACAACGCAGCTAGCGGCGATGGATTCGTCGTATTCGACCGCGTGCAGAAGAGCTATGACGGCGAAACGCTCGTCGTGAAAGATCTCAATCTCTCGATCGGCAAGGGTGAGTTTCTAACGATGCTCGGCCCGTCTGGATCCGGAAAAACGACCTGCCTTATGATGCTTGCAGGTTTCGAGACCGCCACGAATGGCGAGATACGCCTCGACGGCCAGAACATCAACATGGTGCCTCCGCACAAGCGTGGCATCGGCATGGTGTTCCAGAACTACGCACTCTTTCCTCACATGACCGTAGGCGAGAATCTCGCCTTCCCGCTCGAAGTGCGGGGCATGGGCAAGGATGAGCGCGAAACCAAGATCAAGCGTGCGCTGGACATGGTGCAGATGGGGAGCTTCATCCATCGCCGTCCGGCGCAGCTTTCAGGCGGTCAGCAGCAGCGGATCGCACTGGCGCGCGCGCTGGTGTTCGACCCCGAGCTGGTCCTGATGGACGAACCGCTCGGTGCGCTCGACAAGCAGCTTCGCGAACATATGCAGTTCGAGATCAAGCACCTGCACGAAAGCCTCGGGATTACCGTGGTTTACGTCACCCATGATCAGGGCGAGGCGCTGACCATGTCGGACCGCGTCGCTGTGTTCAACGACGGGCGCATCCAGCAGCTCGCACCGCCGGATGAACTCTACGAGCGCCCGCAGAACAGCTTCGTCGCGCAGTTCATCGGCGAGAACAACAAGCTTCCGGGCAAGGTCGAGACGCTGAACGGCGACACCTGCACGGTGCGACTCGAGAATGGCGAGATCATCGACGCGACGGCGGTCAACATTCGCGAGGCGGGGCAGGAGACGCTGGTCTCGATCCGCCCCGAGCGGGTCGAATTCAAGCCCGAGATGATGCCTTCGGGCGCCCATACGATCACCGCGGACGTACTCGAAGTGATCTACATGGGGGACATACTGCGCACCCGGATGAAGGTCGCGGGATCGCGGGAATTCGTCATGAAATCGCGCAACACGCTCGATCAGGTGCGACTGACGGAAGGCCAGACGGTCAAGATCGGCTGGCACCCGCAGGACGCGCGCGCGCTCGATCTCTGAGAATGCGGAGCATGCGGGCCAAGCTCCGCACGCTCCGATCTGCCGCAACACGCGGCCAAGCGGCGAAAACGCCGCAAAACCACAAAAGCTCAACCAACTGGGAGTAAAACCAAGATGAAAAAAGCTATGATCCTGAGCACGGCGCTCGTCGGCCTCGTGGCCGGGGCGGCGCAGGCCGAGCAAGTCACTGTCCTGTCCTGGGGCGGGGCCTACGAAAAGAGCCAGGTCGAGGCCTATAACAAGCCCTTCACCGAGGCGACCGGCATCGACGTGAACATGGAAGCCGCCGACAACCCCGGCACCCCGATCAAGGCGCAGGTCGAGGCGAACAACGTCTCGGTCGACGTGGCCGACGTCGAGAAGTCCGACGCGATCCGCCTGTGCGACGAAGGTCTGCTCGAGCCGATCGACCCCGACACCGATCTCGCCGCCGCCCCCGACGGCACCCCAGCGAGCGAGGACTTCATCGACGGCTCCTTCACCGATTGCGGCGTCGCCAACATCGTGTGGTCGACCGTGATGTCCTACAATGCGGACAAGGTCGACGGCACGCCGACCTCGATCGCCGATTTCTTCGACACCGCGAAATACCCGGGTAAGCGCGGGCTGCGCAAGTCGGCGAAAGGCACGCTCGAAGTGGCGCTGATGGGCGCAGGCGTTCCGGCCGCGGACGTCTACAAGGTGCTCGGCACACCCGAGGGCGTCGACAAGGCCTTCGCCGAGCTCGACAAGATCAAGAGCGATGTCGTGTGGTGGGATGCCGGCGCGCAGCCGCCGCAGCTGCTGGCCGATGGCGAAGTGGTGATGTCGACCGCCTATAACGGCCGTATCTTCAACGCCGAGGTCGCCGAGGGCCAGCCCTTCAAGATCGTCTGGGACGGCCAGCTTCTGGACTTCGACTTCTTCGTGATCCCGAAAGGGGCGCCGCATATGGAAGCCGCGAAGAAATACTTGAAGTTCGCGACCGAGACCCAGCAGCTCGCCAATCAGGCGAAGTGGATCTCCTACGGTCCGGCGCGCAAGTCCTCGGCTCCGTTGGTCGGCATGTATCAGGACGGCAAGACCAAGATGGGCCCGCATATGCCCACCGCGCCTGAGAACATGTCGAACGCTCTGGTCAATGACTCGGAGTTCTGGGCGGACCACGACACCGAACTGAGCGAGCGCTTCAACGCTTGGCTCGCTGGCTAAGTCCTGCGAGGGTCGCGCGGCACTCCGCCGCGCGGCCCGACCTGTTCGATGTCAGGAGCCCCGTGGATGTCAGCCTTCCGGTCGTCTCTGGCCAGCTTGTGCCTCGGCCTTTGTCTGTCGCTGTCCGTCACCTTGCCCGCACGAGCGGATGAAGATGCGGTGGTCGGCTACGAGACCGGCGATACGCAGATGAACATGGCGATCGGCCAAGCCCGCGCGACTTATGAAACCGTCTTCATTCCCGCGGTGCGTGCCCGGTCCGGCTCGCGTTTCATGCTCAAGGCAGGGATCGATACCCCCGCCAATGGCCTCGAACATATCTGGATCGCGCCGATTTCGATCTCCGCGCAGAAAATCACCGGCACGTTGATGAACGAGCCCGTGCATTTCAAGGCGCATGCAGGAGACGAGATTACCTTCGCGCCGAACCAGATTTCCGACTGGAGCTTCCGACGCGAAGGCAAGCTCCACGGTAACTATACGACGCGGGTGATGCTGCCCGATATTCCCGCCGAGCAAGCCGCGAAACTGCGCGCGCAGCTCGCCCCGCTGCCCTGAGGGGCCAAGGAGACACGATGAGCGACGCAACGATGGATGCGAGCCTAAACGGCCCTGAACCAACACAGTTGAAGACTGCCGACGGGCTGCCGCTGAAGGTCGCCCTCGCGAAATCGCAGGCCCGCGCCAAACGCCGCGCCTTCCTGCTGGTCGCGCCTCTGTTCCTTTTTGTCCTGATCACCTTCGTGGTTCCGATCGGGCAGATGCTGCTTCAATCGGTCTATAACGACGGCTTCTCGAAGAATGCGCCGGCGCTTGGGCAATGGTTCGACGCGCATCCGCTGGGCTCGCCCATCGACGAGAGCGCCTATGCGGCGCTCGCCTCGGACCTCAAGCAAATGAAGGAAAACCGGACGCAGGGCGAGGCGGGGACGCGGATCAACTATGACGTCGCGGGCACGCGCTCGCTCTTCACCTCGACCGCGCGCAAGATCGAGCGTCTCGATCCGCCATGGAAAGAGGCCATCCTCGGCGTGGACGAGGGGTGGAGCGATCCGAACCTGTGGCGGGCGATGCGCTCTGCCTCGAGCCCCTATACGGTGGATTTCTACCTCGCCGCGATGGATCACACCCGCGACAAGGACAACAATATCGTGCCGGTCGATCCGCAGCGCGCGATCTACGGCAAGCTGTTCACCCGTACCGCGATCCTGTCTCTGGTGATCACCGTGCTGTGCATGATCCTCGCCTTCCCGATCGCGCATCTTCTGGCCTCGCTGCCGCTGGCGAAATCCAATCTGCTGATGATCTTCGTGCTGCTGCCCTTCTGGACCTCGCTGCTGGTGCGGACGACCTCGTGGATGGTGCTCCTGCAGCAGCAGGGCGTGATCAACGATCTGCTCGTCTGGTCGGGCCTGATCGGCAACGATAACCGGCTGGAGATGATGTATAACCAGACCGGCACGATCGTTGCGATGACCCACATCCTGCTGCCCTTCATGGTGCTGCCGCTCTACTCGGTCATGCGGACCATCCCGCCGAGCTATGTCCGCGCGGCCCGCAGCCTTGGCGCCACCTCGTGGACCGCCTTCCGCCGCATCTACCTGCCGCAGACGTTGCCGGGGATCGGGGCAGGGGCGCTTCTCGTGTTCATCCTCTCGGTCGGCTACTACATCACCCCCGCCCTTGTCGGTGGTGCAGACGGTCAGCTGATCTCGAACATGATCGCCTTCCACATGCAGAAATCGCTCAACTGGTCGCTCGCGGCAGCACTCGCCTCGATGCTGCTGGGCGGCGTCATCATCCTCTACTGGCTCTATGACCGGCTGGTGGGCATCGACAACATGAAGCTGGGCTGAGGAGAAACACAGATGGCCGTTCCCGCATATGCAAGCCCGCTCGAGAGAACCTGGCACTACGCCTATCTCGTGATCTGTGGTCTGATCTTCTTCTTCCTGATCGCGCCGATCGTGGTGATCATTCCGCTGTCCTTCAACGCGGAGCCTTACTTCACCTTCACCGAGAAGATGCTGAGCTTCGACCCCTCCGGCTATTCGATGCGCTGGTATGACATGCTGCTGACCTTCGGGATGCAGGAGCCGCAGGTCGAGCGCAGCTGGTCGTGGTGGATGGATGCCTGGCAGCATTCGACCTGGATCGACGTGGCGAAGAACTCGGTGATCATCGGCTTCTTCTCGACGATCCTCGCGACGGTGCTGGGCACGCTGGCAGCCCTCGGCCTGTCGCGCCCCGAGATGCCGTTCCGCCGTGCCATCATGGCGGTGCTGATCTCGCCGATGATCGTGCCGATCATCATCACCGCGACGGGGCTGTTCTTCTTCTACTCGAAGACCGGGCTCGCGCATTCCTATCCGGGCATCATCATGGCCCACGCGACCTTGGGCATTCCTTTCGTGATCATCACCGTGACCGCGACGCTGGTGGGCTTCGATCACTCGCTGACCCGCGCGGCGCAGAACCTCGGCGCGGATCCGCGCACGACCTTCTTCAAGATCGTGATGCCGCTGATCCTGCCGGGCGTGGTCTCGGGCGCGCTGTTCGCCTTCGTCACCTCCTTCGACGAAGTCGTCGTGGTGCTCTTCGTGGCAGGCTACGACCAGCAGACGATCCCGCGTCAGATGTGGAACGGTATCCGCGAGCAGATCAGCCCCGCGATCCTTGCGGTGGCGACGATCCTCGTCTTCGTGTCGATCGCGCTTCTGACCACGGTCGAACTGCTGCGCCGCCGCTCCGAGCGCCTGCGTGGGATGTCACCTGGCTAAGGCGTCAAGCGTCAGCGGGCAGCGCTCGCCCCCATAAAACGTCTCAAGGAGCCGGGTGAACACCGGCTCCTTTTTCTTTGAGGCGGCCTCGAACAGCGTCGCGCAGGAGCGCAGCTTCAGCGCATCGACCGGCCCCATGATCTCCTCGATGGGCGTGCCCGCATGGGCGAGCACCGCCTCGGAGGCCTCCACCAACCGCGTCCGCAATACCGGATCGGCGAGATAGGCCCGCGCCTCGGCCAGATCCGCGATCCCGTATTCCACCGCTCGGGGCGACCGCCCGAGCGAGGCCAGTTGCGGGAAGATCCACCAGATCCAATGGCTAGTCTTGCGACCTTGGCGGAGTTCGCGCAGCGCGGTCGGATAGTCGCGGGCTTGGGGGGCGTGGAAGCGTTGGGTCATGGGATGAGCCTAGCACGCTCTGGACATCGCGAGGAGTGCCGCGACCGATCCGAGGGTGGGCGCAATCGCGCCCGCCCTGGGGGCGGGTCGGGCGCGGCCCGGCCTAGGGGCCGGGCGAAGAAAACCTGCTAGAGCGGCTTGTCTTTATTTGCGCCAATTGCGTTCAGCCAGATTACGAAGTCTCGGCCAATAGGAGTTAGGCGAATACATTCTGCATCTACGTCGACTAGACGAAAATCAGTCAAGTAACGGATGTAACCTTCGAAGGGTACAGACGCGAGATCAGTGAGTTCCTTTTGGAGTATTGCATACTCCTTCCGCGCTTCTTCGAGAGATATCTGCCCACCGCGCTGGTTGAGCAATTCAAGAGCTCGAATCTGACTGCCAAAAATGTTGCTGTATGCGGACGCAAAATGTCTCAGCAACCGTTCTTTCGCCACAGCCGCGATCAGAATTTCTAGACGTTCGTGCTCTGGATGGTCTTCAAGTTCTTCTCTGACGCTATCCCTTATTTCTCGCTGTGCAGGCGTCAAATTCTCCTCAAGGATTGGTAAAACCTTATTCGACCGTTGTTCACCGGGCAGTGAATCGTCTAGCGCACCGGAGTTCCCGCGTTGCTGCGGAATAAACTCTGCGCGATTGTTTCCAACGGTTAGGTGCTTGATATTTCGCAACAAACCTTTGAGTGGTTCACGGAAAATAAACGCAATGACAACGATCGCCACCGGCCAAGAAAGCCATCTTAGCGCTTCCACTAAAAGCGCTATGTAAGGCAAACCGGTGGACGGTTCATAACTAACGTTCAGCACTCGTTACCCCCAAACCTCCGTAAACTCCCGCCACTCGCCTTTGCTCATGCCGGAGGTCTCCTGCGTGATCTCCTCGCCCGCCAGACGGCGCTTCAGCAGCTCCACCGCCTTGCCTGACAGGTTCACCCCGCCCAACCTATAATCCTCGAAGGCCGAATAGGCCGCGGGCACCCAGTCACGCACGATGTCGCACATGGTCTCGGCATAGACGCGGATCTCGTATTGCGCGTGGCTGTCGGCGCGCAGGCGCAGGAAGTGGAAGAGGTTGTGCAGGTCCACCTTCCAATACCATTGCGTGTAGATATTGGTCGGCAGGTTCATCCGCGCCAGTTCCCGCGCGAGGCCCTGTTTGCCTGCATCCTCGTCGGGCGTCAGCATGTCCTCGTAATGGTCATAGGCGCGCATCGCGTCGTCGCGCAGGATGTCGAGCACGCGGGCGGCCTCGGCGCCTTCGAGCACCTGACCGCGGCCCTGATGGTTCTGGCTCGATTGCGCGGCGAGCTGGCTGGCCTCGGGGATGTAGAATTCGCGGTCGAGGATCGAGTAGCGCGCGGAGTATTCGTTGACGTTCGCGGTGCGGTGGCGGATCCACTGGCGCGCCACGAAGACCGGAAGTTTGACGTGGAATTTGACCTCGCACATCTCGAACGGGGTCGAGTGCCAGTGCCGCATCAGATAGCGGATCAGGCCCGCGTCGCTGTTCACCGTCTTGGTGCCCCGGCCATAGGAGACGCGCGCCGCCTGCACGATCGCGTTGTCGTCGCCCATGTAGTCGATGACCCGGACCACCCCGTGATCGAGCACTTCATGGGCGGTATAGAGCCGCTTCTCCATCCCCGGCGAAACCGCCCGCGCGGTCATTTGCGTCTCGGCGCGCTGTGCGTCGATCTCGGCTTGTTGTTCGGGGGTGAGCGCCATGATGTCCTCCGGATGTCTCGAATCGACCTCCACTATATCTGCGATGGGCGGCTCTAGGAACCGCCATATCCTGTGGATAAGCCGGGGTGCTTGCCGCGGCCGCGTCAGGAGCTATCCTCCGGTTAACCGCAATCAGTTCCAAGGAAGCCTGTTCATGAAAATCGAATATCTGCACACGATGGTCCGCGTGCTCGACCTCGAGAAATCGAAAGCCTTCTACGAGCTTCTGGGGCTCAAGGAACGCAACCGCATCGAAAACGAGAAGGGCCGCTTCACGCTGGTCTTCATGTGCCCGCCCGATCAGGACGACGGCACGGCGGATGTCGAGCTGACCTGGAACTGGGACGGCGATAGCGGGCTGCCCTCGGACAGCCGCCATTTCGGCCACCTCGCCTACCGCGTCGAGAACATCTACGAGATGTGCCAGCACCTGATGGACAACGGCGTAACGATCAACCGTCCGCCGCGCGACGGTCACATGGCCTTCGTGCGCTCGCCCGACAATATCTCGGTCGAGCTGCTGCAGATGGGGGAGTCGCTGCCGATCCAGGAACCCTGGGCCAGCATGGAAAACACCGGAAGCTGGTGATTACTTGCGAAAGTGATCCTTGAGCTTGTCGAAGGGGCTGCGGGTTTCCGTGGCCTCTTTCTTTTGCGGGGCGTTTTGCGGGGCAGGGGTGTCGGCCTTCGTGGGTCCCTTGGTCCCGGTCGAAGAGCGCGGCGGCGCGACCCGCAGGCTCACCGCATTGAGGAATTTCGACCCGTCGCCCTCCGCCAATGCGGGCGCGCCGTCCGAAATCCCGCGCAGCAGATCGTCGAGCATCTCCTGCTCCGCCTTCGGGAAGTCGTTGAGCACATAGCCCGCCACACGGTCCTTGTGCCCCGGATGGCCGATCCCCAGCCGAACCCGCGCGTAGTCGGGCCCCATATGCTGATGGATCGAGCGCAGCCCGTTATGCCCCGCATGGCCGCCGCCCTGTTTGAGGCGGCACTTGCCGGGGGCGAGGTCCAGCTCGTCATGGAAGACGGTGATGTCGGAGACGTCGACCTTGTAGAAATCGGCGGCCGCGCGCACGGATTGGCCGGACAAGTTCATGAAGGTCTCGGGCTTCAGCAGCACAACGCGGGTTGAGCCGAAACGGCCCTCACTCACCTGACCCTGAAACTTGCCGCGCCACGGGGCGAAGCCGTGATCCTCGGCGATCCGGTCGAGCGCCATGAAGCCGATATTGTGACGGTTGTTCGCGTATTTCGCGCCCGGATTTCCCAGGCCCACCCAGAGTTGCATGCGTCTCCCCTTTCGAACGACGGTGTCGAGGCTCTGCTCACTCCGGGATAAGTGAGCGCGCGCGAAGGGGAAAGGGGGTCGTCGCGTTCAGGCGGCGCGGTGTTCGACGTAGGCTGGGCGTCCCGATGAGCCGACGACGATCGGGCGCTCTTGAGTGTCGGGAAGGGCAAACTCATCGAAGAGGCGTTCGCTGGTCTCTTCGATATTGCACTTCGCGATTTCCTCATACCCGTTGCGCGGGAGTCGTCGGGCCGTAAAGATGCGGAACGGTCGCAGGACCGGACCCAGCACCGTATAGAGGGCGCGGCTAATTGCGTTGAGCATTCTAGGCGGTAGCACCACGAATGCTGCAAGAACGAGTGCGAATAGCTCCAGCATGTGACTAGCCTTTAGGTTGTATTAACTTTGAGGCTATAGCGTTTCGCGCAAAAGGCGAGGAAATTCGAGATCACATAGATGTGAACGAGTTTGGTTGGCGGTTTGCCGCGCATCCGGGGAATCAAGCGCCGCGCAAAGAAAAACGGGGCCTCGAAAGGCCCCGTCTCGAAAATCTCATCGGAAGAAGAATTACTCTTCGGTCGCTTCTTCGCTGGCTTCTTCGCCTTCGTCCTCGTCGGAGGAACCGCCACCGAAGCCTTTCGGCGGGGCGACGTTCGCGATCACGAAGTCACGCTCGATGGTGGGCTTGGCGCCTTTCGGCAGGTCCACGTCGGAGATGTGGATGGTGTCGCCGATCTGCTTGCCTTCGAGGTCGACCACGATCTGCTCGGGGATATCGCCGGCGAGAACGTTGAGTTCGACTTCCGGGCGCACTGCGACGAGGGTGCCGCCGCGCTTCAGGCCGGGCGCCTTCTCGTGGTTGATGAACTCGACATGCACGAAGAGCGAGATGCGCGAGTTGCGGTGGGTGCGCATGAAGTCGACATGGGTCGGCAGGTCCTTCACGACGTCTTTCTGAACGCCGCGGCAGATCACGCGGACGTCTTCCTGGCCTTCCATCTTCAGGTTGAAGAGGGTGGACATGAAGCGGCCTTTGCGCAGGCGGGTGATCAGGCGGTTGTAGTCGAGGTTGATTGCAACCGGGTCCTTGCCGTCGCCATACACGATACCGGGCACGAGGCCCTCACGACGCGCTTGCCGAGCGGCCCCCTTGCCCGTCCCCGTACGCGCCACGGCTTCGATCGTTTCGATCTCTTTTGCCATAACTGGTCTCCAATTTGTCAAAGTGATGGGCCGCCTCCAAGGGTGTCGGGCCCATGAAGCCGCGCGAATACTCGGGATTGGCCGGGATGGCAAGGGGAAACCGACGACGTTACGGAAACCGGGACGGGACGGAAACCGGGGTTGCCACAGCTTGGTACCTGACTAAAGTCAGAAAATATTCCGGACTTCAGTCAGGTATTTCCATGGATTCTATCGCACGTATACGCCGGTTCAACCGGGCCGTCACCCGACAGCTCGGGGCGCTCAACTCGTCTTTCCTGGGGCGTGGCCGCCCGCTTGGTTCTGCGCGGGTGCTCAACCTAATCGGGCGCGGGCAAGGGGATGTCGCGAAACTGCGCGAGGCATTGGCCCTCGATTCCGGGCAGATGAGCCGCCTGTTGCGGGGGCTGGAGGGCGAGGGATTGATCGTGATGGAGGACGATCCCGAGGACGGGCGGCGCCGCATCGCGCGGCTCACCGACGCGGGCCAGGCGGAATTCGCGGAATATGAACGGCTCTCCGATGCGCAGGCGGCGGATATCCTGTCCCGCCATCCCGATCACGCCGCGCTGCTGGGGGCGATGGACCTGATCGCGACGTCGTTGACGCGCAGCGAGATCGAGATTGTGCCCTGCGACCCACTCGATCCGCGCGCGCAGTCCTGTCTGGCCAAATATTATGCGGAACTCTCTGCCCGGTTCGACGGGGGCTTCGACGTGAGCCTGTCGAAAGACCCCGAGGCCGCCGAGATGCGTCCGCCCCATGGCACGTTCCTGATCGCCTTGTCCGACGGATTGCCGCTGGGCTGCGCAGCCCTGAAGGGCGGGGCGGACTATGCCGAGGTGAAACGCGTCTGGATTGCCCCCGCCGCACGCGGCTTGGGGTTGGCGCGGCAGCTAATGACCGCGCTCGAAGTCTCGGCCCGCGAACTGGGCCACCTGCGCCTGCGGCTCGACACGAATTCAGCGCTGCCCGAAGCGATCGCAATGTACCAGCGCTTCGGCTGGCACGAGATCCCGCGATACAACAACGATCCCTACCCGGACCGGTTCTTCGAGAAACGCCTGCTCGCTCAGGAATAAGTGTCGAAGAACCCGTTCGGGATCAGCAGATCGTCCCGGCCCAGATCCTCGATCCGGCGCTTGCCACACAGAGCCATCGATGTGTCCAGCTCTTTCTGGATGACCTCGAGCGCCTTGGTTACGCCCGGCTCGCCCATCGCGCCCAGACCGTAGACATAGGCGCGCCCGATCATCACGCCCTTCGCGCCAAGCGCCAGCGCCTTGAGCACGTCCTGTCCAGAGCGGATACCGCTGTCGAGCCAGACTTCAGTCTTGTCGCCGACTGCGTTGACGATCTTCGGCAGCATCCGGATCGAGCTGAGCGCCCCGTCGAGCTGACGCCCGCCATGGTTCGAGACCACGATCGCATCGGCTCCTGTGGCGGCCGCCATCTCGGCATCTTCTTCGCTCAGGATTCCCTTCAGGATCACCTTGCCGCCCCACATGTCCATGAGCTGCTTGATCCGGTCCCAGTTGAGCGACTGATCGAATTTTTCCGCCGTCCAACTTGCCAGCGAGGCGGGATCGGCGGCGCTCTCCACATGGCCAACGATATTGCCGAAGAAGCGCCGCTTGGTCTGCAGCATCTCGATGCCCCAGCGCCATTTCGTGGCGAGATCGGCCAGCACGGCGGGGGTGAATTTCGGCGGCGCCGTCAGGCCGTTCTTGAGGTCCTTGTGCCGCTGCCCCAGCAGCTGCAGATCGACCGTGATGACCAGCGCGGAGCAGCCCGCGGCCCGTGCCCGATCCAGCACGCGCTTGTTATAGTCGTCGTCGGTCAGCGTATAAATCTGGAACCAGAAGGGCTGGCTGACATTCTCGGCCACGTCCTCGATCGAGCAGATCGACATCGTCGACAGCGTGTAGGGTACGCCGAACTTCTCCGCCGCGCGCGCCGCCTTGATCTCGCCATCCGCGCGCTGCATCCCCGTCATCCCGACCGGCGCCAGCGCCACCGGCATCGCGACGTCCTGACCCAGCATCGTCGATTTCGTCGAGCGCCCCGTCATGTCCCGCGCGATCCGCTGGTTGAGCCGGATCTGCGCGAAATCCTCGGTATTCTCGCGGAAGGTCTGCTCGGTATACGAGCCGCTTTCCGCGTAATCGTAGAACATCTTCGGCGTGCGGCGCTTATGCAGACGTTTCAGATCGGCGATGGAGGTGATGACGGGCATGGGGGTTCCTCTCTCCGTGGTTAAGTTTCCTTACCAATCGCGCGAAATTTGCGCAATCACCCATCGCAAGGCTTGCAATCATGCCCGATCCGTTCCCATCTCGCCGGGAGAACACGAAAAGGAGAGCGCCGTGAACGAGGTATGGCTCGGCCTGATGGGCGGCATGGTGGCGGGCGTCGCGACAGCCGCCGGGGCGATCCCGGCGCTCCTGGGTCGCTCGATGAGCCAGCGCACCGCCGATACGATGCTGGGCTTTGCGGCGGGCGTGATGCTCTCGGCGTCGTATTTCTCGCTGATCCTGCCGGGGATCGACGTGGCAGAGACCATGTTCGGCTCTGTCTGGGTCGCCGCCGCCATCGCCGCGATCGGGATCGCCATCGGCGCGGGCTTCGTGGCCTGGCTGAACGCGACCCTGCCGCACGAGCATTTCACCTCCGGCCGTGAGGGTGCCGATGCGGCGCAACTGGCGCGGATCTGGCTCTTCGTGATCGCGATCACCATTCACAACTTTCCCGAAGGTCTGTCGATCGGCGTCGCTTTCGGCGCGGGCAACGAGAACGGCTTCTCGGTTATGACTGGCATCTCGCTGCAAGACATCCCGGAAGGCCTTGCCGTGGCCGTCGCGCTGATCGGGCAGGGTTATTCTCGGCGGAAGGCCTTCTTCGTCACCGCGATGACCGGCGCGGTCGAACCCGTGGGCGCGCTGGTCGGCGCAGCTGCCGTGTCGGTCTCCGGCGCACTGCTGCCATGGGGGCTGACCTTTGCAGCGGGTGCCATGCTATACATCATCAGCCACGAGATCCTGCCCGAAACCCACCGCAACGGGCACCAGAACCGCGCGACCGCCGGGCTACTCTTCGGCCTGATCCTGATGATGTTCCTCGACGTGACGCTTGGCTGATCCCTCTTTACTTCCGCGCTGCCCCAGCGTAAGCGCCATGCATGATCGCAAGGACCGCATATATTTCCCGTCCCCGACGTCGCCGCTGAAGCGCCTGACGTCCGATCTGCCGTGGCCTGCCGCCACACCCAATCCCAAATCGCTGACCGAAGGCCCCCGAATGTTGACAGCCCCCCGGGACTGTTGCACGAATTTGCCTTCCCTTACTGGAGCTTGACCCCGATGATCCCCTCCGTCCTGCCGACCTATAATCGCGCACCGCTCGCCTTCGTTAAGGGCGAAGGTTCCTGGCTCGAGACGGCGGACGGGAACCGATATCTCGATATGGGCGCTGGGATCGCGGTGAATGCGCTGGGTCATGCCGCGCCGGAACTGGTCGAGGCGCTGACCGAGCAGGCCGCGAAGCTTTGGCACGTCTCGAACCTCTACCAGATCCCGCAACAGCAGGCGCTGGCCGATGCGCTGGTCGAGAAGACCTTCGCCGATACGGTCTTCTTCACCAATTCCGGCACCGAGGCTGCGGAACTCGCGATCAAGATGGCGCGGAAATACTGGTCCTCGAAAGGCGAGGACCGGGTGGAGATCATCACCTTCGAGGGCGCCTTCCACGGCCGCTCCACCGGTGCGATCTCGGCCACGCCGAAATCGGAAAAGATGGTGAAGGGCTTCGGCCCGCTGCTGCCCGGCTTCACCCAGCTTCCCTGGGGCGATCACGAGGCGCTCAAGGCTGCCGTCACCGACAAGACCGCCGCTATCCTGATCGAGCCGATTCAGGGCGAAGGCGGCATCCGCCCGGTGCCCGATCAATGCCTGAAAGGGCTGCGCGATCTCTGCGACGAGACCGGCGCGCTCCTGATCTTCGACGAGGTGCAATGCGGCGTGGGCCGCTCTGGCCGGCTGTTCGCGCATGAATGGGCAGGCGTCACGCCCGATATCATGATGGTCGCGAAGGGCATCGGCGGGGGCTTCCCGCTGGGCGCGGTGCTGGCGACCGAGGAGGCCGCCTCCGGCATGGTCGCGGGCACGCATGGCTCGACCTATGGCGGTAACCCGCTGGGCTGCGCGGTCGGCGCCAAGGTGATGGAGATCGTCTCCGAGGCCGCTTTCCTCGACCAGGTGAACGCCAAGGCAGGTTTCCTGCGCCAGAAGCTCGAAGGGCTGATCGCGGCGCATCCCGACACGTTCGAAAGCGTGCGCGGCACCGGACTGATGCTGGGGCTCAAATGCAAGCGCGCGCCGGCCGATCTCGTGGCCGCCGCCTATGACCAGCACCTGCTGACCGTCCCGGCGGCGGATAACGTGCTGCGCCTGCTGCCCGCGCTGAACATTTCCGAGGCCGATCTGGCCGAGGCGGTGACCCGGCTCGATGCCGCCGCGTCGCAACTCGAAAAGGCCGCCTGACTTCCTCTTGGCGTAAATATCCTCGGGGGCTGCGCGGGAGCGCAGCGGGGCGGACAGCCCCTCAGGCCCCTCCACGAAAGACAAACCGATGAACCATTTCCTCGATATCCACAAAACCGACCCCGCCGCGCTGCGGTCCATGATCGACCAGGGCATCGCGATGAAGCAGGCCCGCAACGGTCGTCCGAAAGGCGCGCCCGATGACGAGCAGCCGCTCGCCGGGCACATGGTCGCTCTGATCTTCGAGAAGCCCTCGACCCGGACCCGCGTCAGCTTCGATGTCGGCGTGCGTCAGATGGGCGGGCAATCGATGGTGCTCTCGGGCGCGGATATGCAGCTGGGCCATGGCGAGACCATTGCCGATACCGCCCGGGTTTTGTCGCGCTACGTCGATCTGATCATGATCCGGACCTTCGAGGAGGAAACATTGCTCGAGATGGCCGAATATGCCTCGGTGCCGGTGATCAACGGCCTGACCGACCGCACTCATCCCTGCCAGATCATGGCCGATGTTATGACCTATGAAGAGAAGCGCGGGCCGATCGCGGGAAAGAAGGTGGTCTGGTCGGGCGACGGCAACAACGTCTTCGCCAGCTTCGCCCATGCCGCGGCGCAGTTCGGCTTCGATCTGACCTTCACCGGGCCGGAAACGCTCGACCCCGAGCGTGCGTGGCTCGACTTGGCCGAGAAGGCGGGGCACCCGATCACGATAGAGCGCGATCCGATCAAGGCGGTCGAAGGCGCCGATCTGGTTGTCACCGACACTTGGGTGTCGATGCATGATCCGGAATCCGCAAAGGAGCGTCGCCACAACCAGCTGCGGCCCTACCAGGTCAACGAGGAGCTGATGAGCCACGCCAAGCCCGACGCGCTTTTCATGCATTGCCTGCCCGCGCACCGCAATGACGAGGCGACGAGCGGCGTCATGGACGGCCCAGCCTCGGTGATCTTCGACGAGGCAGAGAACCGTCTGCATGCGCAAAAGGCGGTGATGCGCTACTGCCTCGGCAAGTGACGACAGAAGCCGGGCAGGGGGTCACTCCAGCCCGGCGATGATCGCGCGCAGCGTCTCGATCCCTTCGCCCTTTTCGGACGAGGTCAGTACGATCTCGGGGAAGGCGGCGGGGTGTTTGGCCAGCGCCTTACGCACCTGATCCAGCACCTTTTCGCAATCTTTCGCGCTGACCTTGTCGGCCTTCGTCATCACGACCTGAAATGGGACGGCGGCGCGGTCAAGCAGCGTCAGGATCTCCTCGTCCACCGCTTTGACGCCGTGGCGCGTGTCGATCAGCACGAAGGCGCGCCGCAGCGTTGCGCGGCCGGACAGGTAATCCTTCAGCAACGCCTGCCATTTCGCGACCACCGCGACCGGGGCCTGCGCGAAGCCGTAGCCCGGGAGGTCGACCAGATAGGGTCCGTCCTGCGTGGTGAAATAGTTGATCTCCTGCGTGCGGCCCGGCGTGTTCGATGCGCGCGCGAGGTTGCGGCGGTTCGTGAGCGCGTTGATCAGGCTTGACTTGCCGACATTGGATCGTCCCGCGAAGCAAACCTCAATGCGGTCGGCGGGTGGTAGCCCCTTCATCGCGACGACGCCCTTGAGGAAATCGACGGGGGCGGCGAACAGCTTGCGCCCACGCTCACGCGCGAAATCGTCGGGCTCTTCGGCCAGCGGGAAATTCAACTCCATCAGAGTACCTCGATCTTGTCGCCGCGCGCGATGCGGCCCTGTTTTGTGACGAGGCAGAATGCGCCAAGGTCAGTATGCCCGTAATGGCGTTCCAGCTCTGCCAGCATGTCGATGTCGCGCTCGCCCGTCTCGATACTGGCGTCCGTCGCGCGACAACGCCCGATACAGGCGCGCAGTTGCAGCTCCGCCTCGCCCACGCGTACCGTTTTCCCGATCAGGTCCATCTCGGCGAAGGGCTCCCAGCCCTCGACCCAGAGATTGGCGCGGAAGCGGCGGCGGTCGATGGGCTTGCCCACACGCGCCGAGAGATCGTCGAGCGAAGCCTGCCCGATCAGCGAGACATAGGGCAGGGGATCATCGGTGAAAGCCCGGTCGGGGCCGCGTACCAGCGCGGTCGGGCGCGGCGCGCTCTCGGGCCAGAACGGGCGCAGCCATTCCAACAGTTTGCGCTGGTCGAGCTCACGCTCGGGATCGATCTCGAGATGCCATTGCTCGGGGTGCTCCAGCAGAATGTGTCCGTTCTCGAGCATCCGCGACGTCACCCCCATCAGGCCCGCCGCGGAACGTCCGATCACGAAGTTGATCTTCTGGCCCCAGCCATCCGCGCGCCCCTCTGCATCGACACCGATCTTGGAGCGCTCATGCAGCACCGCCCACTCCCGGTCGCAAGGCAAGACGCGCCCCTCTTCAAGGGACGCGTCCTTCAGTTCCTCTACCCCGATCGACTTGATCGGATGTCGGTAGATGCGAGAGAGCGTTGCGCTCATTTCTTCTCTTCGGCGGGTTTCTTCCGCGAGAAGCTCTCTTTGATATTGCCGAACAGGTCCGGCCGCTTCCCGTGCATCGACATGATCGTGTACTGCTGGATGAACGTGATCGTGTTGTTCGTGATCCAGTAAAGCACGAGGCCCGAGGCGAAGCTGCCCAGCATGAACATGAAGACCCACGGCATCCACGCGAAGATCATCGCCTGAGTCTTGTCCGTCGGCGCCGGGTTCAGGCGCTGCTGGAACCACATCGAGACACCCAGCAGGATCGGCAGGATACCGAGCGACAGGATGAAGAGCGGCGAGCCCGGATCGGGCGCTGCGAAGGGCAGAAGGCCGAACAGGTTCAGGATCGAGGTCGGATCGGGGGCCGATAGGTCGTGAATCCAGCCGATCCACGGCGCGTGATACAGCTCGATCGTGACGTAGATCACCTTATAGAGCGAGAAGAAGATCGGGATCTGGATCAGAAGCGGCAGACAGCCCGCGGCGGGGTTCACCTTGTGCTTCTTGTAGAGCTCCATCATGCCCTGCTGCATCTTCTGGCGGTCGTCGCCAGCGGCCTCTTTCATCTTCTCCATCTCGGGCTGCAGTTCCTTCATGCGCGCCATCGAGATGTAGGACTTTCGTGCCAGCGGGAAGACGATCAGCTTGATGATGAAGGTCAGCGCGATGATCGCCCAGCCCATGTTGCCGATCGCGCCATGCAGGAAGTGCAGGAGGCGGAACATCGGCTTGGTGAGGAAGTAGAACCAGCCCCAGTCGAGCGAGTCGACGAATTTCGGGATCGGGACATTGTCCTGATAGTCGCGCAGGGTTTCCCATTCCTTCGCACCGGCGAAGAGGTGGGTCTGCGCGTCACCCTTGGCGCCCGGCGCGACGTCGATCACCGGCAGGCGGGTCTCGGTCTGGTAGATGTCGGACTTCTCGCCCGAATATTTCACCACCGAGGTGAAGGGGCCCGAGATCGGCGCCAGAACGGTCTGCCAGTATTTGTCGGTAAAGCCCGTCCAGCCGGCGTCCTTCACCTGCTTGATCTCGGCCTGACCCTCGGCGCCCTTGTTATCGAGCTTGGTGATGTTCTTGTATTTGATCTCTTGGAGATTGCCGTCATCCATCGCCACGAGGCCTTCGTGGAGCACGTAGACGCGGCGCTCCTCGGGGATGCCGTGACGCGCGATGATACCGTATGGGGCAAGCTTCACGGCGGCGTTGGTACCGTTCTGCACCGACTGCTTGATCGTGAAGAGATACTTGTCATCGACCGAGATCTCGCGCTGGAAGGTCAGGCCGTGGCCGTTGTCCCACTGAAGCGTCACAGGCGTGTCGGGCGTGAGTTTGCCGTTGCCGACCTGCGTCCAGACCGTATTCGGGCCGGGCACCTGATCGCCCGGCAGACCGCCCGCGGGCAGCCAGCCATATACGACGTAATAGGGCAGGGTCGAATTGTCCGTATTGCCGCTGATGGGCGAGAGGAGACGCACGTCCGGCGAATCTTTCGCCAGCGTTTCCTTGTATTTCTTGAGCGACAGGTCGTCGAAGCGCCCGCCGAGAGTCGAGATCGAACCCTCGACCGCCGGGGTGTCGATCGCGATGCGCGCGGCGCTTTGGGCTTGGGCGCTCGCGGTTTGCGACATGGTCGCCGTATCGACCGGCGCGCCGGTGGTGTCGGCCGCAGACTTCGGTGCGATATCAGTGCTTTCGGGCGTCGCGGCCTGTTGCGTGGTCACCTCGCTCGGCGGGGTCGTCGTGTCCTGCGTGGGCGGGAAGAAATAGGTCCAGACGCCCAGCACGACTGCGGAGAGTACCACCGCGAGAATGAGATTCTTGTTTTGGTTGTCCATGAAACCCTAAGTCCACAAGCCTGTCGAAAACTTGCATGGGTTCAACAGAAGGGGCAGCCAAAGGTCAAGCCATTTTCCCTTGAAACGATCGATCGGGCACGGTTTGCCTCTGCGTGCTTGGTCACGATGCCGGGCGCGCGGCGGCGGAGCGCGGTCTGCGGGGCCGCTCAACCCCGGCCGATTTGCGGCGTCGCGGCGAGCTTGGTGCGGTGCCGTTCTGCCCAATCGAGAAATTCGCTGATCGGCATCGGGGCGGCGATCGCCGGGCCTTGCACCGCTGAGCAGCCCAGCTGGCACAGCATCGCGTGCTCGGCGATACCCGGCACCCCTTCGGCGAGCGTTTTCAGCCCCAGACCTTCGGCCATCGATACGATCGCGGCGGTCAGGCGCTGGTGTTCGGTGTTGTGGTCGATCTGTGCGGTGAGCGAGCGATGGATGCGCAGCCGCTGCGGTCCGAGCCGGTGGATCGTTTCTGCCGAGACGGGGCCGGAGCCGAACCCCGCCAGTTCGATCAGGCAGCCGAGGCGTTTGATTTCGTGCAGGGTGCGACAGCAAACCGGATCGTCGAGCCGCGCCACCATCGCCTGCGGGACGATCAGCCGCAGCCGGTTCGGGGCGATCCCGAACCGGTCGAATTCCCAGGCCAGCCGCTCGGCCAGTCTCGGGTCGCCCATCTGGCCGTGCAGGAATGGCAGCGAGGCCGGGCCGAAGTCGCTGCCGTCGCGCGAGATGTCGCGCAGCGCACCGAAGGCCGCGTAGAGCATCACCTCGGAGAAGCGCGCGCCGAGCCCTGCAGCTTCGATCGCGGGAAGAATCTCGCTTTCGGTCAGGATCCCGCGCTGCGCGTGAAGCCAGCGCGGGATTGCCTGAAATCCCACGATGTCCCCGGTATCGGTGGATATCTGCGGCAGGAAGAACGCCTTTATATGCCCGGCCTCCAGTGCCTCCCCCACGCTGGCGGATAGCGGGTGCGGGCCCGGCTCTTTCATGACGATCTTGTTGGAACGGGAGGAGCGGATCGCGCCGGGGCCGCTGCGCATCGCGCGCTCGGCGGCGGTTTCGGCGCGCGACAGGGCCGCCTCCGCCTCCGCATGGGCGTGCGCTTCGGCCTTGGCCAGCGTGGCGGCGTCCTCGCGATGGGCAGGAGACGCATCACTCCGGCCCACGAGGTGAAAGCCGATATGCATGGTGATCTGTTCGGTCTGTGCCGCGATCGAGTAAGGCTCGCTTACCGCTTCCTGCAGGCGCCCGCAAAGCTGGATCATGCCCTCGAGCCCGAGGCGTGGCGTCGGGCGCAGCAGGACCGCGAAACGGGCACCCTCCCATCGGGTGACTACGTCGCCGCTGCGCAGCTGCCCCTGAAGCCGCTCGCCGATCCGGCGCAGCAGCAGGTCGAAGTCCCGTGCCGGCAGGCGCCGAAGCGCCTGCTCCGGCGCGTCGAGGCCGAGGATCAGGCAGCCGGTCGGGCGATTGCGCGCCCGCGCGTCTTGCAGGGATGCGGCCATTTCGGAGATCGCGGCATTTGGCGGCAGCAGGCCGGTAGCGGGGTCGCAGCCTTCCTCGTCAGTCTCAAGCGGGACAGGCAGGGGGCGGGTCATCCATCCCACCAGAAGCGCGGTAAGGCCGATCAACACCATCGCCTCGGGCCCCACCCAAAGCAGGGCGAGCCCACAGGCCGGTACGAAGGCGATCATCTCGCGACGGAGCAGAACCGGCCCCGGCTTGCCGTGATATTTTGCGCGCAGCTCTGATTTGCGGGCGGCGCGCTTGCCCCCGTCCTTTCCCATGACACCTACCCCCGTGGCACATGCAGGCCCCTCAGGAGCCCCCTTCGCAGGCGAGGTTAGGCGCAATTGGTATTCAGCCGGTTAATCGCGCTCGCGCAAAACCGGGACGTTTTCGTTAAAATCCGCTTCACTCTCCGCGCGCCGCTCGAGCCCCGCGAAATCGAAGATCGCGGGGTCGCACAGGTGCGAGGGGCGCGCGTTGAGTAGCGCCTTGAACATCTTGTTGCGGCGGCCGGGGGTGTTCTTCTCCCAGCCGTCGAGCATCATCTTCACCTGCTGGCGCTGCAGCCCGTCCTGAGAGCCGCAGAGATCGCAAGGGATGATCGGATAATCCATCGCGCGGGCGAATTTCTCGCAATCCTCCTCCGCGACGAAGGCGAGCGGTCGATAGACGAAGAGATCGCCTTCCTCATTCAGCAGTTTGGGCGGCATCGTCGCGAGGCGCGAGCCGTGGAACAGGTTCATGAAGAAAGTCTCGAGAATGTCGTCGCGGTGATGACCCAGCACGACGGCCGAGCAGCCTTCCTCGCGCGCGATGCGATAGAGGTTGCCGCGCCGCAGCCGCGAGCAAAGCGCGCAATAGGTGCGGCCCTGCGGGACCTTGTCCATCACGATCGAATAGGTGTCCTGATATTCGATCCGGTGCGGCACGCCCATCTTCTCGAGGAATTCCGGAAGCACGGTCGCGGGGAAGCCCGGCTGGCCCTGATCGAGATTGCAGGCCAGCAGCTCCACCGGCAGCAGCCCGCGCCATTGCAGCTCGTGCAGCACGGCCAGCAGCGTGTAGCTGTCCTTGCCGCCCGACAGGCAGACCAGCCAGCGTTGACCGCGTTCGATCATGCCGTATTTCTCGATCGCTTCGCGGGTTTCGCGCACGATGCGCTTGCGCAGCTTCTTGAACTCGGTCGTCGAGGGCGCTCCTGCGAAAAGCGGATGGATCGGGCTGTCTTCGTCATCAAGCATCTGGAGTGTCCTTCGCGTCATGCGCATGGGCGCAACGATGGGCGGCGTCATGTTCGGGATCGGCGCCAGGCACCGGGTCGTAGCCATGCCCGCCCCAGGGGTGGCAGCTCAGGAGCCGTTTCCCGGCAAGCCATCCCCCCTTCAGTGCGCCGTGCCTCTCGAGCGCTTCGAGCGCATAGACCGAGCAAGTCGGCTGGTAGCGGCAGCCGTGCCCCATCCAGGGGCTGAGCAGCAAGCGATAGGCATGAACCGGCAGGGCGAGGATTCGGGCGAGGGGGCTCATTTGCGTTTGCTCCCCTTGGGTTTGCGCGGTCTCGGCGGGGTGATCGGCAAATCGTGAATGATCGTGAGCACGGTCTCGAATTCGGCCAGCATGGCGGCGAAGTCGCGCGTTGCGGTCGCCTCGGGGCGCCCGACCAGAACATAGTCCCAGCCCGGCCGACCCGCCTTGGGCAGAACGGCGCGGGCGATTTCGCGCAGGCGGCGTTTCGCGCGATTGCGCGCCACCGCATTGCCGAGCTTCTTCGAGCAGGTGAACCCCACGCGGATCAGATCGGGGGCGACGGGCTCGTCTTCGCGGCGTTTGCGCGCCTGCAGCAGAAAGCCGGGCATCCCCTTACGCTGCGCCGAGGCCGCTTTCAGGAAATCCGCCCGCTGCCGCAGAACCGCGGTCGGGCGAGTCGGATCATCTGAGCGTATGGCGGCCATCAGGGGACCTCCGGCGAATAAACGGCGCGCAAAATAGCGAAGCCGCCGGTCTTTTCACCGATCCGACCCGAGGGCCCGACCTGCGAAAAGCATCCGGCGGCGTCAAAAGCCAGTCGCGGCTGTAACGGCCTTAAGCCGACAGACGCTTACGGCCCTTCGCGCGACGGGCGTTGAGAACCCGGCGTCCACCCTTCGTGGCCATGCGGCTGCGGAAGCCGTGGCGACGGGCGCGAACGAGGTTCGACGGCTGGAACGTGCGTTTCATCGTTTTCACTCCGGTTCGGGCCCAGAAACAGGATTCGAGGGCCAGATAGCATTTCGAAGCCGCTCTTTAGTGACCTCTCCCCGGCAAGTCAATTCGCGAAAGCGGGTTTTTTCCGGCTTTTTCGGTCGCTTCGCATGGATCGTGACCGCTCACGGGGTTTTGCCTTTCGTGCGAGCCACCTATCTTGTGCACAAAGAGCGGCTGACGCGCAGGATGGCATCCTTGCATCCTGACGGGCGGTGCATCAAGAGTGACAGTGAAGGGGACAGGCCGACGCTGCGGGGCGGCTCTGCGTTTGATAGGCGATGAAAGTGAACACTCTTTCAGGACGGTTTCTGATCCTGACCACGGTTTTCGTGGTGCTCGCCGAGGCGTTGATCCTTTTGCCGGGGCTAGCGAATTTCCGTGAGGACTATCTTCTTACGCGACTCGAGCGGGCGCAAATCGCCTCGCTCGCGCTGCTGACCACAGACACCACCATCGCGCCCGATCTGGAAAAGGAACTGCTCTCCAACGCGGGCGTCTTCAACGTCGTGCTGCGCAGAGATGCGGCGCGGCAGCTGGTGTTGTCCTCTCCGATTCCCTCGCCCGTGACCGAAACCTACGATTTGCGCGATTCGACCGAATGGACGCGCATCCGTGACGCGGTGCATGCGCTCTTCGATTCCGAGGATCGCGTAATCCGGGTGCTGGGGCAGCCGGTGCAGAAGGGCGGCATCGTGATCGAGGTGACGCTCGCGACCGAGCCGATGCGGATCGCGATGGTGGAATACGGGCTACGGCTCTTGTCGATCTCGGCGGTCTTCTCCGTGATCACCGCCGTTCTGCTGTTCCTGCTGGTGCGGCGGCTGATGGTCGTGCCGATCAAGCGGCTTGTAGCGCATATGTCATCCTACGCGGACGCGCCCGAAGACGCGCGGCGTATCATAACCCCGCAGGCCAGCGTCGAGGAACTGCGCGTGGCGGAAGAGGCCTTGGCCTCGATGCAGCAGCAGCTCACCGCGTCGCTGCGCCAGAAGGAGCGTCTCGCACAGCTGGGGCAAGCGGTCGCCAAGATCAGCCACGACCTGCGCAACATCCTGACCACGGCGCAGCTCTTCGCCGACCGTATGGAAAGCTCGGACGATCCCGGCGTGAAGCGCGCGGCGCCGAAGCTGACCGGCTCGATCGAGCGCGCGATCAACCTGTGTGAAACGACGCTCGCCTTCGGCAAGGCCAAGGAACCGCCGCCGACGCTGTCGCGCTTCATGTTCGGCGAGCTGGCGCAGGAAGTTCTGGAAAACGAGGAACACCCGAGCGAAGGCCCGGTCGTCGATTTCGTCACCGACATGCCGCCGAACCTGGTAATCCGTGCCGACCGCGAGCAGCTCTACCGCGTGCTCAACAACCTCGTGCGCAATGCCCGTCAGGCGATCGAGGCCACCGGAAAGAACGGTACGGTAGAGATCGGCGCAGGCGAGAATTCCGAAGGTTGGTGGATTCGCGTGCAGGACAGTGGCCCCGGACTGCCCGAGACCGCCCGCGAACATCTCTTCAAGCCGTTCACCGGGGGCACCCGAGCGGGCGGTACGGGGCTCGGCCTCGCTATTGCCGCGGAGTTGATTCGTGGCCATGGCGGGCGGCTGGACCTCGTTCGGACCGATGGGAGCGGCACCGAGTTTCGCATCTTCCTGCCCTCCGATGTCGCGTTGGATTGTGTCTCCGAGAAGGGCGCCGGCGCAATCTCCTGAGCCCGTGCGGGGTTTCGCGCCGGCAGCGATGCACCCATCCGCAGGGCTGCCGCGAGGGCATCCGGGAATTTTGACGGTTTTGCGAAATTGCCGCGAATTTGCTCTTGCATCGCTCCGACGTGGCCGTTACATCGCCCCACATAAGCGGACCCGTAGCTCAGCTGGATAGAGCACTTGACTACGAATCAAGGGGTCGGGCGTTCGAATCGTCCCGGGTCCGCCATTTCTCTCCCTTCCGAAATATAGATGATCAGCACGCCACTGATGCGGTTACGCGCGCGGTGATAGCTGTCAAGCGCTGGCGTGGCTGCAGTCCCAGACGTTGCGCATGACGTATGGCAGAGGCTTAGGTGAGTGGTGTCCGGAGTATCACGCCGCCGGGACCCGGCCTCGCGCTCGACTGTGCGATTTGCGTGGCTTTGCGCGTCGCGACCGACTGCGGCATCTCGAACAACGCGCATATCATCACGATGGGCGCGCGGGTCTTGGGCGTGGAGCTCGCGAAAGACATCGCCGATGCCTTCCTGGCCTCGTCCTTCGATCCCGAGGGGGAATCGGCGGACAACGTTCAGGCCATTGACGCGGTCGATGCCAAGTATCACACGACGGTCTGAGCGAACTCCCGAGGGCCGGGCGGTTCGCCGCCCGGTCCCAACTCACTGACGGAATTCCCACATGCTGACCTTGCCGAACGACCGTCCCTCGCAGGCGGCGCACCTGCGTGACTGCCTGCCTGCTGGCGGGCTTGGAGAGATCATCGCCGCGCTGGCGAATGCCTTGCCGCCGATCGAGCAGCGGCTCGCGGCGGGCAGGTTGCCCGGCGATCCGGCCGCGCCCTGTGGTCAGAATGAGAGCGGCGATGTGCAGAAGGCGCTCGATGTTGGCGCGCATGACCACATCATTGCGGCGCTTGCCGGGCTGGGTGTGCGGCACATGCTGTCGGAAGAGGCCGAAGAGGTCGAACTGCTCGACCCGGAAGGCCAATTCGATCTCGCGATCGATCCGATCGACGGGTCGGGCTCGATCGGTATCGGCGCGCCGCTCGGCATGCTGTTCGCGATCTATCCGACCGGACCTGCCGATTTCCGGCGTCCGGGCTCGGAGGCGATCGCGGCGGGTTATGCCTCCTTCGGGCATTCGCTGGATTTCGGGTTCACGGCCGGGCAGGGGGTGCAGATCGCCACCTATGACGGCGAGGACTTCCGCATGACGGCGCAGGATGTCCGGCTGTCGCCCAAAGCGTCGACCATTGCCTACAACGCCTCGAACGAGCGCCATTGGAGCCCGGGGCTGCAACGCTGGGCCGCCGAGTTGCGCGCCGGGGCAGAGGGCCCGCGCGGGCGCGATTTCAACATGCGTTGGCTGGCGGCGGCGGTCGGTGAATTGCACCGTATCCTGCTCAAAGGTGGCGCGTTCCTCTATCCGGCGGACCGGCGCGAAGGCTATCGCGCGGGGCGGCTGCGGCTGGCCTATGAGGCGGTGCCGATCGCCTGTCTGATCGAAGCGGCAGGCGGCCGCGCCACCGATGGCACCAAGCGCATCCTCGATCTCGTACCGGAGGCGCCGCACCAGAACGTGCCGCTCGTGTTCGGCGCGGCGGAAGAGGTCGAGATCATCAAGACATATCTTTCGGAGGAGACCTGACCCATGGCCCGCATCACGCTACGCCAATTGCTGGCGGCGCGCTGAGCACGTCGCCTGTCGAGGCCAGCCACAAGTGCGGCACATGGTGAGCGATTTTCTCCGTGGCCCCGAAATGTCGCAGAAACCACGCTTTCCGTCCGAAGACGCGCAACGGGCTACGAGCCCCAGCGCGAAGAAGCTATCGTCGCGATCGCGGGCGGCCGTTCTCCGACGATCAGACCGCGCGCACGAGTGAGTTGGCGGCGCGCAAAGGTCGACCTCGGTGGACGCTACTCGACGAAGTACAACGCCTGTGTCGGTCGCGTCACGAAGCGCGCGCTGGCACCGATTGAGGTCGACAAGGCTGCGTTGGCGCGCACTCCACGTCCTCACGGTGTCGTTCGCCGGCGGAAGAAAGCCCTATGCGGGGGAGCCTAAGCGCACGGCGACCGGACCGCGCCGGCGCGCGGCGAACGGCAAACTTCTCACGACAAGCGCGATGTGATCGGATGCGTTTTCGGAAGTTTGTTTGGTGGAGCCAAGGGGAGTCGAACCCCTGACCTCTTGAATGCCATTCAAGCGCTCTCCCAACTGAGCTATGGCCCCACCGGAGGTCCAGCGGGTCAGGCCCGCTGTGTGGGGAGGCGTATAGGCAAAGCGTCGGGGCGGCGCAAGAGGAATTTGTTGTGAAGGCGGGGGAAATTTTCGTCCGCTGCGTATTCCCGTGCGTCACCTGAGCGGCGCTGGCGTAGAGGGCGCGTCGGGGCAAGGGGGGAGCGGGAAAGGCGCGGCCTCACGTCCGGAAAAAGAAAAAGGCGCGACGGTTTCCCGTTGCGCCTTGATCTCTCGTCCGAGCGGCCCAGCCGATCAGTTGTCTTCCTTGTCCTCGGTGCTGACATCCGCGATGTCATCGAGCGAGACATTGTCGTCATCGTCGTCATCGTCGAGCAGATCGTCGTCGAGATCCACGTCGCCGTTATCGTCGTCGAGATCGTCATCGTCGAGATTGACGTCGTCATCTTTCTGCGACGACGTCTTGTCGGTCACGAGCGTGCGACCGCTGCCCGAGGTCAGAGCCTCGAGGGTGAAGGTGTTGTTGCAGACCGGGCAGGTCATCGGGTCGTTATTCAGGTCGTAAAAGCGGCTCGCGCAATGCGGGCACAGACGCTTGACGCCCCATTCCTCTTTCGGCATGGAATTCTCCTGCGCACTTATATCCAGCAGAGTCGCAGCCAACTGCCACATGCCGCGCAGGGTGTCAAAGCCTTTTCGCGCCTTTCTTGTGGGGCTGCGACCCGATGGCCGCGCCTCGTGACCGAACCTGCCGGAGAATGCCCCTGTCCCGCCCACCTCACATTCCCGAACTGCCCGAGGTGGAGTTGGTGATGCGCCGTTCCGGGCGCGCGCGCAGGTTCTCATTGCGGGTGTCGCGGGTCGACGGGCGGGTGGCGCTCACGATCCCGCGGGGCGCGTCCGAGCGAGAGGCGCTGGCCTTCGCGCGCTCGCAAACCGAATGGCTGCGCAAGACGCTCGGGGCGATCCCGCCCGCGCAGGCCGTGCGATTCGGACAAGCTGTCCCCTTCCAGGGGCAGATGCTGATGCTCGAACCCGCGTCGCTGCGCAGCCCGAAGATCGACGGCGCGCGCCTCCTCGTGCCCGAAGACCCGGCACGGCTGGGCGTGCGGGTCGAGACTTTCTTCAAACACGCAGCTCGTCAGAGACTGCATGCGGCGACCGCGCGCTACGCCTCCGAGATCGGGCGTGACTTCGCGAAGATCACGATTCGCGACACCCGCTCGCGCTGGGGGTCCTGCAGCTCGACCGGAGCGCTCTCCTATAGCTGGCGGTTGATCATGGCGCCGCCGGACGTGCTGGATTATGTCGCGGCCCATGAGGTCGCGCATCTGGAGGAGATGAATCACTCGCCCGCCTTCTGGCGCGTCGTCGAATCCCTGCGGCCGAGCTTCAAGGCAGAGCGCGCATGGCTCAAGCGCGAAGGCTCCGCGCTCCATGCGATCCGGTTTCGCGATTGACCCGCGGCGGCAACGTGATCACAAAAAGCGAATGACAACGATTTCCACACGCCCCATCGAGACCGCCGCCCATGATCGGCTGTACCGCACTTTGCGCCAGCAGATCATGGTGGGGGAGTTGCTGCCGGGCACTGCGCTGACGTTGCGGGGTTTGGGCAAGCAATACGGTGTCTCCATGACTCCCGCGCGCGAGGCGCTGCGGCGGCTGGTTGCGGAAGGCGCGCTGACGCTGTCGAGTTCGGGGCGGGTAACCACGCCGGAGCTGTCCAACGAACGGATCGAGGAGCTGGCCGCGCTGCGGGCGCTGATCGAGCCGGAACTGTCGGCCCGTGCCCTGCCGCGCGCCCACCTCGCGCTGATCGACCGTCTCGGTGCGATCAACGTCGCCAATGCCGAGGCCGTCGCGAAACAGGATGCGGTCGGCTACATCCGCACCAACCTCGAATTCCACCGCACGCTCTATCTGCGCGCGCAGGCGCCCGCGATGCTCGCGGTGATCGAGACCGTCTGGCTGCAGCTGGGGCCGACGATGCGCGCGGTCTATACCAAGCTGCAGCGCAACGAGCCGCCGCGCCATCACCGGATGATTCTCTCCGCTCTGCGGGCGGGCGACGAACCGGCGCTGAGATTGGCCGTGCGCACCGATGTGACCCAGGGTTTGCGCCATCTGGCTCAGCGCGGGTGGTGAAACCGCCCCTGAAGCGGTGGGGAAGGTGTATAAAATCGGCCTGGGCGACTTGACGCGAGGCGCCATTGGCCGTATTCCGCGCCAACAGATTTTCGGGCGCTGCCAAGCGGCGCCTTTTCATGTTGGGGCCGGGCGCGCGATTCGCGTAACTTCGGCCAGGTAAGAAACGAAGGAAGAATGCCATGTCGCGCGTTTGCGAACTGACCGGCAAGGGCCCCACGACGGGCAACAAAGTGAGCCACGCGAACAACAAGTCGCGTCGTCGCTTCCTGCCGAACCTGAACGATGTTTCCCTGATCTCGGATACTCTGGGCCAGAGCTTCAAGCTGCGCGTTTCCGCAGCCGGCATGCGCTCGGTGGACCATCGCGGCGGTCTCGACGCGTTCCTCGCCAAGGCGAAGGATGCGGACCTCTCGGTGAACGCTCTGAAGATCAAGAAAGCGATCGCGAAAGCTCAGGCTGCCGCCTGATCCCTTTCCGGATCGGAATTTTCGAAAACCCCGCGCCGAGGCGCGGGGTTTTTGCTTTGTTCGGCTGAACTGTCGCATTCCCATCGTCACATCCTCACGCTAGTGTGAGCGCCATGTGGAGGACGCGCTTCAAGCTAATGATCGGGATCGTCGCGGCGCTCGTGCTGGCCATGACCAGCATGACCATGGCGGTTGCGCGCGGGCAGGCGCGTGTCGCGGGCGAGGTGGTGATCTGCACCGGCTATGGCGTGACCACGATCAGCGTCGATGCCGAGGGCAACCCGACTGGCCCCGTGCATCTCTGTCCCGACATGGTGCTGGCGATGATGGCCGCCGTCGCAGTCGCTCCGGCCCTGCCGACTCCGCCGCAGGGCGAGGGGCGCAGGCTGCAGACGGTCGAGCTCGAGAGCGCGCAGGCGCAGGCCTTCGTGGTGCCGCGCGCCCGTGGTCCGCCTGCAGCCGTCTGATCCCCAGCCTTCAGACGAATACAGCCTCAGGAGACATGAATGATCCGCAAATACCTGATGAGCGCGGCGCTGATCGCCGTCGCTCTCCCCGCCTTCGCCGCTGACCAGATCCAGATCATCGACCCTTATGTCCGGGTCTCGACCCCGATGTCGAAATCGGCGGCGGCCTTCATGGAGATCAAGAACATCTCCGATCTCGACGACCGGCTCGTCTCGGTCAGCTCGAACGTTGCCGCGCGTGTCGAACTGCATACGCACAAGCAGGGGCCGAACGGCGCGATGCAGATGCTCGAAGTCAAGGAAGGCTTCGAGGTTCCCGCCAAGGGCGAGCATGTCCTGCAGCGGGGCGGCGATCACGTCATGTTCATGGGGCTGAAGCAGTCGCTCCATCAGGGTGACATGGTCACGCTCAATCTGCGTTTCGAGAAAACCGGACTGATGGTCGTCGACGTCCCGGTCGATCTCAGCCGCGATCAGCCGACCGAGACTGCGCAGGATCCCGCGCCTGTCTCCACACCGGAGATTTCACATGAAGACGTGACCCACGGCGAGCCGGAACATACCGAGCCCACCATGGATAAGAAAGAAGGCGATATGTAAGCCGGGCAGAGCGGCGCTCAGCCGCCCAACTGCTCCAGCATCACGGCCGCAGCTGCAGAGGCCGCGCTTTCACCGCTGGCCACCGCGTCGCCCAATTCGCGCATTTTCGCCCGGATCTCGGGATCTTGGCGCAACCGCGCGAGGAGGCCCTCGCGGACCTCAGCCTCGAACCAGTGCCGCGCCTGCTCGGCGCGGCGCTGATCGAAATGCCCGTTCGCGCGGCGCCATTCGGCTAGCGCGGTCATTTCTTCCCATGCTTTCTCCAGCCCGTTCTCCTCCATGGCCGAGACCGGCAGCGCCTTGGGGAAACCCTCGGGGTCCTGCGGGCGCTTGCGCAGCAGCCGCAGCGCGCCCGCGTAATCCGAGACCGTCCGCATGGCGGCCGGTTTCAGATCGCCATCCGCCTTGTTCACCAAGATCAGGTCGGCCATCTCCATGATGCCGCGCTTGACGCCCTGCAGCTCGTCGCCGCCAGCCGGGGCCATCAGCAGAACGAACAGGTCGACCATCTCGGCTACCAGCGTCTCGGACTGGCCGACGCCCACGGTCTCTATCAGGACGACGTCGAAGCCCGCCGCCTCGCAGAGGCTCACCGCTTCGCGGGTGCGTCGCGCGACGCCGCCGAGATGCGCTTGTGAGGGCGAGGGGCGGATGAAGGCGTTGGGATCGCGCGACAGACGTTCCATACGGGTCTTGTCACCGAGGATCGAGCCGCCGGAGCGGGCCGAGGACGGATCGACCGCCAGCACGGCGACCTTCAACCCCTTGCCGGTCAGCATCATCCCGAAGGCTTCGATGAAGGTCGATTTGCCCACTCCCGGCGTGCCCGAAAGCCCGATCCGCAGCGCCTGACGCCCTTCACCTGCGAGCGTATCGAGCAGTTCGACCGCTTGTGCGCGATGCTCCGCCCGCCCGGATTCCACCAGCGTGATCGCACGCGCCAGAGCGCGACGATCGGAGGCGAGAATGCGCGGAGCGAGGTCGGCGGGGCTTTGATCGGTCATCGGCAGGCTTTCGCTGATTTTGGGTGTTCGTGTCAAAAATGACATCAGACGTGAAGACTTATCGGTTACTTGCCTGCACCCTGCGACCTATGTCCAGAGCGAATGGGAAATTCCTGACAAGAGGATACCAATGAGATTTCTATCGAGCCTTGCGTCGCGCCCGGTGGCTGCGATCCTGAGCGCAGCGTTGCTAGTCGCGCCCTTGGGCACGGCGCCGGCGCGCGCCGATCAGAGCGACAAGATCGTCTTCGACGTGGTGCTCAAGGGCATCCGCGCGGGTGAGCTGGCGATCAACGGCAAGATCACCGACGGTGCCTATGGCGCGAACGGCGTGTTGCAGACGGCGGGCCTCGTGGGGCTGCTGCGGAAAATCAAGTTTTCGGCCAGTGTCTCCGGCCTCTATGACGGTCAGAAGTTCACCCCGATGAAATATTCAGAGGTCGACGACGCACCGGGACGCAAGTCCAAGCACCAGATCATCTACAATAACGGCACGCCGGTTTCCGTCAGTCAGCAGCCACCGCGCAAGCCCTCGCCCCGGGATGTCGATCCCGCGAAACAGGGCGGCACGGTCGACCCGCTGACGGCGCTCTATGCGGTGCTGCGTGACGTGCCGCGCGACGAGGCCTGCAAGCTCGACGTGAAGATGTATGACGGCGCGCGGCGCTCGCAGGTGCGGCTCTTCGAGCCCAAGCCCGATGGCAAGAACATCGTCTGTTCGGGCGAATATCGCCGCCTCGCGGGCTTCTCCGAGAAGGACATGAAGGAAAAGTCCCGCTTCGCCTTCACCCTCTATTACGAGCCGAGCCCGAATGGCGGTTTGCAGGTCGACAAGATCGAGACCGACACGCTCTATGGAAAAGGTCGTCTCACTCGGCAATAAGGGGCGGGTGAACACAGACCGCTTTTCTCTTCCGATCGACGTGGTGCTGCCCGATCTGCGGGCGGCGCTGTCATCGCATGGCCGCGCGGTGCTGATGGCGCCGCCGGGCGCGGGCAAGACGACCCGCGTGCCCCTCGCGCTGCTCGACCAGATCAAGGGCCGGATCGTCATGTTGGAGCCGCGCCGGCTGGCCGCGCGCGCCGCCGCCGAGCGTATGGCGGACACTTTGGGCGAAAAGGTTGGCGAGACGGTCGGCTACCGCATCCGGGGCGAGGCGAAGGTCTCGAAATCCACGCGGATCGAGGTCGTTACTGAAGGCATCCTGACGCGCGTGCTGCAATCCGACCCGGAATTGACCGGCATCGGCTGCGTGATCTTCGACGAATTCCATGAACGCTCGCTGAACGCAGACTTGGGGCTGGCGCTGACATGGGAGGTGCGCGGCGCGCTCAGGCCCGATCTGGCGCTGGTGGTGATGTCGGCCACGCTCGATGCAGAGCCGGTGGCGGCATTGCTCGACGACGCGCCGATCGTGGTGTCGGAGGGGCGGGCCTTTCCGGTCGAGACGCGCTGGCTGGACCGTCCGGTGGATAGTTCGATGCGGTTCGAGGCCGCGATGGCTGGGCTGATCACCGAGGCCGCGGAGGCCACCGACGGGAGCCTTCTGGCCTTCCTGCCGGGCGAGGGCGAGATTCGCCGCGTCGAAGGGCTGCTGAAGGGCCGCTTGGCCGATGACATCGCGATCCGCCCGCTGTTCGGCGCGATGGAATTCGCCGCCCAACGCGCCGCCATCGCGCCCGCGCCCTCGGGCCGCAAACTGGTGCTCGCCACAGCCATAGCGGAAACCTCTCTGACCATCGAAGACATCCGCGTCGTGATCGACGGCGGCCGCGCACGCCGGGCGCGGTTCGACCCAAGCTCCGGCATGGCGAGGCTGGTCACCGAACCCGTCTCCCGCGCCGAAGCCGAGCAGCGCCGGGGCCGCGCGGGGCGCGTGGCCGAGGGCATCTGCTACCGGCTCTGGACCAAGGGCGCGGAGGGCGCGCTACCCGCCTTCGCCCCGCCCGAGATCGAGGTCGCCGACCTGACCGGACTTGCGCTGGAACTCGCGGTCTGGGGCACCGATGGTGGCGATCTGGCTTTCCTGACGCCGCCGCCTGCACCTGCGATGGCCGAGGCGCGCGCTTTGCTGGAAGAACTCGGCGCGCTGAAATCGGGGCTGATCACGGAACACGGGCGCAAGCTCGCCAAACTGCCGCTGCACCCGCGCCTCGGGCACATGCTGCTGACCGCGGGCCCCGAGGCGGCACCGCTTGCTGCCCTTCTGGCCGAACGCGATCCGCTGCGTGGCGCGCCCGCTGACCTGACGCTGCGCCTCAGCGCGATTCGCGACCCGAAGCGCTTGGAGGCGCACCACCCCTATACGCCCCATCGCGGCACAATCGAGCGTATCCGATCCGAGGCGAAGCGGCTGGCCCGCCTCGCCACTGCAGCGCCCGAGACCTATTCCTCCGCCGAGCAACTCGCGCTCGCTTACCCTGACCGTGTGGGGCTTCGCCGCAAGGGGGATGCGCCGCGCTACGTGCTCTCGGGCGGCAAAGGGGCGGTGGTGGCCGAAGGCGATCCGCTGGGCGCGCAACGCCTTATCGTGGTGAGCGATCTCGACGGCGATCCGCGCGAGGCGAAAGTGCGCCAAGGCATCGCGATCTCCGAGGCCGAGCTTCGTCGCCTCTACGCGGATCAGATCGCATGGCAGGATGTCTGCGACTGGTCCAAGCGAGAGGGCCGCGTGATCGCGCGCAAGCAGGAGCGGTTCGGCGCGCTGGTCCTCGACGATCGCGTGTGGAAAGACGCCCCGCGCGAGGCGGTAGCGCAAGGCGCGCTGGCAGGATTGCGCCAGATCGGCCTGCCGATGAGCGCGGCGGCGCGCCGGCTGCAGGCGCGGGTGGAGCTGCTGCGCGGGCAGGGGGCCGATCTGCCCGATTTCTCCGATGAGGGGCTTTTGGCCTCCGCCGAGAACTGGCTTCTGCCCTATCTCGGCAAGGCGAGGACCGAGGCCGACCTGCGCAAGCTCGACCTCACCGATCCGCTGCGCGCAGCGCTCGACTGGGAGCAGATGCAGCTGGTGGACCGTCTTGCCCCCGCGCATTTCGAAACTCCGCTCGGCCGTCGTGTGCCCATTGACTACGCTGGCGAGGCGCCGGGCATCGAGATCCGTCTGCAGGAGATGTTCGGCGTCACCACCCATCCGACGGTCGGCCCGAAACGCCTGCCGCTCAGGATCACGCTGCTGTCACCCGGCCACAAACCCATTCAGGTCACGATGGACCTGCCCGGGTTCTGGGAGGGCTCTTACGCCGATGTGCGCAAGGATATGCGCGGGCGCTACCCCAAGCACCCGTGGCCCGAGGACCCGCGCGAGGCCGATCCGACGCTGCGGGCGAAGCCGCGCAAGTGAGCCATGCGCATCGCGCGGATTGACCCTACGAGAGGCTTTCGCGCATATGGCGCGAGGCAATGAGGGAAAACCATGACCGAAACACTGACCTTCGAGGACCGCAAGCGCCTCGAGATGACCGTGCTGATGACGCCCGATCAGGCGAATTTTTCGGGCAAGGTGCATGGCGGCGCGCTGCTGAACTGGCTCGACCGGGTCGCGTTCTCGCTCGCCTCACGCTACTCGCAGCGCTACGCGGTGACGCTGTCGGTCGACCAGGTGACCTTCCAGCAACCGATCAACGTGGGCGAGCTGGTAACGTTTCGCGCCAGCGTGAACCATACGGGCCGCACCTCGATGGAGATCGGCATCCGCGTCGAAGCCGAGAACATCACCGCAGGCACGCGGCGACACACGAACAGCTGCTATTTCACGATGGTCGCGGTGGATGAAAGCGGAAAACCCGCAGAGGTGCCGACGCTGAAGCCCGACACGGACGAGGAACGCCACCGCTGGCGCGCCGCCGAACTCCGCCGGGAACTGCGCCGTGAATTCGCCGCGAAGATGGATGCGGCTGCGGATCACGGCGAGGGCTAAGCCTGAGCTAGTGACCGGAGTTCGGGCCACCGCGCCAAACGAAAAGGGCGCCCCGCGGGGCGCCCTTTCGCGTTTCTCTCGACCCTTGCCGATCAGGCGTGGATCGCGCCGTCGCCGCAGGCCAGTGCGGCTTCGCGAACGGCCTCGGAGAAGGTCGGGTGAGCGTGGCAGGTCAGCGCCACGTCCTGTGCCGAGGCGCCGAATTCCATCGCCACGCAGATTTCGTGGATCAGGTCGCCCGCGCCGGGGCCGATGATGTGGCAGCCGAGGATGCGGTCGGTTTCCTTGTCCGCGATCAGCTTCACGAAGCCGTCCGACTGGAACACGGCCTTGGCGCGGCCATTGCCCATGAAGGAGAACTTGCCGACCTTGTAGGCGCGACCGTCCTGCTTGAGCGCCTCTTCGGTCTGACCGACCGAGGCGACTTCCGGGCTGGTGTAGATCACGCTCGGGATCACTTCGTAGTTCACGTGACCATGCTTACCCGCGATGACTTCGGCAACAGCCATGCCTTCGTCCTCGGCTTTGTGGGCGAGCATCGGGCCGGTGACCGCGTCACCGATCGCGTAGATGCCCTTGGCGGTGGTCTGCCAGTGCGCGTCAGTCTTCACCTGACCGCGCGGCAGCATCTCCACACCCACGCCCTCAAGCCCCAGACCGTCGGTATAGGGCTTGCGGCCGGTCGCGACGAGGACGGTCTCGGCCTCGATCGACGCGTTGCTCTCATCCTTGCGCAGCTGGTAGTTCACCGTGGCCTTGCCGTTCTTCACGTCGACGCTCTGGACGGCGGCGCCCATGACGAATTTCAGTCCCTGCTTGGTCAGGATCTTCTGGAAGTTCTTCGAGACCTCGCCGTCCATGCCGGGGGTGATTGCGTCGAGATATTCCACGACGGTGACATCCGCGCCGAGACGAGCATAGACCGAGCCCATTTCCAGACCGATGACGCCCGCGCCGATCACGACCATCGACTTCGGGATCTTGTTCAACGACAGCGCGCCGGTCGAGGTCACGACGGTTTTCTCGTCGATCTCGATGCCCGGCAGCGACGACGGCTCGGAGCCGGTGGCGATCACGATCGACTTGGCGTTATGGACGTCGTCGCCCACTTTCACCTTGCCGGCCTCGGGGATCGAACCCCAGCCCTTGATCCAGTCGATCTTGTTCTTCTTGAACAGGAACTCGATGCCCTTGGTGTTGCCGTCGATGACTTCCTGCTTGTAGGTCAGCATCTGCTTCCAATCGACCGAAGGCGATTTGCCCTTCAGGCCCATCTTGGCGAAGTTATGCTCGGCTTCGTGCAGCTCGTGGGTGGCGTGCAGCAGCGCCTTGGACGGGATGCAGCCCACGTTGAGGCAGGTGCCGCCGAGGCTTTCGCGGCCTTCGACACAGGCGGTCTTCAGGCCCAGCTGGGCGCAGCGGATGGCGCAGACATAGCCGCCCGGGCCGCCGCCGATCACGATCACATCATAGTCAGCCATTGTTCTTGCTCCTTGGGTTGGGGCGCGAGCAGGCCTCGCGCCGGGAGGTCAGATCAGCGCGGCAATCGCCAGCGCCAGAATTGCGAAGAAGGAAAAGCCCCAGATGAGCGAGCGCCACGGCACCCAGCCCAGCAGATAGGACGGAATGTAGAGGAGCCGCGCGATCAGGAAGATCCAGGCGAAGGCCACGGTGGCGGCGCTCGATTGTCCGGTCAGTCCGATGACCAGCGCGACGGGGGCGAAGAGAATGAGCCCCTCGAAGGAGTTGTTCATCGCGCGCTGCAGCCGTCCGAGCAGGGTCGAGATCGGCGGCGGCGTCTTGTCGCGCGGGGAAACGGGGTATTTTGTGCCGAGCTCGGTATTGGCCTTCACCGAATACGCCACCATCAGCCCCAGATGGAGCAGGATCGCGAGTATGAGCACGGTCAGTTCGGGGGTCATCGGTCGCTCCCGGAGGTGAGGGAGGACCGGGGGCTGTCTGCCCCCCGGACCCCCCGAGGATATTTAGCAAGAGCGAAGGGGCAGGGGATGCCGCCTTCGTTCCGGTCTTACAGATCCATCAGCAGGCGGCGCGGGTCTTCCAGCGCTTCCTTGACGCGCACGAGGAAGGTCACGGCGCCTTTGCCGTCGACGATGCGGTGGTCGTAGCTGAGTGCGAGATACATCATCGGCTTGATGACGATCTGGCCGTTCTCGACCATCGGACGTTCCTGGATCTTGTGCATGCCGAGGATGCCCGATTGCGGCGGGTTGAGGATCGGCGAGGACATCAGCGAGCCATAGACGCCGCCGTTCGAGATGGTGAAGGAACCGCCCTGCATCTCGGCCATCGAGAGCTTGCCGTCACGGGCGCGGGTGCCCATCTCGGCGATCGTCTTCTCGATCGAGGCGAAGCCCATCTGGTCGGCGTCGCGCACGACCGGCACGACGAGGCCGTTCGGGGTGCCCACGGCCACGCCCATGTGGACGTAGTTTTTGTAGACGATCTCGTTGCCGTCGATCTCGGCGTTCACTTCCGGGACCTCTTTCAGCGCGTGGCAGCAGGCCTTCACGAAGAAGGACATGAAGCCGAGCTTCACGCCGTGCTTCTTGAGGAACAGGTCCTTGTACTCGTTGCGCAGGTTCATGACGCCCGACATGTCCACCTCGTTATAGGTGGTCAGCATCGCGGCCGTGTTCTGCGAGTCCTTGAGGCGCTTGGCGATGGTCGCACGCAGGCGGGTCATCTTCACGCGCTCTTCGCGCGACGCGTCATCGGCATTGACCGGACCGCGCGGCGCCTGCGAGGGCGTCGAGGCGACGGAAACCGAGGCCTGCTTCGGCGCGCTTTCGGCCTTGGCCACGTCTTCCTTCATGATCCGGCCATCCTTGCCCGAACCCTGAACGGAAGCCGGGTCGATGCCCTTCTCCGCCATCAGCTTCTTGGCGGACGGCGCATCCTCGACATCCTTGCCGCCCTTGCCGCCCTTGCCGCCGGCGGCGGGGGCTTCGGATTTGGTCTCTTCCTTGGCGGGCGCGCTGGCGGCGGTTCCACCGCTTTCGCCCTCGGCGATCACGGCCAGCTTGGCCGAGGCGTCGACGGTCGTGCCTTCCTCGGCGACGATCTCTTTGAGAACGCCAGCAGCGGGCGACGGCACTTCGACCGAGACCTTGTCGGTTTCCAGCTCGCAGAGCATCTCGTCGGCCGCGACCGTGTCTCCGACCTTCTTGAACCACGTCGACACAGTTGCCTCGGTGACCGATTCACCAAGGCTGGGCACCATCACGTCGGTCATCTTTCCCTCGTTCGATTGGGGCTGTTGGGCGGGTTTTCCCGCCGGTTTGTCTTCTTTCTTCGGCGCGGGGCTGGCGCCAGCCTCTTCGATCGTCGCGAGAAGCGCATCGACGCCGACGGTCTCGCCTTCGGCGGCGACGATCTCGCCGAGCGTGCCGGCTGCGGGGCTCGGCACTTCGACGGTCACCTTGTCGGTTTCGAGCTCGCAGAGCATCTCGTCGGCGGCCACGGTGTCGCCGGGCTTCTTGAACCAGGTGGCGACGGTGGCTTCCGTGACGCTCTCGCCGAGCGTGGGAACGCGGACTTCAGTGGACATCTATTCAACCCTCCAGTGCATCGTTGACGAGCGCGTCTTGCTCGGCCTTGTGGCGGCTTGCCAGACCCGTCGCGGGCGAGGCGGACGCCGCGCGGCCGGCATAGCGCGCACGGGCATGTTTCGCGTCGATCTTGGCGAGGACCCATTCGATATAGGGTTCGACGAAGAACCAGGCGCCCTGGTTTTTCGGCTCCTCTTGGCACCAGACGATCTCGGCATTCTTGAAGCGGGTCAGCTCTTTGGTGACCGCCTGCGCGGGGAACGGGTAGAACTGTTCCAGACGCAGCAGGTAGACATCGTCGAGCCCACGCTCGTCGCGCTGCGCGAGCAGGTCGTAATAGACCTTGCCCGAGCACATCACGACGCGCTTGATCTTGTCGTCGGCCTTCAGCTCCAGATCCGAATTGCCGCGCTCTGCATCGTCCCACAGGACGCGGTGGAAGCTCGATCCGGTGGTGAACTCCTCCGCCGTGGAGACGGCCTTCGGGTGACGCAGCAGCGATTTCGGCGTCATCAGGATCAGCGGCTTGCGGAAGTCGCGGTGGATCTGGCGGCGCAGGATGTGGAAGTAGTTCGCCGGCGTCGTGCAGTTCGCGACGATCCAGTTATCTTCCGCCGACAGTTGCAGGAAGCGCTCCAGACGGGCCGAGCTGTGCTCGGGGCCCTGACCTTCGAAGCCGTGCGGCAGCAGGCAGACGAGGCCCGACATGCGCAGCCATTTCCGCTCGCCCGAGTTGATGAACTGGTCGAACATGATCTGCGCGCCGTTGGCGAAATCGCCGAACTGGGCTTCCCAGAGCGTCAGCGCCTTCGGTTCCGCCAGAGAGTAGCCGTATTCGAACCCGAGCACCGCGTATTCGCTGAGCATCGAGTCGATCACCTCGTAGCGGGCCTGACCCTCACGGATGTGGTTGAGCGGGTAATAGCGGTCCTCGTTCTCCTGGTTCACGAAGGCCGAGTGGCGCTGCGAGAAGGTACCACGGGTGGCGTCCTGACCCGACAGGCGGACAGGGTAGCCCTCGGTCACGAGCGAGCCGAAGGCCAGCGCCTCGGCGGTCGCCCAGTCGAAGCCCTTGCCGGTCTCGAACATCTGCTTCTTGTTGTCGAGCAGACGCTGCACCGTCTTGTGCAGGGCAAAGCCCTCGGGCGCGGTCACGAGCGCCTTGCCGACCTCCTCGAGCGTGTCGGGCGAAATCGCGGTGGTGCCGCGCTCGTATTCGCTCTTTTCCCGCTCCATGCCGGACCAGCGACCGTCGAGCCAGTCGGCCTTGTTCGGTTTGAAGACCTTGCCGGCCTCGAACTCCTCGTTGAGATGCGATTGGAACGAGGCTTTCATATCCTCGATCTCGCCCTCGGGGATCAGGCCATCGGCCACCAGACGCTCGGTGTAGAGTTGCAGCGTGGTCTTGTGGGTCTTGATCGACTTGTACATCACCGGGTTGGTGAACATCGGCTCGTCGCCTTCGTTGTGACCGAAGCGGCGGTAGCAGAAGATGTCGATCACGACGTCCTTGTGGAACTTCTGACGGAACTCGGTCGCGACGCGGGCGGCGTGCACGACGGCCTCGGGATCGTCGCCGTTCACGTGGAAGATCGGGGCTTCCACCATCAGCGCGAGATCGGTCGGGTAGGGCGAGGTGCGCGAGAAGTGCGGCGCGGTCGTGAAGCCGATCTGGTTGTTGACGACGAGGTGGATCGTGCCGCCGGTGCGGTGACCGCGAATGCCCGAGAGCTGGAAGCACTCGGCCACGACGCCTTGACCGGCGAAGGCTGCATCACCGTGTAGCAGCACCGAGACGACCTTGGAGCGGTCCGAACGGTCGGCCAGCTGATCTTGCTTGGCACGGACCTTGCCGAGCGCGACCGGGTTCACCGCCTCGAGGTGTGAGGGGTTCGCGGTCAGCGACAGGTGGACCTTGTTGCCGTCGAACTCACGGTCGGCGGAGGCGCCGAGGTGGTATTTCACGTCGCCGGAGCCGTCCACGTCCTCGGGCTTGAACGAGCCGCCCTGGAATTCGTGGAAGATCGCGCGGTAGGGCTTTTGCAGCACGTTCGCGAGGACCGAGAGGCGACCGCGGTGGGGCATGCCGACCACGACCTCTTGCAGGCCGAGCTGGCCGCCCCGCTTGATGATCTGCTCCATCGCCGGGATCAGCGCTTCGCCACCGTCGAGGCCGAACCGCTTGGTGCCCATGTACTTGACGTGCAGGAACTTCTCGAAGCCTTCGGCCTCGACGAGCTTGTTGAGGATCGCGCGGCGGCCGGTCTTGGTGAAGGTGATTTCCTTGCCGTAGCCTTCGATACGCTCTTTCAGCCAGGCCGATTGCTCGGGATCGGAGATGTGCATGTATTGCAGCGCGAAAGTGCCGCAATAGGTGCGCTTCACGATATCCATGATCTGGCGCATCGAGGCGATCTCGAGGCCGAGCACGTTGTCGATGAAGATCGGACGATCCATGTCGGCATCGGTGAAGCCGTAGCTCTTCGGATCGAGCTCCGGATGCTGGCCGGTGTCGCGCATCCCCAGCGGGTCGAGATCGGCGGCGAGGTGACCGCGGATACGGTAGGCACGGATGATCATCAGCGCGCGGATCGAGTCCAGCACGGCGCGTTTGACCGCCGCCTCGTCGACCGCGACGCCGGCCTCGGCAGCCTTCTTCTTGATCTTGTCGCCAGCGGCCTTGCCCTCGGCGGGGGCGGGCCATTCACCGGTCAGCGCCGCAGTCAGATCGTCGGCGGCCATCGGCGGCCAGTCGCGACGCTCCCAGCTTGCGCCTTCGGCGGATTTTCTCACGTCCTGATCGGGATCACCGAGCGAGGCGAAGAAGGCAGCCCAGGCGGTATCGACCGAAGACGGATCTTCGGCAAACTTCGCATAAAGCTGCTCGACATATTCGGCATTCGCGCCTTGCAGGAACTGCGAGGCATTGAACTGGTCGTTGGGGGATTGGTCGGTCATTTTCCTCACCTTCGGTCGGTGAAACAGGGATCTGCGGGAACTCGAACGTTTATCGCCGGCCCGTTGAAGAGCGCGCTAAGCGCGGGGCACGCGAGGCGGTGGCGGGGCCGCGCGGAGCGCAGAGGCCCTCGCGACGGATACGGGGGTGGAACGGCACATGATGCTGGGTCCTTTCCTTCGCGCGCGGGGCCCTCACAGATACGTCGAAACCGGCACCTGCTTGCCCGGGCATATTGCCTTCTGGCTCAGTGATGTAGGTGCTGATTTCGGGACTTCCATGCAGGGCAGGGATGCGCGCGGGGTCGGAGGTGCCCGACGAGCGGGGAGCCGGGACCGGAACGGGCCCGCCATGAGCGGAGGTTCCGGCGAATTCCGTGGCGAGCCATGCGCCGCTCGCGACGCGCTCTGCCGCAGAAGAAGACCGGCCCCCGTCGCTGCTTTCGAGCAGGGCGCATGCGACCGTCCCCGAAACGGGGAGGGAGGCGCGCCGTGCGATCCGCAGCGACATGGGTCCGGTCCTTTCCTTGGTCTGGATGCAGGGCCGCGTGCGCCGCGACCCTGCCAGTTTCGAGAGGGCTTATTCGCCCTTGATCGCTTTCATCACCGCTTCGCCCAGCGTGGCAGGGCTGTCAGCGACGACGATACCGGCCGACTTCATGGCCTCGATCTTCGATTCCGCATCGCCTTTGCCGCCCGCGACGATCGCGCCGGCGTGGCCCATGCGGCGGCCGGGAGGGGCCGTGCGGCCGGCGATGAAGCCAGCGGTCGGCTTCCAACGGCCTTTTTTCTTCTGCTCGGCGAGGAATTCCGCGGCTTCCTCTTCCGCCGAACCACCGATCTCACCGATCATGATGATCGATTCCGTTTCCGGATCGTCGAGGAACATGTCGAGCACGTCGATATGCTCGGTGCCCTTGATCGGGTCACCGCCGATGCCGACGGCCGAGGACTGGCCCAGACCCATATCGGTGGTCTGCTTGACCGCCTCGTAGGTCAGTGTGCCCGAGCGCGACACGACGCCGACCGAACCACGCTTGTGGATGTGGCCGGGCATGATGCCGATCTTGCAGGCGTCGGGGGTGATGACACCGGGGCAGTTCGGGCCGATCAGACGCGACTTGGAGTCGATCAGCGCGCGCTTGACCTTCATCATGTCGAGGACCGGGATCCCCTCGGTGATGCAGACGATCAGTTCCATTTCCGCGTCGATCGCCTCGAGGATCGAGTCAGCCGCGAAGGGCGGCGGAACGTAGATCACCGAGGCGTTCGCTTCGGTCTTGGCTTTCGCCTCGTGGACCGAGTTGAAAACCGGCAGGCCGAGATGCTCCTGGCCGCCTTTGCCGGGGGTCACGCCGCCGACCATCTTGGTGCCGTACGCGATTGCCTGCTCGGAGTGGAAGGTGCCCTGCGAGCCGGTGAAGCCCTGGCAGATGACCTTGGTGTTTTCGTTGACGAGAACTGCCATGATTCTTAGCCTTTCACCGCTTTGACGATTTTCTCTGCGCCATCCGACAGGTTGTCGGCGGCGATGACGTTCAGGCCGGAATTCGCGATGATTTCCTTGCCTTTTTCGACGTTGGTGCCCTCGAGGCGGACGACCAGCGGCACTTCGAGGCCGACTTCCTTCACCGCAGCGATCACGCCTTCGGCGATGATGTCGCAGCGCATGATGCCGCCGAAGATGTTCACGAGGATACCTTTGACGTTCTTGTCCGAGGTGATGATCTTGAATGCTTCGGTCACTTTCTCTTTCGTGGCGCCACCGCCGACGTCGAGGAAGTTCGCCGGTTCCGCACCGTAGAGCTTGATGATGTCCATCGTGGCCATTGCGAGGCCAGCGCCGTTCACCATGCAGCCGATCTCACCGTCGAGCGCGATGTAGTTGAGGTCGTATTTCGACGCTTCGAGCTCTTTGCTGTCTTCTTCGGTCTCGTCGCGCAGGGCGGCGATGTCCGAGTGGCGGTAGACGGCGTTGCCGTCGAAGCCGAGCTTGGCGTCGAGCACCTTGAGGTTGCCGTCGGTCATGACGATCAGCGGGTTGATCTCGAGCATCTCCATGTCCTTCTCGATGAAGGCTTGGTAGAGCTTGCCGAGAAGGCCGACCATCTGCTTCACCTGCGGGCCTTCGAGGCCGAGCGAGAAGGCGACGCGGCGGCCGTGGAACGGCTGGTAGCCGGTCGCCGGGTCGATCGAGAAGCTGAGGATCTTGTCGGGGGTGTTCGCCGCGACTTCCTCGATGTCCATGCCGCCTTCGGTGGAGGCCACGATCGAGACGCGCGAGGTCACGCGGTCGACGAGCAGCGCGAGATACAGTTCGCGCTCGATGTCGGAGCCGTCTTCGATGTAGATGCGGTTGACCTGCTTGCCCGCCGGGCCGGTCTGGTGCGTCACGAGCGTCTTGCCGAGCATCTGCTTGGCGAGCGTTTCAGCCTCTTCGACCGATTTGGCCAGGCGGACACCGCCCTTTTCGCCGGCTTCGGCTTCCTTGAAGTGGCCCTTGCCGCGGCCACCGGCGTGGATCTGCGCCTTGACGACCCAGAGCGGACCATCGAGTTCGCTGGCTGCGGTCTTCGCTTCTTCGGCCTTGAGGACGACACGGCCGTCCGAGACCGGTGCGCCATAGCTCTTGAGAAGCTGTTTGGCCTGATATTCGTGGATATTCATCCTTGGATACCCCATGCTGGTGCGATTTGAGGGGGTTCTAGGCGCTTAAGCCGGGGGGACAAACCGAAATCGCGACAATCTGCCCCACTCGCCCGGAAAAAGCGACATACGTGATCACAGGGCGGAAAGGTGTGATCACAAATCGGAAAATGCTGCGCTGTGGCATGGGTGCACTGGCACGACTCGGTTAATTGAACCTATCTGCGCTGAGCGCATTGGCAGGGATCGAATTTAGATGACGCAAGGGCAAGATATGCCGCGCTGGGGCGTGGTGGCGACGGTGGACGAACCGGCTGCGCTGGTGGCCGCCTATGTCGCGCATCATCTGAGCATCGGCGCCAGCGAGGTCCACGTCTTCTTCGACCGCCCGAACCCGGAGGCCGAGGCGCTGCTCGCGCCGGTTGAAGGCGCCTTCATCCACCATTCCGGCGATGACGATTGGGAGCGCAGCTGGCGCCGGAAACGTCCCGCACGCCATCAGGGCCGCCAGAAATACAACGCGACCCGCGCGCTGACCGAGACCGAGCTCGATTGGATGATCCATTGCGACGCGGATGAGTTCGTGAGCCTCGTGCGCCCGCTCGAATGGGAACTGGCGAAAACAGGCGAACAGAAAGCGTGGCTGCGTCTCGAAGTCGACGAGCGCTGCTATCTCGACCACAAACCCGGCCCGGATATTTTCAGCGGCGTGTTCCGGCGGCGCTGGGACGGGTTTCAGGATGACGGGCTGATGTTCTACGGCTTCCGCGCGCGCTTTCTGAAGAAAGGTCTCGCGGGTCATGTCGCAGGGAAGCCCGTCGTGCGCGCCGGGCGGGGCTATGCGATCGGGGTGCACTACCCGCTGAAAGACTGGGACAGTAAGGAAAACGATTTGCCTTACAGACCCAGCTATAATGGGCGGTTGATGCATTTCGATGGGCTGACGCCATTGCACTTCATCCTCAAGATGCTGCGCCGCGCCACGACCAAGGTGAAGGGGCAACCCGTGCCCTATGTCGGGTCCCGCAAGGCGCAGTTCGCCGAAGCCGCTGAGCGCGCCGCCGATCCCGCCGAGCTGAAGGCGCTCTGGTGGGAGGTGCAGGGGATGCGCGACTACGAGGCAGCCGAGTTGGAGGCCCACGAGCTGCTGATCCGCCCGGACGTGAAGATCGCGGCCGAAACGCGCGCGCTTTTTGGCGACAAGGTGGACCTTTCGCCCGCGTCGTTCGACCATGCGCTGCTTCTCCATGAGGCCGAGCTGATCGCTCGCCTAAAAGACGAATTCGGCTTCGATCCGGAGCCGCTCGTCAGTTCAGCATGAACATCATCAAGCCTGTCCGGCTGCCGACCAACCGCGAAAAGCGCGTCCAGTTCTCGGGCGTCAGCATCGGAGCGTCGGTGAAATAGGGATCGAGCGCCCAGCCCTGAACGACCCCGGTCAACGGCAACGGCGCGGGGTCTTCGAGCCACGCGCCCAGATCGACCCCGATCGGCACGCGCCAGAAGGGGAAGGACTTTTCGCTCGTCAGGAGCGCCTCGCCATCGCTCAGCACGCCCCGCCATGTCTCGCCAAGACGGTCGGGAAACTCGACGTCAAGCGCCTGATCCTGCGCGTCGCTCGGAATCCACTCCGCCTGATTGTCGGTCTCGGCTTCGGCAAGGTCCCAGAACTGCCGGTTATCCGCAATCATTGCCAGCCAATGATCCCGCGCGGCGCGGGTGTGTTGCGGGTCGGGTTGCTGGTGGAGCATGTCGAGAAGCGCAGCCGCCGGGTCGACGAAGCTGAAAATCCTCAGCCCGTCCATCGAACTGAATTGACCCGCGCTGGCGGCTTTCTCCTGCGCTTCCACGAGTTTCGCGTAGGTTTCCAACACCCGCGCGATCGCCGGCTCAGGATCGAAGGCGAGGGTCAGCTCGCCAGCGCCCGAGATCAGATGGGCATAGGCGGAAAGCCAAGCCGCATCCGCATTGTCGAAGCGCACGATCCGAGCCTCCGCGGCTTCGGTCTCCGGTGCGCGCGGCATGAAGACGCCGCGCAGAATTGTCACCGCCGCCTCGCCGTCATCGCGCGCGCCATTGCCATCCAGATCGAACCAGAGGTCGTTCAGGTCGATCGCAAGACCGAACTCCGGCCCATCGGCCACACCGTCGAGCGCGGATCTCGCCCGATCCATCTCGGCGATCAGGGCCTCGCTTTCGCGCGTGACCGCATCGGCGGTAAAGGTTTCGCGCGGCGCGGCGCTTTCGCCGGGGACATTGCCGATTAAGGGCATCAGCACACGGGCGGCGCCGGCCTCCATCTGCCATCTCGTTGCGGCTTCGAGACTTGCGAGGAACTCCAGCCCCGCCAGCGCGAAGCGATCCTTCGGCGCGAGCGCGTCCCGCGATTTCAGATCGGCCAGCACAGCCGCGATCCCCTCCGCCCCGATCCTTGCCGAGATCGGATCGACGGCAGGCGCATCGCTGCGCGTGATCTTGGCGGTGACCGGCCCGTCCTGCGCATGGGCGGCAATCGGTGAAACGGCGAGCAAGGCGGCGAAACACGTGACGAGACGGGCGGAACACATGGCACTCTCCAAAACAAAGGGCGCGCCGACAAAGGCGCGCCCCAAGATTGGATCAGTCCTGTATTTCGATCAAGCGAGCGTGCTGTCGATACCCTTGCAGGCTTCCACGAGACCTTTCACCGCATCGACCGACTTGTCGAACATCGCCTGCTCGTCCTTGTTGAGCTTGATGTCGATGACCTTCTCGATGCCCTTGGCGCCGATCACGGTCGGCACGCCGACATAGAGACCGTCGAGGCCGAGCGCGCCTTTGACGTAAGCGGCGCAGGGCAGGACGCGCTTCTGGTCTTTCAAGTAGGCTTCCGCCATCTCGATCGCCGATGTGGCCGGGGCGTAGAAGGCCGAACCGGTCTTCAGGAGGCCCACGATCTCGGCGCCGCCGTCACGGGTGCGCTGAATGATCGCGTCGAGTTTCTCCTGCGTGGTCCAGCCCATCTGCACGAGGTCGGGCAGCGGGATGCCACCAACGGTCGAGTAACGGGCGAGCGGCACCATCGTGTCGCCGTGGCCGCCGAGCACGAACGCGTTCACGTCCCGCATCGAGACACCGAATTCCAGCGACAGGAAGTGACGGAAACGTGCCGAGTCCAGAACGCCCGCCATGCCGACCACCTTCTGTGCCGGCAGGCCGGAGAATTGCTGCAGCGCCCAGACCATCGCGTCGAGCGGGTTGGTGATGCAGATGACGAAGGCGTCGGGCGCGTGGGCTGCAATGCCCTCGCCGACCGATTTCATTACCTTGAGGTTGATGCCGAGCAGATCGTCGCGGCTCATGCCCGGCTTGCGCGGAACGCCAGCGGTCACGATGCAGACATCCGCGCCCGCGATATCGGCGTAATCGTTGGTGCCCTTGAAGGAGCCGTCGAAGCCTTCCGCCGGGCCCGACTCCGCGATGTCGAGCGCTTTGCCCTGCGGCGTACCTTCGGCGATATCGAACAGAACGACGTCACCGAGTTCCTTGATGGCGGCGAGATGGGCGAGCGTGCCGCCGATCTGGCCGGCGCCGATAAGGGCGATCTTGGGTCTGGCCATTTGGTCCTCCGGGTGGATGGATTGGAAAATAGATCGCGGGTGGAGTAGCTCTTTGGCTCGCAAAGGGCAAGAGTGCTGCGCTGCGGCGAGGCTGCTTGTATGCACTCGTATGCAGAAACTGCCCCACCCGCGGCGCGCATCCGCCTGCGCGAGGTTCCGTTTCCCGGCGCGCCATGCCAGCAAGAGGACCGACCGGGGCAGGGCGATTCTCTGCGCCCGCGGGAAGAGGGACAAGCGATGATGGATTTGGGAACGCTCGGCTGGGCCTTGGCGGTCTTCGCCGCCGTCATGGTGGGCCTGTCGAAGGGTGGCGTTCCTATGGCAACCTCGATCTCGGTCCCGGTGCTGGCGATCGTGATGGACCCGATCGCGGCCGCGGGCCTGTTGCTGCCTGTTTATATCATCGCGGACATGTTCGGCCTCTGGGCATATCGCAAGCATTACGACCGGCGTGTGCTGGCGATCCTGATCCCGTCGGCGACCTTCGGTATCGGTATCGGCTGGGCCACCGCAGAGATCGTGCCCGAACGCTGGGTGACCTTGATGGTCGGCGTGATCGGCGCTGTTTTCGCGGTGAACGCGCTGTTCCGGCATCGGCATGGTGCGCGGCAGGAAGCGCGGGTCGCGCCGGGCCTGTTCTGGGGCACGATCGCGGGCATCACCAGTTTCGTCAGCCATTCCGGCGCGCCGCCCTACCAAGCCTACACGATCCCTCTGAACCTGCCAAAGCAGGTATTCGCGGGGACGGCGACGATCCTGTTCTCCTATGTCAATCTCGCGAAGCTCGGGCCTTATATCGCGCTTGGCGAAGTAAGCTGGGACAGCATCGGCACCGCGTTGATCCTGGCGATACCGGCCTCGGCTTCGGTGTTCCTCGGCGTCTGGTTGGTCAAGCGGATGCCCACTGAAATCTTCTTCAAGGTCGTGATCTGGGCACTCCTGCTAATCTCGCTGAAGCTGATCCAGCAAGCGCTCATGAACTGAGGGGGCGGCGTTTAAAGCGCCGCGTCCTTCTGCGGAAGTTTCCCGTCGAGTTCCTCGAATGCCTCGCCCGAGGCGATCAGGCAGCTCACGCCATCCGCCGGGGTGACGATGATCGTCCAGTTGCCCGCCTCCGCCGCGAAAATTTCCAGCACGGAGTTATTTGCGGAGAGCGCCACCATGCGGCGGCTCTCGTGATATTTCGCTTCGAGATTGGCCACGATCTCGTCTCGCTTGCCACAGGCGCGCGACGGATCAGACGGATCCCGCGTCTCACCGAAAGCAGCCTGAGCGAAGCCGATCGCTGCGGCCAGACCGAGCGTGAGCACATAAGTTTTGTTCAGCATTTTGATCCCTCTGAAAGCATCATCCGAGAGTGACGGTCCAGCTGTCAAGGAAGCTTTACGATGGCGCTGCGCGATGTCGGCGGTTGTGATTTTTCTGCGATGCGGCAAATCTGGCCTTGCCGATTCTGTCCCATTCGTGCGATCTGGCGAAAGAAAATTGCGAGATGGAGAATCAAATGGCCCGCCCGACCCGTTCCGTGCTCTACATTCCCGGCTCGAAACAGCGTGCGCTGGAAAAGGCCACCGGGCTTGCCTGTGACGCGATCATCTTCGACCTCGAAGACGCGGTGGCGATCGACGAGAAGGTCAATGCGCGCGCGCTCCTTGCGAAGACGCTGACCGAGGTCGATTATGGCCCGCGCATGAAGATCGTGCGGGTCAACGGGCTCGACACCGAATGGGGGCGCGAGGATGTGCTGGCCTTTGCCGACGCGATCCGCGCAGGCGCCAAGGTCGATGCGATCCTGATCCCGAAAGTCTCCACGCCCGCCGATCTTATCGCGGTGGCCGATCTCATTCAGAGCGTGCCGCTCTGGGCGATGATGGAGACCGCGCTGGGGATGCTCAACGCGGGCGATATCGCGGCGCATCCGCGGCTCGAAGGCATGGTGATGGGCACCAACGATCTAGCGAAGGAACTCGGGAGCCGCTTCCGCGCCGATCGCCTGCCGATGCAGACGGGGCTGGGCCTGTGCCTTCTCGCCGCGAAAGCGCATGGCAAGATCATCGTCGACGGCGTCTATAACGCCTTCAGGGATGACGAGGGCCTCAAGGCCGAATGCGAACAGGGGCGCGACATGGGCTTCGACGGCAAGACGCTGATCCACCCCGCGCAACTCGAGGTCTGCAATGCGGCCTTCGCCCCTTCCGAGGCCGAGATCGACCTCGCCCGGCGCCAGATCGCTGCCTTTGAGAAAGCCGAGGAAGCGGGGCAGGGTGTCGCGGTCGTGGATGGAAAGATCGTCGAAAATCTGCATATCGTCACGGCGCGGCAAGTCCTCGCCAAAGCGGAGGCGATTGCCGCGCTTGGCAGCTAAGAGGCAATCGCAATGACATTACTCATCCTCGGCGTCCTGATCTGGTCGCTCGCACATCTGGCAAAACGGATCTTTCCGGGCTTCCGGCGCGCGCTCAAAGGGGCCGAGCGTCCGATGGTCGCCGCTCTCGTCCTGATCAGCCTCGTTCTGATGTTCGTCGGCTGGCGCGCAAGCGATCCGGTCTTCTACCTCTGGACGCCGAACGCGGCGCTCAAGGGGATCAACAACCTGCTGATGCTCTTCGCGGTCTACCTGTTCGCGGTCTCGGGCATGAAGCTCTGGCTCAGCGGCAAGATTCGCCACCCGCAGCTGACTGCGGTGAAGACCTGGGCCTTGGCGCACCTGCTGGTCAACCCGACCCTGCCGGGGATCATCCTGTTCGGCGGTCTGCTCGCCTGGGCCGTGGTGGAGGTCATCCTGATCAACAAGAAGTCGAAGCCCGCGAAAGTCACGCCCGAGGTGAAAGTCGGCAAGGAGATCGGCGGCATCGTCGGCACGGTCGTCCTCTTCGGCCTGATCGCGATGATCCACATCTGGTTCGGTCACAACCCGTTCGGAGCCTGACATGAAAATCTACCGCCTTCTGACCGAGGAAGACACCTCGGCCTTCTGTCACAAGGTCAGCCTTGCGCTGTCCAAGGGCTGGGTGCTGCATGGCGATCCGCAATATGCCTACGATCATGCGAATGGCGTGATGCGCTGTGCCCAGGCCGTGACCAAGGAGATCGAGGGTGAGTATCACCCCGACATGAAGCTGGGAGAGCAATAATGGGCAAAACCAATCCGGGCCGATTCTTCGAGGACTACAAGCTGGGCGACGTGATCCGTCACGCTGTCCCGCGCACCGTCGCGGAAGGGGAGCGTGCACTGTATCACGCGCTCTACCCGGCGCGGCATGCGCTCTATTCCTCGGACGAATTCGCGGCGGCCTGCGGATTGGATGGCTCGCCTCTCGACGATCTGATCGCCTTCCACGTCGTCTTCGGCAAGACGGTTCCGGACGTGTCGCTCAACGCGGTGGCCAATCTCGGCTATGCGGAAGGGCGCTGGCTGAAGCCGGTCTATCCGGGCGATACGCTGCGCTCGGAATCCGAGGTGATCGGGGTCAAGCAGAACTCCAACGGCAAGTCAGGCGTGGTCTATGTCCGCACCCGCGGTCTGAACCAGGCGGGTGAGGTTGTGCTGGAATATGTCCGTTGGGTGATGGTGCGCAAAGGCGATCTGGACGCGCCCGCGCCCGAGACCGTGCTGCCCGATCTGGCATCGGTCGTGGCGCCGGAGGATCTGGTGATCCCCGAGGGGCTGAGCTTCGAGGATTATGATTTCGATCTGGCGGGCGAGCCGCATCGTTGGGGCGATTACGAGATCGGCGAAAAAATCGACCATGTGGACGGGGTGACCATCGAGGAAGCCGAGCACATGATCGCCACGCGCCTGTGGCAGAACACCGCCAAGGTGCATTTCGACGCGACCTTCCGTGCCGATGGCCGGCGCCTGATCTATGGCGGGCATGTCATCTCCATGGCGCGCGCGCTGTCCTTCAACGGACTGGCGAACGCCCAGTTGATCGTGGCGCTCAATGCCGGGGCGCATGCCAACCCGTGCTTCTCGGGCGATACGGTGAAAGCGTGGTCGGAAGTGCTCGACAAGGCCGAGACAGGCGCGCCTGGCGTCGGCGCGATCCGTCTGCGTCTGGTCGCCGTGAAACAGGGCGCGCCGGAGTTCGGCTATAAGGGAGAAGACGGCAAATATCTCCCCGAGGTGCTGCTCGACCTCGACTACTGGGCTCTGATGCCGATCTGATCGCCGCCCGAGAGACTCACTCCCGGGGGCAGGGCGCCCGGGAGCGTTAACATGTGATCACGCACAGAATTTATGTGATCACAAAGCGAATTTTTCGCCGCTCTTTACGCGCAAATGACATGTTTTCAACCTTGCCCCCCGTGACTTGGGAGAAAATTACGCTAGTAAAAGAGCCAATTCCGGCCAGCTCCGCGCCAGCGCGTGCCTCCGATCGAGGCCGACGAGAGCGCCGAGCCCAGCGAAAAGGGACCGATCATGGCTGAAGCGAAACAGGTTGAGCGTCCGCTTTCCCCGCACCTTCAAATCTACCGTCCGCAGATGACCTCCTTCTCGTCGATCATGACGCGGATCACGGGCAACGGCATCATCGTGGGCGTTCTGCTGCTCGTCTGGTGGCTCCTCGCCGCCGCGACCAGCCCCGATTACTTCAATTTCGTGAACGCGATCGCGACCTCGTGGTTTGGCGATCTCGTCTTCACCCTGTCGCTGCTGGGCGTCTGGTATCACTACCTCGCCGGCATCCGGCACCTGATCTTCGATGCGGGCAAATACATGGATATCAAATCCGCCGAGATGCTCGGCTGGATCTGCACCATCGGTTCGGTCGTGCTGACCGTGCTGACCCTCATCATCATCCAATTCTGACGGAGGCCCTCATGCGTTACCTCACCGACCGCAAGCGCGCCGTGGGCAAGGGCGCCTCGGGCACTGGCCCCGAGCATCACTGGTGGATGTCGGCCTCGGCCGTGGCTCTCGCCTTCATGATCCCGACCTGGCTCTACATCGTAGGTACCACTCTGGGTGCGGACCAGCAGACCGTGATCACCACGTTCTCGAAGCCCTTCCCGGCCATCCTGACCGCGCTGGTCGTGATCGTCGGGATGCGCCACTTCGCGAAGGGCACCGAGATCTGGATCGAGGACTACATCCACGGCACCGCCGCGAAGGCCACCAAGATCGCGATGCATTCGCTGGCTTACGTGATCATGGCGACCGCACTCTATGCACTCGGCAAGATGGTCTTCATCGGCCTTCTGCTGGGCAACTGATAACGGGACGAGATAATGGCTGCTTACGAATACGAAACGCATAATTACGACGTGGTCGTGGTCGGCGCCGGTGGCTCGGGTCTGCGCGCCACGCTCGGCATGGCCGAACAGGGCCTGCGCACCGCCTGCGTGACCAAGGTCTTCCCGACCCGCTCGCACACGGTCGCCGCACAGGGCGGCATCGCCGCCAGCTTGGGCAACATGGGCCCGGACAGCTGGCAGTGGCATATGTACGACACGATCAAGGGCTCGGACTGGCTCGGCGATAACGACGCGATGGAATATCTCGCGCGTCACGCCCCCAAGGCCGTCTACGAGCTCGAGCACTATGGCGTGCCGTTCTCGCGCACCGAAGAGGGCAAGATCTACCAGCGTCCCTTCGGCGGTCACACCACCGAATACGGTGAAGGCCCGCCCGTGCAGCGCACCTGTGCCGCCGCGGACCGCACCGGTCACGCGATCCTGCACACGCTCTACGGTCAGTCGCTGAAGAACAACGCAGAGTTCTACATCGAGTATTTCGCGATCGACCTGATCATGTCCGATGACGGGCAGTGTCAGGGCGTCGTCTGCTGGAAGCTCGACGACGGCACAATGCACGTCTTCAACGCGAAGATGGTGGTGCTGGCGACCGGCGGTTACGGTCGCGCCTATTTCTCGGCGACCTCGGCCCATACCTGCACCGGCGACGGTGGCGGTATGGTCGCGCGGGCCGGTCTCGCGCTGCAGGACATGGAATTCGTGCAGTTCCACCCGACCGGCATCTACGGTTCGGGCTGCCTGATCACCGAAGGCGCCCGCGGCGAGGGTGGTTACCTGACCAACTCCGAAGGCGAGCGCTTCATGGAGCGTTACGCGCCGACCTACAAGGATCTGGCGTCGCGCGACGTGGTGTCGCGCTGCATGACCATGGAGATCCGCGAAGGCCGCGGCGTGGGTGAGCACAAGGACCACATCTTCCTCAACCTCAGCCACCTTCCGCCGGAAGCTCTGGCCGAGCGCCTGCCGGGTATCTCGGAATCGGCGAAAATCTTCGCCGGCGTCGACGTCACGAAAGAGCCGATCCCGGTTCTGCCGACCGTGCACTACAACATGGGCGGTATTCCGACGAACTACCACGGCGAGGTCATCAACCCGAAAGAGGGCGATCCCGATGCGATCGTGCCCGGCCTGATGGCCGTGGGCGAGGCGGGTTCGGCCTCTGTGCACGGTGCGAACCGCCTGGGCTCCAACTCGCTGATCGACCTCGTGGTCTTCGGTCGTGCCGCCGCGATCCGCGCCGGCGAGGTCGTCGATCCCAACGCGTCGAACCCGGACATCCCGAAAGCCAAGATCGACGCCATCTTCGAGCGCTTCGACAAGGTGCGCTACGCCGATGGCGGCACGCCCACCGCGGCGCTGCGCGACGAGATGCAGCGCACGATGCAGGCGGATGCGGCGGTGTTCCGGACCGACAAGACGCTGGCCGAGGGGGTCGAGAAGATGAAGGCGGTCGCCGCCAAGCTCGACGATCTCAAGGTCACGGACCGGTCGCTGATCTGGAACTCGGACCTGATGGAAACGCTGGAACTCGAGAACCTGATGCCGAACGCGCTGGCGACCATCGTGGGCGCCGAGGCACGCAAGGAATCCCGTGGTGCACATGCTCACGAGGATTATCCCGATCGCGACGACACCAACTGGCGCAAGCACTCGATCATGCATGTCGACGGCGCGAACGTCGATCTGACCTTCCGCCCGGTCCACATGGACCCGCTGACCCCCGAGGATCAGGGCGGGATCGAGATCAAGAAGATCGCGCCGAAGAAGCGGGTCTATTGATGCGTCACGCGCCGGCATATGGGCTTCTTGCGGCAGGGCTTGGCCTTGCCGCCTGCGCCCCTATCCCGGTCGAGCAGGCCGAGCGCCAGTGCTATGCCCAGTTCGCGCCCAAGCCGCCCATCACGGGCGAGGCGGGCATGGGCGTCACCAATAGCGGCTTCAGCTCGAAGATGAAGGTCGAGATGAATATCGGCGCCTCGGTGCAGGGCGACCCGTCCGCGGCCTACGACTCCTGCGTTTACAGAAAATCCGGCCGAATGCCCACGCGGCCGCTCTATTCGTACTGACGGAAAGGGGACCAACCATGGTTCAGTTCACGCTTCCGAAGAATTCCAAGATCCGCGTCGGCAAGACCTGGCCGAAGCCGGATGGCAAGAATATCCGCAAGTTCCAGATCTATCGCTGGGACCCGGATACCGGGGAGAACCCGCGTCTTGACACGTATTTCATCGACATGGACAAGTGCGGGCCGATGGTTCTCGACGCGCTCTTGAAGATCAAGAACGAGATCGACCCGACGCTGACCTTCCGCCGCTCCTGCCGCGAAGGCATCTGCGGTTCCTGTGCGATGAACATCGACGGGATCAATACGCTGGCCTGTATCTACGGTCTCGACGAGATCAAGGGCGACGTGAAGATCTACCCGCTGCCGCATATGCCGGTGGTGAAAGACCTGATCCCCGACCTAACCATGTTCTACGCCCAGCACGCGTCGATCATGCCCTGGCTCGAGACCAAGACGAACCGTCCCGAGAAGGAATGGCGCCAGTCGATCGAAGACCGCAAGAAGCTGGACGGTCTGTATGAGTGCGTCATGTGCGCCTCGTGCTCGACCTCGTGCCCGAGCTACTGGTGGAACGGCGACAAGTATCTCGGCCCGGCAGCGCTGCTGCACGCCTATCGCTGGATCATCGACTCGCGCGACGAAGCGACGGCAGAGCGCCTCGATCAGCTCGAAGACCCCTTCAAGCTCTATCGTTGCCACACGATCATGAACTGCACCAAGACCTGCCCGAAAGGTCTGAACCCGGCGAAAGCGATCGCCGAGATCAAGCGAATGCAGGTCAACCGGGTCGTCTGATCCGACGCATATATTGGGGCCGGCCTCTGGCTCACCCCCAGCAGATAGTAGAAAGGGCGGCGCGAGCCGCCCTTTTTGCTGCGTTGCGGCAAATGCATATCGCGGTTGCAGCATTTTGGGTTTGAATCCCCGCGAAAATCCCTAAATCGGGTGGCAGGGAGGAACTCGAAACGTGACTGGAGAGAGTTCCATGGTCGACATCGTCAAATTCCCCAAAGGGGCGCAACCGATTCAAGTGGCCGAAGAGCATCTGGCCTACTACACCCCGGAGAAATCCGCCCCTGTGTTCACCCCGGCCGCGAAAGCTGAAGAGACCACCGGTCTCGAAGCGGTCGAGCTGATGTACGAGTATTACACCGCGGCTTGAGCGGTGACCTCCCGAATAGTTCCGTCGTGACTGCCCCGGCTCTTCGCCGGGGTTTTTCTTTGCGCCTTTCGCTCCTGGGCGGGGCAGGGCAGAGTGGGCGCGACAAGGAGGGAGCCCCATGCATCCGACGCCCGAGCACGCCGCGCCCGAAGACGCCCAAACCCGCCGCGATATCGCACCGGTGATCTGTTACCCGACGGACGCGCTGCCCGCACCGGACCTGCCCGCCTATCGCGCCGCGCGCGGGGACTGGGACAAGATCGCCGACCTGCGCGTGCCCCCGCGCGAGGCGCTGGCCTTCGACGTACCCGCCGGACATTTCTTCCGCATCGCTTCGGTCGAGGGGCCGCAGGTGGGTGATCTGAATTTGTTCTCGGCGGACCTGTCCGAGCGGTTCTATTCCGGAAAGACACGCGCGCTGCATGGCACGCATCTGAGCCGCGGCGACCGGCTGTGGTCCGGCTTTCCGACGATGCGCCCGCTGGCGACGATTACCGAGGATACGCTCGACTGGTATGGCATCGACGCATTCGGTGGCTCGGTCCATGACGTGATCGGCACGCGCTGCGATCCTTATACGCATTGCCTGCTGTCCGATGGCGGACAGTATCACCATTGCTGCCATTCGAACCTGACCCGTGCGCTGGCCGCGGCCCGTGATCTGCCTCTGCACGAGGCGGAGGCGCTGGTGCATGACGTGCTCAACGTCTTCATGTGCACCGGCTTCACCCACGACACCGGGCAGTATTTCATGAAGGCGAGCCCGGTCCGGCCCGGTGATTATCTCGAATTCTTCGCAGAGACCGATTTGCTGGGCGTTCTGTCGGCGTGCCCGGGCGGGGATTGTTCAGCCGAGCACAGCTCGGACACGGCTGCATGTTACCCGCTGGGCGTGGAAATCTACCGCCCGAAATCAGCGCCCGAAGGCTGGGCGCCGCCCGCGCCCAACGCCTACGACCGCAGCCACGGGCTCTAACGGTTCGAGGTCAGCGAGACGAAGACTTCCTCGAGGCCCGGCTGTTCGCTCGCGATGTCGCGAATCTCGACCCCGGCGACGCGCAGCGCGTCAAGGATATCCTCTGCCGAGGTCTCGTTGCGCGAGTAGGAAAACGCCATCTGTCCGCCCGCGCGGGTCTCGAGCGTGACGCCTTCGGGAAGCCGAATCTCTATCGTGACTTCGTTGCGCGGCTCCACCACCAGCGCCTTGCGGTCCATCCGCTTGAGAAGGTTCGGCGTGGTGTCGCGCACGATCAGTTCGCCGTTGTTGATGATCGCGATCTCGTCGCACATTTCCTCGGCTTCCTCGAGGTAGTGCGTGGTCAGGATGATCGTCATGCCCTGCTCATTGAGCTTGCGGACATTGCGCCAGAGCATCGCGCGCAGCTCGATATCGACGCCTGCGGTCGGCTCGTCTAGCACGAGGATCTGCGGGCGATGTACCAGCGCTTTGGCAAGCAGCAGACGCCGCTTCATCCCGCCCGAGAGGTTGCGCGCATAAGCCTCGGCCTTGTCCGACAGGCCCACCAGTTCGAGAATCTCGTCCGTCCAGCGCTCGGATTTCGGCACGCCATAGAGTCCCGCCTGCATCTCCAGCGCCGCGCGGGGCGTGAAGAACGGATCCATGTTCAGTTCCTGCGGCATCACCCCGATCGCGGCGCGCGACTGGCGCGGGTTCACGTCCTGATCGAAACCCCAGATCACGACGCGCCCGTCGGTTTTCTTCACCAGCCCGGCAAGAATGTTGATCAGCGTCGACTTGCCCGCCCCGTTCGGGCCGAGAAGCCCGAAGATCGACCCCGCAGGGATCGACAGGTCGAGCCCCTTCAGTGCTTCTTTCGGTGCCTGCTTCTTGCCGCCTGCATAGGTTTTGCGCAGCCCGGTGACTTCAATTGCCTGCTGTTCCAACTTGCCCCGCCTTTCGCGATTGCTAGAATGAAGCCCAGATTTCAGGGCGCGGTTTTCGTGCCTTATATATACGGAGCATCCATGACTGCCACCCATTCGCCCAATGCCCCCGACGCACCCGAGACCGAGGTCGTCACCACCTGGAAGGTTGCCTGCGACGGCGGCGAGGGGGCACTCGGCCATCCGCGCGTTTGGCTGTCGATCCCGCGGGACACCGGTTTCGTCGAATGCGGCTATTGCGACAAGAAATACGTGATCGACCGCGATCACGCGCATGACGATCACTGAACCTGTCTGAGTCGACAGGGAAGGACGGCGTTCAGCCGTCCTTTTTCTGTGCCGCGCGTTTCATGCGTTCAAGCAGCGCAGCCTTCGGGTCCTTCTTGCTGAAAGGCGTCTTGTCGGTGCCGTAGGCGTTATGCTCGGCATGTTTGGGCGTGTTCTTCGGCGGCTTCGCGCCGCCCATTTTGGAATAGTCCATAGCTCAAATCCTTTACGGTTGCCGCTTGAGATGGGGGATTTCGGGGGCTCTGGCAAGGGGCGCCACGCGTATCGCTCGGCGCGGCCGACCAGCCCGGGCCGCGCACGACCTTCCCCCGGGAGGGCGCATTGGTGATGGAGCCTACAGCCTCTCTGCCCTACGGGCTTGCGAAATGAACTGCTCAAACCAGACGACAGCGAAGCGCGCACCCAAGGCTCGGGCGCGGCCCTTCACGCTGAGCGGTCGCCGATCCTCTTTCCCTCTGCACCCCCCTGTGGCACAACCGGGGCCAACGCGCGAAGGAGGGCTCCGCAATGGCATTCGGCAAAGGCTGTCACCTGCATCTGATCGACGGTTCGGCCTTCATTTTCCGCGCCTATCATGCGCTTCCGCCGCTGACTCGCAAATCCGACGGGCTGCCGATCGGGGCGGTCTCCGGATTCTGCAACATGCTGTGGAAATACATCGAGGACGCCAAGGGCTCCGACGCGCCGACCCACGCAGCCGTGATCTTCGACAAGGGCAGCCACACCTTCCGCAACGACCTCTACGATCTCTATAAGGCAAATCGCGACGAGATGCCCGAGGAACTGCGCCCGCAGATCCCGCTGACACGCGAGGCAACAAAGGCGTTCAATATCGCCTGCGAGGAACTGGCGGGCTACGAGGCCGACGACATCATCGCGACGCTCGCCCGGCAGGCCCGCGAGGCCGGCGGTCGCGTCACGATCATCTCGTCGGACAAGGATCTGATGCAGCTCGTCGGCGGCGGGGTCGAGATGTTCGACGCGATGAAGAACCGCGCGATCGGTGTCGAGGAGGTCGAGGCGAAGTTCGGCGTCGCCCCCGAGCGCGTGATCGACGTGCAGGCGCTCGCAGGCGACTCGGTCGACAATATCCCCGGCGCCCCCGGCATCGGCGTGAAGACGGCGGCGCTTCTGATCAACGAATTTGGCGACCTGGAGACGCTGCTCGCACGTGCCTCCGAGATCAAGCAGCCCAAGCGCCGCGAGACGCTGATCGAGAAGGCCGAGCAGATTCGCCTCTCGAAGCAGCTGGTAACTCTAGACGATCAGACCCCCATCGAGTTCACGCTCGACGATCTGGAAATCCGCGAGCCCGATGTCGATACGCTGATGGGCTTTCTCAATGAGATGGAGTTCCGCACGCTGACCCGCCGCGTGGCCGAGAAATTCGGCGCCGAGCCGCCGCCCGCGCCCGTCGTCACCGACGTGCAGGCAAGCCATGTCGACCCCGCGCCGGAGGTGGACCAGCCGCCCTTCGATCCCGACAGCTATGTCTGCATCAGCGATGCCGAGACACTGACGCAGTGGCTGGATGAGGCCCGCGCCAAGGGCTGGGTCGCGGTCGACACCGAAACCACGTCCCTCAATGACATGAAGGCCGAACTGGTGGGCGTGTCGCTGTGCACCGAAGCGGGCAAGGCGGCCTATCTGCCGCTCGCACATATCTCCGGCGGCGATGATCTTTTCGGCGGCTCCGAACGTGTCGCCGGCCAGATGGACTTCAAGGAGGCGCTGGCGCTCCTCAAACCCGTGCTCGAAGACCCGGCGATCCTGAAGATCGGCCAGAACATGAAGTATGACTTCAAGATCTTCGCCCGGCTCGGGATCCGCGTGGCGCCGATCGACGACACGATGCTGATGTCCTACGCAATGTTCTCGGGGCTGCACGGCCACGGGATGGATACGCTGTCGGATCGCTACCTCAACCACCAGCCGATCCCGATCAAGGAACTGATCGGCACCGGCAAGAGCCAGATCACCTTCGACAAGGTCGAGATCGAGAAGGCCACGCGCTACGCCGCTGAGGACGCCGATATCACGCTGCGCCTCTGGCATCAGTTCAAGCCGCGGCTGCATCGCGAACGCGTCACCACCGTCTACGAGACGCTGGAGCGTCCGATGGTGCCGGTGCTGGCCGATATGGAAATCGCGGGCGTGAAGGTCGACGCCTCGGTGCTGTCGCGCATGTCCAACGCCTTCGCGCAGAAGATGGCGCAACTCGAAGACGAGATCGCCGAGATCGCGGGCCAGCCCTTCAATGTCGGGTCGCCGAAACAGCTGGGTGAGATCCTGTTCGACACGATGGGCGTCGAGGGCGGCAAGAAGGGCAAGACCGGGGCCTACGGCACGGGCGCGGATGTGCTCGAAGACGTGACCACGATGGAAGACACCAACCCGCAGGCCGCGCGGCTGGCGGCACGTGTGCTCGACTGGCGTCAGATCTCGAAGCTGAAATCGACCTACACGGATGCGCTGCAGACCCATGTCCATCCCGAAACGGGCCGCGTCCATACCTGCTACTCGATCGCGGGCGCGAATACCGGACGTCTGGCCTCGACCGATCCGAACCTGCAGAACATTCCCGTGCGCTCCGAGGAAGGCCGCCGCATCCGCGAGGCGTTCGTGGCGCGCGAGGGCTGCAAGATCGTGTCGCTCGACTACAGCCAGATCGAATTGCGCATCCTCGCCCATGTGGCGGATCTTCCCGAGATGCGCGAGGCCTTCAAGGAAGGACTGGACATTCACGCCGCGACTGCCTCGGAGATGTTCGACGTGCCGCTCGACCAGATGACGCCGGAGATCCGCCGTCAGGCGAAGGCGATCAATTTCGGCGTGATCTACGGGATTTCCGGCTTCGGCCTTGCCCGCAACCTGCGCATCCCGCGGGCCGAGGCGCAGGGCTTCATCGACCGCTATTTCGAACGCTTCCCCGGTATCCGCAAATACATGGACGACACGGTGGCCTTCGCGAAGGAGCACAAATACGTCCAGACCCTGTTCGGACGTAAAATCCATACGCCCGATATTGGCGCGAAAGGCCCGTCGGCGGGCTTCGCCAAACGCGCCGCGATCAACGCGCCGATCCAGGGGGCTGCGGCCGATATCATTCGCCGCGCGATGGTGCGGATGCCCGAGGCGATCGACGGTCTCCCGGCCCGGATGCTGCTACAGGTGCATGACGAACTGATCTTCGAGGTCGAGGACGCCGCGATCGACGACCTGATCAAGACCGCCCGGGCCACGATGGAAGGCGCGGCGGAGCCGGTGATGAAGCTCTCGGTGCCGCTCGTCGTCGACGCGGGGCAGGGGGAGAGCTGGGCCGCCGCTCACTGAGCCGCGGGTTGACGCACGAGGATATTGGTCACGCGCCGCGCCAACGGCGCGACCAGCAGCACCGAAGGATAGGCGAACATCCAGCTCGAGAGCCAGCTTGCCGCCCAGAGCGCCGGAAAGTCCTCCACAAGCCCCGTCGCCCGGTAGGTCGCCACGCCCGAGACCAGAAATGACATGATCCCCGACAGGATCAGGCTGAAGACGAAATGGGCATAGCGCGCGGGGATCATCGGGTCTCCTTCTCGGGTCGGAAAATTCTCCGCTCGCATTTTGGTGATTGAACGTGAGGAGGCAACGCACAAACCTGTGTGCTGATCCGCGCGAACGAGTTGTCTCGCATTGACCCCGCCGCCGCGCAATGTTGAGACTGCCCATGCCTCCGGCGGGGATATTTGGACCAAGCCGAAAATGCGGGCATCGCGTTCGACTTGGCCCCAACATCCCCTGCGGAGCGTCCCAACCGCGCCTCAGGCGCCGAGATTCGAGAAAAGCGCCCATGCCCCACGATCATCACCACCACCATCTCGACGCCGATGCGAGCGATAACCGTGTGCTCTGGGCGGTGGTCGTCAATGTCATCCTGACGGTCGCGCAGGTGCTGGGCGGGGCGATCGCTGGCTCGATGGCGCTGATCGCGGACGGGGTTCATAATTTCTCCGACGCGGCGGCGCTGGTGCTGGCCTTCGGGGCGCGCAAGCTGGCCAAGCGCGGCGCGGATGCCGCGATGAGCTTCGGCTGGTCGCGCGCCGAGGTCATCGCGGCCTTCGTCAATTACATCGCGCTGATCCTGATCTCGCTCTGGCTGATCGTGGAGGCTGTCGGGCGGATGATCGATCCGCCTCAGGTCGATGGCTGGATCGTGGTCTGGCTCGCGACGCTGGCGCTGATCGTCGATCTGGCGACGGCGGCGCTGACCTATGCGCTCTCCAAGCACAGCCTGAACATCCGCGCGGCTTTCCTGCATAATCTGGCCGATGCCGGGGCGTCGGTCGCCGTGATCGTGGGCGGTGTCGTGATTCTGCTCTACGACTGGAAGATGGTCGATCCGATCCTGACCATCGGCATCTCGCTCTTCATCCTGTGGCATGTCGCCACCGATCTGAAACCGGTGCTGCGCATCCTGATGCTCGGTGCGCCGCCCGAGAAGGACAGCACCGAGGTACGCCGTGCGCTGGGGGATGTCGAAGGCGTCGAGGGTGTCCACCACGTCCACCTGTGGCAGATCGACGAGCGGCGCGTCTCCGTCGAGGCGCATCTCGTGCTGGCGGAGGGGCGGAATTACGCAACCGTCATTGCGCGGGCCAAGGATATGCTGGCACACCAGTTCGGCATCCATCATGCGACGCTGGAGCCGGAAAGCGCGGATCTGGGCTGCGCCGACCACAAGGCAAATGACGACCACGCGGCTCACGATCACGACCATGCTCATGAGCACGGGGCGCACCCCGCGCATTGAGCGCGGGGCCTAGCTTAGCCAGTCCAGACTTTCCGGTGTGCTGCCCTTCGGCGTGTACTCCGCCGAGACGTAGCCATCATAGCCTGCCGCATCAAGCGTCGCGAAGAAGCCCGCGAGATCGCTTTTGCCCGAACCGGGCGCGCCCCGGCCCGGCGCATCCGCGAATTGCACATGCGCCGCGCGATGCCCGTGCGCGGCCCAACAGCCCGCCAGATCGCCGGTCAGCATCTGCGCGTGATAGGCGTCGAATTGCAGATGTAGGTTCGGGGCAGCGACCGCGTCGAGCACTTCCGCCGCGAGATCGAAGCTGTCGAGGAAATAACCGGGCATGTCGGTCGGGTTGACCGGCTCGATCGTCAGGACCCGTTTCGGCGCGCGCGCCGTCGCCCATTTCAGGTTCTCGATATGGGTCGCGCGGGCCTCCGCCCCTTCGGCCTTGCCCGCCATGATATGGATGGCGCGTGGCTTCAGGATATCGGCGAAGCGCATCGCGCGGTCGAAATCGCGGCGGAAGCGCGCTTCGCTGCCCGGTACCGCGGCGAAGCCACGATCGCCGCCGGTGTAATTCGGCGGCGGCACGTTCATCAGCACGAAGCTCAGGTCGTGACGGATCAGTTCGTGGCGCATCTCTTGCGCGGAAGCGTCGTAGGGAAACAGCACCTCGACCGCGTCGAAGCCGGCTTTTCTTGCCGCTTTGAAACGATCCATGAAAGGCAGTTCGGTGAAGAGGAACGTCAGGTTCGCGGCGAACTTCGGCACATCACAGCTCCGCGGCACGCATGATCGGGAAGAAGCTGCCAGCCGAGATCACACCGGTCCAATCTTCGCCCTCAAATTCGCGGGTCACGGCGAGATCGACGAGCCGGTAAAAGCTCTTGCGGTCGATCAACGCCTCCAGTCCGCGGCGCACATGCAGATAGGGGCGGGGCTCGCCATCCTCGCTATGTTCCACCCGGATCGCGTGGTCTGCATCGGCAAGAACCACGTCGCCCACATTGGTCGTGAAGCGAATCGACTGGTCGTCGCCCTCGCCCTCAGCGGTGAAATCGACGGCGATGAACGGCGCGTCCTCGACCCGGATGCCCACCTTCTCGACCGGGGTAACGAGATAGTATTTCCCATCCTCCAGTTTCAGAATCGATGAAAACAGTCGCACCAGCGCCTCGCGGCCGATCGGCGTGCCAAGATAGAACCACGTCCCGTCGCGGCGGATCTCCATATCGAGGTCGCCGCAGAAGGGCGGATCCCACAAATGCACGGGCGGCGGGCCCTTTTTGCTGGCTTTCTTGGCTGCATCCGCAAGCCCATCTGCCGTGGGGGAAGAGGTCGAAACTGTCTGTTTGTGATCCGTCATGCAAATTTGGCCGTTGGTCGGAGCGTGGTTATCTGCTTTGCTGGCAAGATAGGCATCAACGGGGAGAATGTCATGGCCGAGCCCGAAAAGCTGATGGAAGATATCGAACGACTTGGCGGCAAGCTCGCACAGGCGCGCGCCTCGATCGACCGGCGATTCATCGGGCAGGATCAGGTGGTGGAGCTGGTTCTGGCGGCGATGCTGTCCGGGGGGCACGCGCTTCTGGTCGGCTTGCCGGGCTTGGGCAAGACGCTTCTGGTCGAGACGCTGTCGACCGTGATGGGGCTGGGATCGAACCGCATCCAGTTCACGCCGGACCTGATGCCCGCCGATATTCTGGGCTCCGAAGTTCTGGAAACGGCGCCCGACGGCAGCCGCGCGTTCCGTTTCCTCGAAGGCCCGGTCTTCTGCCAGCTGCTGATGGCGGACGAGATCAACCGCGCCTCGCCCCGGACCCAGTCTGCGCTTCTTCAGGCGATGCAGGAACGCGAGGTCACCATCGCCGGCGAGCATCGCCCGCTTGGCCCGCCCTTCCACGTTCTCGCCACGCAGAACCCGATCGAGCAGGAGGGCACCTATCCACTGCCCGAGGCCCAGCTCGACCGTTTCCTCGTTCAGATCGACGTCGATTACCCGGATCGCGAGACAGAGCGCTCGATCCTGCTGGCGACCACCGGTGTCGCGGCGGAGGGCGCGCATACCGTCTTCACCCCGGCCGAACTAATCGAGGCGCAGGGGATCGTGCGGCAGATGCCCGTGGGCGAGAAGGTTGTCGATGCGATCCTCGATCTGGTGCGGCTGTGCCGTCCGCGCGAGGCCGAGGCGCCCGACTTCATCCGCGATGCGCTGGCCTGGGGACCGGGGCCGCGGGCCGCGCAGGCGCTGATGCTGACCGTTCGGGCGCGTGCGCTGATCAATGGCCGACTGGCGCCGACGCTGGACGACGTGCAGGCAATGGCCCGCCCGGTGCTGATCCACCGCATGGCGCTGAGCTTCGCGGCCCGCGCCCGGGGCGAGACGTTGGGCGACCTGATCGACCGCGCCGTGGCAGAGGTCACCGGGCCGCGCGCCGCCGGGGCCGCCGCTTGAGCGTGACCTCCGATACCACAGCGTCGGGGCCCGCCCCCGCGCTGAGCCTGCGCCGCGAGGCGGAAGGGGCAGCCTCTGCGCTGCCTCCGCTGCTGGTCGCGGCAGAGCAGTTGGCGGCGACCGTTCAGATGGGGTCACATGGGCGCAGGCGCGCGGGATCGGGCGAGGAATTCTGGCAATACCGCCCCGCCCATGCGGGCGACGAGCTGCGCTTCGTCGATTGGCGGCGCTCGGCGCGCTCTGATAGCCAATATGTGCGCCAGCGCGAATGGCAACTGGCGCAATCGGTACATCTGTGGGTCGATGATGCGGCCTCGATGCGCTTCACCGGGGCCGAGAGCGGTCGCAACGCCCGCGTCACCAAATCCGAGCGCGCGCGGGTGTTGGGCCTCGCGCTCGCGGTGCTGATGGTGCGCGGCGGTGAGCGCGTGGGGCTGACCGGCCCTCTCGCACCACCACGGCCCGGACGCGCGCAGCTAATGGAGCTTGCGGGCCTTCTGTCGCGCGAGGCGGGCGTGCAGGATTACGGCGCGCCCGAAATCGCGGGCGTCACGCCGCAATCGCGCGTGGTGCTGCTGTCGGATTTCTTCGGTGATCTCGGCCCGATCGAGGCGGCGCTGGGGCGTCTGGCGGATCGAGGCGTGTCGGGCGTGATGATGCAGGTGCTCGATCCGGACGAGGAAGCCTTCCCCTATGACGGGCGCACGATCTTCCAGTCGATGACCGGCGCGCTGGTCCATGAGACGCGCAAGGCTGGCGATTTGCGTGCGCGTTATCTCGACCGGCTGGCCGCACGGCGCGATCAGCTCGCCACGCTTGCGCGCAGCGCGGACTGGCAGTTCTCAACCCATCACACGGGCGATCCGGCGCAGGTGGCGCTGCTCTGGCTCTATTCCGCGCTCGAAAGGGGGCGCTGATGTGGATGCTCGGCCCCATCGGCTTCACCGCGCCCTGGCTTCTGCTGGGGCTCGCCGCGTTGCCGATCATCTGGCTGATCCTGCGCGCGGTACCGCCCGCGCCGATCCGCAGGCGCTTTCCGGGCGTCGCGCTGCTTTTGGGCCTCAAGGACGAGGAAGTGCAGGCCGCGCGCACGCCGTGGTGGCTGCTGGCGCTCCGTCTTCTGGCGCTGGCCGCCGCGATCATCGGTTTTGCCGGGCCGGTCCTGAACCCACAGCGGGTCGTGCCCGGAACCGGGCCGCTCCTGATCGTGGTCGACGGTAGCTGGGCCTCTGCCCGCGATTGGTCGCGCCGGGTGGAGCGGATGACGGCGGCGCTGAAGGATGCGCAGCAGGCGGGCCGTCCGGCAGCTGTAATTTCGCTGGCCGATCCGCCACCCGCACAGGTGAGTTTCACGGATGCGGGCGCGCTGATCCAGTCGCTCCCCGGCATCCAGCCGCAGCCTTGGGCGCCGCAGAACTTCGACGCCGCAAACCTGCCGGACGGGAATTTCGAGACGCTCTGGCTGTCTGACGGGTTGGCCCGCGACAGCCGGGCCGGTGTTCTGAGCGCGCTGGAGGCGCGCGGTCCGGTCAAGGTCTGGCAGCCGCAACTGCCGGTTCTGGCGCTGGGCGCGGCCCGGATCGAGGATGGCGCGCTCGTCGTGCCCGCGCTTGCCTCCACTATTCCGCCCAGCCCGCGCGATGTCGCCGCGGTAGGGCGCGATCCGGCGGGTGTCGAGCGCGAGCTGGCGAGCCAGCCGCTTCAGTTCACCGACAGCCGCGAAACAGAGCTGCGTTTCGATCTGCCGCCCGAGCTACGCAACCGGATTACCCGGATCGAGGTCACGGGCATGCGCTCGGCCGGTGCGGTGAGCCTGACCGATGACGCGGTCAAACGCCGCAAGGTCGCGATCCTGTCGGGTGCGCGCGACCGCGAGGGGCTGGAGCTGCTCTCGCCCACGCATTACCTGCATCAGGCGCTCGCCCCAACGGCGGACCTGATCGAGGGCACGCTTGCCGACGTGCTGACCGCCGATCCGGACGTGATCATCCTCGCCGATATGGCCGATCTGCCCGAACAGGCTAAACTGCAGGAATGGGTCGAGAAGGGCGGGCTGCTGATCCGCTTCGCAGGGCCGCGCATGGCCAATGCCAATCTCGACGCCGACACGCTGCTGCCGGTGCAGCTGCGCGCCGGAGGCCGCTCGCTGGGCGGCACGATGAGCTGGGGCGATCCGCGCGCGCTGGCGCCCTTCCCGGAAAACTCGCCCTTCACGGGGCTGACGGTGCCCGACGACGTGACGGTGAAGGCACAGGTCATGGCCGAGCCCGCGCCGGACCTGAGCGAACACACGATCGCCGCGCTGACCGATGGCACGCCGCTCGTCACCCGCGCCAAGATGGGGCAGGGGGCGGTCGTACTGTTTCACGTCACCGCCAATGCCGAATGGTCGACCCTGCCGCTGTCGCTGCTGTTCCCGCAGATGCTGGAACGGCTCGCGGTCTCTGCCCGGCCCGCCGCGCCGGAAGAGGCTGATCTCGCGGGCCAGACCTGGGTGCCGCAGAAGCTGCTCGACGGGTTCGGGCGGCTGCAGGATGCAGGCGCTGCCGCAGGTGTGCCGGGCGAGGAGCTGGCCAAGGCCGAGCCGGGGCCGAAGCTGCGCCCGGGCATCTACACCGCCGAGGACCGCTCGGTCGCGCTGAACGCCCTGCCGCGCGGCGCGACGCTTTCGCCCGCGAGCTGGCCTGCGAATGTCCCCGTCGAAGGGGCTTTCGAACAACGCGAAATGCCCTTGAAAGGCTGGCTTCTGGGGGCTGCGCTTGCGGCGCTTCTGCTGGACATCCTCGCGACGCTGGCGCTCTCGGGCAAGCTCTGGGGGCCGCGTGCGATGAAGGCCGCCGCTTTCGGGGCCGCCGTGATCCTCGCAAGCTTCGCGCCGCCGCAAGCCCATTCCGAGGATATGGATCCGGCGCGCGCGATCGAGGCTGCGTCCAACGTGGTTCTGGCCGCGATGCCCACCGGCGATGCCGAAGTCGACAGGGTTTCGATGGCGGGGCTGAAGGGCCTGTCGCAGGTTCTCAACCGGCGTACCACGGTCGAGCCTTCCGCGCCGATGATGGTCGATCTGAAGAACGACGATCTGGCCGTCTTTACTTTCATCTACTGGCCGATCACGGCAGATCAGCCTGCACCGAGCCCGATGGAATATGCCAAGCTGAACCGCTACCTGCGCGGCGGCGGGATGATCCTGTTCGACACGCGCGACGCCGATATCGCGGGCTTCGGCGAGGCGACGCCTGCAGGCAAGCGTTTGCAGGCGCTGGCCGCGCCCTTGGACATTCCGCCGCTCGCGCCGATACCGGATGATCACGTACTGACCCGCACCTTCTACCTTCTGCAGGATTTCCCCGGTCGCTATGATGGCACGATCTGGGTGGAGGCTCCGCCAGCCGATGCCGAACGCGCCGAGGGGATGCCGTTTCGCAACCTCAATGACGGGGTGACGCCGGTGGTGATCGGCGGTAACGACTGGGCCTCGGCCTGGGCCGTCGACGATCGCGGGATGCCGATGTTCCCGGTGGGGCGCGGCCGCACCGGCGAGCGTCAGCGCGAAATCGCGGATCGCTTCGGGGTGAACCTGATCATGCATGTGCTGACCGGCAACTATAAATCCGATCAGGTCCATGTGCCTGCGCTTCTCGAAAGGCTGGGGCAATGAACGGGCTGTCGGTAATCTTCGCGCCGCTTCTGCCATGGCCTGTGATCGCGGGCGCGGCCGCTGTGGCGGCCGTTCTGCTGGCGCTGGCGCTCTGGCGCGGGCTTAAGGGCTGGGCGCTGCGGGCCTTGGCCGCGCTGGTGCTGCTGGCCGCGATCGCGCAGCCCTCCTTGCAGCGCGAACAGACCACGCCACTGTCGAATATCGTTTTGCTGGTCGACGACCGGTCCTCCTCGCAGAAGCTCTCGGATCGCGGGCAACAGACCGACCGCGCCGTGGCACGTCTGCAAGCGCAGCTCGATGCGATGCCTAATGTGGAGACGCGCCGGATCACCGTTCCGGACGGGGCCGACAATGCCGGCACCGAGCTGGGCGCGAGCCTCGCCGAGGCGCTGGCCGCCGAGCCGCGCGCCCGGGTCGCGGGGGCGCTGATGGTCACCGACGGGCAGGCCCATGACGCGCAGCTTGCCCCCGATCTGCCCGCGCCGCTGCAGGTGCTGCTGACCGGCAAGCGCAGCGACTGGGATCGTCGTATCCTGATCGAGACCGCGCCTTCCTTTGGCATTATCGGTGAGGAAACCGATATCCGTCTCAAGGTCGAGGATATGGGCGCCGTTCCCGAAAGCGCGGGCGGCGTGGCCGATCTGACGATCTCGATCGATGGCAAGGACCCGAAAAGCTACAAGGTGCGCACCGATCGCGATCTGGAACTGCCGCTGACGCTGACCCATGGCGGGCAGAACGTGGTGCAGTTCACGCTGACGCCGCTGGATGGAGAGCTGACCGACCGCAACAATGTCGCGACCGTGCAGATCAACGGCGTGCGCGACCGGCTGCGGGTGCTTCTGGTCTCGGGTCAGCCCCATGCGGGCGAGCGGACGTGGCGCAACCTTCTTAAGTCGGATGCGGGCGTCGATCTCGTGCATTTCACCATCCTGCGTCCGCCGGAGAAACAGGACGGCGTGCCGGTGACGGAGCTGTCACTGATCGCCTTCCCGACGCAGGAGCTGTTCGTCGACAAGATCGACCAGTTCGATCTGATCATCTTCGACCGCTACGGCGCACGGGGTATCCTGCCGTCGGCCTATTTCGACAACATCAAGGATTACGTCGAGCGCGGCGGCGCGATCCTCGTGGCCGCCGGTCCGGAATTCGCAACTGTCGAGAGCCTCTATCAGACGAGCCTTGGCGACATCATGCCCGCGCGCCCCACCGGCCGCGTCATGTCGGAAAGCTTTCTGCCGCGCCCGACCGATCTGGGCCTGCGCCATCCGGTGACCGCCGGGCTGGAAGGGGCACCTGCGCCCGAGGGCGAGGATACGGCCGCCGAGAAAGACGGCCCGCATTGGGGGCACTGGCTGCGCCAGATCGAACTGACGAACCCCACCGGCGAGGTCGTCATGTCCGGGGCCGAGGGCAAGCCGCTGCTGGTGCTATCGCGCGAAGGCGAGGGGCGGGTGGCGCTTTTGGCGTCCGATCAGGCGTGGCTCTGGGATCGCGGCTATGACGGCGGTGGGCCACAGCTCGAATTGCTGCGCCGCATCGCGCATTGGGAGATGAAAGAGCCTGAGCTGGAAGAGGAGGCACTCTATGCCGAGATCGATCCCGGCGCGCTTTCGATGCGGATCATCCGTCGCACGATGGAAGATACCGCGCCGCCGGTGACCGTGACGCTGCCCGATGGCTCGACGCAGGAAGTGCCGCTGACCGAGACCGCGCCGGGTCGCTTCACCGCGCGCTGGACCGCGCCCGAGGCAGGGCTCTACCGGCTCAAGGACGGCGATCTGGAGCGGGTCGTGGCGATGGGCCCCGCCAGCCCGCGCGAGTTCGAACAGACGATTGCCAGCGGCGATCCCCTCGCTGCCGTGGTCGAGGCGTCGAATGGCGGCGTGACGCGGCTCGAAGACGGGGTGCCCGATATCCGAGAGGTGCGTGCGGGGCGGCCCTCGGCAGGGCGCGGCTGGATCGGCATCACGCCGCGCGGCGCAACGGCCACCACCGATATCCGCGTGCAGCCGCTGATGCCCGCCTGGGTCTGGCTGCTCCTCGCAGCGCTGCTGACGGTGGGGGCATGGCTGATCGAAGGGTGGAATCGGCGCGGCGGTGGCGGCGGGCCGAGCGAAGCGTGACCCAAGCGGGGATTGCCCGGAGACCGCTTCGCGTGTAGCAGGTGTTAGCGGTATCGGAACGCGAAGACGGAGGAGAGGCCCCGATGATCCTGAGCTGTGGTGAGGCACTGATCGACATGCTCCCGCGCGAGAGCGCGCAAGGCGAGCCGGCCTTTGCGCCCTATCCCGGAGGAGCGGTGTTCAATACCGCGATCGCGCTGGGGCGGTTGGGGGCGCGCTCGGGTTTCCTGTCGGGGCTGTCGGAGGATCTGTTCGGGCAGATGCTGGTCCACTCACTCTCTGATAGCGGCGTCGATGCGGGGCTCTCGGTCCGCTCGGACCGGCCCACGACGCTGGCCTTCGTGACGCTCACCGACGGCCATGCGAGCTACGCCTTCTACGACGAGAATACCGCGGGTCGCATGCTGAAGATCGAGGATATGCCTGCGATCCCGGCAGAGGTGAAGGCGATGTTCTTCGGTGGCATCTCCCTGCCGGTCGAGCCCTGCGGCGCGGCCTATGAGGCGCTGATGCTGCGCGAGGCGGAGAGCCGCGTGACGATGATCGACCCGAATATCCGTCCCGGTTTCATCCGCGACGAGACGGCCTATCGCGCGCGGCTTGAACGGATGTTCGCCGTGGCCGATATCGTGAAGGTCTCGGACGAGGATCTGCGCTGGATCGAAGGGCCGGGCACCATCGCCGATCTCGCGCGCGGGCTGCTCGCCAAGGGGCCGAAGCTGGTCTTCGTCACCGAAGGCGCGACCGGCGCGCATGGCTTCTCGAAGCACTGCGAGGTGTTCGTGCCCGCGCGCAAGGTCGAGGTAATCGATACGGTCGGTGCAGGCGACACGTTCAACGCTGGCGTTCTGGCGGCGCTGGATCGCGCCGATGCTCTCGACAAACGCAAGCTTGCAGGGGCCGAGGACGAATTGATCTCCGACTGCCTCAAGCTGGGCGTGGCCGCCGCTGCGGTCGTCGTCAGCCGGGCAGGGGCCAACCCGCCCTGGTCGGACGAGCTGGCATGAGGGCGCTGGTCCAGCGGGTCTCCGAAGCCTCGGTCACCGTCGACGGCAAGCGCATCTCCGAGATCGGGTCGGGCCTTCTGATCCTGTGCTGTGCGATGCAGGGTGATGACGAGAAAGTGGCCGAGAAACTGGCAGAGCGGGTCTCGAAACTGCGCATCTTCAAGGACGAGGCGGGCAAGATGAACCGCGCGGTGGGTGATATTGGCGGCGCCTGTCTGGTGGTCAGCCAGTTCACGCTGGCCGCTGACACCTCGCGCGGCAACCGTCCCGGTTTCTCTGCTGCCGCACCGCCCGAAGAGGGCGATCGGCTGTATCGGCATTTCGCCCGGCACCTCGAATCTCTGGGCCTGCCGGTCCAGACCGGGGCGTTCGGCGCGGATATGAAAGTGGCGCTTCTGAACGACGGGCCGGTCACGATCTGGATGGACAGCGCCGACCGTCCGTGAACGTCGCTGGGGCAGTCTTGCTCCCCTGAAAATCGCGGGCTATTGCAGGCCATGGCCAAGCTCTACTTCCATTATTCCACGATGAACGCGGGCAAGAGCACGATCCTCTTGCAAGCCTCCCACAACTATATCGAACGCGGGATGGAGACGTTCCTCGTGACCGCGCGGCTCGACAATCGCGCGGGCGACGGGCGCATCGCGAGCCGGATCGGCATCGGTGCGGAGGCGGCCTGTTTCACCGAAGAGACCGATATGTTCGCGCTGATCGAGAAGCGCTTGGCGGACGGCCCCTGCGCCTGCATCTTCGTGGACGAGGCGCAGTTCCTGACCGAGACGCAGGTCTGGCAGATCGCCCGCGCGGTCGATGACCTGCGCGTGCCGGTGATGTGCTACGGGTTGCGGGTGGATTTTCAGGGCAAGCTGTTCCCCGGCTCGGCGGCGCTGCTGGCGCTCGCCGACGAGATGCGCGAAGTCCGCACGATCTGCCATTGCGGCAAGAAGGCCACGATGGTGGTGCGGATGGGCCCGGACGGACAGGCGCTGCGCGATGGCGATCAGGTGCAGATCGGTGGCAACGAGACCTATGTCAGCCTCTGCCGCCGTCATTGGCGCGAGGCGATGGGAGAGGCCTAAGCCTCAGATCTTCTCGACCACGACCGAGCCCACCGAATAGCCCGCCCCGAAAGAACAGATCAGTCCGATCTCGCCCGGTTTGAAATCGTCGGAATATTTCGAAAACGCGATGATCGACCCGGCAGACGACGTGTTGGCGTAATCCTGCAGGATATTGGGCTGCTCGCCCGCCTCGGGATCGCGTCCCAAGACTTTCTTGCCGATGAAGTCGTTCATCGATTTGTTCGCCTGATGGAGCCAGAGGCGGTGCAGGTCCTCGGTCGCCACGCCAGTCTCGGTGAGGTGGTCGTGGATATGGCCCGCCACCATCGGCAGCACTTCCTTGAAGACCTTACGGCCCTCCTGCATGAACTGCATGTCGCGGCGGTCGGCCACGCCATCGGGCCGGGTGCGGCGCAGGAAGCCGTTATTGTTGCGGATGTTGTTCGAGAACTCCGTCGCGCAACGGGTGGAACGGATCAGGAAACCATGCGGCGCATCCTCGTGCCGTTCGATTAGCGTCGCGGTCGCCACATCGCCGAAGATGAAATGGCAATCCCGGTCGCGCCACTCGAGATGGCCCGAGGTGATTTCGGGGTTCACGACCAGCGCGCGCCGCACGGAGCCGGTGCGGATCATGTCGGCGGCGGCCTGAATGCCGAAAGTGGCCGAGGAACAGGCGACGTTCATATCGAAAGCGAAACCGCCCGCGCCGAGAAGCTTCTGAATCTCGATCGCGATGGCGGGGTAGGCGCGTTCCATGTTCGAGGCCGCGCAGATCACCAGATCGACGTCCTCGCCCGTGCGGCCCGCCATCTTCAGCGCCTTGTGGCAGGCATCGAGCGCGATTTCCGCCATGATGCCGGGCTCTTCATCCGAACGCTGGCGCAGGCGCGGATACATGCGCGTGGGGTCCAGCACGCCTTCCTTGTCCATCACGTAGCGCTGCTCGATCCCGGAGGCTTTCAGGATGAACTCGACCGAGCTATGCGGCTTGGCCTCGATCTCGCCTGCGGCGATGGCCTCTGCGTTCTCGGCGTTGAACAGATCGGCATAGGCGTTGAATGCTTCGACCAGTTCGGCATTCGTGATGACGTGTTCCGGCGTATAGACCCCGGTCCCGGTAATGACGGCTTGATGCATCGGATCCTCCTTGGCAGAGCCTCCCGCCAAGGAGGTGAAAGGTCAAGACGACACGCGATTGGGCGGCGTGTTGCCGTCACGAAAGGCGATGAGATTGTCGACCGCCATGTGGCCCATGTCGTCGCGCACCTCAAGAGCGGCGGTGCCCAGATGCGGAAGCAACGTGACGTTATCCATCTCGCGCAGGGCCTCGGGGACGTCGGGCTCGCGCTCATAGACGTCAAGGCCCGCGCCCGCGATCACATTGCCCTGCATCGCCGCCACCAGTGCCGCCTCGTCGACGATATCGCCGCGAGCGATATTGATGAGATGCGCATGCGGCTGCATCTTCGCGATCTCGGCGGCGCCGATCAGGTGATGCGTGGCGGGGCTCGCCGGCACCGCGATTACCACGAAATCGGAACTGGTGAGCAACTCGTCCTGGCTCAGATGCGTCGCGGGGAAGCCCGGGTCGACGGGGGTGCGCTTGGTGTAAGCCACCTCCATGCCGAAGCCGAAATGGCAGCGTTTCGCGATCGCCGTGCCGATGCGGCCCAGACCGATGATCCCGACTTTCTTGCCCGAGACGTGCTGGCCTAGGAATTGCGTCGGCGTCCAGCCGGTCCACTCGCCGCGCCGCACGAACCGCTCGCCCGCCGAGGCGCGCCGTGCGCTCATCAGGATCAGCATCATCGCGATATCGGCGGTGGCGTCCGTCACCGCGCCCGGCGTGTTGGTCACCGTGATGCCCTTCGCCTCGGCGGCGGCCACGTCGATATGGTTATAGCCGACCCCGAAGTTGGCCACGATCTTCGCGCGCGGGCTGCCCTCGAAGGCCGCCGCCGTCACCTTGTCGCCAAGCGTGACGAGAAGCGCGTCATACTCGGCCAGAGCCGCGCGGGTTTCCTCCTCGGTCATCGGCGCGGCCCCGTTGCGGAAGGTCACGTCGAATTCGCGCGCCACGCGGGCCTCGACTTCGTCGGTCAGCTTGCGGGTCACGAGGAGCTTCATCAATACATCCTCCCGCCGATCGGGACGTCCTTGTCGGGCGTCAGCAGCACGACCTCGCCCGCCTCGTCCGGCACGCCGAGCACCAGTGCCTCGGACATGAACGGCCCGATCTGGCGCGGCGGAAAGTTGACCACGCCGAAGACCAGCTTGCCGACCAGCTCCTCGGGCGCGTAATGCACCGTGATCTGGGCGGAGCTTTTCTTCACGCCGATCTCCGGGCCGTAATCGACCCAGAGCTTGATCGCGGGCTTGCGCGCCTCGGGGAAGGGCTCGGCCTGCGTGATCCGGCCGCACCGGATGTCGACCTTCATGAAGTCGTCGAAGGAGATGGTCATTTCCCCAGCTCCCGGTTGCGCGCGATATTCGCGGCGACCGCTTTGCGCATCAGGGGCGGCATGCCGGCCTCGGGGTCCATCAGAACCTCGAGCGCCGCTGCCGTGGTGCCGCCGGGCGAGGTGACGTTCTCGCGCAGCTTCGACGGGCTCTCGTCGCTGTCCTCGGCCAGTTGCCCCGCGCCGCCCACGGTCGCCTTGGCGAGCCGCAGCGCCAGGTCGGGATCGAGCCCCTCGGCCTCGCCCGCTGCCGCCATCACCTCGATCAGGTGAAAGACATAGGCCGGGCCCGAGCCGGAGACGCCGATTACCGCATCCATCTGGCCCTCGTTGTCGAGCCGCACGACCTGACCCACGCCGGTCATCAGCGCATCCGCCGTGTCGAGATCGTCACTCGTCGCGTTCGGATTGCCGACGATCGCGGTCACGCCACGGCCGATCGCGGCGGGCGTGTTGGGCATGGCGCGCACCAGACGCGCCTGCTTGCCCAGCATCTTCTCGTAGCCCTCGATGGTGATCCCCGCGGCGACGGTGACGAACAGAGTATCGCCTTCGGCCATGGCCGACAGCTGCGGCAGCGCGTCGGCCATCATCTGCGGCTTCACCGCGACGAGGACGACAGCCGGGTTGTCGGGCAGTTCGGCGTTGAGATTCACGCCGGACTCTTTCAGCCAGTCGGATGGATTCGGATCGACCACCCAGACCGAAGCTGCGGGCAGACCGCCCTTCAACAGCCCCTGAAGGATCGCGCCGCCCATGCGTCCGCAGCCCAGAATGACGAGGCCGCGGTCGGAAATGTTATCAAAGCTCATGCTTCCCCCTTTGTTCGGGGGGAGATTAGGCGCGCCCGTAGGCCTCCGCAATGGCCACCTGCATCGCGTCTTCGGGAGTGCGCTCGCCCCAGGTCGCCAGCTGGAAAGCCGGGTAGAACCGCTCGGAGGACACGACAGCCGCGCCGATCAGCCGGTCGATCTGCTCCGGCCCGGGCATCTGCCCGCCCGATAGCACCAGCCCGTGCCGCCAGACCATCAGCCGCTGATCGGGCCAGAAGGTGAAGGCGCCGGTCCAGACCCGGTCGTTGATGCGGTTGAGAAGCTCGTAGAGCGCGCCCTCACGGGTCGCGGGCGGATCCATCTCGAAAGTGGAGATCAGCCGCAGGGTTTCATCCATCGGCGACCAGGCGAGGGTGATCGAGTAAGTCCGCCACTGACCCTCGACCGCCATTGCGATCTGGTCATCGGTAACCCGGTCGAATTCCCATTCATGGGCTTCGGCCAGCGTCTCGACGATGTCGATCGGGTGGAGTTCCTCGGCGTACAGATAGTCTTCGCTCAGTGCCATGCTCGTATCCCCCTGCCTTTTTAGATGCCCGGAGTGCAGCTCCCCTAGGGCTTGTCGGCTTTACAAGGAACGGCGGTAGCAGCCGCCTTTCCCTACAACATATCGTGTAGGCAGGTTTGCGTTCTGTAAAGCAATTTGTGGTGGATAAGCCGGGCGGGTGCCACGAAATCTGGGGATAGTTCATCCACAAAGCGGGGCCACTGGCTGGCTCTCTTCCACTAAGTATTTGAGATCGCTTTAAAACACAAAAAGCGCCCGAAGGTCGGGCGCTTTTAGAGGCGGTTTGGTGGAGCCTAGGGGGATCGAACCCCTGACCTCGTCATTGCGAACGACGCGCTCTCCCAGCTGAGCTAAGGCCCCGTACCGTGGCGTGGTATTTCGCGCAAGGCGCGGGCGTTGTCAAGCGGCCCGCCCGCGCCGCACGCTAAAATTTCTGCCGATCCGCTTTATGCGGGCACCGAGATTTTCGACTTCACGAAATTGACCAGATCGCCTGCCGGGCGCGCCCCTGCGGCACGGGCGACCTCGCGGCCTTTCGCGAACAGGATGAAAGCGGGAATGCCCTGAATCCGGTAGCGTTGAGTCGCGGAAGGGTTCACCTGCGTGTTAATCTTCGCGAGCCGCACATGCGGGGTCAGCTTCTCTGCGGCCATGTTGAACTGCGGCGCCATCGCCTTGCACGGGCCGCACCACGGCGCCCAGAAATCGACCAGCAGCGGCAGGTCGTCCTTCTCGGCCTTGGCGAGCGTCTTGAAATCTACTTCCGTCACCTTGTGCGAAACGAGCCATCCGCCGCAGGTGCCGCATTTCGGGTTCGCGCCCAGCTTCTCGGCGGGGACGCGGTTGGCCTGTCCGCAATCGAGGCAGGTCACACGATAGCTTTGAGAGGATTGGGTCATGTCACCCCTCCTTTACATTGGGTTGAAAGATATATCGGGAACCCACTTCGGCTTTGCAAGGAGACGACATGACGCGCTGGAAAGAGCTGAGCCCCGAACGCCAGATGGATCTTCGCGCCGCCTATGACATCGAAATGGCGCGGCAGACCAATAACTGCTCGATTGACGAGAAGATTGCGCGCTTCGCCGAATGGCTCGCGCCGCAGGGCGTCGCCTTCGGGATGGAAGACTTGGCAAAAGGCTGATCTCTCAGCGGCCCTTCAGGTAGAAGAACACGCCCGCCACGATTAGTGCAGCAATCACTGCCAGTGCGATCTTCCATGCCGACCACGGGCGATCCCCGCGCACGCGGCCCGTCTGGGCGTTGACGACGAAGCGGTAGGAGCGGCCGCGGAACTTGTACGCGGCGGTCCAGATCGGTAGCAGGATATGCTTGAAGGTTTCGGCCGAGAACTGCGGGTCCATCGCGCCGATCCGCTGCTCGTCGCCGCCGATATCGCGACGGATGTCGGTCTGGATGACGCGGATCATCTCTGCCTGCGCGGCATGATGGCCCTCTTGCAGTTGCACGGTGTAGCCCTCGGCGGTGAAGCCCGCGAGGTAATCGCGCCGGTAGGGTTCGAGCGCCGTCAAATCCCAAGGGCGCAGCGCCTGCACGTAATCGGGCGGCAGCGAGCGCGCGGCGTAGATCACCACATCGTCGAAATCGCGCGCGACCTGACCCGAGACCGGGGTCCAGCGGATGCGGCGGACCTGCTCGGTGCGGGGGCCCTTGTCGGTCTGCACCGTGCGCGTGACGTAGTAAGCATCGCCGCGCTGCCCGGAATAGCGCGTGCGGGTGGCGGCATCGAAGGTCCAGAAGGGCGCGTAGATGCCGGTCATGCGCCGGCCTTTGCGGGCATATTGCGACAGCCCGTTGGGCGCGAACCACAGCGAGCCGAGCCATTTCGAGAGCGCCGCGCGCGCCTGTTCCTCGGTCAGTTGGAAGGGGAGCACGCCTTGCGGCTTGATCAGCCGCGTCGTGCCGGTATCGACCACCACCGGCGTCGCGCAGAACGGGCATTCAGTCGCGTGCTCGCCATTCTGCAGCTCGATCGAGGCGCCGCAATTGGGGCAGGAGACGGTGCGGTGCTCCTCCATCTCCTGCGCGGGCAATTCGCGGGTCAGCGCATCGTCGAGCGGCAATTCGCGCAAACGGGCCTCACCGCGCCCGGTGGCGGAGGGAATGTCCTGCACATGGCCGCAGTGGTCGCAGACGAGCCGCGTCTGGCCCGGCGCAAACCGCAGATCAGCTCCACAGCTTTCGCAGTGATAGTGGCTCTCGCCGCGTGGGTCGGCAGGGGCGGCAGCTGCGCTCCGCCCCACTTTCGGGAAACCCAGCATCGGATCAGCTCGCAGCAGGCGGGGGCGGCGGCGGTGCGATGGTGAAGAGCTGCGCCAGTTCGGTCACGTCCTCGGCGCGCATCCAGCCGTTCTGACCCGGCGTCCAGACGAGACTGTCACGGGTGAGCGAGCCTTCCGAGACCATGCGTCCCAGATGGCCGCGCCCGAAGGGCCCCTGCGTCTGGCCGTTGACCGCGAGATGCCAGACCTTCTCGACCGGTGGCGGGGGAGGGGGCGGCGGCGCGGCGGCGGCGGGTTGTTGGCCCATCTGCCCCCACGGCCCCATCTGCTGACCCATCGCCATGCCCATGCCCGCGCCCATTCCGGCCCCCATCGCCGCGCCCATCCCGGCGGAGGCGCCCGAGCCCGGCTGCCCCATGGCCTCCGCGGCATTATATTGCATGTAGCGGTTCAGATCGCCCACGATGCCCATCGAGGTGCGCTTGTCGAGAACCGCCTCCACCGCTTCGGGAAGCGAGACGTTCTCGATGTAGAATTCCGGCAGCTCCAGCCCGTAATTCGCAATGGTGGGTGCGATCGCCTTGGTGATCACCTTACCCATGTCCGCAGTGTTCGCCGCCATGTCGAGGACCGGGATGCCCGAGCTGGCGATGGCGCGCGAAAACTCCTGCACGATCACGTTGCGCAGCTGGTAGCTGATCTCGTCCGAGGTGAACTCGCCATCGGTGCCGACGATCTCGGTCAGGAACTTGCCCGGATCGGTGACGCGCATCGAATAGGTGCCGAAGGCGCGGATGCGCACCGGGCCGAATTCGGGATCGCGCGCCATGACCGGGTTCTTCGTGCCCCATTTGAGGTCATTGAACCGCGTTGTGTTGACGAAATAGATTTCGGACTGGAAGGGCGATTTGAACCCGTGATCCCAATGCTGAAGCGTCGTCAGAATCGGCAGGTTGTTCGTCTCCAGCATGTAGAGGCCCGGACCGAAGATATCGGCCAGCTGCCCCTCATGGACGAAGACGGCGGCCTGACCTTCGCGGACGGTCAGCTTGGCGCCGTATTTGATCGCATGGCCCTCACGTTCGAACCGCCAGACCATCGTGTCGCGGGTGTCGTCGGTCCAGCCGATGACGTCGATGAATTCGCCCGAGAGGAAATCGAGAATGCCCATGGATGCGGTTCCTTCTTGGTTCTCAGCTTGCGCCGCCCAGCAATTCGGCGGCGATGGTGGTGACGATCGGGCGGGCCTCGCGTTCGGTCATGCCGGGCTTCAGGCGCGGATCGTAAAGCATCTGCAGCAGCAGCTCGTCATGCTTGGTCAGCAGCGAGAATTCCTCGTCATCGTTGAAGATCGAGGGCCGCGCGCGCGGATAGTCATTCGCGAGGCCGAGCCCCTGAGCCAGCTCCTCGTGGATACAGCTGGTGCGCAGTTCCGGCGGGTGCTCGCCGCGGATCACCGCGACCGCGTCGGTATAGATCGGGCTGTCGCCCTGCGAGAAGGCGAAGACGACACAGTAGGTGGACAGCGGCAGGTTCGTGATCGCCTCGACGGAACTTTCATCGATCCCCGGCACGAGTTGTCGCAGGCGCGGGCCGATCGCGCGACGCTCGTCTTCGTTGAGGAACAGCACGTGGAAATTGCCGCCATGCTTTACAACGCTGACCGGATGGCGCGAGGCGCTCGCGAGCTTGCCCGCATAGGCGCGCACTTCGGCGACATCCGAGGCGCGGTCGGCCTTGGGTATCGAAGCGCCGAAATCGACGTCCATCCGAACCGGTTTCTCCCAGCGCCGCAGCCGAGAGGGGGTCTGGCGGGCGACGAACCCGCCGCCCTGCGCCGCGTATTCGTCGTAGAGCGCGATATGGATAAAGTTCTGCACCAGTTGGCGCTGGTTGAACGGTGCATCGCGCGGCGCGACATCGGTGCGCAGCTGGCCGCGGCTTTCCATCTCGGCGGCGGTCTTGGCGAAATAGGCAGACATCTCTCGCGACAGCGCGCTCTGCTCCGTGACCTTGGAGCGGTCGAGATCGGCTGGCGCGCTGGGCGGGCGCGCGGTCTTGTCCGGTGCGAGCGGCGAGCCGCCCAAGCCCGGCGTGCAGGCCGAAAGGGCCAGCGCCGCCAGCCCTGCAAGAACCGGGAAGGCCGCACGCATCCGCATCATCCCGCAGCTCCGCCGGCCTGTGCGGAGGATTTCGCCGCCGACAGGGTGTTGCGCAGCTTGTCTTCCATCTCGATCAGTTCCTTCTCGGCATCCGCCCGCTTGCGCTTGCCTTCGTCGGCGATGCGCAGGCTGTCTTCGATCGTGGCGACCAGATCGGCATTGGCCGCTTTCACCGCCTCGATGTCGAAAACGCCGCGTTCCATTTCGGTGCGGATCTCGGCATTGGCTTCGCGCAGGTTCTTGGCGTTGGCGGTCAGCAGGTCGTTGGTGAGGTCATTCGCTTCGCGCACGGCGCCCGCCGCCTCGCGCGAGCGCTGGATCGTGACCGCCTGCGCCAGCTGAGTCTCCCAGAGAGGCACCGTGTTCACCAGCGTCGAGTTGATCTTGGTCACAAGGCTCTTGTCGTTTTCCTGGACCAGCCGGATCGAAGGCAGCGACTGCATCGTCACCTGACGCGTCAGTTTCAGATCATGCACCCGGCGTTCCAGATCGTCGCGCGCGGCGCGCAGATCGCGGAGTTCCTGTGCCTTGAGTACTTTCTGATCTTCGGAAGCGGCTTCCATCTCTGTTTCTTTTGCAGGGATTTCCTGCGTGTCGAGCTGGGCCAGCTTTTCGACGCCCGCTGCAATGTAGAGCGCGAGCTCGTCGTAGAAATGCAGCGTCTTGTCGTAGAGCATATCGAGCGATTTGATGTCCTTGAGCAGGTTATGCTCGTGGCTCAGCAACTCGTCGGTGACGCGGTCGATCTGGCCCTGCACCTCCTCGAAGCGGGCGACGAAATTGCCAAACGGAGCGGCGCGGCCCAGCAGTTTCTCCCACCAGCTGCGCTTGCGGCGTACATCGAGTTCCGACACCGAGAAGCCGCGGATCGTGGTGACGATCTGGCGCAGGCTGTCCCCGGCGGGGCCGACATCCTTGTTCTTGACGCCCGAGAGCATTTCCTGGCTGATCGATTGCAGATCGGTCTGCGCGCGCGAACCGAAGCGGACGATCGAATTCGTGTCGCTCATGTCCAGCTCGGCCATGCGCTTGCGGATTTCCTCGGCGGTTTCCGGCGGAGCCTGATCGAGCGGGGTCACCGCCTCTGCCGGGCCCGGCTCGGGCAGCAGGGAGCCGCTGACACCTTCCACTTCGGTCATCAGCTCGGTCGCCTTCTGGCGGGTCGTCTCGGTCATCTCAGGGCCTCCTTGCGCCTGTCGGGACAGGTCCCGGGGTCACGTGTCACGTCACGCCTCGTCATGTCTTTCGGGTCGTCGGCACGACCCCTTCGCGCGCCAGCCGGTCGCGCAGAACGTCGATCTCGATTTCCAGCCCTTCGCGGCCGTCCTCCAGCATTTTCCTGGTGCGCGCGGTGAAATTCGCCTCCAGATCATCCAGCAGCGCCGCGTAATCGTCGCGTGCGGTCTGATCGCGGGTGTTGCGCCACAGGTCGGCGAACTTGATCGTCGCGTCGCGCGCGCCCTGCAGATAGACCGTCATGTAGCGCCGCGCCTGCGCCAGATCGCCGGGGTCTTCCTCGACCGCGCGGAACAGATCGCGGGCAGTGGTGGCGAATTGCTCGACCCGGCCGATCAGGACACGCTCGCCCGAGGGGGTGATCGCCTTGCGCATCTCTTCCAGATAGGCCTCGCCCTCCTTGACCACGCGGGCGACGCGCTCTTGCTGAAATTCATCGACGCCGTCCATCCCTTTGTCCTTCAGCGGATCGAGACCGAAGGTCACGAGCGAGACAACGGTGCCGATCGCGCCGATCCCGGCGGCTCCGATCACACCGAGGCCGGGCGCTTGTGCGCCGATGGCGAGGCCCAGCCCATAGGCGACCGAGCCCAGAATCTTCCGAGGAAAGGCGGGCCGCTTGGCCGAGGCGCGGGCGACATAGGCGAATTCCGCCCGCAGCCCCTCGCGGATCGTCCAGGCGGCGCCCGCGATCAGCGCGAAAGCCGCGAGCGCGCGGGCCAAGGTGAGGGGCCCGTCGCCGAAAGCGCTCAGCAGAAAGGGCAGGGCGGCGGCCACGATCCAGAACGGACGGCCTTCCTGGGGGTGGCGAGCATCGGGACGGCGATGGGGAGGTACGCTGCGGGGATCGTGCAGGTCGGGCCCGCTGGCCGGGCCTTGGGGCGAGTATTTTCCGCCATAGCGTTGAGCCATCACACGCTCCCGGTGAACGCGACCGACAGCGTCAGCGCGATCATCAGCCAGAAAGCGATTCTCTTTTGCGCTTCGCGCGACATCGCCAGCCCCTGCCATCGGACGCGAATTCCGGCGTCCTGATAATATTTTATAAGCAGGCTGGCGGGTCTATGCCAGAGAGACGGTGTGAAATTCGCGTAAACCCGCCGAGGAAAAAAGTGAGGGGAAAACCACGGCGGTTTTCCCCTCACTCACAGCGTGTTTTCGCCGGTCAGTCGCGGTTGCCACCGCGCGGCTTGCCGCCGAAGGGCTTGCCGCCGGGTTTTCCGCCCGGCTTGCCGCCATGCGATTTGAAGCCGCCGGAACGTGCGGGCCGGTCGCCGCGCGCGTCGCCGTGGGATTTGAAGCCGCCCGAACGCGGTTTCCCGCCCGGTTTGCCACCATGCGATTTGAACCCGCCCGAGCGGGGCTTGTCGCCGCCACGGTCGTCGCGGCCCGCTTCGTCGCGGTCCCGGCTGAAGCGCGCCTTGTCGCCGAACTTCCCACTGGGCTTGCCGCCGAACTTCCCGCCGGAGCGGTCATCGCGGTCGCGGTTGAAGCTGGGCTTGTCGCCACGCGGCCCACGATCCGGACGGTCTCCACGATCCTTCGAGAAACGCGGACCCCGATCGCCGCGCTCGCCTTCATCGCGATGCGACTTGAAGCCACCGGCCCGCGGCTTGCGTGGCCCGTCGCGGAACGGGCGATCCTCGCGCCCGCCCTCTTCGCGGTCCTTGCGGAAGCGCGGTTTGTCGTCGCGGCTACCCTCGTCGCGGTCCCGGTTGAAGCGCGGCTTGTCGCCACGCGGCCCGCGATCCGGGCGGTCGCCCCGGTCCTTCGAGAAGCGCGGCCCACGATCGCCGCGCTCGCCCCGATCTCCGCGGTCGCCCTCGTCACGATGCGACTTGAAGCCGCCCGTGCGCGGCTTGCGCGGACGATCCTCACGGCCGCCTTCGTCACGATCCTTGCGGAAGCGCGGCTTGTCATCGCGGCCGCCGTCATCGCGATCCCGCTTGAAGCGCGGCTTGTCGCCCCGGTCCTTGCGCTCGCCGCGCTCCGGGCGATCCCCACGCTCCTTGCGCTCGGGCTTCGCTTCGCCGCCCACCGGCTTGTCGTCGAGCAGGCCGCCCAGCTGGTCGCGCAGCATCTTGCGCTTCACTTCCATGACGTCGCCTGCCTTCATGTCCATCAGGCGGAACGGACCATAGCTGATCCGGATCAGGCGGTTCACCTGGAAGCCGATCTCGGTCATGGCGCGACGGATTTCGCGGTTGCGGCCTTCACGGATGCCCACGGTCAGCCACGCATTCGCGCCCTGCTGACGGTCGAGCGAGACCTCCATCGGCAGGAATTCTTCGCCGTCGATGGTTATGCCTTGGCGCAGCGGCTCGAAGCTCTGCTCGGTCGGGCGGCCATTCACGCGAACGCGGTATTTGCGCAGCCAGCCGGTCTCGGGCAGTTCCAGACGGCGCTTGAGGCCGCCGTCATTGGTCAAGAGCAGCAGGCCTTCGGAGTTGAGGTCGAGACGGCCCACGTTCAGCACGCGCGGCATGCCTTCGGGCATTTCGTCGAAAATCGTACGGCGGCCCTGTTCGTCTTTCTCGGTCGTGACCAGACCCAGCGGCTTGTAGTAAAGCCACAGCCGCGTCTCCTGCGGTGCGTCGATCGCCTTGCCGTCGATGGTGATTTTGTCCGAGGCCGCCACGTCGAGTGCGGGCGAGTCGATCTGCTTGCCGTTCACCGCGACCTTGCCGGCGAGGATCATCTTCTCGGCGTCACGGCGCGAGGCCACGCCGGAGCGCGCGATCACCTTGGCCACGCGTTCCTTCGCGGCGGATTTTTCGACGGATTTCGGGGCGGAATTTTCGGGAGTGTCGGTCATGTCCGGTTCCTTCTAGGGGAGGGGGCGCGCGAGTCGCTCGGGCGCGAAAGACCGCGATCTACACCTTTCCGAGGCGCGTGGGAAGCGTCTTGATAAGCGCGGGTTTGCAGGCGATGAAGAGCCATGGAATTCCGGTCTTTCATGCAACAGGCGCTGGCAGAGGCGCGCGAGGCGGCCAAGCGCGGCGAAGTGCCCGTCGGCGCGGTCGTCGTCTCCCCTGACGGTAGGGTGGTGGCCTCTGCGGGCAACCGCACGCGCGAGCTGGGCGATCCGACGGCCCATGCCGAGATTCTCGCGATGCGCGACGCCTGTGCGCAGATCGGCTCGGAGCGGCTGCCCGGTTACGACCTCTATGTCACGCTCGAGCCCTGTCCGATGTGCGCCTCGGCGATCTCGCAGGCCCGGATCGCGCGGCTCTATTATGGCGCGGCCGATCCGAAATCGGGCGGCGTCGCGCAGGGGCCGCGCATCTTCGCGCATCCGCAGAGCCACCACGTGCCGGAAATCTACGACGGCATCGGGGCGGCGGAGGCCGAGGCGCTCCTGAAGGATTTCTTCGCAGCGCGCCGCTGAGCCTCGCCCGTCTGGACGCGTCTACTTTCATGTGGCATATCAAGCGTATCGCAGGCCCGAGGGGTCGCGATCCCCGATATCGAAGACGACCAGAAGGAGCGGGAATGCGTTCGGCATTGCGTCTGCGCGAAGGTGGCCTTGCGGCCTATCAGCAAGAGATGAAATGGGTCGCGCTCGCCCTCGGCATCGCCTCCACCATTGCCATCGTGCAGAACTGGTACCCGCTCAACCTGTTTCTCAGCCTGCCATTCTGCCTGATCTGGGCCTATCACGCCTGGCTGCATACAGAGCGCCAGCTGAAATATCTCAACATCATGTTCACCGGTTTCTACCTCTACGGGATCGCGCGCTATTTCCTGATGTCGCAGGGGCAGGGCTGAGGCGCGGGTCTTGTAACCCCGTCGGCCAGCGGGGATAGTCGCGCAAGACATTCGGGGATGATTTCATGAGCGACGAGAACGACAAGATACTCGAACAGGCCCGCCAGTTCATCGAGGCGATCCCGCATTCCCGCGCGCTGGGCATGCAGATGGACGAGATCCGCCCCGGCTGCGCGACCCTCTCGATGCCCTATGACACGCGCTTCGTGGGCGATCCGCGCACCGGCGTGATCCATGGCGGCGCGGTCTCGGCGCTGATGGATACCTGCGCGGGCGCCGCCGTAATGAGCCACCCGCAGGCCGGCGCCTCTACCGCGACGCTCGATCTGCGCATCGATTACATGCGCCCCGCGACGCCCGGCCAGCAGATCACCGCGCGGGCCGAATGCTATCACGTCACCCGCTCGGTGGCCTTCGTGCGTGCGACCACCCATGACGAGGACGCGGAGCGCCCCGTGGCGACTGCCACCGGTGCCTTCACCGTCTCGCGGCCCGACAAACCCAAATCGGAGGGCCAGGCATGAGCCGTCCCAAGCCCGAACCCGTCCAGCAGGTCAAGCAGCGCCGTGACGGCGCGCTCAAGATGCTCGTCGAGGGCATTCCTTACGCGCAATTCCTCGGCATCGGTTTCGACCGGCGCGGCGACGAGCTGATCGGTGTTCTGTCCTATGATCACAAGCTGATCGGCAACCCGATGCTGCCCGCGATCCATGGCGGGGTGACGGCGGCCTTTCTAGAGGTCACCGCGATCATCGAGCTCAGCTGGTCCTACCTCTGGGACGATATCGAGGCGGGGCGGATCGATTTCGACGCGCTGACGCCCGAGAGCCTGCCGCGGCTGCCCAAGACGATCGACTTCACGGTGGATTACCTGCGCTCCGGCCTGCCGCGCGACGCCTATGCGCGGGCGCGGGTCAACCGCTCGGGGCGGCGTTACGCCAGCGTCCATGTCGAGGCCTGGCAGGACAACCGGACCCGGATCTTCGCGCAGGCGACCGGACACTTCCTGATGCCCGCGCGGGACGATACCTCCGCCAATGGCTGAGATTACCCATGCGCGGGTCCTGAAGATCGCGCTGCCCATCGTCCTCTCGAACGCTACGATCCCTATCCTCGGCGCGGTCGACACGGCTGTCGTCGGCCAGATCGGCCTGCCCGCGCCGATCGGGGCGGTGGGGATCGGAGCGGTGATCCTGTCCTCGCTCTACTGGATCTTCGGCTTCCTCCGGATGGGCACAACCGGGCTGGTGAGCCAGGCGCATGGGACGGGCGACACCGGCGAGGTGTCCGCCGGGCTGATGCGCGCGCTGATCATTGCGGGGATCGCCGGGCTGAGCCTCATCGTGCTGCAACTTCCGCTGTTCTGGGCCGCTTTTCAGCTTGCCCCAGCGAGCGACGAGGTCGAGGGTCTTGCCCGCGACTACCTGCAGATCCGCATCTGGGGCGCGCCGCTGACGATCTCGCTCTACGCTTTCACCGGATGGTTGATCGCGCTGGAGCGCACGCGCGGGGTCCTCTTGCTGCAGGTGGCGATGAACGCATTGAACGTCTGGCTGGATCTTCTGTTCGTTCTCGGCTTCGGTTGGGGCGTGCAAGGCGTAGCCGGCGCCACGCTCATCTCCGAAATCGGCGGTGTGCTGCTGGCGCTTTGGCTGTGTCGCGCTGCCTTTGCGGGAGGGCTGTGGCGCGCGCGCGCGATCTTCGACCGCGTGAAACTGGCGACTATGGCGCGGGTGAATACCGACATCATGCTCCGCTCGATCCTGCTGCAGGCGAGCTTCACCTCCTTCCTGTTCCTCGGCGCGGGGCAGGGCGATGTGACCCTCGCGGCCAATCAGGTGCTGCTGCAATTCCTGCAGATCACGGCCTTCGCGCTGGACGGGTTCGCCTTCTCCGCCGAGAGCCTCGTGGGCCAGGCCGTGGGCGCGCATTCCGCGGCACGGCTGCGCCGGGCGAGCATCGTGTCCTCGCAATGGGGGATCGGTGGCGCGCTCGTGCTGGGCGCGGTCTTCCTGCTCGCAGGCCCTGCGATCATCGACCTGATGACCACCGCGCCGAATGTCCGCATCGAGGCGCGCGACTACCTGATCTGGATCGCCGGCGCGCCGCTGATCGGGGGACCGGCCTGGATGCTCGACGGCATTTTCATCGGCGCGACCCTGACGCGCGAGATGCGCAACGCGATGGTCGTCTCGGTCGCGATCTACACGGTGGCACTTTTCGTGCTGATCCCGCTTTTCGGCAATCACGGGCTCTGGGCGGGGCTGATGATCCTCAACGCCACGCGCGGCCTGACGATGGGCCGGCTCTATCCCCGGGCCGAGGCGAAAGCTTCATCCGGGTAGAGGCGCGGCCCCTCTGACTGCGCCCCGCCTCTCCCTTCCCCTTGGGAGAAATATCCCGGGGGTGAGGGCGAAGCCCGAGGGGGCAGCGCCCCCTTCAGACGGTATCCAGGTAAAGCTCGGTCTGTTCCTGATCCGAGAGCTCCGCCATGTAATGCAGCTCCTGCCGCTTGGTCATGGCGAAATTGGTGATCAGTTCGCGGTCGAAGATGCGCGGCATGATCTCGCAATTCTGGAAGGCGTCGATCGCCTCTTCCCAGTCGGTGGGCATCTGCGGCAGGTCGAGCGCATAGGCGTTGCCCTTGATCGGCTCGGGCGCTTCCATCTTGTCTTCGATCCCGATCAGCGCCGCGCCCAGGATAGCGGCGATCATCAGGTAGGGGTTCACGTCGCCGCCCGCCACGCGATGCTCGATCCGGCGCGCCTGCGGGCCAGAGGCCGGGATACGCAGCGCCGAGGTGCGGTTCTCGTAGGCCCAGGCGATCCCAGTTGGCGCATGGGCGTCGGGCACCAGCCGGTCATAGCTGTTCTCATGCGGCGCGAAGATCAGCGCCGAGCCCGACATCGCGGCCAGACAGCCGGCGACCGCGTGGCGCATCTGATCCGAGCCCTGCGGCGTGCCGTCGTTGAAGATGTTGTTGCCCTCGGCGTCGAGCACGGAGAAATGCATATGCATGCCGTTGCCGGGCCATTCGTCGTACGGTTTCGCCATGAAGGACGCGGCGAAACCATGCGCGCGTGCCAGCCCTTTCACCAGCATCTTGAACAGCCAGCTGTCATCGGCGGCCTTCAGCGGGTCGGGTTGGTGGCTAAGGTTGATCTCGAACTGGCCGGGACCCGCTTCGGAGATCGCGGTATCGGCGGGAATATCCATCGCCTCGCAGGCGTCGTAGAGCTGGCTGAAGAAAATGTCGAACGCGTCGAGCGCGCGCAACGATAGCACCTCGCCGCCGGTGCGGCGTTTGCCCGAGCGCGGCGAGGGCGGCACCCGCAGGGTCTTGCCGCTATCGTCGATCAGGAAGAATTCCAGCTCGGTCGCGACCACGGGGGTCAGCCCCAGAGCCTTGTAGCGTTCCACGACGCGGGCCAGCGCCTGCCGGGGATCGCCCGCATAGGGCGTGCCGTCCATGTGAAACATCCAGATCGGCAGCAGCGCCGTCGGCGCCGAGAGCCACGGCATCGGCAGGAAGCCCCGCTCTGTCGGCATCAGAAGGCCGTCGGCATCGCCGGACTCGAACACAAGCGGGCTGTCTTCGACATCCTCGCCCCAGATGTCGAGGTTCATCACCGAATAGGGAAAGCGCGTCCCTTCGGTGAAGACCTTATCGGCGAAACGAGCCGGCAGGCGTTTGCCGCGCGCCACCCCGTTGAGATCGGCCGCCGCCACGCGGATCGTGCGAACGTCGGGATGGTCGTGCAGCCAGTTCATGTGTCACCTGATAATCTGCGGCCTGAACCGGAAGCGCTTGCGGCTTTCCTGCGGCAGATGGCGGTTCAGGCGGCGGTTGATCACCCCGAAGACCGCGATGACGCAGAGCGTGAGCAGGATGAAATAGAACGCCGCGATCGGGTAGGGGATGAAGGGATTGAAGGTCTTGTCCGCGAAATATTTCGCGTAATAGAGCGCGTCGCCCTCCTGCCGGAACGCCGGGAAGCCCGAGAAGAACACGAGCGTGGTGGCGTGGAACAGGAAGATCGCCTCGTTGGTGTAGGACGGCCAACCGAGCCGGAGCATCGTCGGCCATGTCACGCGGCGGAATTTGGTCCAGCCGGTCATGCCATAGGCGTCCGCGGCTTCCATGTCGCCTTTCGGAACCGAGCGCAGCGCGCCGTAGAAGATCTCGGCGGCATAGGCGGAGGTGTTGAAGAACAGCACGATCAGGGCGCCTGCCCAGGCCCGCGTGATCCAGTCCGTCGCGACCGTGATGCCAAGGATCGGGAAGCCCGCCCGGGGCAGCATCGCGAAGGCCTCGTAGGCGAGGAAAAACTGGATGAAGAGCGGTGAGCCGCGGAACAGGAAAATGAACCAGTCCGCGGGTTTGCGGAAAATTGCACGTTCGGAGTTCTTCGCCACTGCCAGCGTGGTCGCGAGGAAGAAGCCCGCCAGAAGCGCGAGGATGCCGAAATAGAGGTTCCAGATCATCCCCGAGCCGATCAGGGTGAATTGCTGGCACATGGTGAAATCGGAGCGCGGCAGCAGCCGCTCGCCGATGCCCACGGACCGCAGACCGTAATCCGCGATGGTCTGAATGCAGCTCATGCGCCCGCCTTTCTCAGCGCTTCACCGGCAGCCGTGGCCTGCCCGAAGGAGAGGCGGCGGTTGATGCGCGCCAGCACGATCTCGGAGAGCTTGGTCATCACCAGATAGAAGACCAGCAGCGCGAGGAAGTAGTAGAGCCGCCAGTCGGGGTGTGGATAGGAGTAGATCTGCGACTTGGTCGCGCCGAGTTCGCGCGCCCAGTAGACGATATCCTCGATGCCCAGAAGGAACAGCAGAGGCGTCGCCTTGATGAGGATCATCCATAGGTTTGACAGGCCGGGGATCGCATAGGCCCACATCTGCGGGATCAGTACGCGGCGGTTCACCTGCGCGCGAGTCATGCCGTAAGCCTCGGCGGTCTCCAGCTGCGCGCGCGGCACGGCCTGCATCGCACCGAACAGCACGTTCGCGGCGAACGCCCCGTAGACGATGGAGAAGGCCACCACGGCCAGCGCGAAGCCATAGGCCTCGTGGTAGAATTGTGGGGAGGTACCGAGCGGGATTTTCGCCGCGGCACAGACGTGGAACTCGTTGCCCGTCCAGGCGGGGCCGGGGTCGGGGCAGATCGCGCGCGATTTCAGGTATTCGAGCCCCTGGTCCATCGCGATCGGCACGAAGAGGAAGAAGATGATATCCGGCACACCGCGCACCATCGCGATATAGCCGCGTCCCAGAAGCTTCAGCGGTGCGAGGGTCGACCGCGCGGCGAGCGCGCCCCCGAAACCGAAGATCAGCGCCACCGGCGCCGTCACGGCCAGCAGGATCAGCACGATCCCAAAGGAGCCATAGAACATCATGTGCTTGCCCGTTGTCAGGTAGCACAGAAGCCAGGAAAGCCCGTGAAGGGCGGAAGGATCGGAACAGCTGTTGAGCATCTGGATCGGTCGGGGGGCGCGCCGCGTGACCCGCCCCCCGCTTTCTGGATCAGTTTTTGAAGGTCAGCGCTTTGTCGCCGAAATACTTCTTGATCATCTCGTTGAGCGAGCCGTCGGCCTTCATTTTCGAGATCCCGTCATCGAGCTTGTTCTTGAGCTCGGTGTCGGACTTGCGCAGGCCGATGCCGATGCCCTTGCCCAGCGGCACGTCGTCGCCGACGAATTGCAGGTTGTCCTGACCGTCGAAGGGCTTGAGCGCGTCCTTGTCGGCGAAGACCGCGTCGGCCTCGCCGTTCTTCACCGCCGCGATCGTGTCGTCGAGCGTGGCGTATTCGGCGAGCGTCGCACCGCTTTCGGCGACATGGGCCGCCTGGATCGTGCCGGTCTGCGCCGCGACCACGGCGCCCTTGAGATCGACGTTCGGATCCATCGCGAGATAAGCGGAGGGCGCCGGCGGGTAGTAGGGCTGGGTGAAGTCGATCGATTTCTCGCGCTCGGCGGTGATCGACATGCCAGCGATGATGGTGTCGTAGTTGCCGCTCAGCAGGTTCGGGATGATCGAATCCCAGTCATTGGTGACCCAGGTGCAATCGAGGCTCTCCATCTCGCAGAGCTTGTCGCCCAGTTCGCGCTCGAAACCTGCAACTTCGCCGTTGTCGTCGATGTAGTTGTAGGGAGGGTAGGCGCCCTCGGTGCCCATGCGGACCGTTTCAGCCGCGGCAATGCCGGCCGACAGGCCGAGAATGGCGGCGGTCAGGATCAGTTTTTTCATCTTGGGTTCCCCGTTGTTTGTTCTTGGGTTGGTTCACGCCGGCGCGGTGGCCGACAGGAATTGTTGCAGGCGCGTCGATTTCGGCGCGCCGAACAGAGCCTCTGGCGGGCCCTCTTCCTCGATCTTGCCCTGGTGCAGGAAGACGACGTGGTCCGAGACGTCACGTGCCAGCCGCATGTCGTGGGTGACGAGGATCATGGTGCGGTGTTCGGCGGCGAGGTCCTTGATGACCTTCACCACCTCCTGCTGCAATTCGGGATCGAGCGCCGAGGTGGGCTCGTCGAAAAGAAGCGCCTTGGGCTCCATGCACAGCGCCCGCGCGATCGCCGCCCGCTGCTGCTGGCCGCCCGAGAGCTGCGCGGGCCAGGCGTCGCATTTGTCGCCGATGCCGACCTTCGCCAGCAATTCGCGCGCCAGCTTCTCGACCTTTGCCTTGTCGCGGCCCAGCACCGTCACCGGCGCTTCCATCACGTTCTGCAGGATCGTCATGTGGGCCCAGAGGTTGAACTGCTGGAACACCATCGACAGGTTCGTGCGGAAGCGGGTGACTTGCGCGCGGTCGGCGGGACGACGATTGAGTCCCTCGCCACGCCAGGCGACGTGCTCGCCCTCGAAGATCACGTCGCCCTTCTGGCTGTCTTCGAGCAGGTTGCAGCACCGCAAGAGGGTCGACTTGCCCGAGCCCGAAGAGCCGATCAGCGACACCACATGGCCGCGTGGGGCGGTGATCGAGACGCCCTTGAGCACCTCGAGCGAGCCGTAGCTCTTGTGAAGGTCACGGATTTCGATGACGGGCGCGTCTTGGGGCGCAGGCTCGTTTCGGGTCACGCAGGCAGCTTCTCTTTGTCCATCCGCGCAATCTGGCGCGATTTGGCCGATGATTGCAACTGCGTCTGCCCGGTTGACGATGGGGAAGGGGCCGAAATCACGAGCATCTGAGGAAAAAATATGCGTGAACCGGTCGCGCCTCCACGCCGGCCTGTCCCTCTAACTCAGCTTCGGCGGGCCTCGACGCGCTGCCGCGCCACCGCCGAATCGACATCGTTGACGCCCAGAAGCTTCGCCGCGAGACGGATCAGCGCATCCTCATGGGCGTCGCGTACCCCGTCGGCCAGCGCCACGTCCCACAGCGCCTCGATCACGCCGGTGCGGTCCTCGTAGGCGACCTTGTCCTTCAGCGCGCGGGTGAAGCGGACGGTATCGGGCGCACCCGCCTCGACCTCTTCGGCGCGCTTGCGCATCTCGGTCGCCTCGAAGCTCGAAAGCCCGTTGCGCTGCGCGAGAACCCGGTCGATCCGGATCTTCTCGTCTTCGGTATAGTTTTCATCCGACCGCGCGAGCCGCACCAGAAGTGCGCCTAGCGCCAATTCGCGATCTTCCCCCTCCATCGGATCGGGGGCGGGATCGTTGAGCATATCGAAAAGGCGTCCAAACATAAGCGTAGAGATAAGCGATGCGCGGCGCAGGGCAAGTCACGGATGCGAAAGCCCTGCGCACATCTCTCGCCTTCAGCCGACTTTCACGACCATCTTGCCGAAATTGCGGCCCTCCAGCAGATCGTAAAGCGCCTGCGGCGCGGCCTCTAGTCCCTCCACCACCTGCTCCTTGTACTGAACTTTGCCCTCTTTCAGCCAGCCGGTCATCGCCTCCGAGAATTCCTGATAAAGCTCGATCGGGAAGCTGTCGAAGATGATGAAGCCCTGCACCTTCACCTTCATGCGCAGGATAGTCGATAGGATCTGCGGCCCGTGATCGGGTCCCTCGGGCAGGCCTTGCAGGTTATACCACGCGACCATGCCGCAGACCGGCATTCGCGCGAAGGGGTTGAGAAGCGGCAGCACGCCGTAAAGCACCTTGCCGCCGACATTCTCGAAATAGACGTCGATGCCGTTGGGGCAGGCCGCGGCCAGTTGTTCGGCGAAATCCTCGGCGCGGTGATCGATGCAGGCGTCAAACCCCAGCGTCCCGGTGACATGGGCGCATTTCTCGGCTCCGCCCGCGACGCCGACGACGCGGCAGCCCTTGATCTTGGCGATCTGGCCGACCGTTGCGCCCACGGGCCCGGAGGCGGCGGCAACCACAACAGTCTCGCCGGGTTTCGGCTCGCCGATCTTCAGCAGGCCCGCATAGGCCGTGTAGCCCGGCATCCCGAGAATCCCCAAGGCCCAGCTCGGGTTCTCCGGCTCCGGCCCGAGATTGAGTACCTGCGTGCCATCCGAGACGAAGAAATCCTGCCAGCCTGAGGGCGAGAGCACGTAATCGCCCTTCGAGAAGCCCGCGACATCGCTCTCCATGACCTCGGCCACGACCTGACCGGTCATCACGCCGCCGATCTCGACCGGGGTGGCGTAGGATTTCGCATCCGACATCCGCCCGCGCATATAGGGGTCGAGCGACAGATAGACGGTGCGCAGCAGCATCTCGCCCTCGCCCGCCTGCGGCACGGCCTCGGTTTCCAGTTTCAGCGTGTTCTCGTTCGGCGCGCCTTTCGGGCGCTCGGCGAGGATGATCTTGCGGTTGGTGTCTTGGGTCTGAGCCATGAAAGCCTCCTGTTTGAGAGGCCAGCTAGCACGCGGTTCGCACGGGGAAAGGGGGCGCTGCCCCCTTGGGCTTCGCCCTCACCCCCGGGATATTTCGACAAGCCCGAATGCCAGAGGTTTCCGGGGCGTCCTCGGGCTTGCAGAAATATCCCTGGGATGAATTTCCGAAGGAAAGAAGGGGCAGCGCCCCTTAGCTGCGCGCGGCTTTCTCGGCAATGCCGGAGGTGCCCTCGCGGCGCTCCAGTTCCGCCAGCACATCGGCCAGCTTTACGTCGCGTGCCGCCAGCATCACCAAGAGGTGATAAAGCACATCCGCCGCCTCGTAGGTCAGGTTTTCGCGGTCGTCCTTCGCTGCGGCGATGATAGCCTCCACCGCTTCCTCACCGAATTTCTCGGCGCATTTCTCCGGGCCCTTGGCCAGCAGCTTCGCGGTCCAGGAGGTGTCGGGATCGGCGCCCTTGCGGCTCTCGATGGTCGCGGCGAGTTGGTCCAGAATGCTCATTGCAGCCTCATCGGAATGCCCGCGGCGGCCATATATTCCTTGGCTTCGCGGATCGTGTATTCTCCGAAGTGGAAGATCGAGGCGGCGAGTACGGCCGAGGCGCCGCCTTTCGTCACGCCTTCCACCAGGTGATCGAGATTGCCGACACCGCCGGAAGCGATCACCGGCACGTCCACCGCGTCCGAAATCGCCTTCGTCAGCTCCAGATTGAAGCCTGCGCGGGTACCGTCGCGATCCATCGAGGTCAGCAGGATTTCCCCCGCGCCCTTCGCGGTCACGGTGCGGGCGAATTCCACCGCATCGATGCCGGTCGGCTTGCGGCCGCCATGGGTGAAGATTTCCCAGCGGCCCGGCTCCACGGTCTTGGCATCGATCGCGCAGACGATGCACTGACTGCCAAAGCGGTCGGCCGCCTCGGTGATGACGTTCGGATCGGCCACGGCGGCGGAGTTGAACGAGACCTTGTCGGCGCCTGCCAGCAGGAGTGCGCGCACGTCTTCATGGGTGCGCACGCCGCCGCCCACGGTGAGCGGCATGAAACATTGCTCGGCGGTGCGGGTCACCAGATCGAACATGGTGCCGCGGTTTTCATGGGTCGCGTGGATGTCTAGGAAACACAGCTCGTCTGCGCCTGCCGCGTCATAGGCCTTCGCGGCCTCGACCGGGTCGCCCGCGTCGATCAGGTTCACGAAATTGACGCCTTTCACGACGCGGCCATCGGCGACGTCGAGACAGGGAATAATGCGGGTCTTCAGCATGGGCGGCGCTCCTTTGGCGCTTTCATAACGCGCAGGTGCCGCGAGGCAAAGGGGCAGAGTGCTCAGATCGGCTCGACGGGGCAATGCGGCAGAAGGCGGCGCACCATCGCGGCGGAACACAGGTCAGTGGCGGGGGTGGTCACGGTGGCCGCCGCGCCTGCCGCGCCGTGCTGCAACGCCTCGTGGAAAGGTTTGCCGCGGGAGAGCGCGAGTGTGAAAGCCCCGACGAAACTGTCGCCCGCGCCCACTTTCGAGACGACATCGACCTTAGGCGCCACGGCAAACCAGCGCGCGTCCTTGGTGGCGAGCACGTTGCCATCCGAGCCGCGCGCGACGATCACCGCATGGGCCAGTCCGCGCTGCACGAGGCTTTGCGCGAAGTCGGCGCTGTCGCTGCGCTCGGGCAGTTTCCGGTCCGCCAACTCCTCGGCCTCCAGTTCGTCCATCCGCAGCACGTCGGCGGGTTGCGCCTTGCTTTCCATCAACTGGTGCAGAGCCTTGCCGGAGGTGTCGAGGAAAAGCCGCGCCTTGGTCCGGGCCATTTTCGTCGCCAGCCGCGCGGGGAAATCCTCGGGCACGCCGGGCGGTTGCGAGCCGGACAGCACGACGATCCCGTCTTCAGGGGCGGCGCGCGCGATCCGGCTGAGCGCCTTGGCGACATCGCGCGCGCCCCAGTCCGGCCCGGGCATCACGAAGCGGTATTGCGCGCCCGTGCTCTGGTCGGTGGCAGTCAGGCTCATCCGCGTCTCGCCCGGCGCGGGGTAGGGGAAGAGAGCGATCCCGGCCTCGGCGAGGAGCCGCATCACCCGGTCCCCGGTGGTGCCGCCAAGGGCGACGAAGGCCGTGGAATTGCCGCCCAAGGCAGCGATCGCGCGGCTGACATTCAACCCGCCGCCCCCCGGATCGGTCAGCGGCCGCGTGCAGCGCAGCTTGCGATCGGGCGCGATTTCGGGGGTTTCGATCGACAGATCGACCGTCGGGTTGAGCGTGATCGTGAGGATCGAGGTCATCGCAGGCTCCGAAGCCGTGGTGGGTATCGGGATCATCGCAGCTAACGATCTGCGATCAAGGGGGCGTGCGGGATTGAGGTAGTGGGCGCCCGGACGGCGAAAGGACCGTCCGGACAATCGAAACGATGGATCAGACGTTGAGCTGATAGGTGATCGGGTGGAAGTGGAAGCCGGTGTCGAGTGCCTCGAGATGACCCACGCCCGGGAAGGGCATGTGGTAGCCGATGAAAGCCAGTTTGTCGGCGGCGACACGGCCCAGAAGCTCCTTGCGGGTCTTCGCGGCCAGCTCCTTGTCCATATCGTATTTCACTTCCCATTCCGGGCGCTGAAGCGACCAGACATAGTGGTTCGACGTGTCGGCAGCGAGCATCAGACCTTTGCCGCCCGACTCCACCATGAAAGCCATATGGCCCGGCGTGTGGCCGAAGGCTTCGACCGCCGAGATGCCGGAGACGACCGAATCGCCACCCTTGAGGTAGCTCATCTTCTCGGCCAGCGGACGGACCTTGGCCTCGAACGTGTCGTTGCCCGCGTTCGACCAATGGTCGAATTCCTTTTGGCCGGTGATGTAGGCAGCATTGGCGAAGGTCTCGCCGCCATCGCCCATCAGCCCGCCGATATGGTCGCCATGCATATGGGTGATCACGACATGGGTGATGTCCTCGGGCGAATGCCCAGCGGCGGCGAGCGCCGAAGTGATCCCCTCGGGCGACAGGCCGGTGTCGAAGAGGATTTTCTCCGAGCCGGTTTCGATCAGGGTCGGGGTGAAGAAGTTAAGCGACTTGTCCGCAGGGATGTAATTGGCCTCAGAGAGCTTGGCGAAGTCCTCGGGGCTGGCGTTCATCCCGAAGATCGTCTGCGGCTCTTCCAGCTCGCGCGATCCGGCGAGCAGCGTGGTGATCGTCAGATCTCCCATCTGCATCCGACGATAGCGAGGGATCGCGGGCGGGGCTTCGTTCGCGCTTTGCGCGGCGGCGCCGGTCCCGGTCAGAAGCGCGGGGGCGGCGGGCAGGAAAGCGGCGGTTTTCAATGCTGTACGGCGGGTCATGAAGGTCCTGGTCATCGGGTCTCTCCCTCTCGATGGTTGATCTTCGCATGTCGAAGTCGAGCGCTTCGCGCCGCTCCCACAGACTCGTGAACGTAGCGTGAGCCGCTTCGGTTCACTCCCACCAGCGATCGATCGAAGAAATATCGCCGTCGGACCATCCCAGATGATGTGCCAATTCGTGCACGAAAACATGGGTGACGAGGGCACCGAGGGGCTCGTTGCCGCGCGAGACCCACTCGTCGAGGATCGGACGTCGGAAGAGCCAGATCACATCCGCGTGGCCACCGGGGTCCATCACGGATTTCTCGGTCAACGGGATGCCGTCATAGAGCCCGGTCAGCTCGAAAGGGTCTTCGATGCCGAGATCGGCGAGCATCGCTTCGGAGGCGAACTCTTCCACCCGGATCGCGACCTCTGCCGCAGCTTTCGCGAAAGCCGGGGGCAGGGCGGCGCGCGCGGCCTCGGCCAGCGCCTCGATCTCCTCGATGCCCGGCGCCGTGACATCCGCCCAATCGTAACCCTCGCCCATCGCCGCCTCCAAGCCGCTCTGCACCTCTCGCATGGCCCCTCATATGGACAAACGCACCGCCTTGTGAAAGAGCAGGCGCCAACAGGAGTTTGCCCAGATGACCACCGTTACCCGTTTCGCCCCGTCGCCCACCGGCTATATCCATGTCGGCAACCTGCGCACCGCGCTGATGAACTACCTGATCGCCCGCAAGACCGGCGGTCAATTCATCCTGCGCCTTGACGACACCGATCAGGAGCGCTCGAAGCAGGAATATATCGACGCACTGAAGCAGGATCTCGAATGGCTCGGCATCGAGTGGGACCGGGAAGAGCGCCAGTCGCTTCGGCTCGACCGCTATGCCGAGGTGGCAGAACAGCTGAAGGCCGACGGTAAGCTTTATGAATGCTTCGAGAGCCCGACCGAGCTGGACCTCAAGCGCAAGAAACAGCTGAACATGGGTCGCCCGCCGGTCTATGACCGCGCCTCGATGCATCTGTCGGATGCCGAAAGAGACGCGCTTCGCGCCGAGGGCAAGGAAGGATATTGGCGCTTCAAACTGGAACTCGAGCGGATCGAGTGGAAAGACGGCATCCTTGGCGATCTGTCGATTGATGCGGCAAGCGTGTCCGATCCGGTGCTGATCAAGGCCTCGGGACAGGTGCTCTATACCTTCGCCTCGCCGGTCGACGACGCGGATATGGGCATCACCCATATCGTGCGCGGCGGCGATCACGTCACCAATACCGCGACGCAGATCCAGATCATCGAGGCGATCGGCGGCAAGGTTCCGAACTTTGCACACCATTCGCTGCTGACCGGCCCGCAGGGCGAGGAACTGTCGAAACGTCTCGGTGCGCTCTCGATCCGCGATCTGCGCGCCGAAGGGATCGCCCCCGAGGCGCTGCTGTCGATGATGGCGCGTCTGGGCTCGAGCCAGCCGATCGAGCTGAAGATGTCGATCGACGAGCTGGCCGACGGGTTCGATCTGAACCATTTCGGCTCGGCGCCCACGAAATTCGACCCGGCGGACCTGATCCCGCTGACCCGCGCGCGCAACCAGCACCTGCCGTTCTCGGCCGTGGCGGATCGTATCGCGGATCTCGGCATCCCCGAGGAGCAGCGCGAGCGCTTCTGGAAGGTCGCCTCGCAGAATATCGACAAGCTCGACGATCTGAAGGGCTGGGCCGATCTGTGTCTGAACGGCGCGGAGCCGGAGATCGACGAGGAAGATCGCGAGTTCATCGCGCAGGCCATGACGATGCTGCCCGCGCCGCCCTATTCCGACACCACGTGGAAGGACTGGACTTCTGAGGTGAAGGAGGCGACCGGGCGCAAGGGCAAGGGCCTGTTCATGCCGCTGCGCAAGGCCGTGACCGGCATGGCGCACGGGCCCGATATGGGCGAGCTGATGCCGCTTCTGCACAAGGTTCCGGCGCGCGGCTGACGGCTCCGCCGCAGGCTCGTGAGATCAATTCGAAAGGCGCGAGGGATTTTCCTCGCGCTTTTTGTTTGGGCAAATTGCCCGTTCACGAGGTCGTTTTCGGCGGCGAAGCGGCGCTTTTGGCGATTGGGGCTTGTCAGTCGCGCGGGGCCTCAGGTAATCGGAAGAAGTCGGATACGGGAGAATCCGGGGGTAACCTCGGTGCCGAAGGAGCAACCGCCCCGGTAAACTCTCAGGCAAAAGGACCGTGCCCGACGAAGGACTCTGGAGAGTGATGCTGCGTGCAATCGCGGCATCCGCCGAAGGGATAACGATCTCAGGCGTCTGCATCGCAGGCACGGACAGAGGGGGCATCGGGCGAGCCGGAGGGCTCATGAATCGATGCCGGATCATCCGGCTGAAGGGGAGGCCGCGATGAGCGAGTTGAAACGCACACCGCTATACGATCTGCATCTGGAACTGGGCGCCAAGATGGTGCCGTTCGCGGGCTACGAGATGCCCGTGCAATATCCGCTGGGCGTGATGAAGGAGCACCTGCACACCCGCGCCAAGGCAGGGCTGTTCGATGTCAGCCACATGGGGCAGGTGATCGTGCCGGGCGAAGGCGCTGCCGAGGCGTTCGAGGCGCTGGTGCCGGTCAGCCTGATGGGCCTGAAAGAGGGTCGCCAGCGCTATGCGATGTTCACCGATGAGAATGGCGGCATTCTCGATGACCTGATGGTGGCGAACCGAGGCGATCATCTCTTCGTCGTGGTGAACGCGGCCTGCAAGGAAGACGACATCGCGCATATGCGGGCGCATCTGGAATCGGTCGAGGAACTCACCGACCGCGCGCTTCTGGCGCTGCAAGGGCCTGCCGCCGAAGGCGTTCTTGAGGCTCTGGTGCCCGGCACCGCCAAGATGCGCTTCATGGATGTGGGCGTCTATCACTGGAACGGGACGGAGCTTTGGATCTCGCGCTCGGGCTATACCGGTGAAGACGGCTACGAGATTTCCGTGCCCGCGGACCGCGCGGTGGAATTTGCCCGCAAACTGCTCGCCGATGAGGCGGTCGAGCCGATCGGGCTCGGCGCGCGCGACAGCCTGCGACTGGAAGCGGGGCTTTGCCTCTACGGCCATGACATCGACACCACGACGACTCCGGTCGAGGGCAACATCGCCTGGGCGATCCAGAAGGTGCGCCGCAAGGGTGGAGAGCGCGAAGGCGGCTTCCCTGGGGCGGATCGCATCCTGAGCGAACTGGAAAACGGCCCGAGCCGCCTCCGTATGGGGCTTCGCCCCGAGGGTCGCGCGCCGATGCGCGAAGGCGTGGAAATCTTCGCCGGACCCGAGGGCGGTCAGCCTATCGGGCGTGTGACCTCGGGCGGTTTCGGCCCCTCGATCGAGGCACCGATGGCGATGGCCTATCTGCCCGCAGATACGAAGGAAGGCGCCACCGTCTATGGCGAGGTGCGCGGCAAGCGTCTGCCCGCCAGGGTCGTGGCGATGCCTTTCCGCCCTGCAACCTACAAACGCTGAACAACCAACCGGGAGACATTCCATGAAATTCACCGAAGACCACGAGTGGCTCAAGACCGAAGGCGACGTCGTGATCGTGGGCATCACCGAGCACGCCTCCGAGCAGCTGGGCGATGTCGTATTCGTCGACCTGCCCGATGTGGGTGACACGGTCGAGAAGGGCGACGAGATCTGCGTGATCGAGTCGGTCAAGGCCGCCTCCGACATCCTCGCGCCGCTCGACGGCGAGATCGTCGCGATCAACGAGGATCTGGCCGACAACCCGGCGCTCGTGAACGAAGACCCGCTGGGCAAGGCGTGGTTCTTCAAGATGAAACTCACCGACGCTTCCGCGCTCGACGGCTTTATGGACGAGGCCGCTTACAAAGACTTCATCGGGTAATATCCATGACCTTCACCCCCACGACTTACGACAGTTACGATTTCGCCAATCGCCGCCATATCGGCCCCTCACCGGCCGAGATGGAGGAGATGCTCAAGGCCGTGGGGGCGCCGGACCTCGACGCGCTGATCGCCGAGACGGTGCCGAAAAGCATCCGTCAGGCCGAGCCGCTGGGCTGGGCGCCGCTGACCGAGTACGGGCTGCTGCAGAAGATGGAAGGCGTCGCGAAGAAGAACCGCGTGATGACCAGCCTGATCGGGCAGGGCTATTATGGCACCGTCACGCCGCCCGCGATCCAGCGCAACATTCTGGAAAACCCGGCTTGGTACACGGCCTATACGCCCTACCAGCCCGAGATCGCGCAGGGGCGTCTCGAGGCGCTTCTGAACTTCCAGACGATGGTGTCGGACCTGACCGGGCTGCCGGTCGCCAATGCTTCGTTGCTCGATGAGGCCACGGCAGCGGCGGAAGCCATGGCGATGGCGCAGCGCGTGTCGAAATCGAAGGCCACTGCCTTCTTCGTCGATGAGAATTGCCACCCGCAGACCATCGGCGTGATCCGGACCCGCGCGGAGCCGCTGGGGATCGAGGTGATCGTGGGCGCGCCCGAAACGCTCGAAGCCGAGAAGGTCTTCGGCGCGATCTTCCAATATCCGGGCACCTATGGCCATGTCCGCGACTTCACCGCCGAATGCGAGGCGCTTCATGCCGCGAAGGCCGTCGCCGTGGTCGCGACCGATCTGCTCGCGCTGTGCCTGCTGAAAGAGCCGGGCGCGATGGGCGCCGATATAGCCGTAGGCTCCGCGCAGCGCTTCGGTGTGCCGATGGGCTATGGCGGCCCGCATGCGGCCTTCATGTCCTCCACCGACGCGATGAAACGCGCGATGCCCGGGCGGATCGTCGGCGTCTCCATCGACAGCCGAGGCAACCGCGCCTACCGCCTGAGCCTTCAGACCCGCGAGCAGCATATCCGCCGCGAGAAGGCGACCTCGAATGTCTGCACCGCGCAGGCGCTCCTCGCCGTGATGGCGAGCTTCTACGCCGTGTTCCACGGTCCCGTCGGTCTGCGCGCGATCTCCGAACGTGTGCACCTGCTGACGGTGCAACTGGCCGAGGCGCTGAAAGCCGCAGGCGCCGTGGTGGAGCCCTCGAATTTCTTCGACACGATCACCGTCGAGGTGGGCGTGGGCCAGCAGGGCATCCTCGCGGCCGCCCGCCATCGCGGGATCAACCTGCGCAAGGTGGGCCGCGATCGGGTCGGTATCTCGCTCGACGAGACCAGCGATCCGGGCGTCGTCGCCAAGGTGCTCGACGCCTTCGGGATCACCGATCCCGCGCCGAAGGCGACGCAGCCGGCGGTACCCGATGCGCTGCTGCGCGAGAGCGACTACCTCACCCATCCGGTCTTCCACATGAACCGTGCTGAATCCGAGATGATGCGCTACATGCGCAGGCTCTCGGATCGCGACCTCGCGCTCGACCGCGCAATGATCCCGCTGGGCTCGTGCACGATGAAGCTGAATGCAGCGGCAGAGATGATGCCGCTCACATGGCCGGAATTCGGCACGTTGCATCCGTTCGTGCCGCTCGATCAGGCGCAGGGCTATGCGGAGATGATCGACGATCTGACCGCGAAACTGTGCGAGATCACCGGTTACGATGCCTTCTCGATGCAGCCCAATTCGGGCGCACAGGGCGAATATGCAGGGCTTCTCACCATCGCCGCCTATCACCGCGCCAATGGCGACGATCAGCGCGATGTCTGCCTGATCCCGATGTCGGCGCATGGCACGAACCCGGCCTCGGCGCATATGGCGGGGATGAAGGTCGTCGTCGTGAAATCGGCGCCCAACGGCGACGTCGATCTCGAAGACTTCGAAGCGAAGGCTGCAGAGGCGGGCGACAAGCTCGCGGCCTGCATGATCACCTATCCCTCGACCCATGGCGTGTTCGAGGAGACGGTAAAACGCATCTGCGACATCACCCACGAATATGGCGGTCAGGTCTATCTCGATGGCGCGAACCTCAACGCGCTGGTGGGGCTGGTGAAACCGGGCGAGATCGGCTCGGATGTGAGCCACCTCAACCTGCACAAGACCTTCGCGATCCCGCATGGCGGTGGTGGCCCGGGCATGGGGCCGATCGGGGTGAAATCGCACCTCGCACCCTACCTGCCCGGCCACCCCGAGACCGGCGGCGAAGAGGGACCGGTTAGTGCCGCGCCCTATGGCTCCGCCTCGATCCTGCTGATCTCCTGGGCCTATATCCTGATGATGGGCGGGCCGGGCCTGACGCAGGCGACCCGCGTGGCGATCCTCGCTGCCAATTACATCGCTGCGAAGCTGAAAGAGGGCTACCCGATCCTCTTCATGGGCAATCGTGGACGTGTCGCGCATGAATGCATCATCGACACGCGGCCCTTCGCGGAGGTGGGCGTGACGGTGGACGACATCGCCAAGCGCCTGATGGATAACGGCTTCCACGCCCCCACGATGAGCTGGCCGGTCGCTGGTACGCTGATGGTGGAACCCACGGAATCCGAGACCAAGGCCGAGATCGACCGCTTCATCACCGCGATGCTCTCGATCCGTGACGAGATCCGCGACATCGAGGCGGGCGAGATCACCCCCGAGGACAGCCCGCTGCGCCACGCGCCGCACACGGTCGAAGACCTCGTGGCCGATTGGGACCGGAAATACACCCGCGAGCAGGGGTGCTTCCCGGCAGGCGCCTTCCGCGTCGACAAATACTGGCCGCCCGTGGGCCGGGTCGACAACGTCTTCGGCGACCGCAACCTGATCTGCACCTGCCCGCCGGTCGAGAGCTACGCCGACGCGGCAGAGTAGCCGCCAGCCAAAATGACGAAAGGCCGGAGCACCGCGCTCCGGCCTTTCTCTTCTTCTCGATAAAAATATCTAGGCGCGCCGGTTACTTCACAGGGTTGCGGTAGATCACGCGGCGCAGCGAGCCGGTCTTCGACCGCATCAGCATCGTCTCGGATTCGATATAGGTCGGCTCGCGCTTCACGCCCTTCACGATGGACCCGTCGGTCACGCCGGTCGCGGCGAAGATCACGTCCGAGCGCACCATGTCGTCGCGCGCATAGACCTTGTCGAGGTCGGTGATGCCCGCCTTCTTCGCGCGGCCCCGCTCGTCGTCGTTGCGGAACAACAGCTTGCCCCACATCTGGCCGCCCATGCATTTCAGCGCCGAGGCTGCCAACACGCCCTCGGGCGCGCCGCCCGAACCCATATACATGTCGATGCCAGTGAAATCGGGCTCGGCGCAGTGAATGACACCCGCCACGTCGCCATCGGTGATGAGGCGGATCTTCGCGCCGGTCTCGCGAACCTCGGCGATCATGTCTTCATGGCGCGGACGGTCGAGGATGCAGACCGCAATGTCCTTGGTTTCGACGCCTTGCGCCTTGGCCAGTGCTTGAACGCGCTCGGTCGGGGTCATATCGAGCGAGACCACGTCCTTCTCGTAGCCCGGGCCGATCGCGAGCTTGTCCATGTAGACGTCGGGCGCGTGCAGCATCGTGCCGCGCGGCGCCATCGCGATCACGGTGAGCGCGTTGGGCATGTCCTTCGCAGTAAGCGTCGTGCCTTCCAGCGGGTCGAGCGCGATATCCACCTCGGGGCCGACGCCCTGGCCGACTTCCTCGCCGATATAGAGCATCGGCGCCTCGTCGCGCTCGCCTTCCCCGATGACCACGGTGCCCCGGATTTCCAGCTTGTTGAGCTGATCGCGCATCGCGTTCACCGCCGCCTGATCGGCGGCCTTCTCGTCGCCGCGACCGATCAGGTCGGCTGATGCATGAGCCGCCGCTTCCGACACGCGGGCGAGGCCCAGCGAAAGCATGCGGTCGTTGAAATCAATCGGAGGGGTCATTTAGGTCTTCCTGTCTGCCTGGGCGTTACGGGCTGCGGACAGGTAAAGCCTGTGGGAGACCGAAGGGCAACCCCGGGAGCGCTAACATGCGGGGCGAGCCCCTGTCGCGGCGAAAAATGGCGCGCAAGCCGGGGTCTTATGCCGTTTGCGGTGTGAAAAGATACGGCGATGTAACCGGCGTGAGAGGATAGGGCGCGCCTTATGGTGCCGCCCGGCGTCAGATCAGCAGGAATGCGGTGCGCGGCGAAATGGCTCTCGCCGCGCGATGCTCAGACTTCTTCGATGCGGATTGCGACCGGCTCGCCCTCGACGACGCGGGTCGCGGGCAGCGCGTTGATCGCCGCGTCGATCGCGTCGCGCGTCGTCTTGTGGGTGACAATCAGCACCGGGGCCGAGGTGTCGGCATGGCCGTATTGGCGCATCCGGCTGATCGAGACGCCCGCCTCGCCCAGAACGGTCGCGACTTTCGCCAGCGCGCCGGGTTTGTCCGACAGCTGCAGGCGCAGGTAATAGGGTGCCGCAATCGCGGTCACGGCGGGGGTGGGGGCCTCGAGCTTGTCGGCGGGCTGGCCGAAGACCGGCAGCCGCAACCCGCGCGCGAGGTCCATCACGTCGGCCATAACGGCGCTTGCGGTGGGGCCTTCGCCCGCGCCTGCGCCACGCAGCACGATCTGGCCGACCGAGTCGCCTTCCAGCACGGTCATGTTCGTCCCGCCGGTCAGCTGTCCCAGTGGCGAGGTGGCGGGCACGAGGCACGGCGTCATGCGCTGCTCCAGCCCGCGGCCGGTCATCTGCGCGACGCCCAGCAGCTTGATCTTGTAGCCCATATCGCCCGCGCGGCGGATATCGTCGATCGAGATGCGCCCGATCCCTTCCAGCGTCACGTCGTCGAAGGCGACCTGCGTGCCAAAGGCGATGGCGGCGAGGATGGCAAGCTTGTGGCCCGCGTCGATGCCGCCCACATCGAGGTTCGGATCGGCCTCGAGATAGCCAAGCGCGCGCGCCTCCTCGAACACCGTGTCATAAGGCAGGCCAGCATCTTCCATCCGTGTCAGGATGTAGTTGCAGGTGCCGTTCATCACGCCCATCACGCGGCGGATGCCGTTGCCCGCAAGCCCTTCGGTCAGCGTCTTGATGACCGGGATGCCGCCTGCGACGGCGGCCTCGTAGCGGATCGTGCGGCCGAGGCTTTCGGCGAGTTCCGCCAGCGCCTGACCGTGATGCGCGAGCAGCGCCTTGTTCGCGGTGACCACGTCCTTGCCCGCTTTCAGCGCGGCTTCGGTGGCGTCCTTCGCGGGGCCTTCATGGCCGCCCATCAGTTCGACAAAGACGTCAATGTCGTCGCGCTGCGCGAGCGTCACCGCATCGTCTTCCCATGCATAGCTCGACAGGTCCGCATCGCGGTTCTTGGTGCGGTCGCGCGCCGAGACGGCGGTGATTTCGATCGGGCGGCCCGCGCGGGCTTCCAGCAGATCGGCATGGCGCTGCAAGATCTTCACCACACCGATGCCCACGGTGCCGAGACCCGCGATGCCAAGACGCAAGGGTGCGGTATCGGAGACGGCGGACATAGGGACCTCATGAGCGAAACTTGGTGGTTTGCGCCCTGTTAGCGGGAAAGCGCAGGCAGGGCAACGCGGCGTGCGGCTTCAACCGCGCCGTGGCGAGATTTTATTGGCTGCGCATCGTGTCTGCGCGGGCGCGCAACGCATCGGCGCGCGCCTCCAGCTCGGGGGCCGGATCGGGGGTGAGAGGTTGATCGGTCAGGATCTCGTCCATCGGCAGCAGCGCCGGATAGCCCTCCGTCGACCGCTTCGAACAGGCGGTCAGCGAGGCCAGCAGGGCAAACAGGGCGATCAGGGCAGGGGCGCGCATGGTCTCTCCTCTCGGGACGCTGCCAAACTATTGCGCGCGCGGCCCCATTGCCAGTGCCGATTGGGCCGCAAATCGGGTTTGATATTGAACGCTTGTTCAGTTAGCGTCGGTATCATGGCACGCAAGACAGGCTCCCATTCCGAGATTACCGGCCCGAAGATCCGCGCCGAGGCGCAAAGGCTCTTTGCGCGGTACGGCTTTGCCGCCGTTTCGATGCGCCAGATCGCGGGCGCGGTGGGGGTGCAGGCGGGGGCTCTCTACCTCTACACGCCCGACAAGGAAGCGCTGCTTTTCGATCTGCTCAAGACCCATATGGACGAGCTGATCGCCGCATGGCGCGCCGAGCCTGCCGGGGGCGACGCCCATGCGCGGCTGGAGCGTTTCGTGCGCTTCCACATCCGCTTCAACCTCGAGCGGGCCGAGGCTGTGTTCCTCAGCTACATGGAACTGCGCAACCTGAGCCCGGAGAATTTCGCGGTGATCGAGGGGCTGCGCAAGACCTACGAGACCGAGCTGGAAGAGATCCTGAAGGCCGGGCAGGACGAAGGCGTGTTCCTAATCCCGGACACGAAACTCGCGACGATGGCGATCATCGCGATGCTGACCGGTGTGAATACATGGTTCCGCGAAGGCGGACGCCTGAGCCGCGCCATGGTCGCCGATATCTACTGGGATATGGTGCGCAAGTCCGTGGGCGCCTGAGCCATGTGAAAGGGCGGCCGAAGCCGCCCTCTCTTTATGCGATCGATTGCTCGATTTCACTCAGCCGGGCGACAGCGGTGCCGAAGCCTTCGGAGGATCGAATTTCAGGCTGTGAATGCCGCCGAAGCCTTCCCAGCCGCCCTGGAAGAACAGATCGCCACCGACGGTCCAATGCTCGCCCATCAGCCCGCCCGTGCCGAACCAGCCACGGCTGCCATAGCCCATGCCCAGCTCCGCCATGGCGTTGTCCTGACCGGCGACTCCCGTCAGCTTGATCTTGCCCTGCACCGGTCCCGGCCCCATGCCGAGATGCAGTGACAGCTTTGCCCCGTTGATGTCGCCATCCGGATCGAGGTCGTAATTCATCGCGCCGAACACCCCTTCAAGGCCGCTCGCGCCCGGGCCGAAGGTCCAGTTCAGACCCACAAACCCCTTTGTATCATTCGCTAGCGCGGCGCTTGCGAGGCAAGCAGTCACCGCGGCAATCGTCATCATGCGTTTCATGGCACACTCCACACTTGGTGTTAACGCTGGCTCCAGCCTCACGCGGAAAATCACACCACGCAATGATTTGTGTCACTTTTGCGGGATTTCCTCTGCGCTGCGTCAGGCGCGCAACGCAGCCAGCGCCTCGGTCAGATCGAGTGCTCCGTCATAGATCGCGCGCCCCGAGATCGCGCCCGCGATCACGCCGGTGTCGCGCAGGGCGATCAGGTCGGGCAGGGAGGAGACCCCACCGCTCGCGATCACCGGGATCTCGACCGCGCGCGCCAGCGCCTCGGTCGCGGCGATGTTCGGTCCACCCATGGCGCCATCGCGCATGATGTCGGTGTAGATGATCGCGGCGACGCCCGCGTCCTCAAACGATTTCGCCAGATCGGTGACCATCACATCGGTCTCTTCCGCCCAGCCCTTGGTCGCCACCTTGCCGTTGCGCGCGTCGATTCCGACGGCCACCTGGCCGGGGAAGGCTTTCGCCGCCTCGCGCACCAGATCGGGGTTCTCGACTGCGACGGTCCCGAGGATCACCCGCGCAAGCCCTTTATCCAGCCAGCGCTCGATCGTCGCCATGTCGCGGATGCCGCCGCCCAGCTGTGCGGGCACCTTGATGCGCGACAGGATCGCCTCGACGGCGGCGGCGTTCACCGGCTCGCCCGCGAAGGCGCCGTTGAGGTCCACCAGATGCACCCATTCGCAGCCCGCCGCCTCGAATTTGGCCGCCTGCGCCGCGGGGTCGTCGCCGAAGACCGTGGCCTTGTCCATCTCGCCATGCAGCAAGCGCACGCATTGGCCATCCTTGAGGTCGATCGCGGGGTAGAGGATCATCGGGGCTCTCCTGATTTGTCGCGTCGCCTCTTGCCACGGGTTCGCGGATTTTCCAAGCCTGACGCGGACGTCACGTCAGTCTTGCCGGGAATCGGTCTTGCATGGCCTGATGCGGCCAGCAGGCAAAAGGGAGGAGATTTGCCATGAAGACATTGATGATCGCAGCAGCGACTCTGGCACTGGGCGCAGGCGCGGCGCTGGCCGACCCGATCGAGGGCACCTGGAAGACGCAGCCCGATGACGGCGCCTATGCCTATGTGGACATCGCGCCCTGCGGTGCGAAATTCTGCGGTACCATCGTGCGCACCTTCAAGGGCGGCAGCGAGTACAAGTCGGAGAACCTCGGCAAGCAACTCGTGATCGGAATGGAGCCCCAGGGCGACAACAAGTACAAAGGCAAGGTCTGGCGTCCGTCGAACAACAAGATCTACCTCGGCAAGATTACCGTTCAGGGCAACGCGATGGCGCTGGCGGGTTGCGTGGCCGGCGGCCTCTTCTGCAAATCGCAGGACTGGCAGCGCGTGAAGTGACTTTTCTCCCCGGCCTTGCGCGGATGCGGCGGGCCGGGATTTCTCGCCGGAGTTACTCCGGGATCAGATCGGCATAGGCGAAGCCGTCGCGCATAACGGTTTCGCCCACCCGCACCGGGATCGCCGCGTCGAAGATCGGGCCTGCGCTGACGGCGGTGTGAAACTCGCCATTCTCGCCGCAGGGATCGACGCCTTCGGACAGATCGGCCAGCAGGCTTTCATCGAACCGCCGCCCCGCGAAGCTGGGATCGAGCTTGCTCGGGTCCACCGTCACCAGATGCGTGACGAACCCCGCCGCGATCATCTCACGCGCCAGCTGATCCGTAGGGCGCTGCCAGAGCGGAAACAGCGCCTCGACGCCGAGCGGCTTCAGCTTCGCGATCCGGTAATCGCGCACGTCTTCGAGGAAAAGATCGCCGAAGACCATCGTCTCGACGCCTAGCGCCTTCACCTGATCCATGGCAGAGGCCATCCGCGCCTCGTAATCCTCGTTCGAGCAGGGCCAGGGCAGCGGCACCTCGATCAGCGGCAGGCCCGTGGCCTTCGCCTGACGGCGCAGCAGCTCATTGCGCGTGCCGTGCATCGCGACCCGGTCGAAAGCCTCGTTGGTCGTCGACAGCAGCGCCACGACATCCGCGTGGCCTTCGGTCCGGCAAGCATGCAGCGCCATCGCGCAATCCTTGCCCGACGACCACGACAGAACCGCCTTGGGGGCCATCAGGGCTTCCAGCCGAGGAAATTCGCGATCAGCCGCAACCCGGTCGCCTGCGACTTCTCGGGGTGGAATTGGGTGCCCACGATATTGTCACGGCCCACGATCGCGGTGATCTCGGCGCCATATTCGGCATAGGCCAGACGGTGCTCGGGCTCGGCTACGTTGAAGTGGTAGCTATGCACGAAATAGGCGTGATCGCCGGTGTTGATACCTTTCAGCACCGGGTGATTGTAGCCGACCACCAGATCGTTCCAGCCCATATGCGGGACCTTCATCGACGGATCGGAAGGCTCGATCTTCACCACTTCTCCGGGTATCCAGCCGAAACCCTCGGTCTCGCGGAACTCGAGGCCGCGCGTCGCCAGCATCTGCATGCCGATGCAGATCCCGAGGAAGGGGCGGCCCTTCACGGTCACCGCCTCTTCGATCGCCTGCGCCAGCCCCTCGAAGCGATAGAGCGCTGCGCTGCAGGACGGAAACGCCCCGTCGCCCGGCAGCACGATCCGGTCGGCGCGCGCGACGACGTCGGGCTCCGAAGTCACGACGATCGTGCCGTGACCGGTCTCGTTCGCCATGCGCTGAAACGCCTTCTCGGCCGAGTGCAGGTTGCCTGAATCGTAATCGACCAGTGCCGTGAGCATCAAAGCGCCCCTTTGGTCGAAGGCAGCACGCCGCCCATACGCGGATCGGTCTCGACCGCCATGCGCAGGGCGCGGGCGACCGATTTGAACGCGGCTTCGGCGATGTGGTGGCTGTTGAAGCCATGTACCCGGTCGATATGCAGCGTGATCCCGCCATTGGTTGCGAGCGCCTGGAAGAACTCGCGCACCAGCTCGGTGTCGAACGTGCCGATCTTCGGGGAGGGCATGTCGCAATTCCACACGAAGAACGGCCGCGCGGACAGATCCAGCGCGCAGGAGACCTGCGTGTCGTCCATCGCCAGTGCGAAATGGCCGTAGCGGCGAATGCCGCGCTTGTCGCCAAGCGCCTGCACCAGTGCCTGACCCAGCGCGATCCCGGTATCCTCGACCGTGTGGTGATCGTCGATATGCAGGTCGCCCTTCGCCCGCACGGTCATGTCGATCAGCGAGTGCCGCGCGAGTTGGTCGAGCATGTGGTCGAAAAAGCCCACGCCCGTTTTGTTGTCATACTGACCGGTGCCATCGAGATCGATCTCGACGCTGATCTCGGTCTCGGCGGTGTTGCGGCTGATCGTGGCCTTGCGCATTGGGCGCCTCCTTGAAACTCATCGCCTTATAGGCCGGGGCAGGGGGCGCGCTCAAGCAGGCTGCTGTCGATTGCAGGATCGGTGCGGCGGAAAAACAAAAGCCTCCCCGAAGGGAGGCTTTTTTGTATTGGAGCGGGCGAGGCGATTCGAACGCCCGACCCTAACCTTGGCAAGGTTATGCTCTACCCCTGAGCTACGCCCGCATCCTTGGGTATTTGACCGAACTGGAGCGGGCGAGGCGATTCGAACGCCCGACCCTAACCTTGGCAAGGTTATGCTCTACCCCTGAGCTACGCCCGCGCCGGTTCGGTGGAGGCGGATTTAGGGGATAGCGGCGTAGGCTGCAAGAGGAAATTTTGCGCGAAGGGGAAAATTTCTGCCTGACGTTTCGGCAGGCGGCACCGAGGTGCGTTGGAAGCGTCTCGCGAGGTAAGAGGACCGCAAGCCGGCGGGATCAGGATGCGCCAAGCGAGGGGGCTCTGCCCCCGCTGGCTGCGCCAGTCCTCCGGGATATTTGACCCAAGCCGAAAACGAAAAATGCCCGACTCGATCCGCAGAAGGGCGGGCGAGCCGGGCACTTTCGTCTTGGGCGGTCATCGGCGTCCCCGCCTGTTCCGCGAATTCTTGTTAGCGCAGGCATCGTTAAGACTTCGTTGCGCGCCTTCGGCTTGGTGGAAATATCCCGGGGGGCTCGCGGAACGCGAGCGGGGGCAGAGCCCCCTCCATCCATCAGGTCAGTTCAGCGCCCGCCAGCCGATATCGCGGCGGCAGAAGCCTTCGGGCCAGTCGATCGCATCGACCATCGCGTAGGCGCGGTCGCGCGCTTCCTGCAGGTTCGCGCCGCGGGCTGTCACGTTGAGAACCCGGCCGCCGCTCGCTACGATCTTGCCGTCTTTTTCGGAGGTGCCAGCGTGGAAGACCATGTGCGAGCCGTCCTCGGGCAGCGCGTCGAGGCCGCCAATCACCGAGCCTTTCTCATAGGCGCCGGGATAGCCCTGTGCCGCCATAACCACCGTCATCGCATGATCGGGCGCCCATTGCGCCTGCACTTCGTTCAGCCGCCCTTCCGCGCAGGCCAGCAGCAGGTCGAGCGCCTGTGCGCCGAGCCGCAGCATCAGCACCTGACATTCGGGATCTCCGAAGCGTACGTTGTATTCCACGAGACGCGGCTGGCCGTTCTCGATCATCAGACCGGCATAAAGGACGCCCTGAAAAGGGGTGCCGCGCTTGGCCATCTCGGCGACGGTGGGGCGGACGATCTCGTCCATCGCCTTCGCCTCGATCTCGGGGCTCAGGATCGGGGCGGGGGAATAGGCGCCCATACCGCCGGTATTCGGGCCGGTATCGCCTTCGCCGACACGTTTGTGATCCTGCGCGCCGCCCACGGCCAGCACGTTCTCGCCGTCACAAAGCACGAAGAGAGAGGCTTCCTCGCCCTCCATGAATTCCTCGATCACGACTTCCGCGCCCGCGCTTCCGAAGGCGCCGCCGAAAATCTCGTCGATGCCGTTGAAGGCCTCATCGAGCGTCATCGCGACGATCACGCCCTTGCCGGCGGCCAGACCGTCTGCCTTGACCACGATCGGGGCGCCCTGTTCGCGGACATAGCCCTTCGCACCTTCCGCGCTGGTGAAGCGGGCATAGGCTGCGGTGGGCGCGTTGCAGGCGTCGCAAATCTCTTTGGTGAACGCTTTCGAGGCTTCCAGCTTCGCGGCCTCCGCCGAGGGGCCGAAGGTAAGGATGCCCTGATCGCGCAGCGCATCGGCCACACCCGCGGCGAGCGGCGCTTCCGGCCCGATCACCACGAAATCGATCGCATTCGCTTCGCAAAGTTCGAGCACCGCCGCCGCATCGCTCGGGTCGATCGCCGCGCAATCGGCGATCTGCGCGATCCCGGCATTGCCCGGGGCCACGATCAGCCGGTCGCATTTCGGATTTTGCTTGATCGCCCAAGCAAGTGCATGTTCGCGCCCGCCGCCGCCCAGAACCAGAATGTTCATCGCTCGCCCCCTTGGCCTTCGCTTTGCTGCCTTCTAAGCTGCGCGAAACCCCGAGGCAAGGCGCCCCGGACCAACGCGAAACAAGGCGGGCAGATGGACCTTCTCGACGACGAAAACGGCTCGAACGCGCATGACTACACGGTCTCCGAGATCTCGGGGGCGGTGAAGCGGGTGATCGAGGGGGAATTCGGCCGCGTCCGGGTGCGCGGCGAAGTAGGCCGTGTCTCGACGCCGCGCTCGGGCCATATGTATTTCGACCTAAAGGACGACCGCTCGGTGATCGCTGCCGTCAGTTGGAAGGGGCAGGTGGCGAAAATGCAGGTCCGCCCAGAGGAGGGGATGGAGGTCATCGCCACGGGCCGGATGACGACCTTCGCGGGCCAATCCAAATACCAGCTGATCGTCGACAATGTCGAGCCGGCGGGCGCAGGCGCGCTGATGGCGATGCTGGAGGCGCGGCGCAAGGCGCTGGCCGCCGAGGGGCTGTTCGATGCGGGCCGCAAGAAGCCCATTCCGTGGTTGCCGCAGGTGATCGGCGTGGTGACTTCGCCCTCGGGCGCCGTGATCCGCGACATCCTGCACAGGCTCGCCGATCGCTTCCCGCGCCATGTGCTGATCTGGCCGGTGGCGGTTCAGGGGCAGGCTTGCGCTCCGGAAGTGGCACGCGCGGTGCGGGGCTTCAACGCGCTGGCGCCGGGCGGGAAAATCCCGCGCCCCGATCTGATCATCGTCGCGCGCGGCGGCGGCTCGATCGAAGACCTCTGGGGCTTCAACGAAGAGGCCGTGGTCCGCGCCGTGGCCGAAAGCGACATCCCGGTGATTTCGGCGGTGGGCCACGAGACCGATACGACGCTTGTGGATCACGCCGCCGACCGGCGCGCGCCCACGCCCACCGCCGCAGCTGAGATGGCGGTGCCGGTGCGCGCCGAACTGGCCGCGTGGCTGTCGGAGGCGCAGACGCGGATGATGCGGGCGGCGCGCGGGCGGCTCGATCAGCGGGGCCAGCGACTGCGCGATCTGGCCCGTGGTCTGGGCCGTCCCGAGGCGCTGACGCAACCGGCGAGGCAAAGCTTCGATCTCTGGGCCGAGCGGCTGGGGCCTGCGCTGCGCACGCTGGTTCTACGCAAGAATACCCGTTTCGCGCCGCTGGCTGCGCAAATCTCGCCGAACCTGCTTCGGCGCTTCATCCGGGATCGGTCGCGGGAGATCGACGGACTGTCGGCGCGGCTCACTCCGGCACCTGCGGCGCGGATGCGGCGCGCCAAGCAAGATCACACGCAGCTTGCGCGGCGGTTGGATGCGGCGCGGGTGCGGATGATCGGCGATGCGCAACGGCGCAACCGCGAAGGAGCGGAGCGGCTGACGGGACTGGAAACCCGGCTGGAGCGCTGCCTGCCCGCACGGATCGAAGCGCAGCGCGAACGGCTCGAGCGGCTCGACCGGATGCGCCAGACGCTGGGCTATCGAGAGACGCTCAAGCGTGGTTATGCGGTGGTGCGTGGGCCCGACGGCGTGGTGACGTCTCAGGTGGTGGCGGAGAAACAGTCCGGTCTCGAGATCGAGTTCGCCGATGGCAAGCTCGCGGTCATTCCGGGCGGTGGCGGCAGTGCGACGCCGCCGAAGCCGAAGAAGAAAAAGCCCGATCCGGGACCGTCTCAGGGTAGCCTGTTCTGAAACCTATACGCCGACGTCCGGCCCCTGACAGATCAGCGGGTCGTGGCTTTCCGACAGGCTCACCAGTGGTTCCTGCGAGGGATCGCCCTTGAACTGCGCGACCAGCCCTTTCGCCGTGTCATAGAAGGTCCAGCATTGCAGCGGCGCGTATTCGCCGTAATCGAAGCAGATATACTGCCCGTCCTGATACCAGTCACCTTCCTTGCATTCGCTTTCGGTGAAGGCCCAGATCACCTTGTGGCCGGGCTTGTATTGCTCGGACCCGTAGGGCTGCCCGAAGACCGAATAGGTGATGGTGCGCCCGACGGTGCGCTGATCGAACTGCTCTGCATTGAGAGGCGGACCGAGCGGGTCGGCCGCAGCTGACAGGTTCGGCGCGAGGGCCAGCATCAGGATCAGTATCGGCCGCATCGAGGGAGGCTCCGGCTGTTGCATTGACCCAACCTGCCAGATCGCGGCCCGCTTGCCTAGCGCGCGCTCGCCCCTTCGGCGCCGCGTGGCTTGTCCTGCTGCAGCGCCTTCACGCGCTTGTCCATGACGCGGCGCCAGAGCGGCGGGAACAGCGCCAGCGCCGCCATCGCGGGTAGGCTGCGCGGCAGGACGGGCCGTTGCGGCTCGGTCAGATCGCCAAGCCGAAGGGCGGGATATTCCCGCGCCGGATGCGCATGGTGATCCGAATGGCGCGGCGCGTTGAGCATCCACAGCGAGGTGATCGGCGCGGGCGCGTCCCAGCTGTGATGCGCATCGACCGGATCGAAGCTGCCATCGCCCCGCCGCCGCCGCGACAACCCGTAATGCTGGACGTAATCGGCGAGCAGGATCTGCAGCTGCGCATAGGCGCAGAGCAGGATATAGGCCACCACGCCCTCGGCCCCGAAGAGCAGTCCGAACAGCACCGCGAACCACAGCCCGCCCAGCAGATAGGACGGGTAGGGGCCGAGCCGCGCGATCCTCGCCTTGATCTGCGCGCTCAGCGGTGCTTTCGGATCGATCGCGGGCAGGCGGGCGAAGCGGTTGCGCTCCATCTCGTAGCCGCCGACGAAGCTGCCGATCCAGGCGCGGGGCGCAAAGGACCAGAAGCCCTCGCCAAGCTGTGCCGAGTTCGGATCGTCCGGCGTCGCGACGAAACGGTGATGGACCAGCCGATGCGCCGAAGTGTGATGGCCGAAGAGCAACGAGATATAGACCCATTTGCCCAGCAGAAACAGCCGTTTGTCCGGCCGGTGGATCAGCTCGTGCGCGTTGGAATTCGACACCTGTCCGAAGAACAGCCCGAAGGCCAGCCAGACCGCGATCCAGTTCGGGCCCTCCAGCATCGTATGCCCTGACATCGCCGCCACGCCGAGCACGAGCAGCACGAAATGCACCACCGCCAGCGTCGTCGACAGCGCATCGGCCGCCGGGAATTCCGAGCCTTCCGGCGCATCTGGAGAGGGATGCTTCAGTGCCTCGTCGAGGAGGAACATGCACAGCGCGATCCAGACCAGCGCCGCCCAGGCCGCGAGCCCGCCGAAGACGCCCGCCACCAGCAAAAGCGGCACTGGCAGAAGCGTCACGACCGCGAAGCTGTCGACGCCCGGGATCTCGCGCGAGAGCCGCAGCAGATTTGCAAACGCACCGCGAAGGCGGCGCTTGCGCGTCGGGTCATTGCCTTGGGTCACGTGCTGCGGGTCCGGTTCGCTCGACATGGGAAGTTCCATCGTTTTGCGCCATTCTTTCGGCGATTTCGACCATTTTGTGACTCAGCTTGCGGGGGCGGGGCTTTTCTGCGCCAGATGTGGCGATGATGTCCGCAGCTCCGATCAGCCTCGTTATCGCCGCCGTCTTCGCGGCGATCTACCTCGTACGCCATGCGGGGGCGGGGGAAAGCAGCGCGAAAACCCTCGTGAAGACCGCCTCCGTCGTAGCGCTGATCCCGATGGCGGCCGCCCTGGGCGCGCCGCTTGCGATCCTCGCGGGGCTCGCCCTTGGTGCAGCGGGCGACTTCGCCCTGTCGCGCTCTGGCCAGCGCGCCTTCCTGATCGGCATGGCAGCCTTTGCGGCGGGGCATCTGGCCTATCTGATCGGCTTTCTCGAGATGGGCGCGCAGCCCTCGGCATGGACCATCCCTCTCATCGCCCTGGGGCTCTCGGCGGAGTTCTGGCTGCTGCCGCGGACGGGCGGGCTGTGCTGGCCGGTGCGGGCCTACATCTGGATCATCGTCGCGATGGCGGCGGTGGCGATGGGCCTGCCCGCGGGCTATCTGCTGGTGATCCTGGGTAGCCTCGCCTTCGTGCTTTCCGACCTGATCCTCGCGCTGGAGATGTTCGTGCTGCACGACGCCGAACGTAAGCGGATCGCGGCGCGCGCGCTCTGGGTGTTCTACTGGGGCGGTCAGGCGCTGATCGGCTGGGGCGCGGGATCGGGTTTTGCCGGGGGATAAGCCTTCCATCCGGGACTGCGATGAACTAGGTGGAGCGTAAGGAAAGGCCTGATCCATGTCGTTTTTCAAAAAGCTCAAATCGCGTCTGACGCGTTCTTCCTCAAAGCTCGAGCAGGGGCTCGAGGATATCGTCGCCGAGAATGCCTCCAGTGAAGACGAGGTCGCCGAGACGCCGGAACCTTCGGCGCCCGCGACGCCCGCAGAGACCTCCCCCGAGGCCGCGCCGCGGAGCCGTGCCGAACCGGGGCCGGAGCCCGAATCCGAGCCCCGGCATGATGAGACGATCAACCTCCCCGATCCCACGCCGCCCGCACCCGGCTACGTGCCCGCGCCTGTGACCGAACCGGTCGAAGAGGAACACGCGCAGATCGCAAAGGCCCCGCTCGACGTCGAGCCCGCGCCCGAGCGTCCAAACCCCGAGCCGAAGAAGCCGAGCCTTCTGGGCCGCATCTTCGGCGGCGGAGAGGCGAAACCCGCCGAGCCGCGCCGTGTCCTCGATGACGAGATGCTGGAAAGCCTCGAAGAGCTGCTCATCGCCTCAGACATGGGCGTCGACACCGCGCTGCGCGTCTCGGCAAACCTTGCCGAGGGGCGGATGGGTCGCAAGCTCTCGGTTTCCGAGATCAAGGGGCTTCTGGCCCAAGAGGTCGCCCGGATCATGGAGCCGGTCGCGAAACCTCTGCCGCTTTACCCCAAGAAGCCGCAGGTCGTGCTGGTGGTGGGCGTCAACGGGTCGGGCAAGACCACGACGATCGGCAAGCTCGCCTCGCAATTCCGCGCAGCCGGCAAGCAGGTCGTTATCGCGGCGGGCGACACGTTCCGCGCAGCCGCCGTCGAACAGCTTCAGGTCTGGGGCGATCGCGCCGGCGTGCCGGTCCTGACCGCGCCCGAAGGTTCCGACCCGGCTTCGCTTGCCTATGACGCGATGAAGAAGGCCGAGGCCGAGGGGGCGGACCTTCTGATGATCGACACGGCTGGCCGGTTGCAGAACCGCGCCGATCTTATGGAGGAGCTGGCGAAAATCGTCCGCGTGATCCGCAAGGTCGACGAGACCGCTCCGCATAACACGCTTCTCGTGCTCGATGCGACGACAGGGCAGAACGCGCTGCAGCAGGTCGATGTCTTCCGCAAGATCTCGAAAGTGTCGGGGCTGGTGATGACCAAGCTCGACGGCACTGCGAAAGGCGGCGTGCTGGTCGCGCTGGCCGACAAGTTCGGCCTGCCGATCCACGCGATCGGGGTGGGAGAGCAGCTCGACGATCTGGCGCCCTTCGATCCGGAAGAGTTCGCGCAGGCCCTCGTGGGCCTCGAAGACTGAACCCGCGATTGGGGGCGCCGCCCCCCGCGCTTGCGCGCGCCCCCCGGGATATTTGTGCAAGCCCGAAGAGAGCCCTGCGCCTTTCCTCTTCCCCTTGGTCGAAATATCCCGGGGGTGAATGGCCCTGAGGCCAGAGGGGGCAGCGCCCCCTAGCGCCCGAGATCACGAAGGACTTCCCCTTGAGCGACTGGATCATCTCTGTCTCGGGCACCGAGACCGGCAAGCACCTCGCGCTGGGCCTCGCGCTGCTCGCGGCCTTTCTGCACGCGCTGTTCGGGGCGTTGCAGAAGGGGCGGCACGACCCGTGGCTCAGCCGCGCCGCGATCGATGCGAGCTACGGGATCATCGCGGCCCCTTTCGCGCTCTTCGTGGTGCCGTGGCCCGAGCCCTACATGTGGCCGATCTTCGTGGGCGTGTTCTTCATCCATGTCGGCTACAAGCTGCTGCAGGCGGCCTGCTACCAGCGTGGGGCCTATACGGTGGTCTACCCGGTCGTGCGTGGTACCGGGCCGCTTTTCGCGGTGATCGGGGCGGGGATTATCTTCGGAGAGCATTTCACGATCGGCCAATGGGCCGGGGTGGCCACGCTTCTTGCCGGGATCTACGGTCTTGCGATCTACAACCTGCGCAATGTGACGGTCGATCGAGAGACGATGGTGCCGGCGCTGATGCTCGCCGTGGCGACCGGTGCCTTCGTCGCGCTCTACACCACCTATGACGCCTATGGCATCCGCGCGACCGCCGATCCCTTCACCTTCCTGGCGTGGTTCTTCTTCATCGACGGCTGGTTCATGCCGATCTTCACCGCGCGGCGCTGGACGAAGCTGCCGAGTTCGGAAATGGTGCCGCTCATCAAGAGGGGTGTTATCGGCGCGATTGTTGCTTATTTCTCCTTTGGCTCGATCATGTTGGCGACACGGCTCGACAAGGTGGGCGAGGCGGCGGTGCTGCGCGAGACCTCGACGGTCTTCGCAGCCCTCATCGGCTGGCTCGTGCTGGGCGAGAAAGTTGGGCCGCGGCGTACGGCCCTGATGGCGCTGATCGCGGCGGGGGCCGTGATCGTTGAGATAGCAGGCAGGTAAAGGCAGATGGCAGAGAAAAAGATTTCCCCGTGGGTGAAAGCGGCGCTCGACTGGGGGCCGCTCATCGTCTTCTTCGTCGCCTTCAACCGGCTCAAGGACGGCACCTACGCGATCCTCGGCACCGACTATTCGGGCTTCGTCGTGGCCACCGCGCTGTTCATCCCGTTGATCGCCGCCTCGACGCTGATCCTGTGGGCCTTGACGCGCAAGATCTCGGCGATGCAGATCGCGACGCTGGTTCTGGTGCTGATTTTCGGCGGGCTATCGGTCTGGCTGAACGATCCGACCTTCTTCAAGATGAAGCCGACCATCATCTACCTGCTCTTCGCGGGTATTCTCGGGGCGGGGCTGATCCGCGGCAAGGCGTGGTTGCAGCTGGTGATGAACGAGGCGATCCCGATGGCGCATGAGGGCTGGATGATCCTGACCAAGCGCTTCGTGGGGCTGTTCCTCGCGCTCGCGGTGGCCAACGAGATCGTCTGGCGCACGATGTCGGACGAGATCTGGGTCGATTTCAAGACTTTCGGCCTGCCGATCATCCTGATCGTCTTCATCATGTCGCAGACCAAGCTTTTCGAGCGCCACGGCATCGAAAAGGAAGAGGGGGACGAGGCGGAGAAGTAACTCCGACCTGTCCGCGCCCGCCGCGATCCGTTACACCTGTCGCGACTGTCAAAGCCGGAGCCTCTCATGAAAATCGCCACCTTCAACATCAACGGCATCAAGGCGCGCCATCAGGCGCTGGTCGATTGGCTGAAGGAGGCCGAGCCGGACGTGGTCCTGCTGCAGGAGATCAAGTCGGTCGACGAGGGCTTCCCCTGCGAGCTGTTCGAGGACCTCGGCTACGCGGTCGAGACACATGGGCAGAAAGGTTTCAACGGCGTTGCGATCCTGTCGAAACTGCCGCTGGAGGATGTGACGCGGGGGCTGCCCGGCGATGAGGGTGACGAGCAGGCGCGCTGGATCGAGGCGACCGTCGTCGGCGAGAAGGGCGCGGTGCGGCTCTGTGGCCTCTATCTGCCCAACGGCAACCCGGTGGAACTCGACGATGCGGGGCGACCTGTCGCGGGCGGCAAATACGCCTACAAGCTCGCGTGGATGGAGCGGATGCAGGCGCGGGCCGAGGCGCTGCTCGAACTGGAGGAGCCCTTCGTGATGGCGGGCGATTACAACATCATCCCGCAGGACGAGGATGCCGCGAAGCCCGAAGCGTGGCGCGGCGACGCGCTGGCGCTTCCGCAAAGCCGCGAGGCGTTCCGCCGTATCCTCAATCTTGGCTTCACCGAGGCCTTCCGTGCCCGGGTGCAGGGGCCGGGGCACTACTCGTTCTGGGACTATCAGGCGGGCGCCTGGCAGAAGAACAATGGCATCCGGATCGACCATCTGCTGCTGTCCCCGCAGGCGGCCGACCTGTTGCGCGATGTCGGCATCGACAAGGAAATCCGCGGCCGCGACAAGCCCTCTGATCACGTTCCGGTCTGGATCACGCTCGACGTCTGATCGCGATTGCCGCAACGTCATTTCCTCGGCCTCGCCGCGACTGTGCATAGTGGCGGCGAAAGAGAGGAGACCCCAGATGCAAGACCAGATCAGCCGGCACCCGGTGCCGCAACTCGCCGACATGCCAGAGGATATCCGCACGCGGATCGAGGCGGTTCACGAGAAGGCCGGGTTCATCCCGAACATCTTCCTCGCCCTGGCGCATCGCCCCGACGAGTTCCGCGCCTTCTTCGCCTATCACGACGCGCTGATGGAGCGGCCTGGCAACCTGACGATCGCCGAGCGCGAGATGATCGTCGTGGCGACTTCGGCGGCAAACGAGTGCCAGTATTGCGTGATTGCACATGGGGCGATCCTGCGCATCCGCGCCAAGAACCCGCTGATCGCCGATCAGGTCGCGGTGAATTACCGCAAGTCCGACATCACGCCGCGCCAGCGGGCGATGCTCGATTTCGCGATGAAGGTTAGCCTGCGGGCGCAGGAGGTCGAGGAGGCTGACTACGAAGCGCTGCGCGCCCATGGTTTCACCGATGACGATATCTGGGATATCGGCGGGATAACGGCGTTCTTCGGCCTGTCGAACCGGCTGGTGAACATGGCTTCGATCCCGCCGAACCCCGAGTTCTATGCGATGGGGCGCTGAGCGCCTCTGGTCTTCGCCCGTCCGCGCGGTCTAGGGTCTGGCAAGATCAGACAGAGGGCCAGCTAGGAGGAACGCGCGATGGGCGAGATCTTGATCCGGAGCGCCGAGGTGGTCGTCACGATGGACGGCGCCCGGCGCGAGTTGAAGGGCTCGGATCTGCTGCTGCGCGACGGCCAGATTGCAGCTGTCGGGCCGGGGCTGGAAAGCATGGGCGAGGTGGTCGAGGCCAAGGGCTGCGTCGTCACGCCGGGGCTCGTGAACACCCATCATCACCTCTATCAGACGCTGACCCGTGCGGTGCCGGGCGGGCAGGGTGCGCTGCTCTTTGGCTGGCTGCAGACGCTCTACCCGATCTGGGCGAAGATGGGTCCCGAGGAGCTCCGCGTCTCGGCGCAGGTCGGACTGGCGGAACTGGCGCTGACCGGCTGCACCACCAGTTCCGATCACCTCTACATGTATCCGAATGGCGCGCGGCTGGAGGATACGATCCACGCCGCCGCCGAACTGGGCCTGCGCTTCCATCCCACGCGCGGCGCGATGAGCATCGGCGAGAGCGACGGCGGCCTGCCACCCGATAGCCTGGTCGAGCGCGAAGAAGCGATCCTGAACGACTGCATCCGGATAGTCGACGCGTTCCACGATCCCAACGAAGGTTCGATGTGCCGGGTGGGGATCGCGCCCTGTTCGCCGTTTTCCGTCTCGCGCGAGCTGATGCGCGACGCGGCGCTGCTCGCGCGCGACAAGGGCGTTATGCTGCACACCCATCTTGCCGAGAATGATGAGGATATTTCCTACAGCTTGGAGCAGTTTGGCTGCCGGCCGGGGCAATATGCCGAAGATCTCGGTTGGACCGGCGAGGATGTCTGGCACGCGCATTGCGTGAAGCTGGATGCGGGCGAGATCGACCTGTTCGCGCGCACGCAGACTGGGGTTGCGCATTGTCCGTGCTCGAATTGTCGTCTGGGCTCGGGCATCGCGCCGGTGCGCCAGATGCGCGACGCGGGGGTTAAGGTGGCGCTTGGCGTCGATGGCTCGGCCTCGAACGATGCAGGGAGCCTCATCGGCGAGGCGCGCATGGCGATGCTGCTGCAGCGGGTGCAAAACGGCGCCGACGCGATGGCCGCGCGCGAGGCGCTGGAGATCGCGACTCTAGGTGGCGCGCAGGTTCTGGGCCGTCCCGATTGCGGGGTACTCGCGCCGGGCAAGCGGGCAGATGTGGCAATCTGGGATGTCTCGGGGCTGGAGGCGGCAGGCGCGTGGGATCCGGTCGCGGCACTGGTACTCTGCGGGCCGCCCAAGGTGAAACACCTCTTCGTCGAGGGCCGTCAGGTGGTGCGCGACGGGCAGGTTGTGACGATCGACCTGCCGCGCGTGATCGAGACGCAGAACCGCCTCGCATCAGCACTTATGGGCTGAATTTCTCGCGCCGCACGGCCCCGGCGGCGCTGGCGATCCGCAGCAGGCGGCGACGGTCGCCTGCAAGGGCAGACTCCATCAACCCCGAGAGGCCTCCGCGCGCCTTCAGATGCGGTGCGAGGTCGGAATGGCCGAGATCGGGGAAGACCAGGTGATCGACATTTGATGGGTGCGGGAAGGGCATCGCCTGCGCCAGATCGTCCTGCGCGCCGTGACACAGGATCGCCCAGCAGGTCGCGGGCGGAAGCGGCGTGATCTCGCGGGCGAAATGTTCAATCTGAGAGGTCCACTCGCTCCATCGAGCCTCCCCCGGCACGACGCCCGGTTTTACCGAGAATTGCGGAGACAAGGCCAGCACCACGTCAACCGGGAGCACCTCCGCTGCGACCAGCGCCGAGACCGCGCCCATCGACAGCCCAATGGCAGCGATCCGGGTGACGGGGCGGCGGCGCCGCACCTCTGCCAAGGCTGCACGCAGGGCAGGGGCGAAGCCAGGATCGTTCGTCCAGCTTCGGCTGTCGTCGCTGATGAACAGCGCCCGGCGTGGGAAGCCCGGCGTGCCGCGCCCCGTGGCGGTGGCGGCGAATTCCGGTGCGGGCGGGCGGCTGGGATCGTGTCCGATCGAGGCGAAAGAGATGACCAGATCGTCGCCGCCACCGTCAAGAAAATCGACCGTGAAAGGCGCGCGGGCGTAGATCCTCTCGAAGGCAGGATCGGTCAATGCAGCCGCTTGCCTGCGACCCAAGTTCCCGCGATGGCGCGGTCGTCGCCCATCATGATCGTCGGGAAGATCGCCTCCCAGATGTCATTCGCACGGTCGGCACGCTGCGAGATGGCAGGCGTCGAGGCGAGGTCGACCGCGATGAAATCCGCCTCCATTCCAGGCGCCAGCGCGCCGATCTTGTCACCCATCCGCATCGACTTGGCCGAGCCTTGCGTCGCCAGCCACCAAAGCTGCGCGGGGTGCAGCGGCTTATGCGTCAGCTGGCCGATCTCGTAAGCTGCGGCCATGGTGCGCAGCATCGAGAAGCTCGACCCGCCGCCGGTATCGGTGGCCAGCCCGATCCGCTGCCCCTCGGCAAGACGTGTCGGCCAGTCGAACAGCCCCGAGCCGATGAAGGTGTTAGAGGTCGGGCAATGGATCAGCGCCGCGCCGACCTCCTTGATCCGGTCGGCTTCGCGCGGCTCCAGATGGATCGCGTGGCCATAAAGCGCGTTCTCGCCCAGTAGATCATAGGTCTCGTAGGTGTCGAGGTAATCGCGCGCGGTGGGATATAGCTCGCGGACCCATGCGATCTCGTCCACCTGCTCGCTCAGATGGGTTTGCATCAGGCAATCGGGATGTTCCGCCCAGAGCGCCCCCAGCGCGGCCAGCTGATCGGCCGACGAGGTGGGCGAGAAGCGTGGCGTGATGACATAGCTCAGCCGGTCCACGCCATGCCATTTCTGCAAGAGGACTCGGCTGTCGTCATAGGCCGATTGCGGCGTGTCGCGCAAAGCCTCCGGCGCGTTGCGGTCCATGCAGGTCTTGCCCGCCGCCGCCCGCATCCCGCGCGCCTTCGCGGCTGCGAAGAAGGCTTCGACGCTGACGGGATGGATTGTGCAATAGCTGCACATCGAGGTGGTGCCGTTCATCAGCGCCAGATCGAGATAGCGTGTCGCGATCTCTTCGGCATGGGCGGGATCGGCGAAGGAAATCTCCTCGGGGAAAGTGTAGGTGTTGAGCCAGTCGATCAGGCGCTTGCCCCAGCTCGCGACGATCGCGGTCTGCGGATAATGCACATGGGCGTCGACGAAGCCGGGCGACAGCAGATGATCGCCGTGATCGGTGATCTCGGCCTGCGGATGATCCTCGCGCAGGTCGTCCGCCTCGCCTACGGCGGCGATGAGGCCGCCCTCGACCAGCACGCCACCGCGCCGGCGATGTGCAACCACTTCGGGCCCTTCGACGAGCGCGTCGCCGCGATATTCCAGAACCTGCCCAAGATGCAGTTCAGCCATCATTCTCTCCTGTCCGACGCGTCATGCTAGGGCGGGGCGGGGCGAAGGTAAATCTCTGCCGTGGCGGCGCTTCTTTTTCGGCTCCGCCCCCTGTCCATCTGCGAGAAAACAGCTATGTTTCACGCGCGATCCGAACGGGGGCGATATGGCCGAAGCACTTGCCGAAGAGACAGAGCGCGAGGAAGAGGATTATCGGCTGAGCGGGGAGCTGGTCGAGGAAATTCTCGATGCCGTCGAGCAGGAAGATGCGGAGCGGTTGAGCGAGCTTCTCGAGCCGCTGCACGCCGCCGACATCGCCGACCTTATCGAACAGGTCTCCGGCCACGAGCGGCGCGAAATCCTGCGGCTCTGGGGCCGCCAGATCGACGGCGAGATCCTGACCGAGATCGACGAAGGCATTCGCGAGGAAGTTCTCGCAAGCCTGCCGCCGGAAGTCCTGGCCGACGCGGTGCGCGAGCTCGACTCCGATGACGTCGTCGACCTGATCGAGGACCTTGAAGAGCCGCAGCAGGAAGCGATCCTCGGCGCTCTCGACGAGACCGACCGGGCCGCGGTCGAGAAATCGCTGGGCTATCCCGAATATTCCGCCGGTCGTTTGATGCAGCGCGAGGTCGTGACCGCGCCCGAGCATTGGACAGTGGGCGAGACGATCGACTTCCTGCGGAAAGCGAAATGGCTGCCCGACCAGTTCTATCACGTGACCCTTGTCGATCCGGGGCACCACCCGATCGGAAATGTCACCTTGGGACGAATCCTGTCGGCCCCGCGTGCCTCGAAGCTGACCGATATCTGCGAGGAGGAATTCCGCAAGATCTCGGCCTATCAGGACGAGGGCGACGTGGCCTACGCGTTCAACCAGTATCACCTGATCTCGGCCCCGGTCGTGGACGAGGATGACAGGCTGGTCGGCGTGATTACCATCGACGACGCGATGTCCGTTCTCGACGAGGAACACGAGGAAGACATCCTCCGCCTCGCCGGTGTGGGCGACGAATCCGCGATCTCGGATACCGTTCTGGAAACCGTACGTCAGCGCCTGCCGTGGCTTTTCGTAAACCTGCTGACGGCGATCCTCGCCTCGGCGGTGATCTCGATCTTCGAGGGCACGATCCAGCAACTTGTGGCGCTGGCCGTCTTGATGCCGATCGTGGCTTCGATGGGTGGCAATGCGGGCACGCAGACCCTGACGGTCGCGGTGCGCGCGCTGGCGACCCGCGACCTGACCGACAGTAACGTCTGGCGCGTCGTGCGACGCGAAACCATCGTGGGGCTGCTGAACGGTCTCGCCTTCGCGGTGGTGATGGGAGCAGTTGCCGCCTTCTGGTTCTCGGGCGCGCAGCTTGGCATTGTGATCGGCTTGGCGATGGTCATCAATCTCGTTGTCGCCGCGCTGTCGGGCATCCTGATCCCGCTGGCGCTGGAGAAGCTTGGCGCAGACCCGGCGCTGGCCTCGGGCACGTTCGTCACGACAATGACCGATGTGGTGGGCTTCTTCGCCTTCCTCGGCCTCGCCTCCGTCGTGTTGCTTTGAGCAAGGATCTCGCGCGCAAGGACGCTTTCGCGGCGCGCAAAGCCGCCCATGCCGCCGATGAAGGGGCTGCGACGCGAGCGCTGACGGCGGCGCTGGAGCCCTTCGCGGGCAAGGTGCTGGCGGGCTATTGGCCGATCCGGACCGAGCCCGATCCGCGCCCTGCGATGATCGCCCATGGCGGGCCGCTCTGTCTGCCGGTTGTGGTGGAGCAGGCGCAGCCCCTGGTCTTTCACCGCTGGACACCCGAGACCGAGATGATCGCGGGCGCTTTCGGGGCGCATGTTCCGGCGGAGGGCGAGGAGATCACACCCGAGGTGCTGATCGTCCCGCTGCTGGCTTTCGACGCGCAGGGCTTTCGGCTGGGCTATGGTGGCGGCTTTTACGACCGCACGCTGGAGGGGCTGCGCGCACGCGGCCCCGTCACAGCGATCGGCTTTGCTTTTGCGGCGCAGGAAGTTCCGCAGGTGCCCACCGAGCCGACGGATCAGCCTCTCGACATGATCGTGACCGAGGCAGGCGTCCTACATTTCTGATTAGCCCATCCGCTCGGAGGCGTAGGCGCCGGGCGAGGCGGGGAAGACGACCGTCTTGTTGTCGTTCAGGAACACCCGGTGCTGCACATGGGCGTGGATCGCACGCGACAGCACCTGCGCCTCGACGTCGCGGCCCAGCGAGACGTAATCCGACGGGCTCTGCGCATGGGTAATGCGCACGGTGTCCTGCTCGATGATCGGGCCTTCGTCGAGATCGGCGGTCACGTAATGCGACGTCGCACCGATCAGCTTCACGCCACGCTCATAGGCCTGCTTGTAGGGGTTCGCGCCCTTGAAGCTCGGCAGGAAGGAGTGGTGGATGTTGATGATCCGGCCGGACATTTTCTGGCACAGCGCATCCGACAGAATCTGCATGTAGCGCGCCAGAACGATAAGTTCCGCACCCGACTCATCGACCACGTCGAGCAGGCGCTTCTCTGCCTCGGGCTTGTTCTCCTTCGTCACCTTGATGTGGTGGAAAGGCAGGTCATGGTTCACGACGACCTTCTGGTAGGTCATGTGGTTGGACACCACGCCCACGATCTCGATCGGCAGCGCGCCGATGCGCCAGCGATAGAGAAGATCGTTCAGGCAATGGCCGAAATTCGACACCATCACCAGAACCTTCATCTTCTCGCGCGAGTCGCGCACGGCCCAGTCCATCTCGAACTCCTTGGCGACCGGCTCGAATGCAGCGCGGATCGCGTCCGCATCCTTGCCTTGCTCCGAGACGAAGCTCACGCGCATGAAGAACTGACCGGTCTTCTGGTCGTCATATTGATGCGAGTCGGTGATGTTGCAGCCCTGATCGGCCAACACATTCGCGATCCCCGCGACGATCCCCCGCGTGGAGGGGCAGGCAACGGTGAGAACGTAGGCGTCGGCAGTCTGGGTCATGTCGCATCCCTTTTGATCTTTCGCCCGGTTTCCTAGCGTGCCGGGGGTGGGGACACAATCACCCCGTGTCAGGGGAGGAGCGCGGGAGAAAGCGACGGCGTTGCGGTGAAAAGCGGCATCGCGTCGGGGGCGAGGCGCGCGGAGTCAGGCTGCAGCGTTTTCGCGCTGTGTGCCGCGCAGGGATTCGATCTCAAGGAAAACGCTGGAGACCTCGGGATGGGCCTCGTGGATTTTCTTCTGAACCTCCTCGACCGCGTGGAAGATCGCCTCGGGCGACAGGCCTTTTTGCATTTTCAGTTCGATATTCACCAACACCTGCTCGGGGGCGAAATGCATTGTCAGAAGCCGTTTGACCTCCGCGACTTCGTCGAAACCGGTCGCGATCTCCCGGATCGATTTGCGCACGTCTCGGTCGGCGGCTTCGCCCATGATCAGCGCGCGAGTCTCGTAAACCAGAATGATTGCGACCACGATTAGGATGAGCCCGATCACGATCGAGGCTGCGCCGTCGAAGAACGGGTTCTCGAAGGTCACCGAGAGATAGACGCCAAGCGCTGCAGCGAGGATACCCAGAAGCGCCGCACTGTCTTCGGCGACGACGACGAAGATCGACGGATCCTTGGAGCGGCGGAACGCCTTGAAATAGCCTTCCCCCGGTTTGCGTTGCTTCAGGAGCTGGCGGATCGCGATCACCCAGGAGGTGCCCTCGGCAAAGAACGCCACGAGCAGGACGCCGTAGTTCCAGATCGGCTTCTCGATCGGCTCTGGATGCTGGATATGGACCATGCCCTCGTAGACAGACAGCCCGCCGCCGATCGCGAAGAGCAGCATCGCGACAACGAGCGACCAGAAATACAACTCTTTGCCATAGCCGAACGGATGTTTCTCGTCCGGCTCCTTGCGGCTGCGCTTGTGGCCCAGAAGCAGCAACCCCTCATTGCCGGTATCGACCACCGAGTGGAACGCCTCCGCCAGCATCGACGAACTGCCCGTGAACGCCGCGGCCACGAATTTCGCGATGGCGATCAGAAGGTTCGCTGCGAGCGCGCCATAGACGGCAATCGGCTTTTCTTCGGAGGCTTGGGCTTCGGCCATGAACGGAATCCTGGATCGGGGCGCGAGACGGGGAGGAACGACCTCGCGCCGGTGTCGTCGTGCTGGATCAACACGGTGCGGGCAGGCCGGTTCCCGAACCGCCCGCGTGCGAGGTCAGATGCCGCAGCCGATCGCCTTCGCGAAACTCGCGGGCGAGGTGTCGTCAGCGATGCGTCTCCATGCCACGGTTTGCTTGGGCGTGACCGAGAGAGACAGCAGACCCGACCAATCGAAACTGGCGACGATGATCTCCGGCCCGGCGCCGCAATCGCGCAGGCCGCCCATGATCGTGTCCGAGCCGAAGTGGTGATTGGTGAATCTCCCGCCCGCGAAGCTCGGGTGCAGCGCGCCGTCGCGATATTCGAAAATCCGCAAGACGCCCAGCCGATGCGGCGCGTCGATCAGCGCGATGTCGCGATGTCCGTTGCCATCGAAATCCGCGACGCCGATGGGCGCGAGCCAATGGTTCGGCTCTCCCACGAAATCGGTCGCGGCGAGGAACTTCGGTTTGCCGGATTTTACCGTGAGCACGAGGAGCCGCGAACCCAGCCGGAGATGCGATTGCACCACGATCACCTCGTCGATCCCGTCGCCGTCGAGATCGCTCAGGCGTGGTGCCGTGTCCTCATAGACGAGATCGGGATCGAGGCGCAGGTCGTAGGTCAGCGTGCTGTGGCCTGAGAACAGCCCCTTGGCGTCGCCTGCCTTGCGGGTCACGTCGATCTGGAGATTCGCGAATTCATGCTCGGGGCCGAGTGCGCGGTGACCGTAGCGATCCGTGGGCTCGGTGAACCGCGCGGCGACCGACATTTCGGCCCGCGCGGGCAGGGCGGCAGCGGTGACCAGCGCAAAGGCGAGGGTCACCGCGCGGCGCATCAGATCTGCTTTTCGGGAAGGTTGACGATCAAGCCGTCGAGTTCGTCGGTGACCTTGATCTGGCAGGTCAGGCGCGAGGTGACGGGATCGGGTTCGTACGCGAAATCAAGCATGTCTTCTTCCATCGGATCGCGCGGAGGCAGCTTCTCGATCCAGTCCTTGTCGACATAGACGTGGCAGGTGGAACAGGCGCAGGCGCCACCGCAATCGGCGTCGATGCCGGGCACGCCATTGTCGCGCGCGCCTTCCATCACGGTCATGCCGGGCTTCACGTCGATCTCGTGACGGGTGCCGTTGAATTCGACATAGGTGATTTTCGCCATAGCTCGGGGCCTCTTGTTCGTGATCAAAACGCGAATGCCGGCGGGGCCGGTCGCAAGTGATCTAAGCTGCTTTCGGCGATTTGGCCAGAGGTGGGCGGTCACGGGCAAGGGATTGCCGCGGCGTGGATATTGGCTACTCTGCGCGCCGAGGCAGGCGGAGACGAGAATGCGGCAGATCGCTGAAAACTTCGGCACGGCGCGTGCGATGCTGGTCGCGCTGGGTGTTGCGATGGGGCTGGCGGGCTGTCAGCCCGGCACGCAGGGGGCGTACGCTACTCCGAAGGACCCGCCCGCCAAGACGCTCGCCCATGTGCTGCAAAGCCGTCCGTCCGCTGATGATGCGCGGGGCTGCTTCACCGAACTCAAAGGCCCTGCCAAGGTCGAGACGGTGACTGGACAGGTAGAGGTGATCCCCGAACAGCGCGATCCGAAGACCGGCAAGGTCACGCAGCCCGCGATTTACCGCGAATTGAGCGGCCAGAAGCTCGTCGATAGCGGCAAGCCGCGCTATTTCGAATCCGTTTGCTCGGAGGATCTGACGCCCGCTTTCGTTGCGATGACCCAGCGTGCGTTGGCGCTGCGCGGGCTCTATTCCGGCCCTGCTGACGGAAAGCTGGACCCGGCGACGGGCCGCGCGATCGCGGCCTATCAGGCGCCGCGCGGCCTCGACAGCCCGACGCTCTCGGTGCGCGCAGCACAGGAACTCGGCCTCTATATCTGGTCGGACTGAGCCCTCTCACGCCGCCATCGCGGCGCCGCACACCCCTCTGCGCAGGCGGCGGGGTTGTGCCGGTCGGCGGAACCGTCTCTAACCGGGGATCAAGGGATCAGGGGGCACCATGCGAAAGTTATTCGGCAGTAACCTGCGCTTCATGCGCGACAACGCCCGCTGGCTCGGCGCGGGTTTCCTGCTGACGCTGTTCTCGTCCTTCGGGCAGACTTTCTTCATCGGCCTGTCGGGCAATGACATCCGGGCGACATTCGGCCTGTCGGGCGGCACCTTCGGCGCGCTCTACATGGTGGCGACGCTGGCCTCGGCCTCGACGTTGCCCTTCCTCGGGCGCACGCTCGATCTGATGCCCGGCTGGAAGGTGGTGCGCTTCACCATCCCGCTGCTGGCGCTGGCCTGTGTCGGGATCACGCTCGCGCCGAACCTGATCTTCCTGACTCTCGCGATCTACATGCTGCGGCTCTTCGGGCAGGGCATGATGACCGAGATCGCTTTCACCGAGATCGGTCGCTGGTTCGTCGCGAGCCGCGGCAAGGCGATGTCGCTGGTCGTTCCGGGCCAACCCTTCGGCTCCGCGGTGCTGCCGGTTCTCGTGGTGTTGGTCGCGCAGGCGAGCGGCAACTGGCACCTCGCATGGTGGCTCTCGGCGGCGTTGCTGGTGATGATCGCATGGCCGCTCCTGATGCGCCTGATGCAGGTCGAGCGGGTGCCCAACGCCACCGAGGTGCAATCGAGCGCATCGGGCACAGCGCGCGACTGGACCCGCGCGGAGGTGATCCGCGATCCGGTCCTCTACATGCTGCTGGCAGGGCTGCTCGCACCGCCCTTCATCGGTACGGTGATTTTCTTCCATCAGGGCTACCTGACGGAGTTGCGCGGCTACTCCCCGCTCGCCTTCGCCGCGGCCTTTCCGGTGATGTCGGCGGCCACTGTGGGCTTCGGCTTTGTCTGCGGCGGGCTGATTGACCGGTTCGGCGCGCTGCGCCTGCTTCCATTTGTACTGGCGCCGCTGACGCTGGCCTCGCTGACGGTCGCGCTCGTGACGCCGGTCTGGGGCGTCTATGTATTCATGGGCCTTCTGGGCATGTCGAACGGGTTCACAGGGACGCTGATGGGCGCGCTCTGGCCCGAGGTCTACGGCGTGAAAAACCTGGGCGGCATCCGCGCGATCATCGTGGCCTCGATGGTGCTCTCGACCGCAGTGGGGCCCGGGATCACCGGCGTGCTGATCGATATGGGGGTGGAGCTTCCGACCCAGATGCTGGGCATGGCGCTGTGGTGCGTGATCGCCGCCGGAAGCCTGACCATTGCCGCCCGCCGGGTGCAGGCGCGCGAAGCGCAATGAAAAAGGCGCCCTGCGGGGCGCCTTCTCATTCGTCTTGAACGGTGCGGATCACTCCACGGGGAGTGCCACGAAACGCGGCTCGCCGGCGCGGCGGATCAAGAGCAGGATCGACTTGCGCCCGGCCTCTTTCGCCGCCTGCACGCGCTCTTCGAAATCGCCGACCGCGGAGACAGGTTTCTGTCCGACCTCGGTGATCAGGTCACCGACACGCAGGCCCTTCTCGAAGGCCGAGGAAGTCTCGTCGATCTGCTTGATGACGAGGCCGTTCGCTTCTTTGGTCAGGCCCATCTCGGTGCGCAGGTCATCGGTGAGCGGCGTCACGGTCAGGCCGAGCATGTCCTTCTCGACCTCCTGCGGGGCCTGAACGGCTTTCGGGGGCTGCTCGCCCTCGGCGGCCTCACGGCGGCCCAGCGTCACCAGAAGCGTCTTGGTCTCTCCATCGCGCAGCACGGTCACGCGGACTTTCTCGCCCACCGGAGCATCGGCCACCCGGCGCACCAGATCGCGGGTGTTCTTGACCTCGCCGCCATCAAACGAGGTAATCACGTCGCCCGACTGGATACCGGCTTCCTTGGCGGGGCCGTCCGGCACTTCCGAGACCATCGCGCCTTCCGGCTTGGGCAGGCCCATCGCCTCGGCCATGTCGGCGGTGACGTCCTGGATCTTCACGCCTAGCCAGCCGCGCCGAGTCTCGCCGTATTCCTTGAGCTGTTCAACAACCTTCTGGACCACGTTCGACGCCATCGAAAAGCCGATCCCGATCGAGCCGCCATTGGGCGACAGGATCGCGGTGTTCACGCCGACGACCTCACCTTCAATGTCGAAGAGCGGGCCGCCCGAGTTGCCGCGGTTGATCGCCGCATCGGTCTGCAGGTAGTCGTCATAGCTGCCCGAGAGCTCGCGGTTGCGCGCGGAGATGATCCCGGCCGAAGCGGAGAAGCCCTGGCCCAGCGGGTTGCCCATCGCCATCACCCAGTCGCCCACCCGCACGGCGTCGCTGTCGCCGAAGGCCACGAAGGGCAGGGGGGAGTCGCTCTCGACCTTCAGCAGAGCGATGTCGGTTTTCGGGTCGGTGCCTACGAGTTTCGCATCGAGCCGCTTGCCCGAAAAGAACTCGATCTCGATCTCGTCTGCATCTTCGATGACGTGGTTGTTGGTGACGATGTAGCCGTCTTCCGAGATCACGAAGCCCGAGCCGAGCGCGTTCGAGCGGCGCGGTGCGCCCCGCCCGTTCGGGCCATTTGGCCCGTTCGGGTTCGGCAGGCCGAAATCGCGGAACAGATCCTCGAAGGGCGAGCCGGGCGGAAAATTCGGCATGTTGCCGGTCGGTGCGGCCACCGTGGTCGAGGTGGTGATGTTTACCACCGAATTGGACACCTGATCGACAAGTTCTGCAAAGCTTTCGGGGGCGGCGCGGGCATAGGCCGGCGCGGCCAGCGGTGCGAAGGCGAGCGCGACGGCAAGCGTCGCGGCGCTGAATCCGGCGCGCAGAGTCGATCCGGGTCCGGTGAGGAAATTCATGTAGCTCTCCCTTGCTTCGCCGGTCCGGAGGCCGGCGCGATGCTCTCTTTGAGTTGAAATGTAGGAGCAGCGAGGGACGAAGGGAAGTTATTCGCCAAAATTCACGACAGGAAATTGCGTCGCAGGGGGGCGAAGCGGGCGCTCTCTTGCGCCTAAGATGCGGGGAACTGAGCGGTTATCCGAAGACGCGCAGCGCCCAGAGGATCGCCACGCCCGCTGCCAGAGTCGCAAGGCCAAGCGTGCGCCGCTGCCCCGCCGACATGGCGCGCAGCGCGTCCAGCGCCTGCTCGATACGTGAAGGGGCCAGCGCAAGCGCCAGCCCCTCGATCACAAGGACCAGTCCCAGACCGGTCAAAAGCATCGCCATCACTGGCCGACCTGGCTCGCAGATCCGTTGCCCCGGCTTGCACCGGTTTCGGGCCCCGGGTTCTCCCCGATCGAGCGCAGGAAGCGCCCGTAATCGAAGTAGAGGCTGTCGGGCTGCGTCACCAGCGACGAAGTCTGCGTCTTCATCGACTGCGCGTAGAATTGCAGCGCGCGGACGAATGCGAAGAACTGGCGATCCTTGCCATACGCATCCGCATAGACCTTGTTGGCCTGCGCATCGGCTTCGCCGCGCACGATCTCGGCCTGCTTCTTGGCCTCGGACGTGACCTCGACCGCAGTACGGTCGGCGGTTGCGCGGATGCGCTGTGCGGCCTCGGCGCCGCGGGCGCGCTCGTCTGCGGCCTCGCGCTCACGCTCTGCCCGCATCCGGCCATAGGTGGAGGCCAGGTTCTGCTCGGGCAGGTCGGTGCGGGTCAGACGCACGTCGATCACGTCGACGCCCAGCGAGAGCGCCTCGCGCCGTGCCAGATCGCGGATCCGGTTCATCAGCGGCGTCCGGTCGTCCGACAGCACCGCCGTCGAGGGGACCGAGCCCAGAACTTCGCGGATCGCGTTGTTCAGGATGCCATCGATGCGGCTCTTGGCGATCTGCTCGCCGCCCCCGCCCACGGCTTCGCGGAATTTTACCGCATCGACAATGCGCCAGCGCGCGAAGGCGTCGACCACGAGACGGCGGTCGTCCTCGGGTGTGACTTCGAGCGGCTGCGTGGTGAGGCTCAGGATGCGGTCGTCATATTTGACGATCGTATCCACGATCGGGATCTTGTAACCGAGACCCGGCTCCGTCTTCACCTGCTGCACCTCACCGAAGCGCAGCACGAGGGCTTTTTCACGCTCGTCCACCACGAAGACCGAGTTCAGCCCGAGGAAGATCAGAACAACGAGAACGGCAATTGCGATAGGTCCGCGCATCAGTTGCTTCCTCCATTGTTGGCGGTCGATTTGGTGGTGCTGGGCGCCGAGCTGTTCGACGTCGAGCTGGAGTTCTTGCGCAACTGGTCGAGCGGCAGGTAGGGCACGACCCCACCGGCGCCGTCCTTGGTGTCCACGACAACCTTGTCCACATTTTGCAACAGCTTGCCCATGGTCTCGTAGAACATCCGGCGCTTGGTAACTTCGGGCGCTTTCTCGTATTCCGTCAGGATCGAATTGAAGCGCGCGGCGTCACCTTCGGCTGCGTTCACGATCTGCGCGCGGTAGCCTTCGGCCTCTTCCTTGACTTGAGCGGCCTCACCACGAGCACCTGCCGTCACCTTGTTGGCATAGGCGTCGGCCTCTTTCTCGAGACGGTCCCGCTCCTGCTGCGCGGCCTGCACTTCGCGGAAGCTGTCGATCACCTCGCGCGGCGGATCGGCGCGGTTGAAGTTCACGCGGACGATGTTGATGCCCGCATCGTAGCTGTCGAGCGTCTTTTGCACCGCCGTGCGCAGATCGGCCGCGATCTCGCCACGCGCGGTCGACAGGATCGGCGCGAGGTTCGAGCGCGCGATGATGTCGCGCATCGCGGATTCGGAGACCGCGCGGATCGTGTCCTGCGGATCGCCGAGGTTGAACAGGTATTTCGCCGGATCGCTGATGTTCCAGACCACCTGGAACTCCAGATCGACGATGTTCTGGTCGCCGGTCAGCATGAGGCCGGTATCGTTCGTGCCAGCGCGGCCCGAGCCGATATCAACGGTCTGTTCGCGGGTCACCGGAACCTTGGTGTAGGTGAGGAAGGGCCACGGCGCGAGATTCAGGCCGGGGCCCTTGGTCGCGTGGTAGCGCCCGAACATGAGCTCCACCGAGCGTTCTTCAGGGTTTACCTTGTAGAGCGAGGAGCCGAGCCAGATCGCCACCACGGCCACGAGGCCTATGATCACGGCGATCTTGGTCGGGAAGGGGGGCTTGCCGCCTCCGCCGCCATTGGGACGGTTGGGGCGATTGCCGCCGCCCTTGCCGCCCATCAGCACGCGGAGCTGCTCCGAGCCCTTGCGCATGAATTCCTCGATTTCGGGGATCTGGCCGCCCTCACCGGGACGTCGCTGACCGGGGCGTTTGTCTTCGCGGTCGTCATCGCGGTCGTCGCCGCCACCGCCTCCGCCGCCCCAGGGGCCTCCGTTGCTCATATGCTCCTCACCTTTCCGTTATCTTCTCGGACAGTTGGGTATCTTTTCCGTGATTTCAATAATGTCTTACCGGGTTCCGCATGGTCACGAGCTCTTCGCCCATCGTCGGGTGGACCGCGCAGGTCGCGTCGAACTGTTCCTTGGTCGCCCCCATCTTGACGGCGATGCCGACCATCTGGATCAATTCGCCCGCTTCGGGCGCGACGATATGGCAACCCAGCACGCGGCGCGTTTCGCGACACACGATCAGTTTCATCAACACACGCGCGTCGGAGCCCGCAAAGCTCGAGCGCATCGGCCGGAAGCTGGAGACGTAGACCTCGGCATTGCCGCGCTCCTCGGCCTCTTCCTCGGTGATGCCGACGGTGCCGAATTCGGGCTGGGTGAAGACGGCGGAGGCGACCAGTTCGTGGTCCGAGGGCCGGGCGTTCGCGCCGAAGACGGTATCGGCGAAAGTGTGGCCCTCGCGGATCGCGACCGGGGTCAGGTTGATGCGGTCGGTCACATCGCCCACGGCGAAGATCGAGGGCACGTTGGTCTGCGACCATTGGTCGACCATGACCTCGCCGCGCTCGCCCAGTTCCACGCCTGCTGCTTCGAGGCCGAGCCCCTCGGTGTTCGGCGTGCGACCCGTCGCGTAGAGCACCGCGTCGAACTCGTCCTCGCGCCCGTCGCCGCAGGTCACTTTCAGGCAGTTCTCGGTCTTCTCGATCTCGGTTATGACGACATGGGTGTGAATTTCGATGCCGCTCGCCTGCATCTGGTCGACGATCAGGTCGCGTGCCTCGCCGTCGAAGCCGCGCAGCAGCGGCGAGCGGTTGTATTGCGTGACCTGCACGCCCAATCCGTTGAGGATGCAGGCGAATTCACAGGCGATATAACCGCCGCCGACGATCAGGATGCGCTCAGGCAAGGTGTCGAGCTTGAAGATGTCGTTCGAAGTCATCACCAGGTCGCAGCCCGGGAACTCGGGTACGAAGGGCCGTCCGCCGACCGCGACGAGAATGTGCTTGGTGGTGATCTTCGTGCCATCGGCCAGCGTGACCTCATGCGGGCCCGAAACCGTCGCGCGCTGGTCAAAGACCTTCACGCCCGCGTTTTCCTGTCCCCGGCGGTAGATCGCTTCGAGCCGGTCGAGCTCCGCATCCAGCTTGCCGCGGAATCCGGGCCAGTCGAATTGACCTGCATCGGCGCTCCAGCCATAGGCGCGCGCCTCCTCGATGGCCGCCGGCGCGGTGGAGGCGAAGACCATCAGTTTCTTCGGGACGCAGCCGCGAATGACGCAGGTGCCGCCCATCCGGTATTCCTCGGCCAGCGCGACGCGCGCACCGTGACCGGCGGAAATCCGGGCCGCTCGCACCCCGCCCGAGCCGCCGCCGATGACGAAGAGATCATAGTCGAAGCTCATGGGAGGCCTTCCTTCCTTGTGGTCCTTGCGCATTGGCTTAGCGGTCCATGCGCTCAGGAGCAAGGCGGGGGAGGGAGGGTGAGGCGCGCGGAACGGGGATGCGGCGCAGCTTTGCATCCCCGGGCGCGCGCCGCGCGGATCAATCCATGTCGCGGAAGATATTCTCGTCCTCGGCGAACTCGATGGTCTCGTTGGCGACCGTGCCCTCATTGATGTCGCGGATCTCGACCTTGCCGTCGGTGCCGCCGATGATGACCTTGTCGCAGATGTCGATGAAGAGGCCGTTCTCGACGACGCCGGGAATCTGGTTCAGCACCAGCGCCAGCTGACGCGGGTTGCCGATGCGGTTGAGATGCAGATCGACGATATAATTGCCCTCGTCGGTCACGAAGGGCTGCTGACCGTTCAGGCGCAGTGAAGTCTGGCGGCCCATTACATCCATCGAGTCCAGCAGTTCCTCGATCAGCGCGCGGGTGACCTGCCAGCCGAAGGGGACGACCTCGACGGGCAGGGGGAAGGCGCCCAGATGGTTCACTTCCTTGGAGGCGTCGGTGATGACGATCATCTGGTCCGACGCGGTGGCCACGATCTTTTCCTGCAGCAGCGCGCCGCCGCCACCCTTCACCAGGTTCAGGTCGGGGTCGAATTCGTCCGCCCCGTCGATCGTGATATCAAGCCATTTCGCCTCGTCGAGGGCCACGACCTTGATGCCCACCTGACGCGCGAGATCGGCGGTGCGGGTCGAGGTCGGAACCCCGATCAGTTGCAGGCCTTCATCGCGAATACGCTCGCCAAGGCAGCGCACCATCCAAGCGGCGGTCGAGCCGGTGCCGAGGCCCACGCGCATCCCGTCTTCGACGAAGTCAACGGCACGGCGGGCGGCGGCGAATTTCGCCTTGTCGATCGGGGAGAGGTCGGCAGCCATTTGGCACTCCATTCGTGGGCAGTCTGAGTTGCCGACGCTTATAGGCAATCCGGGGCGTTCAGGCGAGGGCTTTGTCGATCCGTGCTAAGCGCAGGAGGAATTGTCGCATCCCGCCCGCCATCAGCCGCGCGGCATCGGATCGGGAGTCGGTGCCGTGCCTGAACCGCGAAGGCGTGGTCATTGCCGAGCGTCCTTTCGCCCGTCAGGTTGCGCGAAACTCCTCCATGTCGCGTCAACGATGTTGCTTTTGCGCGTGATGGGGTCGTTTTGGGGCTGTTGGTCGGCGGGCGAAACCGGCAGTCTGGGCCCAAATCAGGGCAGGGAGGTCGCATGTTTCTGAGCGTATTCGACATCTTCAAGATCGGCGTCGGGCCGTCCTCGTCGCATACGATGGGGCCGATGGTGGCGGGCGCGCGGTTTCTCGACGCGCTCCGGGCCTCGCCCTTCACCGCGCATGGGGTGCGGGTACGGCTGCACGGCTCGCTCGCCTTTACCGGCAAGGGCCATGCGACGGACCGCGCGGCGATCCTCGGGCTCGCGGGCGTTGTGCCCGAGAGCTACGATAACGATCTGGCCGAGAAATTGCTGGCCGCGAATGCGCGCGATCACCTGTTGAAGCCTGACGGATTGCCGCCGCTGGCCTTCGACCCCGAGGCCGATCTGATCTTCGACTACGACACGTCGCTGCCCGGCCACGCCAACGGCATGGTGATCGAGGCGCGCGACGCGCAGGGCGACGTGTTGATGCACGAGGTCTATTACTCGATCGGCGGTGGCTTCGTGCGCACAGAAGCCGAACTGGCCGCGGTCGACGATGCGGCCCGCGACGCGCCGAGCCCGGTGCCGTTTCCCTTCAAGACCGCCGAGGAAATGCTGGCGATGGCCCATGCCTCCGGGCTGAGCATCGCGCAGATGAAGCGGCGCAACGAGGCGCGCTTCCGTGGTCCTAAGGAGATCGACGAGGGTCTCTCGAAAATCTGGGTCACGATGCGCGATTGCATGGAGCGCGGATTGACGAGCGATGGCGAATTGCCAGGCGGGTTGCGGGTCAAGCGCCGTGCCAAGGCGATCCATGAGAGCCTGAAGGCGGATTGGGGCCAGAACCTCGCTCCGCCGCATCAGATCAACGACTGGATCTCGGCCTATGCGATGGCGGTGAACGAGGAAAATGCCGCCGGCGGGCAGGTCGTCACTGCACCTACGAACGGAGCGGCGGGTGTGCTGCCTTCGGTGATCCGCTACTGGCTCGATCATGTGCCTTCCGCATCCTCCGCGAAAATCCCCGATTTCCTGCTGACCGCGGCGGCGGTCGGCGGGCTGATCAAGACCAACGCGTCGATCTCGGGCGCCGAATGCGGCTGTCAGGCCGAAGTCGGATCGGCGGCGGCGATGGCGGCGGCGGGACTGGCCGCCGTGCTGGGAGGCACGCCTGAGCAGATCGAGAACGCGGCCGAAATCGCGCTGGAGCATCACCTCGGGATGACCTGCGATCCGGTAAAGGGGCTGGTGCAGGTGCCCTGTATCGAGCGCAACGGTCTGGGCGCGATCAAAGCGGTGTCGGCGGCTTCGCTGGCGCTGCGCGGGGACGGCACGCATTTCGTGCCGCTGGACGCGGCGATCGAAACGATGCGCCAGACGGGCCGCGACATGCACGAGCATTACAAGGAAACGAGCCTGGGTGGGCTAGCGGTGAACGTGCCGAACTGCTGAGGATGCATTATCCGTGCTGAGGGCCTCGCCCGATCGCGGGTGGGCGCTCACGCGATAGGTGGCGGGTACTTAATCGTGCCATTTCTCCCCAAGACCGAGCGCGCGCAGGTTGCGCGAAAGCGCCCTGGGGGGCGGTCGGGCGCGGCCCGGGGTGGTCGCCCGGGCGGGCCATCACTTCGAGGGAAGCCACCAAAACACGCTCCCCCTTGACTTTTAGCGCCATCACGCGCATTTAGCCCACATCGCCGCGCTGCCGCGTGAGCAAGCCGCGCCCGAGAGAGGCGCACCGGCGATACCTCCCGAGTTCCCATTCACGCAGGGTTCTGACACGCGAGACCGGACCACGCGGGACTAGCCCGCCTGTCCCGAGGTCTGCGTCAACCTGCGCTCCGGACACTCCCGTCCGGGCTGATCGCCGTGCGCATCCCCGCGTGGGAGCCTCGGCCATAAAGGATAGGCATTGTCCGATTTCTCTTCGCTGGGGCTCTCCCCGGCCATTCTCAAGTCGCTCGCACGCGCAAAATTCACCCAGCCGACCCCGATTCAGGAAAAGGCGATTCCGCTGGTTCTTGCGGGCCATGACGTGCTGGGCCTCGCCCAGACCGGCACCGGCAAGACGCTGGCATTCGGCCTGCCGCTCATCGACAAACTGATGGCGCAGCCGGGCAAACCTTCGCCCAAGACCTGCAAGGCGCTGATCCTCGCGCCGACCCGCGAACTGGTGAACCAGATCGCCGACAACCTCTCGGGGCTCGTTCAGGGTACCAAGATGAATGTCGCCACCGTCGTCGGCGGCCAGTCGATCAACCGTCAGATCACCATGATGCATCGCGGCAACGACATTCTCGTCGCGACCCCGGGCCGTCTGATCGACCTTATGGATCGCGGCGCGGTCGACCTGCGCTACACCCGCCATCTGGTGCTCGACGAGGCCGACCAGATGCTCGACCTCGGTTTCATCCACGCGCTTCGCAAGATCGCATCGCGCCTTGGCACCCCGCGCCAGACGCTGCTGTTCTCGGCCACGATGCCGAAGCAGATGGAGGAGATCTCGCAGGCCTACCTCACCGATCCGAAGCGTGTGCAGGTCTCGCCCCCCGGCAAGGCCGCCGACAAGATCACCCAATCGGTGCACTTCCTCGACAGCAAGGCCGAGAAGGCCCGCAAGCTGCGCGATATTCTCTCGGCCGACATGGGCGCGCTGACGCTCGTCTTCGCCCGCACCAAGCATGGCGCGGAAAAGCTGATGAAGAGCCTCCGCGCAGATGGCTACAACGCGGAATCGATCCACGGCAACAAATCGCAAGGCCAGCGTGACCGCGCGATCAAGGGCTTCCGCGATGGCAAGGTCAACGTGCTGGTCGCGACCGATGTGGCTGCGCGCGGGATCGACATTCCGGGCGTATCCTATGTCGTGAACTTCGACCTGCCGGACGTGCCGGATGCCTATGTCCACCGTATCGGGCGCACCGCGCGCGCCGGTCGCGAGGGCGAGGCGATTGCCTTCTGCTCGCCGGACGAGGCGGATAACTTCCTGCAGATCGAAAAGCTGATGAAGATCGAGATCCCGACCGCGAGCGGCGAACGCCCGTCCGAGGCCGTGCGCCCCTCCGCGCGCGCAGGTCGTGGCCGCGGTCGCGGCGGTCCGCGCTCCGGCGGCAACAAGGGTCGCGGCGGCAAGCCCCAGGGCAAACCGCAGGGGCAAGGCCAGGGTCAAGCTCAGGCCCAAGCGCGCTCGAAACCGCGCGCGGAAGCCAAGCCCAAGGTCGACGCCGGCGGCAACGCTACGCCGAAGCGGCGTCGCCCGCGTCGGCGCAACGCAGGAGCCGCGAGCGCGTAAGAATTGGAAAGGCCGCGTCAAGGGACGCGGCCTTTTGCTAATAAGACGTTGTCAGCGGTCGCGGGCTTTGCTGCGTATTTCGTCAACCCCGGTGCGAAGGTCATGGGTGTAAGTTATCGGAGCCGTCTTGATGCCTGAATCCGGAAACTCCACAGTGAAGCTGAGAGTCCCAAACAAACGGACTTGGACCTGAGCATTTGGTCGGTTTCCTTGAAACGCAATTCCGTGAAATGGGGCGCTTGCGGTAGCCAATCCCACCTCAATCAGGGCATCTGCGCTGGCTTCATCTTGATCGGTCAGGATACGTCTGACTTCTTGAAGTGTGTGGTTGCGCAGATAAACGGCTCCGCCAAGAATGAGGGAGACGAATTCAAACGCAATCTTCAAAGGCACAAGTGGACTTAGCGCAGGCTCATCGTATGTTGGACGAGCCGGGTGATTTTGCCACCTTTTGATGAAGACTCCGTGTCCGAGGTCCACCTCCGTATTCGGCGGAGCTGCTTCCCAGGTTTTTACAGCACTATTTATCTCGCGATCTGAGGCGCCACTTTTCCCCAGGATGGACCGGATTTTTTGTGCGGCTTCCATCTCGGGGACAATGAGAGAGCTGTCATTTAATTTCGCTGCTCCAAGCACTCGATCTTTTCGCAGCTCTGCCGTTCTATCGTTATCACCGAAACTTTGCTTATATCTCGCTCCAACTTCGAGGCGGTCGCGCAAATCGCTGATGCTTTCGCCATGCTGACCCGCAGCTTTGCGTATCTCGGGGGCAATCCGAGCGTCGGCTTCGAACCCGGCGCCGAACCGCTCGTTGCAGCTTTTGCACAGAAAACGACACGTCAGTATCCCGCCAAAACTTCGAGGAATAATATGTTCGATGGAGAGATCCGCTTCTTGCATGCAAACGATGCAGCGCGTGTCATTCCAGTTGAGGCCGCTGGAAATTGTCATGCAACTCGCTCTCTTTAGGTAGCCCTCACCCCACCTCGGCGAACACCTTCTTCAGCGCCGTCTCCAGCTTCTCGAACATCTCGTCCATCTGCGGCTCGGTCAGGATGAAAGGCGGACACAGCACCACCGATTGCCCGAGCGGCCGGCAGATCAGCCCCTGATCGGTGCAGGCATTGGCGATGCGTTCCGAGACCGAGAGCGACCCGTCGAAAGGCGTCTTGCTCTCGCGGTCCTTCACCGCCTCCAGCGCCCACATGTAGCCCACGCCGCGCAGTTCTCCGATATTGGGGGTTTGCGCGATCTGGGCGAGGCCCGCCTCCAGTCGCGGGCTCAGGCGGCGGACATTCTCGGCCAGCCCCTCGTTCATCACCACGTCGATCGCTTTCAATGCGATCGCGCAACCGACCGGGTGGCCCGAGGCGGTGAATCCGTGGGGGAATTCCTCGATCGCCTCGGAGGCGGCTTGCAGGCGGGCTGACAGTTCCGGGCCGAGGATCACCGCACCCATCGGGAAGAACCCGGCGGTGAGGTTTTTCGACGAGATTATCGCGTCGGGCTGGAAGTCATAGGTTTCGCAGCCCCATGTGTTGCCGGTGCGCCCGAAGCCGCAGATCACCTCGTCCGAGATCAGCGGGATGTCGTATTTCTTGAGAATCTTCGCGACCGCCTGGAAATAGCCCTTCGGCGGCGTGATCACCCCGCCCGCGCCCATCACCGGCTCCGCGAAGAAGCCCGCGATCGTGTCCGCGCCTTCCTTGATGATCGTCGCTTCCAGCTCGTTCGCGAGGCGCTGGGTGAATTGCTCCTCCGTCTCGCCGGGTTGCCCTTCGCGCCAGTAATGCGGGCAGGTGAGATGCAGAAACCCCGGCAGCGGCAGGCCGAAGACCGAATTATAGGGCTTGCCCGTCATCGAGGCCGAGACCGCCGTGACCCCGTGATAGGCGTTCTTGCGGGTCAGGATCTTGCGCTTCTGCGGCTTGCCCTCGGCGGCGTGCAGGAACCACAGCATCTTGACCATCGTGTCATTCGCCTCGGAGCCGGAATTTGTGTAGAACACCTTGCCGTCGCCGAAAGGCGAGACCTCGATCAGCTTCTCGGACAGCATCACCGTCTGGTCCGACATCCGCCCGAAGAAAGCGTGATAGCCCGGGAAGCGCGCATATTGCGCCTGCGCCGCCGCGATCAGGCCGGGATGGTCGAACCCGGCGACCATGTTCCAGAGCCCCGAATTCGCATCGAGATATTTCCGCCCCTCGGTGTCGAAGATGTACGGCCCCTCGCCATGGGTCACGACGACCGCGCCGCGATCGTGGATCGTGGGCAGATCGGTGAAACCGTAGAAGCTATGCGCATCGGCGCGGGCCTGCCAGCTTTGGTCTTTCATCTCGCGACTCCTCCGGGATGGGCGATGGATGGAAGCGAGGCTATCCGCGGCGCGGCCGGCGTCAATGCTCTACGATGTCCCATGGTTGCGCGCGGCTTGCGCACCGGGGCGGGGCAGGGCAGTCTGCGCGGCAAGACTTATCGCCTCCCCGACTACGGAGCCTCCCATGCCCGCCGCCCATCCCCGCATCAGCCTCTGGGCGGTCGAGGTCTTCGTGGCCACGGCAGAGGAAGGCGCGACTACCGCCGCCGCGCGCCGCCTCGGCGTTTCGGCCTCGGCGGTCAGCCAGCAACTCGCAGGTCTGGAAAGCGCTTTGGGCGCGGAGCTTGTGGACCGTTCGGCCCGGCCGTTCGCGCTGACGGCTGCCGGGCGGGCCTTCCTGCCGCATGCCGAGGCGATGTTGGACGAATTGGCGCGGGGCCGCGCCGGGGTGGGCCAAGCCGATCCGGCGGGGCTCACGAGTTTCCGGCTGGGCATGATCGAGGATTTCGAGGCCGAGGTGACGCCGCTCCTGCTGGCGGGCATGGCGGATGAGCTCAGCACCTGCCGGTTCGAGCTGGAAACCGGGCCGAGCCACCGCCTGCTGTCGAAGCTCGAAGCGCGCGGTCTGGATGTAGCCGTCGCCGCCGAGCCGCAGGGCGCCGCGCTCGACGGGATCGAGCTGCATCCGCTTCTGACGGAACCGTTCCTCGCCATCCATCCCGCCGATGCGCCTGCGCAGCGCGATCCGCCGCTGCCGCTGATCCACTATTCCCAGCGCACGCTGATGGGCCGACAGATCGCCGCGCATCTCGCGCAAACGGGCAAGGCGCCGCCGCATCAACTGGAACTCGACAGCTACCCAGCGATCCTTGCGCTGGTCGCGGCGGGGCGGGGTTGGACGATCCTCACGCCCTCGGCGGTGCGCCATGCGCCGCGCGCGGGGCTGGCGCTCTCGCCGCTCGACGGGCCGCCTTTGACCCGGCGGATCGTGCTGGCGGCGCGCGACGGGATGATGGCGGATTGGCCTGCGAAAGTGGCGGGCCGACTGCGGACGCTGCTGCAAGAACGCGTGGTCGAACCGGCTCTGGCGGAAGCGCCGTGGCTGGAGGAGACGTTGCGGGTCGAGGCGGGCTAGGGCGGCTCAGCCGATCCCCAAACCGGCCAGCGCGGCAGCGAATTCCTCGCGCGGCAGCATCATCAGTGCCGGGCCGTCCATCACGATCCTCACGGAGCCCGTCGCGCGGTTCGAGGTGCCGACCCGCTCGGCGGGGGTAAAGCCGATCCCGTCGAGCGGCCAATGGAGCCCTTCCGAGCGCGCCTTTACCTCGCCGAAAGGAAACAGTGATACGCGCGTGCCTTCCGCCAGATCGAGCGAGAGCGACGGAGGGCAGCGGAAGATCACCTCCTCCTCAGCAAGCATCACCACCCGATGCGGCGTGCGGATCAGGTCGGTCATCGCGGCCAGCGTGTGATCCAGCCGCATCCCCGTGAAACCGAGCGCGAGGATGAACGGTGCCTCGATCCGTTGCAGGGATTTCGCGAAATCGGTGCTGTCCTGCTCGGCCACCTGATGGACGCGTGGGCCCAGCGATGCCCGTGCCGCATCCGACAGAGAATCCAGATCGCCGATCACCGCTTTCGGGGTCAGGCCCATCGCCAGCGCGCGATCTCCGCCACCATCGGCGGCCACGAGGCAGGGGGCGATTGTCAACGCTTCGTCAACATCCGCCTGTTTGATCGCGCCGGCGCCGAGAAGCGAAACCCCGGTTGACGAATGGACAATACTGCTAATCATGGATTGATTGATGACGATTGTGGCAAAGAAAGACAATCGAGACCGGTAAAAAACCTTTCAAATGCCTTCTTTCGTCCACGCGAAAGAACCAGTTGGACAGGAATGTCGACGCATTGAGGTCCAATAGAAAGCGAGTGGTCCATGGTTGGTGCGAGCAAGATCCTGACCGTATCCTACGGCACCTTTTCGTGCACCTTGGAAGGATTTGACGAGCCTTTCAACACGATGAAGGCGATTGCGGAGTATTTCCGCGATCTGGCCGCCGACGACCGGTATTTCGGCGCAGAGCCGCCCCAACCCGATGCGGAGATGCTTCACCGTATCGCGGAGCGGGAGATTCAGCGCCGGGTCGAGGCAAAAATTCAGGAAAACGGCGTCGTGCTGCGCCAGCAAGACACGCTCCTGGGTGGCGAGGCTGCAGCCGACGAGGCGCCCGCTCCCGCTCAGGAAGAGCCGCTTGTGACGTCGGAAGCGCCGCAAGAAGCCGCGCCTGCCGCCGAAACGCCCGCGCAGCCGGAGGTCGCCGAGACGCCCGAGCCGGTGGCAGCGCCCGAACCGGTCGCAGAGCAGCCCGAAGCCGAGGTTGCGGCGCAGGACGCCGAGCCCGAAGCAGGCTTCGCGCAGCCGGAAACCGTTGCCGCCAAGCTGCAGCGTATCCGCGAAGCCGTCGCCCGTGCTCGCGAGGTTCAGGCCGACAGCTTCTCCGAGGAAGACGAACCCGTTTCCGCCCCCGAGGCGCTTCTGGGCCGCTTCGAGGCTGAACCGTCGAGCGAAGCCGAGGATTTCGGCTACGACCTTGACATCTCCGGCCCGCTGAGCGCCGAGGAAATCGAACCCGAAGCCTCAGAGCCTTCGCAGCCCGACGCCGAGATGCCCGAAGAAGACGTGGCAGAAGAAGCGGCAGAGGTCGCGCTCGAACAGGCCGCGGAAGACATCGAAGCGGCTGAAGCCGAAGAGCCCGTCGCCGAGCAGGATGAGGCTGACGCGGACGAGGAAGCCGACACGGACTTCAACACGAGCGACGATCAGATGCAGCGCCGTCAGGCGACCCGCCGCGCGCGCCGTTCGGCCAAGCGTGCCAAACGCATCGCGGCGCTCAAGGCCGCTGCGGACGAACTCGGCGCGACCGAAGAGACCGACGCCGATCAATCCGAGGACAGCGCCGAGGCGGCCTCGGCAGATGTCACCCTCGACACCGAAACGCCGGTCGACGCACCCGCCACGCCGCGCTTGCGTGCCCGCGTGATCAAGGTGCGCCGCCGCGAAACCATCGAGTCTGGGGAAGCAGCATCGGCCGCTACTGACGAGGGTTCGGAGCAGACCGAAGACGGTGCCACCGCCGAAGTTGCCACCACCGAAGTCCAGGAAGATCAGGCGACCCCGGCCGAGGCGCAGGTCGAAGCCGAGGCCGATGCGGCGCAAGAACAGCCTGAAGTCGCCGCAGAGGCCGAGCAGGAGGTGGAAACCGAGGCAGAGCTGGAAGCAGAAGCCGAGGATGACGACCTCGCCGCGCGACTGGCTGCGGAACTGGGCGACGCCTCGTCGGAGGCAGGCCCGGCGCCGAAGGCAGAGCGGCCACGCGCCCGGGACGATGCCGATCACGGCAGCCGTGTGCCTGGCGGCCTGTCGCCGGAAGCCGAAGCCGATCTCATGCGCGAGCTCGCGGCACTGCAGATGGAGAATCTCTTCACCGGGTCCGAGATCGAGACCGACGACGAGGCTCCGCAAGAGGCCGTCGCGCAGGGCGAAGTGACCGAAGACGGGGCGATGCCGGAAATCGACCTGTCCGATCTGGAAGACGAGTCGGTCGACGCCCCGCTGGTTCTGACGCAGGACGAGGCCGAGGCGCCCGAGGCGGAAACGCCTGAGGCACACATGGAGACCGCGTCGCTCGACGCGCAGGACGTGCTGGTTCTGGGCAACACGATCATCGAGGCCGAGGAAGCCGAGGTCGAGGCGATGTCGGAAGATGACGCCATGGCGGAAGCGGAGGAAGATACCCGCGCCGACACGTTCGCTGCCGAGGCATCGGAAGAAACCGAAGCCACCGGGGCCGCAGACGCGGAAGACACGGAAGAGGCGCAGGCCCCGACCGAGCTCGCCGCGCGCGAGGTCGCGTCGCTTTCCGAAAGAGAGACCGACCGCGAGGCGGAGATGGATCGTCTCCTCGCCGAGGCCGACAAGCAGGCCGAAGGTGTCGAGACGCGCCGCCGCTTCTCCGCGATCGCGCATCTCAAGGCCGCCGTGGCTGCGACCGTCGCGGATCGTCTGGCCAAGGGGCAGGACACCGCGAAAGGCGGCGTCGAGGACGAGGACGGGTCCGAGCCATATCGTGCCGACCTGACCCAAGCCGTGCGCCCGCGTCGCCCGGTCAGCTCGGGCGAGACGGGTTCGCGTCGCCCCGAACCGATGCGACCGGCGCCGCTGGTACTGGTCTCGGAACAGCGCGTCGATGCGGAAGAAGAAGCCGCCGATGAGCAGCCAGCGCCTCAGCCCGCCGCCGCGATCCGCCCGCGCCGTGTCTCGGCAAGTCAGTTCGCCGCTGGCGGAGCGGACGAGGCCGAAGCCATGCCGATGAACCCCGAGCAGGCGACGAGCTTCGCCGAATTCGCCGAAAGCCTTGGTACGCAGGGTCTCTCCGACCTGCTGGAAGCCGCTGCGGCCTATACCTCGGCCGTCGAAGGGCGTCCGCATTTCTCGCCGCCGCAGATCATGCGCAAGCTGTCCTTCATGGACGATGCGGTTGATGTGCCGCGCGAGGAGCGGATGCGTGTCTTCGGGCGTCTGCTGCGTCAGGGCAAGATCACCAAGGTGAAGCGCGGCCAATACGCGATTACCGAAGCCTCGCGCTACTGGGACGAGGCGAAGATGGCCTCGGGGCAGTAACCCCGGCGAAAGATCAGAAAAGGGCGGTCCTTCGGGGCCGCCCTTTCTTATTGGATCAATAGAGCCGTTCGCGCAGGCATTGGATCAGCACGCGCGCGCCGGGGGCGATCAGCTCGTCGGGAAAGTCGTAATCGGGATTGTGCAGGGCCGGGCGGTCGCCTGCGCCCAGAAGCGCCATCGCCGCGGGGCCGTGATCGGCAAAACGACCGAAATCCTCGGAGGCGCGCATCGGTAGATCGGTCTCGGTGGTCTCGATCCCCTCGGCCTGAAGCGCCGCCCGCAGGATGCCATTCGCTTCGGGGGCGTTTTCGCAATGGCGAAAGATATCATGATAGGTGATCTCGCGCTCCAGCCCGAGCGCATCGGCGGCGTCACGCACCATCGCCTCGGCCTTGTCGACGAGCCCCGCCATCCCCGCATCGCGCTGGGTGCGCAGGGTCGCCCAAAGCTCTGCTGCGCCGGGGGCGACGCCGAAGGCAGGCTCACCGAGCCGCGCATGGGTGACGGTGACGCGCGCGAAATCGGGATCGCTTTGGTGCAACGCGTTGCCGAGCGCCGTTAGATCGGTCAGCAGCCGGGCCAGTGCCGGGGCAGGGGAGCGACCGCTTTCTGGTAACGAAGCATGAGCGGTCCAGCCGGTGAGCGTGATCTTCATGCCGCGCGAGGCGCAGTTCATTACCCCGTCCTGCAGCGCCGCCGTTCCGAGAGGGACACCCGGCATGTTGTGCAAGGCGAAGGACAGGTCGGGCGCGATCTCGACAAAGCGCGGATCGGCAATCACGGCTGCAGCCCCTGCGCCGGTCTCTTCGGCCGGTTGGAACAGCAAGACCGCGCGGCCACGGGCGGGACGGTTGCGCGACAGCCAGCGTGCGACTCCCGCGAGAATCGCCATATGCCCGTCATGGCCGCACAGATGCCCTTTGCCGGGAAAGTTGGAGCGGTAGGGCGGGGCGCCGGTCTCATGGATCGGCAGCGCGTCCAATTCGCAGCGCAAGAGGATTGTGGGTCCGGGCTCCGCGCCGTCGTAGATTGCGGCGACCCCGTGCCCGCCAAGCTCGGTCAGCGTCCGGTCGGGTGCGGTTGGCAGCAGCATCGCGACGACCCGCGCGGCGGTGTCGCGTTCCTCGCCCGAAAGCTCGGGATCCTGATGCAGACGATGCCGCCACGCGGTCAATTCCGTGATGTCGGAATTGGTTAGGCTATCGGGCGGGAGGGGGGAAGGCGCGCTGGTCATGAGGCTAACCTGCCCGTTTTCCGGCGCGCCCGCCAGAGGGCGTCACTCGCGCGGTGGATCATCCGGATCGTCCTTGCCGACACCTTTGAAAATCGGCTTGAGCGGCGCGATCCAAAGCAGGCCGAGCACGACATAGACGCAGAACTCCGCCCAGATCGGTAGCCGCCCCCAGCGCGCGCCCGCCCAGTTCACCACCGTGATGGCGACGACGACATAGGCGGGCAACCCCACGACGAGGGCCAGAAGCGAGAGGCGGCGACGGGCCTTGTAGCTCAGCGCCATCGGATCAATCCGCGAAGGGGTCGGTCACGAGGATCGTGTCGTCGCGCTCGGGCGAGGTCGAAAGCATCGCGACCGGGCAGTCGATCAGTTCCTCGATCCGGCGAACATATTTGATCGCGGCGGCCGGAAGATCGGCCCAGCTGCGCGCGCCTTCGGTCGATTCGGCCCAGCCTTCGATCTCTTCATAGACGGGGATGCAGCGCTTTTGCTCTTCCGCGGCGGTTGGCAGATAGTCGAGCTTCTCGCCATCGAGTTCGTAGCCGGTGCAGATTTTGATCGTTTCGAACCCGTCGAGCACGTCGAGCTTGGTCAGCGCGATGCCGTTCACGCCCGAGATCGCGCAGGTCTGACGCACCAGGGCCGCGTCGAACCAGCCGCAGCGACGCTTACGGCCCGTGACGGTGCCGAATTCATGGCCGCGCGTGCCGAGGCGGTTGCCGTCCTCGTCGTCCAGCTCGGTCGGGAAGGGGCCTTCGCCTACACGGGTGGTGTAGGCCTTGACGATCCCGAGCACGAAATCGATCGCGCCCGGGCCCATGCCGGTGCCGGCCGCAGCCTGACCTGCGACCACGTTCGACGAAGTCACGAAGGGGTAAGTGCCGAAGTCGATATCCAGCAGCGAGCCCTGGGCGCCTTCGAAGAGGATACGCTTGCCCTGCTTGCGCTGCTCGTTGAGCACTTTCCAGACGGGGGCCGCGTATTTAAGGATCTCGGGGGCGACTTCCTTGAGCTTGGCAATCAGCGCGTCGCGGTCGATCGCTTCGATACCGAGCCCCTTGCGCAACGGATCGTGGTGCTGCAGCGCGCGGTCGACGCGGGCCTCCAGCGTCGCGTCATCGGCGAGATCGGCCACGCGGACCGAACGGCGACCCACCTTGTCTTCGTAGGCCGGGCCGATACCGCGGCCGGTGGTGCCGATTTTGGTGCCTTTCGAGGCCGCTTCCTCGCGGGCGCGGTCGAGTTCGCCGTGAATCGGCAGGATCAGCGGGGTGTTCTCCGCGATCATCAGCGTCTCGGGGGCGATCTCCACCCCCTGGTCGCGGATCTTCTCGATCTCGGCGAGCAGGTGGAACGGGTCGAGCACGACGCCGTTGCCGATCACCGAGAGTTTGCCGCCCCGCACCACGCCCGAAGGCAGTGCGTTGAGCTTGTATACCTTGCCGTCGATCACGAGCGTATGGCCCGCGTTATGACCGCCCTGAAACCGCGCGATCACGTCCGCGCGCTCGCTGAGCCAGTCCACGATCTTGCCTTTCCCCTCGTCACCCCATTGGGCGCCGACGACGACGACATTGGCCATTGCTCTCTCCTTGGCAGGTGTAAAACCGCGCGAGGTATAGCGGCTGAGCGCGCGGGGCGAAAGACCGCATTTGCGAGAGGCGATCACTCTATCCATACGCCTCGCGCAGGCGGGCGGCGCAGGAGCCTCCGGCGGGGATATTTGGGCCAATACGAAAGTCAAAGCGCGCGTGTAGGCCGGGCGTGGGCCGATTTGACCCCGCGAAAGCCGAAAATCCGCCTATGCGGCCTTGCGCCCTCAGCCTCATCCGCCTAGATAGGCGCGTCGCAAGAAAGAAGGCCCGGACCCGTTCATGGAAAACGTCGTTCTCTCGATCCACCTGATCCTCGCGCTGCTGCTGATTGGCGTGGTGCTCCTGCAACGCTCCGAAGGGGGTGGTCTCGGCATGGGGTCGTCCAACAGCTCCGGCGGTGGCGTAGGCGGGTTGATGACCGGTCGGCAGGCCGCCAATGCGCTGACCCGCGTGACCTGGGTTCTGGCCGCCGGCTTCTTCGCGACCTCGGTGACGCTGACGGTTCTGGCCGCGCAGAAAGCGGGCACCGGCTCGGTGGTCGACACCGCTGCGCCCCAGCAAAGCGCGCCGGCGGATACCGCGCCGGCCAATGACACGACCGGTTCGACGCCCTCGCTCGACGTGGTGATGCCGCCGCCTGCCAGCGGTTCGGACGCCTCGAGCGGCGGAAACGCGGGCGAGACCACGACGGATACGCAAAGCGGTCCGGTCACGCCGCCCGCCGCCAACTAAGCCGTCACTTCAGTCAACCATCGGTTCGCACCCACAAAAACTTGCGGGTGCGTCCTAACCAAACTCAATAGCTTGCGGTCTGGTTGCGGGCAGGCCGCGAATCGTGTAAACATTAAATCCCGTGATCCTGACCCTCTTGGGGCAGGGAAACCATTCGAATTTCGCAGATCACGGGGGTCTTCATGGCACGTTATGTCTTCATTACCGGCGGCGTCGTCTCGTCGCTCGGAAAGGGTTTGGCATCCGCCGCCCTGGGGGCATTGCTGCAAGCACGCGGCTTTTCGGTTCGGCTGCGCAAGCTCGATCCCTATCTGAACGTTGATCCGGGCACGATGAGCCCGTTCGAGCATGGCGAGGTTTTCGTCACCGATGACGGGGCGGAGACCGATCTCGACCTTGGTCACTACGAACGATTCACTGGGGTGTCGGCCCGCAAGACCGACTCGATCTCCTCGGGGCGGATCTACACCAACGTGCTCGAGAAGGAGCGCCGCGGGGAGTATCTGGGCAAGACGATCCAAGTGATCCCGCACGTGACCAACGAGATCAAGGATTTCCTCGATGTCGGCGATGACGAGGTCGATTTCATGCTGTGCGAGATCGGCGGCACGGTGGGCGATATCGAAGGTCTACCCTTCTTCGAAGCGATCCGTCAGTTCAGCCAGGACCGCCCGCGCGGTCAGGTGATCTTCATGCATCTCACGCTGCTGCCCTATCTGGCGGCGTCCGGCGAGCTGAAGACCAAGCCGACGCAGCACTCGGTCAAGGAACTGCGCTCTATCGGCCTCCAGCCCGACGTGCTGGTCTGCCGCTCGGAGCAGCCGATCCCCGACAAGGAGCGCGGCAAGATCGCGCTGTTCTGTAACGTGCGCCCCGAGGCGGTGATCCCCGCCTACGATCTCAAGTCGATCTACGAGGCGCCGCTGGCCTATCACCGCGTCGGTCTCGATCAGGCGGTTCTTGACGCGTTCGGCATCTCTCCCGCGCCGAAGCCGGAGCTGAGCCGCTGGGAAGACGTGATGGACCGTCTCGATCATGCCGAGGGCGAGGTGCGCGTCGCGATCGTGGGCAAATACGTTCAGCTCGAAGACGCCTATAAGTCGATCGCCGAGGCGCTGACCCATGGCGGGATGGCGAACCGGGTGCGCGTGAAGGCCGAATGGATCGACGCCGAGATTTTCGAGAACGAAGATCCGGCACCTTATCTGGAAAACTACCACGCGATCCTTGTGCCCGGTGGCTTCGGTGAGCGCGGCACCGAGGGCAAGATCCGCGCCGCCCAATTCGCGCGCGAAAAGGGCGTTCCTTACCTGGGCATCTGTCTGGGTATGCAGATGGCCGTCATCGAGGCCGCGCGGAACCTCGCGGGCGTCAATGATGCGGGCTCGGAAGAGTTCGATCACGAGGCGGGCAAGAAGCGCTTCACCCCGGTCGTCTATCACCTCAAGGAATGGGTGCAGGGCAACCACAGGGTCGAGCGCAAGGTCACCGACGACAAGGGCGGCACCATGCGCCTGGGCGCCTACACGGCGGCGCTGAAGGAGGGCTCGAAGGTCGCCGAGGTCTATGGCGCGACCGATATCGAGGAGCGTCACCGCCACCGCTATGAGGTCGACATCAAGTATCGCGAGCCGTTGGAGAAATGCGGGATGACCTTCTCCGGCATGTCGCCCGATGGCCGCCTGCCCGAGATCGTCGAGCACAAGGATCACCCGTGGTTCATCGGCGTGCAGTTCCATCCCGAGCTGAAGTCGAAGCCCTTCGCTCCGCATCCGCTGTTCGCGGGCTTCATCAAGGCCGCGTTGGATCAGAGCCGGTTGGTGTGATCCCGGCTTCCCCCTGAAATCGAGAAAGCCGCGCCTATCCCTGCGCGGCTTTTTTCTTTTTCTTCTTGGAGGTTTTCGGTGCGGGTTTCCCGGTCTGACCGCCGCCGCGTGCGGGGTCGATATGCCGGGCCAGTTCGGTCGGATCGAGGCGGATCAGCGCCTGTATATAGCCCGAGGCCGCGTCGAGGAGTTCACACAAGGCCGCCGCCCGCGGATCGGCGCTGCGGGCCTCCAGGGCGGATAGGTGATCACGTGCGGGGCCGATCACGCGACGTTCGCGCTCGGCCAGCATCAGCCGCGCCAGTTCCCACGGCTCGGTCGGGGCGACGAAGTAATCCTTGCGCGAGCCGGGGGACCGGGCCGCCTGCACGAGGCCCGCATCGCGCAATTCCTTCAACGCGGTCGAGACGTTGGAGCGCGACAACCCAAGCTGCGCGACCAAATCGTCGGCCGAGGGCGCTTGAGCCGCGCGCCAGATCGCGCCGAGGCAGCGGCCGGCGGGGCGGGAAAATCCGAAACGGGGGGCGAGTTCGGCGAAGGCTTCGGGCAGTTCGGTATCACTCATGCATTCATCCTCTGCCGCCTGTCTCTGCCGCCGGGTTACGCGCCGGGCCGGCGCGCCGCGGACAGTCCCGCGATCAGCGCGGCCTCTCCGTCGCCCAAAGTGACCTGCGCGCCCTGCGCTTGCAAGCCACGGGCGCAAATTTCCGACCAGCCGGGGGCGGAGGCGGAGGACAGCGCCAGCACGGTCTGGCCCAGCCACCACGGTTTCGCCGCGGCGAGTTCCGCGCCCAGCACGGCGCCGGCGGCGCGCGGGGTGGGGCGTCCAAGGCTGAGCGGGGCCAATTCGCGGGCGAGGCGTTCGGGGCGCGAAAGCGTATCGGCAAGAGCTGCGTCGAACCCGTCGCCGGCTTCGAGCGGTGCGCCGAGCGCGGCCAGCATCGCGGCGGAGCCTGCGCGCATCGCGCTGACGACTTCGCCCGCCGAGATATGCGCCCAGATCGCGCTTGCGCCGCAAATCCAGATCACGCCATCGAATTGCGGGATGCCTGCGAGGATCCCGGCGATTCGGGCGGCCTCGGGGGCCGTGATCTCGGTGCCGTCGCTGTCTTGGATGAGGCCGGGCAGGGCGGGGTAGCTTTGCCCGCCGATCTCGGTTAGCGGCAGCGCTCCGTCGGGGCGAGGCGTGCAGGGAAGCGCGCGAAGGTCAGGGCCTGCAGTGGAGGCCGCCACCATGGCAGCAGCCCCTTCAGGCAAGAGCGGGCGCGCGGCGGGCCCGGTTTTGCGGTCGGTCACCGCCCCGTCCGACACATGTGCGGCGCGCCAGCGCCCGAATTCTTCCGTGAGTGCGATCCAATCAGCCATGGCGCATCAGATCGCATGGAGGTGGTGCGGGATCAAGCCTGCGACAGGCAGGCGGTGATCGTGTCCGCCATTCCTTGCATCAGGTCCTCATAGAGACCGGGGCCATAGGTCAGCGCGGTGCCGGAAGGATCGAGCGACTTGCCGAGCCTCACCGGCGTCCCATCGACGAGGATTTCGACCATTTTCGGGTCGTGGTTCGCTTCCGGGAAGGCGCAGACGGCTTCCTTGGCCGACGCCTCTTCGCGCAGGCTCACCAGATGGGCCGCGCCGGGGGTCGATGCATCGCTTGGGGAAAGCGCGCCCATGATGGTCAGCCCGTAATGATCGGCGAGATAGCCGTACGCCGCGTGATAGACGAGGAAAGGCTTGTCCGCGACCGGCGCGAACTCGGCCTTGAGCTTGGCGTCGAGCGTCTCGATCCGCGCTTGCGCGGCTTCGGCGTTGGCCGCGTAGGTCTCGGCATGTTCGGGATCGGCCTTGGAGAGGTCTTCGGCGATCAGACCGAGCCAGAGCTTCGCATTGTCGGGGTCGAGCCACGCATGCGGATCGGTCATCTGGTCGACTTCGGCGTGGTCCCCATTCCCGGCCTCGGCGTGATCCGCGTCGGCGTCGACGCTGTGATCATGCGGGTCCGGCACCGAGAAGCTGCGCAGGGTCGTGCCGGGCGCGTGAAGCAATTCGACCGACTGGCCCTTCACTCCCACGCCGTCGATCGCGCGTTCGAGCCACGGCGTCAGCCGCGGGCCGACCCAGAAGACGAGGTCCGCGTCTTGCAGATCGCGCGCCTGGCTGGGCTTCAGTTGATAGTGATGCGCGTCGGAATTCTGGCCGAGCAGAACCTCCGGCTGCCCCAGATCGCCCATCACCTGCGCGACGAGTGACTGCACCGGCGGAACATCGGTCACGACACTGGGCACCTCGGCTTGGGCGAGGGCGGGCAGTGCGGCAAGGGCGCTCACGAGAACGGGAAGGGTGGGGCGCATCTGATGTCTCCTGTCCAGCTTGATCTGAGGAGCGGAAAATGTATGTTATAAAATCACTCGTCAAGAAGAAATGTGATAAGGTAACATGCTCGTGGGTTCTTCGACCTCTTCCGCAAAGGCTTTCACGCCGCATGACCACAGCCGATGCGCCGGCGCCACGCTGGCGCGCGCCGAGGCTGTCGCCGCCGAAAAGGGCGCGCGGCTGACTCCTGTGCGTAAGCGTGCACTGGAAATACTGCTGGAAGAACATCGGGCTATGGGGGCCTACGAAGTGCTCGACCGGCTCGCGGCGGATGGGTACGGCAAGCAGCCGCCCGTCGCCTATCGCGCGCTGGAATTCCTTGTCGAGCACGGTCTCGCGCATCGCGTGCGTCGCCTCAACGCCTTCGCCGCCTGCATGAGCCCGGGCGAAGAACATGCGCCGGTTTTCCTGATCTGCCGCAACTGTGGCGAAGTCGCCGAGGCCGGCCCCGAAGAAGGGGCCGACGAGGTCCGTCACGCGTTGCAGGGCGCGGCCGAGCGGTTGAATTTCCATGTCGAGCGGGCCACCGTAGAGGCGCTGGGGCTCTGCCCCAACTGCGCCGCCGAGGAGGCGCAATGAGCGAGTTGATCACGGCGCAGGGTCTGAGCGTGCGCCATGGCGAGGTCGAGGTGCTTCACGGCGTCGACTTCACGATTTCCTCCGGCGAGATCGTTACCGTCGTCGGGCCCAACGGGTCGGGGAAATCGACGCTGATCCGCGCCCTGATTGGGTTGGAGCGTGCCGCGCGGGGCAAGGTGAACCGTCAGGCCGGGCTGCGGATCGGTTACGTCCCGCAAAAGCTGCATGTCGATGCGAGCCTGCCGCTGACCGTGCGCCGGTTCCTGTCGCTACCCAAGCGCGTCTCGAACGCCCGCGCCGAGGCCGCTTTGGAGCGCACCGGCGTTCCGCATTTGGGCGGGCGGCAGATTTCGCGGCTCTCGGGCGGGCAGTTTCAACGTGTGCTTCTGGCGCGCGCCCTGCTGTCCGAGCCGCAGATCCTGATCCTCGACGAGCCGACGCAGGGGCTCGACCAGCCCGGCACGGCGGGGTTCTACAAGCTGATCGAGGAGGTCCGTCAGGAAACCGGCTGCGCGGTTTTGATGGTCAGTCACGATCTGCATGTGGTGATGTCGGCCTCGGACAGGGTGATCTGCCTCAACGGCCATGTCTGCTGTCAAGGGACGCCGAAGGTGGTGGCCGAGGCGCCGGAATATCGCGCGCTATTCGGGATGGGCACGCAAGGGGCCTTCGCGCTCTATCAGCACAGCCACGATCACGATCACGCCGACGACGCGGCGAAGGACGGCACTCAAACGCACGGGCAGGCGCATGTTTGACGATTTTCTTTTCCGCGCGGCGTTGGCCGGGATCGGCCTGACCTTCGCGACCGGGCCTCTGGGCTCTTTCGTTGTGTGGCGGCGCATGGCCTATTTCGGCGATGCGACCGCCCATGCGGCGATCCTCGGCGTGGCACTTAGCTTCGCCTTCGGCATCTCGGTCTATCTCGGCACGCTTGGCGTGGCGCTGGCGATGGCGCTCACCGTCGCGCGGCTCTCGGGGCGCGGCCATGCGATGGACACGCTCTTGGGGGTGCTCGCCCATTCCGCGCTCGCCTTCGGCCTCGTCGCGGCGTCGCTGCAATCGGGGCTGCGGGTCGATCTGTCGGCTTGGCTGTTCGGTGATATCCTCGCCGTGTCGCGCAGCGATCTGGCCGTAGTCTGGGGCGGGGCCGCAGTGGTCGCAGCGCTGCTGGCATGGCGCTGGCAGGGGCTGCTGACCGCGACGATCAATGACGAGCTGGCGATGTCTTCGGGGCTCGACCCGCGACGCGAGCAGATGGCGCTGACGATCGCGCTGGCGCTGACCGTGGCGGTGGCGATCAAGATCGTCGGTGCGCTTCTGATCGCGGCGTTGCTGATCGTCCCGGCGGCTACGGCGCGGCAATTTGCGCGCGGGCCGGAGGCGATGGCGGCGGGCGCGACCGGGGTGGGGATCGCCTCGGTGCTGCTCGGGCTATGGGGCTCGTTGCAGTTCGACACGCCTGCGGGTCCGACGATCGTGGCGGCCTCCGCTGTGCTCTTCGTGCTGTCCCTGCCGCTGCGTCGCGCGCGCTAAGCCGCGCTGCCGCTTGCCAATTCCCGTCCCGCGCGGTGAGATGCGCGACAAAGGAGCCTCGATGGATCATCGCAGTTTCAAGACCCCGTCGCAGATTTTCGTCGACCTAGCGGCGGGCAACCCGCAGCGCCGCATGGCTTTCGATCCGGCGCAACGGCGCGCGGCGCTGCAGGCGCTCTCGCGCGCGATCCATGATTGCGAGGCGGAGATCCTCGCAGCGCTGGCGGAGGATTTCGCCAAGCCCGAGGCCGAAATTCGCCTGACCGAGATCCTGCCCGTTCAGGCGGAGATTTCGCACGCGTTGCGCAATCTGAAAACGTGGACGAAAGTGCGTCGGGTGCGCCCGACCCGTGCGATGTTGGGCACCCGCGCGCGGATCGTGCCGGAGCCGAAGGGCACCGCGCTGATCATCGCGCCGTGGAACTACCCGCTGGCGCTGTCGCTCGGGCCGCTGGTTTCGGCCATCGCGGCGGGCTGTGCCGCGATCGTCAAACCCTCAGAGCTGGCCCCGGCCAGCGCCGCCGTGATCGCGCAGATCGTCGACGAGGCGCTACCTGCCGATCTCGTGCGTGTGGTGCAGGGCGGGGTCGAGGTCAGTCAGGAACTGCTAGAGCAACCTTTCGATCATATTTTCTTCACCGGCTCGCCGCGGGTGGGCAAGATCGTGATGGCGGCGGCGGCGAAGCATCTCACCTCCGTGACGCTGGAGCTGGGCGGCAAATCCCCGGTCATCGTCGGCCCCGGCGCCGACCTGAAAAAGGCCGCGCGGATGATCGCCTGGGGCAAGTTCGCGAATGCCGGTCAGACCTGCATCGCCCCCGATCACGTCTATGTCGCCAAGCAGATCGAAGCCCCGTTCCTGGCCGAGCTGAAAGCCGCGATTGCGCGGATGTATGGCAAGACGGAAGAGGCGCAGGCGGCCACGCGCGATCTCGCGCGGATCATCAACCCGGATCATTTCGCCCGGCTCATGGGCATGATCGAGAGCGCGCAGTCAGCGGGCGCAAAGGCGCTGACCGGCGCAACCGGTGAGGCGCAGAGCCGCTATATCGCGCCGACCGTCCTGATGGGCACCGATCCGTCGATGACGGTCGAGCAGGAGGAGATTTTCGGTCCCGTCCTGCCGGTCATTCCCTTCGACGATGCGGTGGATGTGGTGACGCGGATCGAGGCCGGGCCGAAGCCGCTCGCCCTTTACATCTTCGAGCGCGACCGCGGCTTGATCGACCGATTGCGCCGCGCAACCAGTTCCGGCGCGGTGGGCATCAATGTCGCGCTGGTTCATTACCTGCACCAGAACCTGCCCTTCGGCGGGATCGGCAATTCGGGCGTGGGTGCGGCGCATGGCCATTGGGGCTTCGAGGCATTCACTCATCTCAAACCCGTGCTCGAGAACCGTTTCGCGCCGCTTGCGATGCTGATGCCGCCCTATCGCAGCGGACGCATGGCGAAGCTCGCCCAGAAATTTCTGCGCTAAGGCTGACTGCGGATTTCACGCGTGATCGCGTTCCGCCACAAGCCCGTGTAATCGCTCCGGTTGGCGAGATCGCGCCCTAGTTGAACTCCTGTGATCAATAAGAAACAGGGGATTCACCAATGGCATCAACCGAAACGATGGCGGGAGGAGGCAAGCTGCGGCGGGACGCCGGGGTCATCGGGCTGCTCTTCGCCTCCACGACGTCGATGATCGGCTCTGGCTGGCTCTTCGGGGCCTATCACGCCTCGAAAATCGCTGGGCCGCTCTCGGTCTGGTCCTGGGTGGTCGGGGCGGCGATCATCATGCTGATCGCGCTGTGCTTCGCCGAACTCTCCACGATGTTCTCCAAATCCGGCGCGCTGGTCCATATGAGCCACGCGAGCCACGGTGCGACCTTGGGCAGGCTCTGGGGCTGGATGCTGTTTCTCAGCTATGCGCCGGTGCCTGCGGTCGAGGCCGAGGGGATCGTGACCTATGCGAACAATTACCTGCCCTATTTTCTGCGCGGAGACGGGACTGGCACGCTGACGCTGGTGGGCTTCATCACCTCCGCGCTTCTCCTGAGCGTTCTGGCGCTGCTGAACTTGCTGGCGATCAAGGCGCTGCTGAAGGTGAACAATACAGTGACGTGGTGGAAGATCGCGGTGCCTCTGATCACCGTGGTCGGCCTGATCGCGGCGTCGTCCCATTGGGGTGTCTGGCATGCGGCTCCGGGCACCTACAAGGCGCAAGGCATGTTCACCGCGATTCCGGCCGCAGGGATCGTGTTCTCGTTCCTCGGCTTCCGCACGGCGATCGACTTGGGCGGCGAGAGCGCCAATCCCGGCCGCAATATCCCGATGGCGGTGATCGGCTCGGTCATTCTTGCCGCGATCGTCTATATCCTGCTGCAAGTGGCCTTCATCATGGCTCTCTCGAAGGGCGATCTGGCGAATGGCTGGTCGTCTCTGAGCTTCAAAGGTTCCGCGGGTCCCTTCGCCGGTCTCGCCGCGACGCTCGGCATGGGCTGGCTGGCGCTGCTCCTCTACGTGGACGCCTATATCTCGCCCGGCGGGACGGGGCTGATCTACGTCACTGGCGGCTCGCGCATCCTCTATGCCGTGGGCGATACCGATAGCGGGCCGAGTGCGCTGACGCATACCACCCGTCACGGCGTCCCGTGGCTGGCGGTTGCCGTGATGTGGGCCGTGGGCGTTTTCTTCCTGCTGCCCTTCCCGGCGTGGCAATTGCTGGTGGGCTATATCAGCTCGATCACGGTTCTGACTTATGGCCTTGGTCCGATCGTGCTGATGGTGCTGCGCCGTTCGCAGCCCGATGCCGAGCGTGCGTTCCGTCTGAAAGGGGCGGAGTTCCTTGCACCACTGGCCTTCATTGCCTCGAACCTCGTGATCTACTGGACCGGGTTCTACACCGACTCGATCCTGTTCGGGATGCTGCTCGTGGGCTTCGCCGTCTACGCGCTCGTCTTCCACGCCGTACAGAAGAAATCCGCCTCCGAGTTCGGCTGGCGCCATATCGGCTGGCTCGCGCTGTGGTTCGGCGGGCTCTGGATCATCACCGCGCTCGGCACTTCGGATCACGCGCTGGGGGTGCTGAACTTCTGGGGTGGGATGGCCCTCGTCGCGGTGTGGTCGCTGGTCGTGATCTGGTTCGCGCTGCGCGCGGCACTTCCGGCGGAAGAAACCGGCGCGCTGATGGAGCGGATCCAGCGCGGCAACTGAGCCGGTCCGAGAGGCCAAAAAGGCGCGCGAGAAAATCTCGCGCGCCTTTTCTTATTTGCGTTTCCCCTTCCAGCGGCGATGAATCCAGAGCCATTGCTCCATGTGCTTGAGGATCATCTCCTCCAGCCCGTCATTGAGGGTCTGGGTCATCGTTTCGGGGTCGGTATGGGGCACGGGCTTGTCAGCATAGATCCTGAAGCTGAGTCCGTCGGGCTGGCGGACCGCGTAGATCGGCACCAGATCGGCCTTCATCTTCAGCGCCATTTCCGCCGCAGACAGAGGTGTGAAGGCGGGCAGGCCGAAGAAGCTCAATTCCGCGCCCTTGCTGAAATGCTGATCGAAGCCGAAGGCGACCATCCCGCCATCGCGCAGGAACTTTATCATGTCGCCCAAACCCCGGCGCGAGCGCGAGAACAGCGGCTCGGCGATGGCGGAAATGGTCGAGACATATTGTTCGTTGAAGAGCGGGTTGTTCATCGGGCGGTAGATCGCGCCGACCCGGTAGCCGCGCCCTGCAAGCGCCGCGCGCCACGCGTCGTAATTGCCGAAATGGCCCGCAGCCAGAACGACCGGACGCCCCTCGCGATGGGCGGCTTCCAGCGTCTCGGCCCCGGGGCCTTCGATCGGCAGATCGCGCACGCGGGACACGAATTCCTCGCCGGAATAGATCTCCGCCAACATGCGGCCCAGATTGTCGGGCATCTCGCGCTGCAGCCGCTTGATCTCGTCCTCGGACAGATCAGGACAGGCGATCGCCAGATTCTCGCGGATTTTGCGGGTGAAGCCAAGGACCGGCGCGAGCCGTGCCACCATCCGCCCCGCCGCCGGGATGCGCCGCTCGTAGGGTAGCCGCTGGACCAGCCGCATCACCGTCACGAAAAGGGCATTCGAGACGCGGTCGGACAAGGTGGGTTCGCGGTACTTCATCGTGTCGGGTGTCAGGCTCTGGCTTGGCGCGCAGCTCGGCGCTCACGCGACCAGACATAGAGGCCAGCCCCCACGATCACAAGCGCCCCGGCGATCGTGAACCCGTCGGGAAACTGTCCGAACATCAACCAGCCCCAGAAGGACGCGAACAGCAGACCCGAATAGCCGAACGGTGCCAGCGTCGAGGCCTCGGCCAGCGCGAAGGCGCGGATCAGCAGAAATTGCGAGAGGCTACCCGCAAGCCCGAGGCCGAGGAAAACCCACAGATCGGAGAGCGCGATCGGCTGCCATATGAAGGGCAGGGCGAGCGAGGAAAGCGCAAGCCCGGTATAGGCGGACCAGAGCTGCGAGGTGGCCGCGCTATCGCCGCGCAGGTAGCGCGTCAGCAGCACCGCGCCCGCGAAGCTGAAGGCGGCGAGTAGCGCCAACAGTGCTGCCGGATGAAAGCCCGCGAAACCCGGGCGCAGGATGATCATCGCGCCGATGAACGCGGCCGCGATGCCGAAGATGCGGTGTGGGCCCAGCCGCTCGCCCAGAAACAGGGCGGCGCCGAGCGTCACGATCACGGGGTTCAGATCGCCAAGCGCGGTCGCGGTGGCCAGCGGGACATGTTTCAGCGCGTAGAAGAACGAAACGATCGCACCCATCTGGAACAAGGCCCGGCCCAGTTGGAACTTCGGCTGTGCGCTGCGGAGCCTGCGCGGCAGGCTGCCGCGATAGATGACCGCCAGCACGGCGGCATTCACCGCGAAGCGCGCCCAGACGATCAGAAGCGGGTGGTAACCTTGCCCGAGAAGTTTCGCGAAAGCGTCCATCAGAGTCAGCATCGAGAACGCGCCGAGCATCAGCGCGATCCCCATCCCGGGGCGATCGCCCTCGGGAAGTAAAGAGGGGGCCACGCCGGGCCCCCTCGCTGTCGCTTTCAACCCGGGCAGAGCCATCAGAGGAGGCTCTTGACCTTCTCGGCCACGGCCTCGGGGGTGATCCCGAACTTCTCGTAAAGCTCGCCTGCCGGGGCGGAGGCGCCGAAGCCCTCCATGCCCACGAAACCGGCTTTCGCCTCGCGGCCACGCTCGCCCAGAAGCCAGCGGTCCCACGGCTGGCGCACGGCGGCCTCGACCGCCACGCGGACCGAGTTCGGCGGCAGCACGCGCTTGCGGTAGGCCTCGTCCTGCTCGGCGAACAGCTCCATGCAGGGCATCGAGACGACACGGGTACCGATTGCTTCCTTCTGCAGCATCTCGCGAGCTTTCAGCGCGATTTCCACTTCCGAGCCGGTCGCCATCAGGATCACCTGACGCTTGCCATCGGCTTCGGCCAGAACATAGGCGCCGCGCGCGGTGAGGTTCTGCGGCTTGTACTCGGTGCGCAGCGTCGGCAGACCCTGACGCGACAGCGCCAGAACGGAGGGGGTGCCCTCCTGGTTCATCGCGATTTCCCACGCCTCGGCGGTCTCGATGACATCGGCGGGGCGGAAGGTCAGCGTGTTCGGCGTCGCGCGGCAAATCGCGAGATGCTCGACCGGCTGGTGCGTCGGGCCATCTTCGCCCAGACCGATCGAGTCATGGGTCATGACATAGACGGTCGGCACTTTCATCAGAGCCGAGAGACGCATCGCGCCGCGCGCGTAGTCGGTGAAGCAGAAGAACGTGCCGCCATAAGGGCGCACGCCGCCATGCAGCCACTGACCGTTCATCGCGGCGGCCATGCCATGCTCGCGGATGCCGTAGTGGATGTAGCGACCCTTGCGGTTCTCCGCGTTGAAGACCGTCATGTCCTTCGACTTCGTGAGGTTCGAGCCGGTGAGGTCGGCCGAGCCGCCGATGGTCTCGGGGCAGGCGGCGTTGATCACGCCCAGAACCATTTCGGACGCCTTGCGGGTCGCGACCTTCGGTTTGGCCTCGGCCTGTTCCTTCTTGAACTTGCGGATCGCGCCGGTCAGCTTCTTCGAGACGCCGCCTTCCATGATGCGCGTGAACTCGGCCTGCTTGGCCGCCGAGAGCTTGCCGAAGCGCTCCTCCCATTCGGCGCGCTCTGCTGCGCCGCGGGTGCCGATCGCTTCCCATTGCGACTTCACGTCGGCGGGGATTTCGAACGGACCGTGATCCCAACCGTAGATCGCCTTGGTGCGCGCGATCTCCTCGTCGCCCAGCGGCGAGCCGTGGGCGGAGTAGCTGTCGGCCTTGGTGGGGGCGCCGAAGCCGATGATGGTCTTGCAGTCGACCAGAACCGGACCCTTGGCTTGCTTCGCCTTGGTCAGCGCCTCATCGATGGCAACCGGATCGTGGCCGTCACAGGCGAAGACAGTCCAGCCCGACGCCTCGAAGCGCTTGCGCTGGTCGGTCTTGTCCGACATCGACACGCGGCCGTCGATGGTGATGTCGTTGTTGTCCCACAGCACGATCAGGTTCGACAGTTCCTGCATCCCGGCAAGGCCGATGGCCTCCTGGCTGATGCCTTCCATCAGGCAGCCGTCGCCTGCGATGACCCAGGTCCGGTGATCGACGAGCTTCTTGCCCCATTGCGCGCGCAACGCCTCTTCGGCGATGGCCATGCCGACCGAGGTCGCGAGGCCCTGGCCGAGCGGCCCGGTGGTGGTTTCCACCGCGTCGAGCAGGAAATTCTCGGGGTGGCCCGCGGTCAGCGCGCCCGACTGGCGGAAGTTCTTGATCTGGTCGAGCGTGACCTGCTCATCGCCGCAGAGATAGAGCAGCGAATAGATCAGCATCGAGCCGTGGCCGGCCGAAAGGATGAAGCGGTCGCGGTCAGCCCATTTCGGGTTCTTCACGTCGAATTTCAGGTGGTTCTGGAACAGAACGGTCGCCACGTCGGCCATACCCATCGGCATGCCGGGGTGACCGGAATTGGCGGCCTGCACCGCATCCATCGCCAATGCGCGGATCGCGGAGGCAAGTTTCCAATGCTCAGGATGGGCGGCGCGCAGCTCTTCGATTTCCATGAAACGTCCTTTCGCGGGGCAGCAGTTGGATGGGTCCGCGCCCCTGATAGCAGGGATCGGCCCAAGATCAAGCGTGGCCCACAAGTGCTTGGGGCAAAAGGGTGGGCTTGCCCTGTCGCAAAGGGTTAGACTGATCGAAATCCGCAGCCGGGCCGCGATTCGGCCATGGCAAGCGAAAAACATGAGGACGAGGAGGCGTGCATGAGTGATATCGCCGAATACGAACGCCGCATCGCTTTCGCGCTCGAACGGATCGGGCGCGGGGTCGAAGCGCTCAAGCAGCGCGAGGCAATGCAGGCCAAGGCAGCGCAATCCGCAGCGCAGCAAACCGAGCCGGAGGCCGCCGAGGCGGAACTGCCCCCGGTACCGGAGCCGCCGCCCGAAGTTGTCGCAGATCCGGCGGAGGTGGCCGAACTGAAAGCCGCGCTCGCCGCGGAGCAGGAAGCGAACGCACAACTCTCCGAACGCGTCCGCGCGATCCGCGAGAAACAGGACACCACGCTGGGCGCGATGGAGCGCAAATACGGAGCCGCCGTCCGGGCGCAGGAATCTGCCTTCAAGGAGGTCGCTGCCCTCAAGCAAGCCAACGCGGCGCTGGTCGCCGCCAATCGCAAGCTGATGGACGAGGGCGTGGCCTTCTCCGACGAGGCGCTGATGGCCGAGTTGCAAAGCCTGCGCGCCGCGCGCGACGGCGAAAGCGCCGAGCTTGAGCAGATCATCGCGGGTCTCGACCCGATCATCGAAGCGGCGAACCGCGAGGAGGGGACCGATGCCTGAGGTGACGATTTCCGTCGGCGGCCGCGATTTTCAGGTCGCCTGCCAAGAGGGTGAAGAACATTTCCTGCGCTCGGCCGCCGGGATGCTCGACAGCGAGGCGCAGGTGCTTCTGGGCCAGATCGGGCGCGTGCCCGAGAACCGGATGCTCTTGATGTCGGGGCTGATGCTGGCCGACAAGGCTGCGGGCATCGAGGATCAGCTGCGCGACGCGATAAACCGTCTTGGCGAATTGCAGGCGAAGATCGACGAATTGCAGTCGAACCCGGCCCATGTCGAAGTGCCGATCCTGCCGCCCGAAGTGACCGAGACGCTGGCCGAGATCGCCGCACGCGCGGAGTCGCTCGCCGACCGGGTCGAGGACGACGCGTGAGACGTACTCTATTTGGCGCGCTGCTCGCGGGCGCCGCACTGACGGGGCCGGTGGAGGCGCAGGATGCGGCGGCGCCATCGGGGCAACACGACACGCCCGTCGAGCGGCTTGAGCCGCTCAACCCGACGACCGGCGATACGGTAGAGCCGGTGGTGACCGTCACCTATCATTGCGAGCGCGGCGCGGAAGTGCACGCGGCCTACATCAACGACACCGATCCCCAGCGCGTCGCCCTGTTCCTGCAGGGACGGCTTGTCGTGATGAGCCATATCCGCTCTGCCGACGGCGCTAGATACGCCGAGGATGGCGAGGGCGAGGCGGGTTATGTGTGGTGGACAAAGGGCCACGGCGCGATGCTCGACTGGATCGCCGAGGATGGCGAGGCGCAACCGCTGTTCCGCGCCTGTCAGGAAGACTGAGGGCCGCAACGCGATACGCGCGGCGGCCCTGAAGAAATCGTATCAGACGAACGGAAAGCGCCGCGCGCTTACTCGGCCGCCTTCATCTCGAAACCCTTTTCCAGCTGATCCGAAGGCGTGATCGGATACTCGCCGGAGAAGCAGGCATCGCAATATTGCGGGCAGGAATTGTCGCGGCCCTTGGCCTCGCCCACCGCGCGATACAGCCCGTCGAGCGAGATGAACTTGAGGCTGTCCACGCCGACCCATTCGCGCATCTCTTCCTCGGTCATCTGCGCCGCCAGCAGCTTGTCGCGGTTCGGCGTGTCGACGCCGTAGAAGCACGGCCATGCGGTCGGCGGCGAGGCGATCCGGAAATGCACCGATTTCGCGCCCGCATCGAGGATCATGTCCTTGATCTTGCGCGAGGTGGTGCCGCGCACGACCGAGTCGTCGACAAGGACCACCCGCTTGCCGCGAATGAGCGACTTGTTGACGTTCAACTTGAGGCGCACACCCATGTTGCGGATCTGCTCGGTCGGTTCGATGAATGTGCGGCCCATATACTGGTTGCGCGTAATCCCGAGCGCGAAGGGGATGCCGCTTTCCTGACTGTAGCCGATCGCGGCGGGGGTGCCGCTGTCGGGCACGGGGCAGACCAGATCGGCCTCGACCGGGGCTTCGCGGGCCAGCTCGACGCCGATGGCGCGACGGGTCTCGTAGACCGAGCGCCCGCCGATCATGCTGTCGGGGCGCGAGAAATAGACATGCTCGAAGATGCAGAAGCGCCCGGTCGAGGGGCCGAAGGGACGCGAGCTTTCGATATGGCCGTCCTGAATGACCACCATCTCGCCCGGATCGATCTCGCGGACGAATTCCGCGCCGATGATGTCGAGCGCACAGGTCTCGGAACTGAGCACATAGCCATGTTCGCCGAGCTTCCCCAGCACCAACGGGCGCACGCCCAGCGGGTCGCGCACACCGATCAGCTTGGTGCGCGTCATCGCGACGATGGAGAACGCGCCTTCCACGCGGCGCAGCGCGTCGGCGATCCGGTCGGCGTGCTTGCGCTGGATCGAGCGCGCCATCAAGTGGATGATGCATTCGCTGTCGGACGACGACTGGAAGATCGCGCCGCGCTCGATCAGTTCGCGGCGCAGCGCGTCGGCATTGGTGAGGTTGCCGTTATGCGCGACCGCGCAGCCACCCATCGAGAACTCGCCGAAGAAGGGTTGAATGTCGCGGATCACCGCCCCCTTGGAGCCTGCGGTGGAGTAACGCACATGGCCGATGGCGATATCGCCCGGCAGCGTTTCCATCAGGCTCGACTTGGTGAAATTGTCCCGGACGTAGCCGAAGCGGTGAGCGGAATTGAAGCCGGTTGCGGCATCATGCGCGACGATACCGCCCGCTTCCTGACCGCGGTGTTGCAGGGCGTGCAGACCAAGAGCCACGAAATTCGCGGCGTCGGAAATGCCGACCACACCAAAGACGCCGCATTCTTCCTTGAGCTTGTCGTCGTCGAAAGGATGGGCGAAGTGGGTCTTCTGGGCGGCGGGGCAGGACATGGCATCAGCTCCGTATGACGCAAGGGGAGGGCGCTTGCGCTCATTTATATGCAAACGCGAGAGGTGTTAACCCCTCGCGCCTGCAAAAACCGTCATGTGGCTGTCATCAATTCGCCGTTGCCGGGGGCAATTCGTCCGTCCGGGCCGGGGCATCGGCACCCGGAGGCGCGGGGCAGGCGGCTACGAGTTGCTCGTAGCGTTGCACGATCCAGCCGGGCGCATCGGCGGGCATCGATTCGTCGAGCTGTCCGGAGGCGCGCGAGAACACCTTGGCCGAGCGCGAGTCGTCGACCACTGGCACGGGGTCGTTGCTCATCACGCGGTCGTAGACCACGAAGGCCACCGCGACGAGGATCACGCCGCGCACCACGCCGAACAGGAAGCCAAGCCCCTGGTCGATCCCGCCAAGGGCCGAGCGTTGCACGGCGGAGGCGAACAAGGGCGTCAGGATCGAGAACACGACGAGCGCCACGGCGAAGACCACCGCGAAGCCGCCGATCATGCCCAGCTCGCAGCTTTGGCCGATGAACTTGTCGAGGCCGGGGATCTGCTGCACCAGAGGGCGCGCCTCGTTGGCGAAAATGTAAGCGACGATCGCCGCCGCGATCCAGCCGACGATGGCCAGCGCCTCACGCACGAAGCCCCGCGAATAGGCGAGGATCGCCGAAAGAATGATGACGACCGCCACGATGGCATCGACAATGGTGAACCCGTCCATTTTCGCTCCTGTGTTCTCGGCGTTATCCGGCGCCGAACATCTCCCCGGTAAAAGTCACGAGATCGCCCAGCTTGCGCAGGGACATCCCGCTCGACCCTTCGGCTTTCGTTCCCGAGGGTGCGATCGATTGTGAAAAACCAAGTTTCGCCGCTTCTTTCAACCTGTTTTCCGCTTGACCCACGGGACGCAGCGCACCCGACAGGCTGATTTCCCCGAAAATCACCATGTCCGCTGGAAGCGCCACATCTTCGCGCGCACTGAGAAGCGCGGCGGCCGCGGCGAGGTCGGCTGCGGGCTCAACCACCCTCATCCCGCCCGCGACATTCAGGAACACGTCGAGCCCCGCGAAGGGGATGCCGCATCGCGATTCCAGCACCGCGAGAATGGTCGAGATCCGCCCGCTGTCGAGCCCGACTACGGTACGACGGGGCGAAGCAAGCGTGGAGGGTGCAACCAGCGCTTGAATCTCCGTCAGCACCGGTCGCGTGCCTTCTATTCCTGCGAAAACCGCCGATCCCGGCGCGGGTTGGCCGCGCTCCGACAGGAACAGCGCCGAGGGGTTGGCGACCTCGGCCAGACCCGCCCCGGTCATCTCGAAGACACCGATCTCGGAGGCCGGGCCGAAGCGGTTCTTCACCGCGCGCAGGATGCGGAACTGGTGGCCGCGCTCGCCCTCGAAATAGAGCACCGTGTCGACCATGTGCTCGATCACGCGCGGGCCCGCGATCTGGCCTTCCTTGGTGACGTGACCCACGAGGATGACGGCGGTGCCGCGCTTTTTTGCGAAGCTCACCAATTCGTGTGCGGCGGCGCGCAGCTGGCTTACCGAACCCGGTGCACTGTCGACATTGTCCGACCACATGGTCTGGATCGAATCGATGATGACGAGGTCGGGGCGCTCGACTTCCAGCGTCGTCAGGATGTCGCGAAGCGAGGTTTCAGCGCCCAGCCCGACCGGCGCGTCCGCAAGGCCCAACCGTTGCGCGCGCATCCGCACCTGGCTCGCCGCTTCCTCTCCCGAGATATAGAGTGCCTTCACGCCCTTGCGGGCGAAGCTGGCGGTCGCCTGCAGCAGAAGCGTCGATTTCCCGATGCCCGGATCGCCACCCACGAGCACCGCCGAAGCCGCCACGAGACCGCCGCCCAGAACCCTGTCCAACTCCTCCATGCCCGATTTCACGCGGGCGGGCGGGGTTTCCTTGGTGTCGAGCGCGGTGAGCGGGATCACCTTGCCCTTAGCGCCTTTCATCCCGGAGCCGGGCGTGGTCGAGATCGGGGCTTCCTCGTGGATGGAGTTCCATGCGCCACAGGCGTCGCAACGCCCGGACCATTTGGCATGCGTCGCGCCGCACTCGGCGCAGCGGAAGATCGCGGATTGCTTGGCCATGAGGTCAGCTGCGTTCCAGATTGGCGGCGATCAGGCTCGCGCATTGTTCGGGATGAGTGGCTGGCAGCATATGGCCCGCGCCCTCGACGCAGGCGACGCCCACATCGGGCAGGCGCGCGGCAATCGCCTCGGCCACTTTCGGCATCGTCGGCGGCGAGCGGTCGCCATGGATGATCATTGCGGGCGCGTCGATCTGCTCGATCCCGTCGGGCCGTGCTATCTGTGCCGGATCCGCGAAATTGGCGCGAGAGATATTCTCGACCATCGGCATGCACGCGGTGAAACGTTCGCGCTGCGTTTCGGTATAGCTGTCCCACGGCTGGCCGGTGCCCCAGTCACGCATGAAGCCGCGTGCGGCCGGCTCGTAATCGCCCGCTTCCATCAATTGCTCGAAGTGATCCTGCTTGGCGCGCAGGTCCTGCCAATCCGGGTCGTCCTCGGGCAGCGCCGCGAACAGCACCGGCTCGATCAGCGTCAGCGAGCGGACGGCCTCTGGCGCGCCGACCGCGATGCGCAGCGCAACCGAGGCGCCGAAACTATGCCCGATCAGATCGACAGGGCGCTCAATGAAGCTTGCAGCGATCCGTGTCACCTGCGTCTGGAAGCTCCCGGGCTCGCTCGCATCGCCGCGCCAGGGTGCGGATTGCCCGTGGCTCGGCTGATCGAAGGCGGTCGCCGTGATCTGCTGGCCCAACGGCATCAGCGCCTTCGCCCAGAGGTTCGAACTGCCGAGCGTGCAATGGATCGCGATAGCCGGACGTTCGCCCTGACCGAAGCTCTGCCAGAAGACTTCGGCCCCTTGTCGTTGGTCGCGCGGCATTCAGAGCGTCCCCAGGTAGTCGTCGAGCAACTCCAGGTGATCCTGCCCCCAGAACCGCTCATCGGTGTCGGTGACGATATAGAAGGGCGAGCCGAACACGCCGGCCTCGACCGCGTCCTCGAGGTTCTTCTCGTAGGTGACCGCGCCGTCGAAGAGGCCGGCGGTCGCCAGATTGCCGTCGAAACCGTTGGCTTCCAGCGCCTCGCGGATCACCTCGTCCGAGGCGATGTCCTTGTCCTCCGCCCAGCAGGCGCGCAGGATCGCGTTGACCAGCCCGCCGACATCGCCGCCGCCCGCTTTCTGCGCCGCGATGATCGCATAAGACGACGGTGCGGGGTTCGGCGGATAGCCGGGAGGCGTGTAGTTCATCTCCATCCCGAGCCGCTTCGACCAGCGCTTGAGCTCTTGCATCCGGTATTCCATCCGGCTCTGGTGACGCTGCGCCGGGCGCACGCCGCCGGTGCGGTCGAACAGGCCCAGAAGGTCGAGCGGTTTGTAAGTCACGTCAGCGCCGTGACGCGCCGCGATCTCTTCGAATCGCGGGCCGCCGAGATAGGCCCACGGGCTGAACGTGCCGAAATAGTAGTCGATCCGTGCCATTCATAACACTTTCTTGACAGTCGAAATTGCCGCCACGCTACCCCGGTGCTAAGGCAGGCGCAATCAAGCGAATCCCGCCGGGGCTGCCCGGCGTCACGAAGGAACTGGCCCATGTCCGTCGTCACCGAACCGAAGCTCATCTCCGGAAATTCCAACAAACCGCTCGCGCAATCGATCGCGCGCCGCATGTCGATGCATCGCGGCATGTCCGTCGGTTTGGTGGATGCGCGGGTCGAGCGTTTCAACGACGGCGAGATTTTCGTCGAGGTTTTCGAGAACGTGCGCGGCGAGGATATGTTCATCATTCAGCCGACCTCGAACCCGGCCAATGACAACCTGATGGAGCTGCTGATCATCACCGACGCGCTCAAACGCTCCTCGGCAGATCGCATCACCGCCGTGATCCCCTATTTCGGCTATGCCCGTCAGGACCGCCGCACCAAGGCCCGCACGCCGATCTCGGCCAAGTTGGTCGCGAACCTGCTGACCGAAGCGGGCGTTGACCGCATCCTGACGCTCGACCTGCACGCAGCCCAGATCCAGGGCTTCTTCGATATTCCGGTGGACAACCTCTACGCCTCGCCGGTCTTCGCGCTCGATATCCTGCACAACTTCAAGGGCCAGACCGACGATATCATGGTCGTCTCGCCCGACGTGGGAGGCGTGGCCCGCGCCCGTGAGCTGGCCAAACGGATCGACGCGCCGCTCTCCATCGTCGACAAGCGCCGCGAAAAGGCGGGCGAGGTCGCGGGAATGACCGTGATCGGCGACGTGAAGGGCCAGAAATGCATCATCGTCGACGACATGGTCGACACGGCAGGCACGCTGTGCAAGGCCGCCGACCTGCTGATCGAGCACGGCGCGACCGAGGTTCACGCCTATATCTCGCACGGCGTGCTGTCGGGCCCGGCGGTCGAGCGGGTGACCAATTCGGCACTGAAGACGCTGGTCATCACCGACTCGATCGAGCCGACCGAGGCCGTGAAAGCCTGCCCGAATATCCGCATCGTGCCGACCGCGCCGATGTTCGCACAAGCGATCCTGAACACCTGGTCGGGCACCTCGGTGTCCTCGCTCTTCGAGACAGACACGCTCGTCCCGATCTACGAGGGCATGTACACTCGCGACTGAGCGGTCGCGCCGCTGGACGCGCCGCGCTCGCTTGTTTGGATCGACCCGGGGTACATGCTCCGGGTCATTTCATTTCGTCGGAAAGCCCGATGGACATCGGCGCATTCCGCGCCATTCTGGCGGCATGCGCCTTTTCGCTCTCACCGCTCTCGTCATGATCGCTTTCGCGGCCAATTCGGTGCTCAACCGGATGGCGGTGCATGATGCTGGCTGGGGGCCCGCTGCGACGGGCTTCGTGCGGCTCGCCTCGGGGGCGCTTGTTCTGCTGCTTCTCGCGATGCGGGCGAAAGGAGTGCGGGGCCTGCGTCTGCCAAGGGCGGTTCTGAGCGCCGGGGTCGCGACGCTCGCGCTCTATATCTTCGGGTTTTCCATCGCGAGCGGGCTGATCGACGCTGGCGTCGGCGCGCTGACGCTGTTCGGGATGGTGCAGATCACCATGTTCGCGGGGGCGCTGTGGCTGCGCGAGGCGATCTCGCTCTGGCGCTGGATCGGGGCGGGGCTGGCCTTCGCAGGGCTTATGGTCCTGCTCCTGCCCGCCTCGGGCGACGCCCATATCGATCCGCGCGGTTTCGCGATGATGGCGCTCGCCGGGATCGGATGGGGGCTCTATTCGCTCAACGGGCGGCGCACGCGCGATCCGCTGGTCGCGACCGCGCTTAACTTCGCGCTGGCCACACCGCTGGCGCTGATCTGGATGCTCGGCGCGGGCGACTGGGGGCAGGGCGCAAGCTGGGGCTGGGCGCCCGCGATCCTCTCGGGTGCTGTGACCTCGGGGCTGGGCTATGCGCTGTGGTATCGCGTGCTGCCGCAAATCCCTGCGAGCCTCGCCGCGATCGCACAACTTTCCGTGCCTCTGATCGCGGCGCTGGGCGGGGCGGTGCTTCTGGCCGAAATCCCGTCGGCGCGCTTCTGGCTGGCCGCGGCGCTGGTGATCGGCGGCATCGCGCTCTCGCTGCGGCGGAAAACCTGAGCACAACCGTCGGATGTTCGCCGCGGAAACGTCTTGACCTCGGAACTTCCAGCGCTTCTTTAGTGTTTGACGTACGAACCTTCGAACTCAAGAGAGGACATCATGGCTTTTGAACTTCCCGATCTTCCCTATGCCCACGACGCACTCGCGGATCTCGGCATGTCGAAGGAGACCCTCGAATATCACCACGACATTCACCACAAGGCCTATGTCGATAACGGCAACAAGGCGATTGCCGGTACCGAATGGGAAGGCAAGTCGGTCGAAGAGATCGTGAAAGGCACCTATCAGCCGAACGCCGTCGCGCAGAACGGCATCTTCAACAACGCCTCGCAGCACTGGAACCACACCCAGTTCTGGGAAATGATGGGTCCGGGCAACTCGGCCATGCCGAGCGAGCTGGAAAAGGCGCTGACCGAAAGCTTCGGCTCGGTCGACAAGTTCAAGGAGGACTTCGCTGCCGCGGGCGCTGGCCAGTTCGGCTCGGGCTGGGCATGGCTCGTGAAGGACAGCGACGGTTCGCTGAAAGTGACCAAGACCGAGAACGGCGTGAACCCGCTGTGCTTCGGCCAGACCGCGCTTCTGGGCTGCGACGTGTGGGAGCACTCCTATTACATCGACTTCCGCAACAAGCGCCCGGCCTATCTGTCGAACTTCCTCGACAAGCTGGTGAACTGGGAAAACGTCGCTTCGCGCATGTAATCTCCGCGAAACGAGCGAATTGGAAGGGCGTCCCGTGGGGCGCCCTTTTTCTTTGCGCGCTTCAGGACGCCCGTTTGTGAGCACGTTTGTGTGCCGGGGCGATTGCCGGGACGGAAAGACCGCTAAGCAGGAACCGCGACGCCGCCGGATCGGTTTTCTTGACAGAAACCCGTAACCAAGAGGAGGATACGATGGCTGAACGCATTCGCTCCAATGACGGCAAGCGCGAAACCGAAGAGGTCCTCGGCGAGAAGCCCGAGAATATCGAGACGCCGGAAGGGCAAGGCAGCTCGGGCGGGAACCTGAACCGCAAGGTCGGCACCCGCGATGAGAAGAAGCAGCTCGACGAAACCTCCGCAGGCACGACGCGCCCGCTCGGTGGCGACGAGCGAGATAGCGGCGAAAAGGAGAAGATGTGATGAAGAAACTCTCCAAGGGTACTTGGGTCGTCATCGCGGATGGCGAGAAGGCGCTGTTTCTGGAAAACATGATGGATGACGAGGATCCGAACCTCGTCGTGCGGCGCGTCGACGAGCAGGACAACCCGCCCGATCACGAGCAGGGCACCGACAGCCCGGGTCGGATGGCTGATGACGGCCCCGGCCAGCGCTCGGCTTTTCAGGAGACGGACTGGCACGAACTGGCGAAGATGCGCTTCGCTGACGATCTGGCCGAACATCTTTACAAGATGGTCCACAAGGGTCGGATCGAGCGGCTGGTGATCGTCGCGGCACCCCGTGTTCTGGGGGGAATCCGTCACGCGCTGCACAAGGAAGTCGCCGACGTCGTGGTGGCCGAGATCGACAAGACGCTGACCAATCACCCCCGCGACGAAATCGAGAAGCTGGTGAAAGAAGAGCTTGCGACCGTCTGATCGCGCCTCGCTGCGATTGACAGACAAAGCGCCGCGCGGTTGTTCGCGCGGCGCTTTTTTTGATGGGGCTTTCCCTAAGGAGCGCTGCGGGGAAGCGGCGAGACCCGCGGGAGGTCAGTGACCGGGCCTGTGATGCGGGCACATCGCGCGCGCATCGGCAGAGCGCAAGAAAACGCCGCGCGAGATGGGCGCGGCGTTCCGTCGACGGGGCAGGGCGCGCCTCAGTCGTCGCTCTCGAGGCTCTGCTTGAGCGTTTCGATGTCCGGGTCGCTGGCACGCGGCACGATCCGGTAGACCGCGTTGACGAAGCAGAATACGGCGAAGCCCAGCAATCCGACGCAGATCGCCCCGGTCAGGAATTGCCCGAACGGGTGGCCCCGCACCCAGTCAAAGACCTTGCCCAGACCACCCGCGCTCGACGGATCGTAGCGGTAGGCGGCATAAACGATAAGCGCGCCGATGATCGCGACCACTACGCCCTGCGCCGCAAGCCCCGCCTGCAGGACGAAATTGGCGCGGCGGGTGACTTCGTTGGCCATCAGATGCTTCAGATAGGCCTTGGTGAGCCCCTTGTAGAGATAGTAACCGCCAGCCCCGATCACGATCAGGCCGATCACGCCGAGCGCGATACGACCCATCGGCGCGCTCAGGATCGTCGAGACCAGCTTGTTCGTCCCGCCATCGCTGCTCGCCCGCGCGACGAGCGCCGTGACCGCAATGCCGCCGATGCCGAGATGGACGAGACCGCTGACCACGAGGCCGATACGGGCGATCCACCCCTTCATCTCGGAGCCATAGGCCTCAAGATCCCAGACCGCGTCCACCACGCGCCAGATTGCGTAAGCCGCCATGCCAAGGGCAATGCCGACGAGCACCACGGCGCCCCAGCCGCTTGAGAGCTTCTCCATCACCTGTTTGGTGCCCTCGGCGCTGCCGCCATGAAACAGCGACCAGAGCGAGACACCCGCGACGACGAGATAGACCAGACCGCGCCCGCCGTAGCCTGTGCGCATTACGGGCACTGCCCAAGCGAAATCGTCGGGATCGTGGCTGTTGGTGGCGGACATTGGCGGTCTCTCTCGGCGTTGTGAATTGACGCAGACCCAATGCGTGGACAAGCGCACAGGTTCCGCCGCACCGTGGTCTTTCCTTTCGCCCGCCGATCGGTCAGGGTCACGCGGTTGAGAGAAGGGAATTTCGATGAACGAGGCGGTCAAAGGCTTCTGGGCGATGGTGACGACCTGCGTCATCTGGGGGCTGTCGGGTCTCTATTACAAGATGCTCGACGGGATGCCGCCGATCGAAGTGCTCGCCCATCGCACCTTATGGTCCTTCCTGTTCTTCGCCGTGATCCTCGGGTTGAAAGGCCGCCTCGGCGAGCTTTGGGCCGCGCTGGCCGAACGTCGCGGGCGCGGGGCGTTAGTGATCGCGACCGCGGCGTTTATGATATCGGCCAACTGGTTCACCTTCATCTGGTCGGTCCATTTCGGCCACGCGGTTCAGGCGTCGCTCGGCTATTACATCTTCCCGCTCGTCGCCGTCGTTCTCGGGCTGATCGTCTATCGCGAGGCGCTGAGCACGCGGCAATGGATGGCGGTCGCGCTGGCCGCCACGGCGGTCATCGTCCTGACGATCGGGCTGGGTGTCGCGCCATGGGTTTCGCTGATCCTTGCCGCGACCTTCGGCACCTATGGGCTGATCAAGAAGGGGTTGCGCGCGGGCGCGATGGTCTCGGTCTGCGCCGAGGTGCTGCTGCTCTCGCCAGTCGCGCTGATCGTGCTCTGGGGCTATCACGCGGGATGGTGGGGCAGCGCGCCCGGCGCGGGCCATTTCGGCGGCGATTGGAAGACCACGGTTCTTTTGATCTTCTCCGGCCCGCTCACCGGCACGCCCTTGCTGCTGTTCGCCTATGCGGCGCAGCGGGTGCGGATGGCAACCGTGGGTCTGGTGCAATATCTCAACCCGACGCTGCAATTCGCGGTGGCGACGCTGGCCTTCGGCGAGACGGTCACCATCTGGCACGCGATCGCGCTGGCGCTGATCTGGACGGCGCTCGCGCTCTATTCGAGCGCCAATCTGAAGATGCGCCGACCGCAGCCGGCGGCACAGCCCGCGACGCAGCGCGGTTTAGGCGAAAGCTGAGACGAGCGCGGTTTCCAGCTCCGCCACGCTATCGACCGTCACCACCAGCTCGCGCAGCGACGGATCCGCGAAGCCCTGCTCGATGATATGGTCGATCAGGGACCCGAGCGGCGCCCAGTAGCCCTCGGTGTTGAGCAGGAAGATCGGCTTCTCGTGCAGGCCAATCTGACGCCATGTCAGCACCTCGAACAGCTCGTCGAGCGAGCCCGCTCCGCCCGGCAGTACCACCACCGCATCGGCATTCATGAACATTACCTTCTTGCGCTCGTGCATCGTCTCGGTGACCACGAATGTGGTCAGGTCGCGCTTGCCGACCTCGCGGGGGAAGAGATGCTCGGGGATCACGCCGAAGGTGCGCCCGCCCGCGGTTTGCGCCGCGCGGGCGACCTCTCCCATCAGCCCGACATCGCCCGCGCCATAGACCAGCTGCCAGTCGCGCGTGGCCAGCATCTCGCCGGTGTCTCGCGCCGCTGCCGCATAAGCAGGCTTCGCGCCCGCACGCGAGCCGCAATAGACACAGACGGAACGGGGAATGGTCATGACGGTGTCTCCGGAAATGCATTGTTATTGAGCGGTGATACCGGGGTTGCTAAGTTCCCTCAAGGGATCGGGTCACCTAGCCGCAGATAACAACAGGCGGCAGGGCCCTGGGGATGACGTTAAGGCGGGACTTAGATGAATGAAAACGTAACGGATCAACCGGCCGGGGGCACCGGGCTCGGTGTGGTGAAAGGGGGGGCGGCGGCGCTGCTCCTCGTGATCTTGGGGCTGGTGCTTTGGGGCGTCCTGCGCCCGGTGGAGCGCGAAGGGGCGCAACCGTCGGGCACGGAGACGACTGCCGCGACCGGTTCGGCCGAGGCTGATAAGGAGGCCGGCGGTGTGAATGCGGCGGCGAACAACGCAGCGCAAACCGCGCAAACGGGGAGCGCCGATGCGACCTCCGGGACCGCTGCGCCGCAGACGCAAAGCGCGGAGACGGTGGCGCAGGAGGCTGAAGAAGCGGCGAGCGCCGCGGCGCCGCTGGCCCAAGAACCCACCGACAAGCTGGTTGAAACGGTCAAGGATCCGGGTGCGGAGGCCGCGTCGGGAAGCTCTGCCACGGGCGCGGATATGGCGACTGACGGCACCACCGCGAAGGCGGCACGTGACGGTAAGCCGCTCGCCCAGGTGCAATTCGACGCGCTGCGGGCCGCACCCGACGGCTCGGTGACGCTCGCCGGGCGGGCGGAGCCGGGCGCGAAGCTCGATATTCTCGTCGACGGCAAGGTCGTGGCGAGCACGCAGGCCGATGGCGGCGGCAGCTTCGCCTCGCTCTTCGATCTGCCGCCCGCCGACGGCCCGCGCGCGCTCTCGCTGCGGGTCACCGGCGCGGATGGCTCCGCGCGCGACAGCGCCGAGACCCTCGTGCTGCGCGGACAGCCGAAAACCGAGAGGATTGCCTCTGCAGAGCAGAGCGTACCCTCCCAGACGCCCGTTGGGCCGGCTGCGGACGGTGCGACAGATAGTAGCGCCGATGCGACGGCCTCGGCAGCAGATGGTACGGCGATGAGCGGAAGCGCCGCGACCGGGACCGATGTTGGCACGTCCGCCGGAACTGCGACCACGACGCCCGCTACGGCGACCGAGGCGACACAATCGACGCCCACGCCGCCCGCAGCGCCGCTCATCGCCGATGCAGACGGTGCGCGGCTGCTCGCCCCGAAAAGCGATGACCTGGTGATCGACACGATCTCCTTCGGCTCGGGCGAGGTCGCACGCAGCGAAGGCCGTGGCGCACCCGAGGGCACGACGCTCAGCGCCTATCTCGACGACACGCTCGTCGCCGAGGCGCAGCCGGGCGCGGATGGGCGCTGGTCGCTCGACCTGCCGGGCTTGGGCACGGGCGAGCATAAATTGCGGATCGATGCGCAGGACGCCACGGGCAAGGTCGTCGCGCGGGCCGAGACCGGCTTCGACCAGCCCGACGAAATCCTCGTGGCGAATGCCGCCGACCCGACCGGTGCGCAGGCAGCCTCCGTGCGCGCGACCGGCGAGGTCGGCGACGCGGTGAAGGTCGTGCAGATCGTGAAGGGCAATACGCTTTGGGCGATCGCGCGCGAGGTCTATGGCGACGGGTTCCTCTATGTCCGGGTCTTCGACGCCAATCGCGACCAGATCCGCGACCCCGACCTGATCTATCCGGGGCAGGTCTTCAATATCCCGTCGCCCGAGACGGACGTCTCGGGGGCTGCGCAGTAGCGCACACACCGCTTGCATGGCTGGACTCCTGCGCGCCGCCGAGTAGGTTGCGCGCAGGTTTGACCCGTGGAGGGGCGCTGCCCGCTCCCTGACGGGAGCCCCCGGGATATTTTCGTCAAGAGGAAGAGGAGGGCGCGATGCCTCCGGCACAGATCACGACCAAGGGCAAGATGAATGCCGAGGAGCGCGCCCGCGGTTGGCGCACGATCCGCGCGGTGCTGCCCTATCTCTGGGCGCATGAAGCCCCGTGGGTGAAGCGGCGTGTCGTCTTCGCAATGGTGATGCTGGTCTTCGCCAAGATCATCTCGGTCGCAACGCCCTTCGTCTATCGCGAGGCGGTCAACGCGCTCTCGGGCGAGGGAACCTCGGCGGCCTGGGCACTGGGCATGGGGGCGGTGGCGATCACCGTGGCCTATGGCGTCGCACGGCTGATGACGGTGGCCTTCGGCGAGCTGCGCGATGCGATCTTCGTGAAGGTGGCGCAACGCGCGCTGCGCCATCTGGCGCTGCAGACCTTCACCCATATGCATCAGCTCTCCTTACGCTATCACATCACCCGCAAGACCGGCGGCCTCAGCCGGATCATCGAGCGCGGGGTGAAAGGCGTCGAGTTCCTGCTGCGCTTCATGCTGTTCTCGGTCGGCCCGCTGATCGTCGAACTGACGCTGGTGGCGATCATCTTCGCGGTCGTGTTCGACTGGCGCTACGCGGCGGTCGTGCTGGTCACCATCGCGGCCTATATCAAGTTCACCTTCAAGGTCACCGAGTGGCGCGTGAACATCCGGCGCGAGATGAACAAGGCCGACACGGCGGCGAACCATAAGGCGATCGACAGCCTGTTGAACTTCGAGACGGTCAAGTATTTCGGCGCGGCCAAGCGCGAGGCGGACCGCTACGACGAGTCGATGAAGGGCTACGAGACGATGGCGGTGAAGACCGGCCAGTCGCTCGCGGCGCTCAATGCCGGCCAGACGCTGATCATTACGATCGGGCTGGTTACGGTGATGGTCATGGCCGCGATGCAGGTGCAGGCGGGTACGCTGACGGTCGGCGATTTCGTCATGGTGCAGGCCTACATGATCCAGATCACCATGCCGCTGGGCTTTCTCGGCACGGTCTATCGCGAGATCCGGCAGGCGCTCGTCGATATGGGCGAAATGTTCGATTTGTTGCAGCAACCGGCCGAAATTCAGGACAAAGAGGGCGCGGATGTTCTGAAAGTGAAAGGCGGGCATATCAGTTTCGACCGGGTCGAATTCGCCTATGACCCGACGCGGCCGATCCTGAAGGGGATTTCCTTCGACGTGCCTGCTGGGCAGACCGTGGCGCTGGTCGGGCCCTCGGGCTCGGGCAAATCGACGATCGGGCGTTTGCTGTTCCGCTTCTACGAGGTGACTGGCGGTGCGATCCGCATTGACGGTCAGGACCTGCGCGACGTGACGCAGGAAAGCCTGCAGCAATCGATCGGCGTGGTGCCGCAGGATACCGTGCTGTTCAATGACACGATCCGCTACAACATCGCTTACGGCCGCGCCGATGCAACGGACGAGGAGATCGTCGCGGCTGCGAAAGCGGCGCGGATCCATGACTTCGTGACCAGCCTGCCGGAAGGCTATGACACGGCGGTGGGCGAGCGCGGTCTTAAGCTTTCGGGCGGCGAGAAACAACGGGTTGGCATCGCGCGCACGATTCTGAAGAACCCGCCGATCTTGTTGCTCGATGAGGCGACCTCGGCGCTCGATACCCAGACCGAGCGCGACATCCAGATGAGCCTGAAGGCGATGGGCGAGGGGCGCTCGGTGATCACCATTGCGCACCGTTTGTCGACGGTGGCGGATGCCGATCAGATCCTCGTGCTCGACAAGGGCGAAATCGTCGAACGCGGGCGCCACGAGGAGCTTCTGGCGCAGCGCGGGCGGTATGCCTCGATGTGGGCGCGGCAATCGGCGGAAGAGGAAGACGAGGCGGAGCAGGGGGCGGCGTAACGCGTGAAGGGCGGCGCCTTACCCTTGGGTAGGCGCGACCATCCCGACGAGGCTTGGCGCTTTATCGCGAAAGTCCGTAGGTCGGTCGTGCCTGCGATGACATTGCCAATGCGCCCTCCCGGAGGAGGGTCGGGCGCGGCCCGGGCGTTTTCGCGGGTTCACTCCGCCGCGTCGGGCCGTGTCACGAGATGCGGCTTCACGCCGCCTTCGGGCGCATCGTCATCCCAGATGATCTCGCGGCCACGCATCTTGCGCATCGCGCGTTCCAGCGCCAGATCGCGTGCAGCCCGGCTGTCAGCCCCTTGCATCAGCGCCGAAAGCGCGCGCGTCGAGCGGTAGGCGCCGGTCTTGAACCAGACGCGAAGCGCAAGCAGCGCGGGCGTCAGAACCAGCGTCAGGACAGTCGCGGTGCCGAGCCCAAACACCACCGCCGTCGCCAGTTGCTTCCACCAGAGCGCCGTCGGGCTGTCGATCGAATAGCCGCCATTGAAGAAGTCGAGCGACAGGCCGAACATCATCGGCGCGAGCCCCGCCATCGTGGTGATCGTGGTCAGCAGCACGGGCCGAAGACGCGCCTCAGCGGTGCGGATGATTGCCTCGATCTCGGGCATGTAGCGCGAGAATTCCTGATAGGTGTCGATCAGGATGATGTTGTTGTTCACCACGATCCCGGCCAGCGCGACGATGCCCACGCCGGTCATGATGATCGAGAATTGCTGGCCCATCACAAGCATCCCGATCAGCACGCCTGCCGTGGACAGCACCACCGCGAGCAGCACCAGTACCGAATTGTAGAAGCTGTTGAACTGCGCGAGCAGGATCACGAACATCAGCGCCAGCGCACCCCCGAAGGCGGTCATCAGGAAGTCCTGACTCTCGTTTTGCTCGACCAGATCGCCTGACCATTCGTAGCTGACGCCCGGCGGCAGCGCGGCCTCCGTCTCGAGCCACTTCCCAAGCGCCGCGATCCGCTCGTTGCTTGTGATCGGCTGCCCGTCTTCGTTGGTGAGCCCTTCCCGAACGCCGGCCTTGATGTCGTAGAAGCGGGTCTGGTCGATCCGATCGATCTGCCCGATCTTCGGCTGCGGCGTGCGAGTGATGAAATTCGCAAGCGGTACCAGCCCCTCGGAGGTGCGCAGCTTCAGCGTATCAAGTGTCGACAGCACCCGGTCTTCCTCGGGCAGGCGCACGCGAATCTCGATCTCTTCGTCCGACGATGGTACGCGCATCGTGTCGAGCAGGATGCCGCGCGTGACCAGCTGCACCATGCCGCCGACGGTCGCCACATCCGCGCCGAAGCGGCCCGCGCGAGTGACGTCCACGTCGATCACCCAGTCGATACCGGGCAGGGGGCGCGTGTCTTCGATGTCGGTCACGCCTTTCATCTGCGCCATATGCGCCTCGACCTTCCGCACCGCTTGATCGAGCGCGGCGAAATCATCGCCCTCTAGCCGCAGCTGGATCGGCTTGCCCGAGGACGGCCCGCGATCCTGCGCGAGATATTCGGACTGGATCCCCGGGATGGTGGCGATCTTTGCCATGATCTTCTCCATCACCACATCGCCATCGAGCGAAGGATCGTTCTTGCGCTCTTCCCAGGGGATCATCTCGATCTGTATCTGGCCGATCGTATCGCGCGGGGTCTGCGCGCCGCCGGTGTTCTGGTTCAGCCCGCCTTCGCCCGCGAAGGAGAAGACCGCGCCGACGCCGGGCGTGCCGATCACCATGTTCTCGGCTTGCTGAAGGAGCGCGTCCTTCTCTGTCAGCGAGAGGTTGCCGCGACCGCGGATATAGACGATCGCCTGTTCCACCTCGCTATCGGTGAAGAATTGGGTGCCGTTATTGTTCTTGCCGTAATAGCCGAAGGTCATGAATACGCCCGCCACGATCACCGCGACCACGATCAGCGGCATCACCGGATTTCCTGCGATGGCGGCGGTGAAATGCCCGAAGGGGCGGCGGCGATACCCCGCATCGATGGGCTTCGGTTTGCCTTGGGGCTTGGCCGCCGTGAAGGTGATCGAGCTGAGCATCGCAGCGAGCACGAAGAGGATCACGCCGGGCAGCGAAGCCAGCAGATCGCCCGAGGCGGTATGCGTGCCCGTGAAGAAGGCCGGGTTGAGCGTCAGCAGCGCGCCGAGGAACACGAGTGCGGCGGAGACCACGGCCAGAAGCAGGCGCAGCCAATAGGGGCGCCCTTTGAGGTGCGCGGCCCCGTTATCCAGTCGTCGGCTCACGCGGCCCGCGACGCCGCCCACGACAGGAAGATAGATCAGCGCCACGACCAGCGACGCCGAGAGCACGAAGATGATCGTGACCGGCAGCATGCCCATGAACTCGCCTGGCACGCCCGGCCAGAACAGCATTGGCAGGAAGGCGCAGAGCGTCGTCGCGGTGGAGGAAACGACCGGCCAGAACATGCGTTTCGCGGCTTCCGTATAGGCGGCCATCGGGCCGGAGCCCTCGGAAATACGCTTGTCGGCATATTCCACCACCACGATCGCACCATCGACCAGCATTCCCACGGCGAGGATCAGGCCGAACATCACGATATTCGAGATCGGCACGCCCATCGCGCCCAGCAGCAGGAAAGTCAGCAAAAACGACGTCGGGATCGCGAAGCCCACCAAGAGCGCAGAGCGCGTGCCCAGCGTTGCAAGCACCACGATCATCACCAGCGCGATCGCGGTCAGCACGGAGCCTTCGAGCTGGCTGACCATTGCGCCCACGGTTTTCGACTGATCAAGCGAGATGCCGACATCGACCGCGCGTTGCAGTGGCTCGGGCCACTGGCTCTCCGCCTCGGCCACGGTCTTTCGCAGCAGGTCCACCGTGTCGATGACGTTGTAGCCCTTGCGCTTGACGATCTGCAGCGCCACCGTCGGCTCGCCGTTGAAGCGCGCGGTGCCGGTGCGATCCTCGAATGTCAGGCGGATATCGGCCAGATCGCCGAGCGTCACGACGCTTTCGCCGTTCTTCTTCACCGGCAGGGCGTAGACATCCTGCGCGGTCTCGAAGGTCGCAGGGATCTTCACCGAAAACGCGCCGCCATCGGTCTCGACCTCGCCCGCCGCGATCAGCTGGTTGTTGGCCTGGACGACATTGATCAACTCGGGCGCAGTGACGTTATAGGCCTCTAGCTTCAGCGGATCGATCACCACTTCCAGCATCTCGTCGCGCTGGCCTGCGATTTGGGCTTCCAGCACTGGCTCCAGCCCCTCGACCTCGTCCTGCAACTCGCGGGCGAGCTTTTGCAGGGTGCGCTCGGGCGCATTGCCCGACAGCGTCACCACGACGATCGGAAATTCCGAGAAGTTGATCTCGTTGATCGAATATTTCTCCGCGCCGTCGGGGAATTTCGCTTCGGCGGTGTTCATCGCGTCGCGGACATCGGCGAGGATTTTGGTCTTGTCCCAGCCGAAGTCGAATTCGAGCATGAGCCCCGCGTAATTCTCCTTCGCGATGCCGGTCATCTTGTCCAGACCGTCGAGCCCGGCCAGTTCGGTCTCCATCGGCTTGACCAGCAACTTCTCGGAATCGGTGGCCGAGATGCCGGGGAAGGGGACCGAGATGAACAGCATCGGAATCTCGATATCCGGCTCGCCCTCCTTGGGCAGGCTCAGATAGGCTGTCAGTCCCGCGAGGATCGAGATCGCCACGAAGGCGATCACCATACGCGCGCGCGCTGCGGCCCAATCGACGATGCCGGTCATTGCGCGGCCCCGTCGGTGGCGTCTGCGGCACCGCCATCGGTTTGCGGGGCGGGCGTCATGGGGTCGGGCGTGTCTTTGGCCGCATCGCCCGGCGCGTGATCGACGAGGGTCACGGCCACGGGCGAGCCCTCGGTGACGTAGTCCTGCCCGACCACGATTACCGTGGCGCTTTCCGGCAGGCCCGCCAGCCAGACGCCCTCGGGCGTGTCGCGCAGGAAGTCGACCGGGGCGAAACGGGCCACGCCGTCCACCGCCAGCCGCACGCCCAGCTTGCCCTGATCGTTCAGTGTCATCGCGGAGGCGGGCAGGAAATGTGCCTTGGTCCCGTCGGCGGCGACGATCATCTCGACCGTCTGCCCTTCGCGGATTGAATGGTCGCCATTGGGCGCCTCGGCTTCGATCCGGAAGGTGCGCGTGGCGGCATCCGCCGATTGCGAGACAAAGGTGACCTTGCCCATCACCTCGCGCCCGGTCGCGAGCCGTGCGCCGACCATCGCGCCGGCCTTGACCCGGTCGATCTCTGTCTCAGGGACGTAGCCCACCAGCTTGATCGGATCGAGCTGGATCACGGTGGCGCAAAGCCCGCCCGCCGAGAGTAGCGAGCCGAGTTCAGCGGTATCTTCCTCGATCAGCCCGGCGAAGGGCGCCGTGATTTCGAGCCGCGCCAATTCGGTCTGCGCGGCCTCGACGGCGGCGGTAGCCGCTTCGAGCGCCGATTGCGCGGAAGCGGTTGCGGTTTCAGAGCGGTAGCCGCCTTCCTTCAGCCTCTCGGCGGCGGTGGCGTTCAGCCGGGCCTCGGTCAGCCGTGCCTGCGCCTCGGTCAGTGCGGCCGGGCGCGTGCCGGGGTCGAGCTTGCACAGCAGTTGTCCCTTTTCGACCTGCGCGCCTTTGCCCAGCGGTTCGGAAATCACCTTGCCCGTCGTCTCGGCGCGCACTTCGACGCGGCGCGCAGCCTCGGTCTGCCCGCGCGTCAGAACGCCTTGGTCGAGCGGCTGCGCGGTCGAGACCATCGCCTGCACCGGCACGGCGGGGGTGCCGGTCTCCTCTACCTGCTGCGCTTTCTCGGCAGGCGTCGCGGCATCGCCGAGATAGCCCATCAGGCGGTCGCGCTCGAACACCAGAAGGTAGAGCGCGACAAGAACGAGGATCGCGTTGAGGATCGGGACCGGACGCATCGGCGGGCTCCTGTAAATGGGCGCGGCGTTCCGCCTAAATGGGGACTGAACCGCAGAGTTCAACTTACCGAGAGCGAGGCGTGATCTCAAGGCTTGCATTCCTCAGCGATGCGCGGACCGGAGCGGTCCGTGCGGCCCTTGGCAGCGCCCGGGGAGCCGTGTAAGAGGGGCGCCAAAGCTACGAGGAGACCCGCGCGTGAGTGATACCGACAGTTTCATCGACGAAGTCACCGAGGCGGTGCGTCAGGACAAGCTCTGGGCGGCGTTCAAGAAATGGGGCTGGATCGGCGCGGTGATCATCATCGCGATCGTCGGCGGCACCGCCTGGAACGCGTGGCAGAAGGAAAAAACGCAAGCCGAGGCGCGCGCCTTCGGCGATAAGGTGATGGCTGCCGTCAACGGCGACACCACGGGCGCGGACCTCGCGAAGATCACCCCCGACGGTCCGGGCCGCGCAGCAGTTCTCAAGATCATGCAGGGCGACGCCGCGATCGAGGCGGGCAAGCCCGACGAGGCGATCAAGTTCTTCGATGCGGTCAGCGCCGAACCGGGGCTGCCGGCTTCGATCAGCGATCTCGCCAAGCTCAAGGCGGTGATCGCGGCGGGCGACAAGATGGACGCCGCCAAACGCGACGCGACGCTGCAGGAACTGGCCACCCCCGGAGCGCCTTACCGCCTTCTGGCAATGGAGCAGCAGGCGGCGGCGGCCCTGTCCTCGGGCGACAAGGAGGGCGCAATCTCGATCGCTCAGCAGATTCTTGAGGACGCCGGCCTCACGCCGGGCTTGCAACAACGCGCGACAGAGTTGATTGTGGCGCTGGGTGGCGAAGTGCCGACCCAGCCGGGGCAGGGCGCTCCGGCACTGCAAGAGTAAAGGGTTGAACCGGCGCGCCTTTCGGATGCGCAGGAGCTGCAAGAGAGCCGAGACAGGCAGGGGGAACAGGCGTGAAGCTGAGCAAGACGATCTGCGTGCTGAGTGTGGCGGCTTTCGTGGCAGGCTGTACCAAGGAAACCATCCTCCCCGGCGAGCGTCTCTCGCCCCGCGACGCGCTGCGCGCCGAAGAAGGGCTGCCGCTGGCTGATGCGCCCGCCCAGCAGTCGCTGCCGATCTCGCTTCCACGTCAGGTGAGCAATGCAGAATGGCCGCAACGTGCGGGTTCCGCGACCCATAGCCTGTTCAACGCGGCGATCGGAAACGGCACGACGCCGGTCTGGTCCGCCGATATTGGTGCGGGCAATGCGCGCCGCTACCGCATCACCGCCGATCCGATCGTGGGCGGTGGCAAGATTTACACCCTAGACAGCCAGGCCCGCGTCACCGCAACCGCGACGAATGGCGGGCGCGTCTGGCAGGCCGACATCACGCCGCCCGGCGACCGCGAGGGCGACGCCTCGGGCGGCGGGATCGCCTATGCCAACGGCACGGTCTACGTGACGTCCGATTTCGCCGAGCTCGTCGCGATCGACGCGGCCACTGGCGGCATCAAGTGGCGGCAATATTTCGACGCAGGCATCGGCGGTGCGCCGACCGTGAAGAATGGCGTGGTCTACGTGGTCGCCCGCGACTCCTCGGCCTGGGCGATCCGCGCCAGCGACGGCAAGGAAATCTGGCAGGTGCCGGGTGCGCCGTCCGCTTCGGGCATGACCGGCGTCTCCTCGCCCGCGGTGACCGACCGCATGGTGATCTTCCCGTTCTCCTCGGGCTTCCTGAGCGGCGTTCTGCCGCAAAGCGGGATGCAGATGTGGAACTCCAAAGTGCCGGGCGCACGTCCGGGCGTGGGCTATGCCAATATCGTCGATCTGACGGGCGATCCGGTCGTGGTGGGCGATACCGTCTACGCGGGCTCCTCGGCGGGCAAGCTGGCGGCCTTCGACGTGAATTCCGGCGATCGTATCTGGACCGCGACCGAAGGGGCCAACAGCCCCGTGCAGGTTGCGGGCGGCTCGATCTTCCTCGTTTCGGATCAGGGCAAGATCGTGCGGCTTGATGCCAAGACCGGCGATCAGATCTGGTCGAAGGATCTGCCGTACTACACCAAGGACAAGCCGAAGCGTCAGCGCGACATCGTCGCGAGCTACGGGCCCGTTCTTGCCGGCAACAAGCTGTTCGTCGCGTCTTCCGACGGCGTTCTGCGCGTGTTCAGCCCGATCGACGGCAGCCTCATCGGCCAGGCGAAGATCCCGGGCGGGGCTGCGACCGATCCGGTCGTGGCGGGGCGCACCCTCTACGTCGTCGGCGGCGATGGGAAACTGCACGCTTTTCAGTGAGCCCTTTAGGGTGTAAGGGGGCCGCTTACGACCGCCCAAGGAGGGCATCATGAGCTTTACCCTGGCCATCGTGGGCCGCCCGAATGTCGGAAAATCGACGCTGTTCAACCGGCTTGTCGGCAAGCGACTCGCGCTTGTCGACAACATGCCCGGCGTCACGCGTGACCTTCGCGAGGGCGATGCGCGTCTGGGAGATCTGCGTTTCATCGTGATCGACTCGGCCGGTCTGGAACTGGCCGAAGACGACAGCCTTCAGGGCCGTATGCGGCGCCTGACTGAACGCGCCGTCGAAGAGGCCGATATCTGCCTGTTCATGGTCGACGCGCGCGTGGGCGTGACGCCGGCCGACGAGATTTTCGCCGATATCCTGCGCAAGAAGAACGCCAATGTGATCCTCGCGGCCAACAAGGCCGAAGGGGCGGCAGGCGATGCCGGCGCGATGGAGGCATGGAGCCTTGGTCTCGGCGAGCCGCTGCGGATCTCGGCCGAGCACGGCGAAGGTTTGGACGATCTTTACACCGCGCTGGTGCCGCTGGCGGACGAATTCGCCGAGCGCAATGCCGCCAACGCGCCGGTCACGGATGTGGTCATCGACGAGGAGCTTGAGGAAGGCGACATTCCCGCCTACCAGCCGCCCTCCGCCACGAAACCGCTGCAGCTTGCCGTGATCGGACGCCCCAATGCGGGCAAGTCTACGCTGATCAATAAGATTCTGAACGAAGACCGCCTGCTGACCGGCCCCGAGGCAGGCATCACCCGCGATGCGATTTCGGTCACGGCCGATTTCATGGGCACGCCGATGCGGATCTGGGACACGGCGGGGATGCGCAAGAAGGCGCGCGTCACCGACAAGGTCGAGAAGCTGAGCGTGGCCGATGGGTTGCGCGCCGTGCGCTTCGCCGAGGTGGTCGTGGTGCTGCTCGACGTCAATATTCCGTTCGAGACGCAGGATCTCCGGATCGCCGATTTCGCCGAGACCGAGGGCCGTGCGGTCGTGGTCGCCGCGAACAAGTGGGATCTCGAAGAAGACAAGCCCGAGAAGCTGAAGGAACTGCGCGAAGCGTTCGAACGCCTGCTGCCGCAGCTCAAGGGCGCGCCGCTGGTGACCGTCTCGGCCAAGACCGGCAAGGGGCTCGACCGGCTGCACAATGCGATCCTGAAGGCCCATGAGGTCTGGAACCGCCGCGTGCCGACCGCGAAGCTGAACAACTGGCTGACCGCGATGACCGAGGCGCACCCGCCACCCGCGCCCGGCGGTCGCCGGATCAAGCTGCGCTACATAACCCAGGCGAAGACCCGTCCGCCGGGCTTCGTGGTGAAATCGACCCATACCGACAAGATCCCGGAGAGCTACGAGCGTTACCTGATCAACGGCCTGCGCGAGAGCTTCGACATGCCGGGCACGCCGATCCGCCTCTACATGCGCGATCAGGGCAAGACGAACCCTTACAAGGATCGCAAGAAGTCGATCCCGTCGCGTCTGAAAAAGCACGTCGATGCGAAGAAGCGCTCCGCTCACAAAGAATCGGCGCGTAAAGCGCGCGAGGCGAAGAAGGGCGAGTAAGCGACTGAGCTGGAATGAAAACGCCCGCCGGAGGATATCGAGACTCCGGCGGGCGTTTCTAATTCGGGCGATGTGGACGCGGCTTAGAGAAAGCCCAGCCGATCGAGTGCCGCTTGGGCCCGCGCGCGCTCTTCGGTCGAGCCCGAGAGCGCACCCGCATTGATCTCCGCCATCAGTTTCGAGAGCGTCTTTTCCCGACGCATCGCAATGATCTGCTCGGGGATCTGGTCCTCGCCGATCTCAAGGATGCGGGTCATCAAGACGCTGTCCCGCTTACGCGTGATCGTTACCGACATATGCAGTTTCCCCTGCGACTCACTTCGTACACGGAAACGTTAACAACGTTCCCGCCCCGAGTCTCGCGTCGCCGCGTCGCAGCGTCAGACCAGTTTCCCGTCCACCAGCCGCGTCTTGCCGCCCAGATAAGGGTGCAGGCAGGCGGGCAGGGTGACCGAGCCGTCCTCTTCCTGACCGTTCTCCAGCACCGCGATCAGGCAGCGCCCGACCGCGAGGCCCGAGCCGTTGAGCGTCGCGATGAACTCGGGCTTGCCGCCGCCTTCGGGCTTGTAGCGCCCGTTCATCCGCCGCGCCTGGAAGGTGCCGCAGGTGGAAACCGAGGAAATCTCGCGATAGGTGTTCTGCCCCGGAAGCCAGACCTCGAGATCGTAAGTTTTCTGCGCGCCGAACCCCATGTCGCCGGTGCAGAGCACGATGCGGCGATAGGGCAGTTCCAGCGCCTCCAGCACTGCCTCGGCGCATTTGGTCATGCGCTCGTGCTCGTCGATGGCGGTCTCGGGGGTGCAGAGCGTGACCATCTCGACTTTCTCGAACTGGTGCTGACGCAGCATGCCCGAAGTATCCTTGCCCGCCGAGCCCGCCTCCGAACGGAAGCAGTTGGTATGGGCGCACATGCGCTGGGGCAGGGCGGAGGCCTCCATCACCTCGCCATTGGCGTAGTTCGTCAGAGTGACCTCGGCGGTGGGGATCAGCCACCAGCCGTTGGTGGTCTGATAGCTGTCCTCGGCGAATTTCGGGAGTTGGCCGGTGCCCATCATCGCCTCGTCGCGCACCAGCACGGGGGTGATGTTCTCGGACAGCCCGTGTTTGTCGACATGCAGGTCGAGCATGAATTGCGCGAGCGCCCGGTGGACGCGGGCGACTCCGCCCTTGAGTACAACGAAGCGCGAGCCCGACAGCTTCGCCGCCGTCTCGAAATCCATCTCGCCACCCACGGCGGACAGCTCGAAATGCTCCTTCGGGTCGAAGGCGAACGCGCGCGGCGTGCCCCAGCGGCTGACCTCGACATTCTCGTCCTCGTCCGCGCCGGTGGGCACGTCGGCCAGCGGCAGGTTCGGGATCGTCATCAGCAAATCGCGGACCTTCGCGTCAAGCTCGCCCGCCTCGGTCTGCATCTGCGCCACTTCGGCCTTCTTCTCGGCCACCAGCGCGCGCAGGCGCTCGAACTCGGCTTCGTCGCCCTTCGCTTTCGCGGCGCCGACCTGCTTCGACGCGGCGTTCTGATCGGCTTTCGCGGTCTCGGCTGCGTGGATCGCCGTGCGGCGTGCTTCGTCCATTGCGAGAATCTCGCGCGAGAGCGGCGAGAGCCCGCGCCGCGCCAGTTGCGCGTCGAATTCTTCGGGGTTTTCGCGGATTGCGCGGATATCGTGCATCTCACCATCTCCAAGACTGTTGCGGGAACGGCTTTAGCGCATGAAAGTGAAAGCGAAAACCCCCGGCGATGCGGCCATGACACAGGTCAAGGCAATAGAAACTGTGCGGTGCTTGTATTCTGTCGGGTGAATACATATTCAATAACCGGAATATAAAACCGCAGGCGCAGGGGCGCGCCGGTAAGGGAAGGGAACCCGAGATGACGTTGAAGCTTCTGCCATTGGCATTCGCCGCGTTGATCCTGCCGGGAATCGCGCTGGCGCAGGACGGGGCGATCACGGTCGAACCGCAGGTCGTGACCGATTGGAAATCTGTCTATGGGCAGGTCGAGGCGAAGAACACGATCGCGGCCCGTGCACGGATTTCCGGCACGATCACCGCGCTGGACGTGACCGAGGGCGACGAGGTGAAAGCCGGTCAGGAGATCGGCAAGATCACCGACCAGACGCTCGATTATCAGATCGGCGCGGTCGATGCGCAGATCAATGCGCTCGAAGCGCAGCTGGAGAATGCCAAGACCGAGCTCAAGCGCGGGCAGGAATTGCAGGCCCGCGGCGTGTCGACTTCGCAGAATGTCGATCAGTTGCAGACGCAGGTGAATGTCTACGAGGGCCAGATCGCGGCGCAGAAAGCGCAGCGCAAGGTCTATGAGCAGCAGCAGGAATTCGGCACCGTTACGGCGCCGATCGACGGCAAGGTCGTGACCGTTCCGGTCACCAAGGATGCCGTCATCATGGGCGGCGAGACGATCGCGACGATCGGCGGCGGCGGGTTTTTCCTGCGTCTGTCGATCCCCGAGCGCCACGCCGACACGCTGCACACCGGCGACACGATCCTGATCACCGATCCCGACGGGAAGGAGATCGAGGGCAAGCTCGCCAAGATTTACCCCGAGATCGAGGGTGGCCGGGTGCAGGCCGATGTGGAAGTACCCGATCTGGATTCGCGCTTCGTCGGCGCGCGGCTTCTGGTGAAGCTGCCGATGGGCGAGCGAGAGGCGCTTCTCGTGCCGCAGGGATACGTCTTCAACCGCACGGGGCTCGATTTTGTCCGCGTGAAGGAAGAGGGGGGCACCTATCTGCGTACGGTCGTGCCGGGGGTGCATGTCACGAGCGATGGCAAGGACATGGTCGAAGTTCTTACCGGTCTGAACGCCGGCGACACGGTGGTGCCGAACGATGAGCAATAACCAAGGCACCGGGCCGGAGATGCCCGAGGACGACGAAATCCACGGCAAGCTGGGTATCGCGGGCGGTCTGACGAAATCCTTCATCCGCTCGGCGCTGACGCCGCTGATGATCCTCGCCGCCGTGGCGGTCGGTCTGGTCGCGCTGATCTCTCTGCCGCGCGAGGAAGAGCCGCAGATCTCCGTGCCGATGGTGGATATCCACCTGCAGGCCCCGGGTCTGAAGGCGCAGGACGCGATGAAGCTGGTGACCGAGCCGATGGAAACCATCGTGCAGGGAATCAACGAGGTCGAACACGTCTATTCGCGCACTCAGGACGACTATTCGCTGGTGATGGCGCGCTTCAAGGTCGGCACCTCTTCGGATGCCGCCATCCTGCGCGTGCATGAAAAAGTCCGCGCCAACATGGACAGGATCCCAAAGGGTATCCCCGATCCGGTGATCGTGGGTCGCGGGATCGACGATGTGGCGATCGTCTCGCTGACGCTGACCGGCAAGGACGGCGCGCAGGTCGACAGCGATGAACTCACCCGCGTCGCGCGCGAATTGCAGACCGAGGTCACGAAAATCGAGAATGTCGGCCTGACCTATCTGGTGGGCGACGCAACGAGCGAGATCCGTATCGAGCCCGAGCCCGACAAGCTCGCGCTCTACGGGGTCACGCTGCAGCAGCTGTCGAACAAGGTCACGCAGGCGAACCGCGCTTTCAACACCGGAAATATCCGCCATGAGGGCAAGCAGATCAGCCTCTCGGCTGGCGAGACGCTGACCGCGCCTTCCGAGATCGCGGGGCTCCTGCTGACCACCCGCGACAATCGCCCCGTCTATGTCGCCGATGTCGCGAAGGTCTCCTACGTGCCCGATGCCTCGGATCATATCGTCTCGAACGTCCAGCGCGACGCGGACGGCAAGATCGAGCGCACGCCGGCCGTCACCCTCGCCATCGCCAAGCGGGCGGGATCCAACGCCGTGGTCGTGGCCGAGCATATCCTCGACCGCATCCACGAGCTGCACGGCCAGCTGATCCCCGACAATGTCGAGGTGAAGGTCACCCGCGACTATGGCGAGACAGCGAACGAGAAGGCAAACGAGCTGCTGTTCCACCTTGGCCTCGCGACGATCTCGATCGTGGGCCTCGTGCTGCTGGCGATCGGCTGGCGCGAATCCATCGTGGTGGCGGTGGTCATCCCGGTGACGATCCTGCTGACGCTGTTTGCCGCCTATATCATGGGCTTCACCCTCAACCGCGTGTCGCTTTTCGCGCTCATCTTCGCGATCGGTATCCTCGTCGATGACGCCATCGTGGTGATCGAGAATATCGCGCGACACTGGGCGATGAAGACGCCGGGCTCGCGCGTGACCAAGGCGATCGAGGCCGTGGCCGAAGTAGGCAACCCGACCATTGTCGCGACCCTGACCGTTGTGGCCGCGCTGCTGCCGATGCTGTTCGTGTCGGGGCTGATGGGGCCTTACATGTCGCCCATCCCGGCGGTGGCCTCGGCGGCGATGATCTTCTCGTTCTTCGTGGCGGTGATCATCACCCCGTGGCTGATGGTGAAGGTCGCGGGCAAGGCGCAGCTGCATGGCCATCACGGCGATGACGACACCTATGGCGGTGAACATGCGGGCGGCAGGCTCGGCCGGATGTACAGCGCCGTGGCGCGCCCGATCCTGAAAACGAAAGCGCGCTCGGGGCTGTTCCTGCTGGTGGTGTCGGTGCTGTCCTTCGGCTCGCTGGGGCTTCTCTACACCAAGCATGTCACGGTGAAGCTGCTGCCCTTCGACAACAAGTCCGAACTCTCGGTCGTGGTCGATATGCCTGCGGGCACCTCGGTCGAGGGTACGGATGCGGTCGCCCAGCAGGTGGCCGAGATCGTGACCAAACTGCCCGAGGTGCTCTCGGTGCAGACCCATGCGGGTACCTCCGCGCCGTTCAACTTCAACGGGCTCGTGCGCCACTACTACCTGCGTGCGCAGCCCAATCAGGGCGATGTCGAACTTCAACTCGCGCCGAAAGGGGAACGCGATCGCACCAGCCACGAGATCGCTCTGGAGATCCGCGACAAGATCAAGGCGATCAAGCTGCCCGAAGGCGCGAGCCTGAAGACGGTCGAACCGCCGCCCGGTCCGCCGGTGATCGCGACGCTTCTGGCCGAGGTCTATGGCCCCACGCCCGAGGCGCGCCGTGACGCGGCCCGCCGGATCGAGGACGCCTTCAAGCAGGTGCCCTATATCGTCGACGTGGATAACAGCTTCGGCATCCAGCCCGACAAGCTGCGCGCCACGGTCAATTCCGACGATCTGGAGTTCTATTCGGTCTCCGAAGGCGATGTCTGGGACACGCTCGGGATGCTGAACGGTTCGACCACCGTGGGCTATTCCCATCGCGGGCAGGAGCGCCAGCCGATCCCGATCGTGATGGAGCGTTCGAAATCGAACAAGGTGATGAACGAGGAAACGCTCTCGACGCCGATCCCGGCCAACGTCCTGCCCGGCGCGCGCGGCGTCGTGGAGCTTGGCGACGTGGTCAGCGTGGACAAGGAGAAGGCGTCCTATCCGATCTTCCGCCATAACGGGCGCGAGGCCGAGATGGTCACCGCGGAACTCGCCGGCAAGTTCGAGGCTCCGCTCTACGGGATGCTTGCCGTCGATGACGCAATCAACAACATGGATTGGCCGAAAGGCGAGAAGCCTGTCGTATCGCTGCATGGCCAGCCGCAGGACGAAAGCCATGTGACGCTCCTGTGGGACGGCGAATGGGAGGTGACCTGGGTGACCTTCCGCGACATGGGCGCGGCCTTCGCCGTGGCGCTTCTGGGGATCTACATCCTTGTCGTCGCGCAGTTCGGCTCGTTCCGCCTGCCGCTGGTGATCCTGACCCCGGTGCCGCTGACCTTCCTCGGGATCATGCTCGGCCACTGGATCTTCCACGCGCCGTTCTCGGCCACGTCGATGATCGGTTTCATCGCGCTGGCGGGGATCATCGTGCGCAACTCGATCCTGCTGGTGGACTTCATCCGCCACGGCAGCCACGAGGGCAAATCGCCGACCGAGGTGCTGATCGAGGCGGGGGCCATCCGCTTCAAGCCGATCCTGCTGACCGCGATCGCGGCGATGATCGGTGCGGTGGTGATCTTGGCCGACCCGATCTTCCAGGGTCTCGCGATCTCGCTCTTGTTCGGCCTGCTCAGCTCGACCCTGCTGACGGTGCTCGTGATCCCGGCGATCTACCGGATCTTCAAGACCTGATCCGGTCACTGACCTGAAACGCAAAACCGCCCGCACGTTTCTCTCGTGCGGGCGGTTTTCTTTGTCGGATGGCGGAGCGGCACCTCCTTCGCCTTGGCGAAAATATCCCGGGGGTGAGGGCGAAGCCCGAGGGGGCAGAGCCCCTTAACCCGGTTGCCGCTCAGCCCAGCCTGCGAAGATCTTCTCCAGCGCGACGACGGCGTAGTAGAGAAGGATCCCGAGGAAGGCCAAGGCGATCAGCACTGCGAACATCAGCGGGTAATCCCCGTTGGTCTGGCCCGACAGGAACAGCGCGCCGAGGCCCTTGCCGTGGGGCGAGATGATCTCGACGAGGTTGGTGCCGATGAAGGCCAGCGTCACCGAGACTTTCAACGCGCCGAAGAACTCGGGCAGGGTTTTGGGCAGGGCGATCTTGCGGAAGATGGTGAATTTCGAGGCCCCCAGCGCGCCGAGGATATCGCGATATTCGGGCTCCAGCGTGGACAGGCCGATCCCTACTGACACGGCGATCGGGAAGAAGGAGATCATGAAGGCCATAAGCACGGTGTTGAAGTCATGCGCGCCGATGAACAGCAGCGCCAGCACCGGCACGACTGTCGCCTTCGGCACCGCGTTGAAGCCCACCAGAAGCGGATAAAGTGCATCGCGCGCGGTGCGCGAAAAGCCCATGAGCATGCCGAGGAAGGTGCCAAACACGATCGAGATCGCAAGCCCTGCTACCGTCCGCCATAGCGTCTGCCAGCTATCGACCAGGAACAGGCTCCAGTAGCGCATATAGGCGGCGGGCAGGTCCGACGGCGAGGCCATGACGTAGTTCGGCCAGCCATTCGCCCAGACGATGAATTCCCAGATCGCGAGGAAAGCGACGATCGACAGGATCGGGGTGAAGATTTTCTTGGCGTCCATCAGTGTACCCCCGCGTCGCGGCCCTGCGCGATCCGGATTTGGTCGCGCAGGAGATGCAGCATCTCGACGGCTTTCGGCTCGTAGAGAACGTCGATCGTGCGATCCTTCGGCAGGTCCACATCCAGCACATATTGCGTATGCGCCGGGCGGCCCGAGAGGACGATGGCCTGATCGCCGAGGAACACGCTCTCGCGCAGGTCATGGGTGATCAGAACGGCGGTGAAAGGCTCGGCGGCGCGCAGTTCGCGCATCGTCTGCCACAGATCCTCGCGGGTGAAATTGTCGAGCGCGCCAAAGGGCTCGTCCATGATCAGCACATCCGGCTTGTGCACGATGGCGCGACAGAGCGAGGCGCGCTGGCGCATCCCACCGGACAGTTCCGACGGGCGCTTGGTCTCGAACCCCTTCAGGCCCACCATCTCCAGCAAGTGCTCGGCGCGCGCGGCCTTCTCGGATTTCGCCATGCCCGGAGCCACGATCTCCAGAGGCAGCATCACGTTCTCGATAATCGAGCGCCATTCCAGCATCACCGGGTTCTGGAACGCCATGCCGACGGTCTTGCGCGGGCTGGTGACCTTCTCGCCATGAAGCCAGACCTCGCCGCGGTCGGGTTTCATCAGCCCCGCCACCAGACGAGTGAGGGTGGATTTGCCGCAGCCTGAGGGGCCGACCACGGCGCAGAACTCGCCCTGCGGTACGCGGATGTCCAGTTGGTCGAGCACGGGCAGGGGGCCATGCTTGGTTTGATAGGCGTGGGTCACGCCGCGAATGTCGATGAGATTTTCCATGAGGGTCCGGCGCGAGAAGGCAGAGAATAGGGGCAGGTGCATCCGCGGCGCCCGCCCCTGAAGGATGTCGGATCAGTCGATCTTCCGCTCTGCCGCGTCGGGCAGGTACGCGCTGTCGAAATAGAGAGCCGCATCGGGCGCGTTCTGGAACTCGTAGACGGTTTTCGTCTGCTCGATCGCGGTGGCCATCCGGTCCGCGTCGATCCCACCCATGCCATTTTCCTTGACGTAATCGGTCAGGACATTGGCATCGATTGCCATTTGAAGTCGCTCGGTCTCCAGATCCTTGTCGGCGGCTGGGTTGCGCTTGAGAAGCGCGTCGATCGCCTTGCCCGGATCAGAGATAGCGGCTTTCCAGCCCTCGGCGGTCGCCTTGATGAAGCCGGTAATCTCTTCGGGATGCGCCTTCGCGTAATCCGTGTTCACGATGATCGCGTTGCCGTAAAGCGCCACGCCGTAATCGGCCATCAGCAGCACCGACTGGTCCTCCATGCCCACGCCCAGACGCTTGAGATTGAGCGTCGAGGAGAAGGAGAAGCCGGTGACTGCATCGACCTTGCCCTCGGCCAGCATCGGCTCGCGCGTGGGGAAGCCGACCGGTTCGACCTTGATCTTGTCCATGTCGAGGCTGGCTTCCTTGGCGAAGATCGGGAACTGTGCCCAGGCGCCATCCGGGGGCGGCGCGCCCAGCACTTTGCCTTCGAGGTCTTTGGGCTCGTTCACGCCCTGCGACTTGCGGCCGACCACCGCGAAGGGCGGCTTGTCATAAACCATCATCACGGCGGTGACGGGCGCGCCGGGGTTCTGGTCGAGGAATTTCATCAGTGAGTTGATATCGGCGAAGCCCACCGGATAGGCGCCGGTTGCCACTTTCGGGATCGCGTCGAGCGAGCCCTTGCCCTCGGAGATTTCGACCTCCAGCCCGGCCTCGCCGTAGAACCCCTCGTCGATAGCGAGGAAATAGGGCGCCGAGGGGCCTTCGAATTTCCAGTCCAGCGCGAAAGGCATCTTGGTTTCGGCCTGTGCCAGCGTGGCCGAGAGGCCGAGCGCGAGCGCCGCGAAAAGCCCCGGTTTGATGTGCAGCATGATATCCCTCACTCCGTTAATCCGTTTTCGCCCCGATCCTGACCGGCGGTGAGCGGGGGTAAACTCAAACCGCGCGCGCCATGCGAGCAGGCGAGGCGCTCACGGTTCCGTGATTAAGTTTTGTGCGGGGTGCTGCGCAAATGCAAGAAAATTGGGCGCTACATCGGCGCGCCCTCAGAGGGCGATCTCGAGTGGAAGGAACCCGTTCGCATCGACCGGTCCGGGTTCGGCTTGCAATCCGACTTGCGCGAGCTCCGACAGGTAGGCCGATGCGCCGGGGCCCGTATGATACAAGGCGCGCGCGCCGGGCAGGGGAGCGAACCGCCAGATCGGCGGCGCGTCGATGCGGAGCGGTCCTTGCTGCGCATCGATTTCCTGCAGCAGCAGGTCGCGCACGCGCATCGGCTCGGGAGCGAGGGAGACGGGGCGACCCCGCTGCTTGAACCCGCCGCCGCCGGAGAGGCGGAAATCGTTGCTCACGACGATGAACCGGTCTGTATCACTGACGCGGGCACCCTCGTGGCGCAGGTCGCGGATGCGTCCCCGTGCGGCCGTGTTCAGCCTGCCATCCGGGCGGAAGCGCGGTGGCTGCGACAGGTCGATCTCGTAGGTGATCCCCGCGATCACGTCGAAATGGTAACTCGCGAAGGCGAAATCGCAGAGCATCCGCAACCGCCCGTCGGCGCGCTGCTGTTTGTAGATCGAGACCGCCTGTTCGAGCCAGTCGCGCAGCTCCGCGCCACTGAGTTCGACCGCGGCGACCATGTTGTTGAACAGGTAGATGTCGTCGAGATGGCTCATCCGCAGCGGGCCGGCAGGGATGTCGATGAAATGCGCAGAGCCTGCCGTACCGCCCGATTTGAAGCTCGACGCAGCGCCGAGTAGGGGCAGGTCCGCTTCGGGGCGTCCAGCGAGCTTTTCGCGGGCATATCGCCGTTTCGCCGCGATGGTCAGGGCGAGTGTCCGGTCCGGCGCGATCTGGGTGAAATAGCTGTGCAGCGGCTCCGCGGTGGTGCCGATGGGGCGGCGGATGTGATCGAGCGTGCGGCGATGGGCGCGGGCCGAGGAGGCAAGCACGGCCGCGCTGTCCGGCCCGCTCTCGCCCTGCGCTGGGCGCAACTCCGCCCGGTGCGCCGCGAGTGCCCAGCCTTCCTTCCGTTTTTCCAGAACGAGATCGAGCACTCCCAGATGCGTCCCGCCGGCCCCGGCGTTGAGCGCGGGCTTGCCGTGAAGCGTGCCCAGAACCGGATCGATCCCCGCGAAACTCGGACGGGAAGGATCGGGAAAGCGCAGGTGCTCATGCCCAGCCAGCACGATGTCGATCCCGTCGAGCTGCGCGATCGTGACTGCCGCCCGCTCGGCGGCGGGGGCCGAGCCTTGCGGCGCGTTCTGATCCAGCGGCAGCGGAGAAATCCCCGTATGGGCGAGGGCGACGACCAGATCGGCCCCGGCTGCACGGATCAGACGCAGCTGCGCCTTCATCGCCTCCAGAAGTGAGGAGGTCGAAAGCTCGGCCTCGGGTCGCGTCTCGAGCCACGCAAGGCTGGGCGGCGGCAGCACGCCAATCACCGCGACCCGCAGATGTCGCTCGGTACCGTGACTGTCGGCAAAGCGGCGTTCGATCATCGCCCAAGGCCGGATCGGCGTATCCGACGAGGCATGCAGATTGGCGCAGACGGTGGGAAAATCCGCGGTTTCCAGAGCGCGCTCGAGCGACGCCAGCCCGAAATCGAATTCGTGATTTCCAAGCGCGGCCGCGTCGTAGCCCAAAGCGTTCATTGCCGCGATCATCGGATTTTCGCCGTCGTGGCTGTCCGCCGTCTCTCCCGGCTCGCTCCAGAGCTGGGTCAGGGGCGTGCCTTGAAGGAAGTCGCCGCAATCGAACAGCAGGCAGTTCGGGGCTTCGCTGCGCGCTTGCGCAATCTCCGAGGCCAGCGCTGCCAAGCCTCTGCGCGGGGCCGGGCGGTCATTGAAGTAATCGTAGCCCCGCGCTTGACCATGCAAATCAGTCGTCTCAAGAACCCTCAGCGCGAGTGTGACGCGCTGATCCGAAAACTGGCCGGGCCAATCCCGGTCAGACAGTTTCCCCATGTGATCCCCTTGGCCCGTAATTGACCTTTTATCGTTTAAATGCCGCCCCTTGGCGGTCGTGTGTCCCACACGCAAGCTAGAGTAGAGGTCGGTCGTTTGCCAAGTTTTAAATTGACGTAACGCGTTTGCGAGGTCCGGGCACGTGGCGGCTCTGGCTTGCGCGTCACCTGATCGGCACTGGTCTCCGGCTGGCGGCCCGTGGCATGGGTAGGGCGATCCGCAGGAGTTTTTCATGCCGCCCGATTCCCTCGCCGACGCGCTACCGCCGATTTCTCAACCCGCCCGGTTGTCTCAAGGACGCGTGCTCGATCCGCGGGGGCTGGCCTTTGCGGAAGCGCCGGGTGCGCTCGAGCGGGCGGCCCATCTGCGGGGCGATGCAGAGCGGCTCGCGGAGCTGCGCGCAGGCGAAGCGGCGCGGGTGGTTGCGCTTTGGCGCGGGCGTCCGCTGTTCGGGCCCGAAGGGCTGCACCTTCTGCGCGCGGGCGAGGCGGCGCTCGAGGCGATGCCGGGACCGGAGATTTTCCTCGGGTGCCACGACGGGTGTGCTCTGTTTTCCCGCGATGTCTCGGCTTTCGAGCCCGAGGGTGAACGACCCGACGGGGCGGCATTCTTCGACGCCTCCGAGCAGCGCCATCCCGATCTGCCCGACGATATCGTCTTCGCCGAGCTGCGTGGCCGGATGGGGTTTCTGAGCCCGGTCGAGGCGGAGATCGCCGCCACCGCGCGCGGGCTCGTGGAATGGCACCGGACGCATCGTTTCTGCTCCACCTGCGGCGCCGAAAGCGAGCCGGAGCAAGCGGGGTGGCATCGGCGCTGCCCGGTTTGTGAGCGGCACCATTTCCCGCGGACCGACCCGGTCGTGATCATGCTGATCACGGACGGCAACCGGCTCCTGCTGGGGCGCGGCCCGCATTGGCCCGAGACGATGTATTCCTGCCTCGCGGGCTTCATGGAGCCGGGAGAGACGGTCGAGGCCGCCGTGCGCCGCGAGGTGTTCGAGGAAAGCGGCGTCGAGGTGGGGGAGGTCTCTCTCGTCGCTTCGCAGCCGTGGCCGTTCCCGGCCTCTTTGATGCTGGGGTGTCGCGGCGTGGCGACGACCACCGAGATCACCATCGACCCGGTTGAGATCGCCGATGCACGCTGGATCAACCGGGAGCGTCTGCTGCAGGTTGTGGCTGGGCGCGACCCTGAGATCTCCGCGCCACGCCAGGGCGCGATCGCCGGTTGGCTGATGCGCGAGTGGCTTGCAGATCGGCTGGAATGAGGCCAGTTTGCCGCGCACGGCGCGCCGCTCCCCGGTGCCCTGACTGCTGATCCGAGGAATTCGTCTCATGAAATTGTCGACCCGCACCGATATTTCCGCGCCCGCCGGTTTCGTCTTCGGACGGCTTGCGGATTTCGGGAGCTTCGAGCGGGTGGCGATGCGCCGCGGGATCACGCTGAAACGGCTCGATACGCTGAACGAACCGGGCGCAGGCATGTCCTGGGATATCGGTTTCCGTTTTCGTGGCAAGCAGCGCCAGATGATCACCGATGTGAAGCGTTTCGAAGTGCCGGAACTGATCGTCTACGAGGGCGTTTCGAACAGTTTCGAGGCGGTGATGGATTTCGATCTCACGGATCTGTCGCGAACCCGGACGCGGTTGCAGGTGGGGCTGGAGTTGAAGCCGCGCAGTCTCGGCGCGCGGCTGATGATCCAGTCGGCCAAGCTCGGCAAGGGCAACCTCGAACGCCGCTTCAAGGAACGGATCGAGCAATTCGCGCAGGATATCGAGCGTCAGCACGAGAAGATCGCCTGACGCCCGGCCCCCTCAGCTCTTGCGTTCCGGTGCGGCCGGGTAGACGCCCAGAATTTCCAGATAACTGGTGAAGTAATCCAGTTCCTCGAGCGCGCGCGCCAGCGCCGGATCGTCGGGATGGCCTTCGACATCGGCGTAGAACTGCGTCGCGGTGAAGTGCCCGCCGACCATGTAGCTTTCGAGCTTGGTCATGTTCACGCCATTGGTCGCGAACCCGCCCATTGCCTTGTAGAGGGCTGCCGGGATGTTGCGCACCCGGAAGACGAAAGTGGTCATCATCTTCTCGCCGCGCGGGCGGGTGTCGGGCTCGGTGCCCATTATCAGGAAGCGCGTGGTGTTATGCGCGTGATCCTCGATATGCCGGGCGAGGATGTTGAGGCCATAAGTTTCGGCGGCCATGTCGGAGGCCAGCACGCCGACGCTGCGGGTCTGCGCCTGCACGAGTTCGGCGGCCGCGCCCGCACTGTCGGCGGCGGCCTCGCCCCGGATCCCGTAGCGCGCGAGGAAGCTTGCCGCCTGCGGCAGAAGCACCAGATGCGCGCGGACCTTTTCCAGCTCCTCGATCTCCACGCCGGGCAGGGCCATCAGGCTGATATGCACGCGCACGAAGGCCTCGTCGAGGATATGCAGCCCCGATTCCGGCAGCAGGCGGTGAATGTCGGCCACCCGCCCGTAGGTGGAGTTCTCCACCGGCAGCATCGCGAGATCGGCGTCGCCTTTCTTCACCGAGGCGATCACGTCCTCGAAGGTGCGGCAAGGGACCGGCTCGAGGTCCGGACGCGCGTCGCGGCAAGCCTGATGCGAATACGCGCCCAACTCGCCCTGAAAAGCGATCCGTCCGGTTCTCGGCGTTTGTCCTTGGCTGCTCATGGGCAATCCCCCCGCACTGATCTCGTCTCGCGCCCCTGCCTAGCCCGTGCCTGCGCGGAAGGGAAGAGCCGGGGCGCAGAGAGCTCACGCCGCGTCATCCTCCGGTCACTCTTCGGAAATCCGATCACATCTGGTAAAGTTCGCTTGATCTAAAGGGCCCTGTGCGGATAGATGCGCGGGACGACGACGCATATCAGGGACGAGACATGTTCAACACGATGACCTTCACCAAGGCGGCGGGCGCGTTTTTGGGCGCGTTGCTGTTCTTCCTGCTTACGGCCTGGGCCTCGAGCGCGCTCTACACCGTCGGCGAAAGCCACGACGCTTCGGGCGGGAGCGAGCACGCGATGAAGGACATGATGTCCGCAGCGCCCGGCGATCTACTGGCCGCGCCGGAAGAAGGCGATGGCGCCGCGAAGGAAGAGCAAGTCGCACAGGTCGAACTGGGCACCGGCGATGCCGCCAAGGGCGAGAAGATCTTTGGCAAGTGCAAGGCCTGCCATTCGCTCGAAGGCAAGAACGGTGTCGGCCCGCATCTCGACGGTGTGGTCGGTCGCCCGATCGCTTCGGTCGCGGATTACTCCTATTCGGACGCGCTCAAGAGCCATGGCGGCGAATGGACGCTCGAAGCGCTCAACGAGTGGCTGACCAACCCGAAAGACTTCATCCCGGGCAACAAGATGTCCTTCGCCGGTCTCAAGAAGCCCGAAGACCGCAACGACGTGATTGCCTACCTGCAAGAGCATTCGAACTGAGGCAAGCCCTCTCGAAATCTCTCAAGGCCGCCTCTTTGGGCGGCCTTTTGCATTTCCCGCCGTGCTTTACAGATTCGTAACTTGCTCCCTGCGCGCTAAGGCTTTTAGCTAGGCAGACGCGAAAACGCTTTGGAGCAGGGAGCAGGAGTGCATGGCAAAAGCGCGAGTGGCGAGTAAAGCGATCGATCTGGATTGGACGCAGGTGGCGCCGCGCGCGCTGAGCGGGCTGGTGGCAGCGGGTCTGATCTGGGCGGGGCTGGCCTTCGGCGCACATGCACAGGATAGCACCCAGGGCAGCGACACGATCACCTCCTACGGGATCGCGACGCTGGGGCATCTGAAGTATCCCGCCGATTACGCCCATCTCGACTACGTCAATCCGGATGCGCCCAAGGGCGGGGAAATTTCGGAATGGGCGCCGGGCGGCTTCGACAACTACAATCCCTATTCGATCCAGGGCCGAGCGGGCGCACTGTCCTCGGTGCCGCTGGAGTCGTTGATGGAAGGTACCGCCGACACGGTTGGCGAGCTTTACTGCCTGCTCTGTAAAAGCCTCGAATATCCGCCGAGCAAGGATTGGGTCACCTTCACCCTGCGCGACGGGATCAAGTTCTCCGACGGCACGCCGCTGACTGCGCAGGATGTGGTCTTCTCCTACGAGCAGCTGCGCGACAAGGGGCTGAGCTCTTTCCGTGCGGTGATCGCCCAGCAGGTCAAATCCGCTAAGGCGATCGACGACAAGCACATCCGTTTCGACTTCCAGCCCGATTACCCGCGCCGCGATATCATCCAATCGGTTGCGTCGCTGCCGATCTTCTCCAAGGCGCAGTTCGAAAAGGAGAACATCGACCTGTCGCAGACCTCGCCGGTGCCCTTCATCGGCTCGGGCCCCTACATGTTCGACAGCGTCAAAAGCAATCGCGCGATCACCTGGAAGCGGAATCCCGACTATTGGGGCAAGGACCTTCCGATCAACAAGGGCCGCTCCAACTTCGACAAGATCCGCGTCGAGTATTTCGGCGATTACCAGTCGGCCTTCGAGGGCTTCAAATCGGGCACCTACACCTTCCGCAACGAAGCGAGTTCGATCATCTGGGCCACCGCCTACGACTTCCCGGCGATGCAGTCGGGCGAGGTCGTGAAGGCGGAACTGCCCAACGGCAACATCGCCTCTGGGCAGGGTTTCGCGATCAATCTGCGCGAGCCGAAATTCGAGGATATCCGCGTCCGCGAGGCGCTCGGTCTCGTCTTCAACTTCGAGTGGTCGAACGACACGCTTTTCTACGGGCTCTATGATCGGGTCGAGAGCTTCTGGGAAAACTCCAAGCTGCAGGCGCAGGGCAAGCCCTCGGCGGAGGAGAAGAAAATCCTCGAACCGCTCGCCAAGGATCTGCCTGACGGCATCCTGACCGACGACGCGGTGATCCAGCCGGTCTCGGGCAAGCGCCAACTCGACCGCAAGAACATGCGCAAGGCGGCGAAGCTGCTCGAAGAGGCGGGCTGGACCGTCGGCGACGACGGGATGCGCCGCAACGACAAGGGCGAGAAGCTGACCGTCGCGATCCTCAACGACAGCCAGACCTTCGACCGCGTCATCAACCCTTATGTGCAGAACCTGCGCGCGCTCGGCATCGATGCCAGAATGGACCGCGTCGACGACAGCGAGTATGAAAACCGCCGTCGCAGCCACGACTTCGACATGATCACCACCCATCTGGGGCAGGACGAAATCCCCGGCTCGAACCTGCAGCAGTATTTCGGCTCGGGCTCGACCGATGACGTGTTCAACGCGATGGGGCTGAAGAACCCGGCGATCGACAAGATGATCCGCATGGTCGAAGAGGCGAATACAGAAGAAGAGCTGTTGCCGCGTGTCCATGCGCTGGACCGCAGCCTGCGCGCCCTGCGCTTCTGGGTGCCGCAGTGGTTCAAGCCCACCTACACGGTCGCCTATTACGACATGTACGATCACCCGGAAAAACTGCCGCCCTACGCTCTGGGAGAACTGGATTTCTGGTGGTATGACGCCGACAAGGCCAAGAAACTGAAAGCGAGCGGCGCACTCTGAGCGACCGCCGATAAACGAGCAGAGGGCCGGACATGGGCGCCTATATCCTGCGGCGATTGCTGATGGTGATCCCCACCTTGCTGGGAATCATGATCATCAACTTCACGCTGACGCAATTCGTCCCCGGCGGGCCGATCGAACAGGTCATTGCCCGCGTTCAGGGCGAGGCGGATTCGATGCGCAACATCTCGGGCGGTGGGGATGCGGGCACGCAGAACCAGGGCGGCGTCGAGGATAGCGGCTATCAGGGGGCGCGCGGCATCTCTCCGGAGCTGCTCAATCAGCTCGAAGTGCAGATGGGCTTCGCGCGGATCGTCTGCGATGACGGGTTCACCGGCACGCCCGATCTGGCGGACCCGGCCTGCCACAAGGAGAAGATCCCGGCCTGGCAGCGCTTCGCGATCATGATGAAGGGCTACCTGACCTTCGATTTCGGCAACAGTTTCTTCCGCAACGAGAGCGTCGTGAACCTCGTGATCGACAAGATGCCGGTCTCGATCACGCTGGGCCTGTGGTCGACGATCCTCGCCTATATCATTTCGATCCCGCTGGGCATCCGCAAAGCGGTGCGCGATGGCACCCCGTTCGATACTTGGACCTCCGGTGCGATCATCGTGGGCTACGCGATCCCGGGGTTCCTGTTCGCGGTGATGCTGATGGTGCTGTTCGCGGGTGGCAGCTATTTCAAGATATTCCCGCTGCGTGGTCTGACATCGGACAATTTCGACCAGCTCTCGATGATCGGCAAGGCGCTCGATTACCTGTGGCACATCGCGCTGCCGGTGACGGCGACGACGATCGCGAGCTTCGCGACCATGACGCTGCTGACGAAGAACTCCTTCCTCGACGAGATCAACAAGCAATACGTGATGACCGCCCGCGCCAAGGGCTTGGCCGAGAAGAAGGTGCTCTACGGGCACGTCTTCCGCAACGCGATGCTGATCGTGATCGCAGGCTTCCCGGCGCAGTTCCTCGGCATCTTCTTCGGTGCCTCGATCATCGTGGAGACGATCTTCTCGCTCGACGGTCTGGGGCTGCTGGGCTTCCAGGCGGCAGTGGAGCGCGACTACCCGGTAATCTTCGGCACGCTCTACATGTTCGGGCTGATCTCGCTCGTCGTGAACATCATCTCCGACATGATGTATGTGTTCGTTGACCCGCGGATCGATTTCGAGAAGAGGTCCGGCTGATGGCATTGTCTCCTCTCAACCAACGCCGCTGGCGCAACTTCAAGGCCAATCGCCGCGCCTTCTGGTCGGCGATCATCTTCGCGATCCTGTTCGTGGCCTCGATGTTCGCGGAGTTCATCGCGAACGACAAACCCATTGTCGTCAGCTATCGCGGCGAGCTGTATTTCCCGATCTACAACTTCTACCCCGAGACCGCCTTCGGTGGCGATTTCCGCACCGAGGCGATCTATCGCGACCCGACCGTGCAATGCCTGATCGAGACCGGCGGCACCGAGGGTTGCTTCGACGCGGACGACCCGAAGGCTTTCGCCAACGAGGCGCTGAAGACGGGTGAGGTCGATGGTGAGAAGATCGAGAAGGGCTGGCTCCTGTGGCCGCCGATCCCCTACAGCTACAACACGATCAACGATGTGGGCACCGCGCCCTCGGCCCCCGATGCCGATCACTGGCTGGGCACGGATGACACCGCGCGCGACGTGCTGGCGCGGGTGATCTACGGCTTCCGCACCTCGGTGCTGTTCGCGCTGATCGTGACCGGGATCGGCTCGATCATCGGGATCGCGGCGGGCGCCGTGCAGGGCTATTTCGGTGGCAAGGTGGACCTGTTCTTCCAGCGTATTCTGGAGATCTGGTCCTCCACGCCCGCGCTCTACGTCATCATCATCCTCTTCGCGATCCTGGGCCGAAGTTTCTGGCTGCTTGTCATGGTCTCGATCCTCTTCGGCTGGCCCGCGCTGGTCGGCGTCGTCCGGGCCGAGTTCCTGCGCGCGCGCAATTTCGAATATGTCCGCGCTGCTCGGGCGCTCGGCGTGTCGGACCGGGTGATCATGTTCCGCCACATCCTGCCCAATGCGATGGTGGCCACGCTGACCATGCTGCCCTTCGTCATCACCGGCGCGATCGGTGCGCTCGCCTCGCTCGACTATCTGGGTTACGGCCTGCCGTCCTCCGCGCCGTCGCTTGGGGAGCTTGCGCTGCAAGGCAAGCAGCACCTGCAAGCGCCGTGGCTGGCCTTCTCGGCCTTCTTCACCTTCGCCATCATGCTCTCGCTTCTGGTCTTCGTCTTCGAGGGCATCCGTGACGCGTTCGATCCCAGAAAGGTGTTCCGATGAAACCGGTTCTCGAGGTCGAAAACCTGAAGGTCGCCTTCAGCTCCGAGGGCAAATTCACCCCGGCCGTGAAAGGCGTGAGCTTCACCGTGAACGCGGGCGAGACCGTCGCGCTGGTGGGCGAGTCCGGTTCGGGCAAATCCGTGACCGCGCTCTCGACCGTGGCGCTGGTCGGCGGCAATTCCAAGGTCGAAGGCTCGATCCGCTACGAGGGTCGCGAGATGGTCGGCGCCTCGGAACGTGAACTGATGCGGGTGCGCGGCAACGATATCAGCTTCATCTTTCAGGAGCCGATGACCTCGCTCAATCCGCTGCACACGCTGGAAAAGCAGATCGGCGAAAGCCTCGCGCTACACCAGGGCGTGACCGGCGAGCAGGCCAAGAAACGCATCATCGATCTGCTCGATAAGGTCGGCATCCAGAACCCGGCGGACCGGCTGCAGGACTATCCGCACCAGCTTTCGGGCGGGCAGCGCCAGCGCGTGATGATCGCGATGGCGCTCGCCAATGGGCCGGACCTGCTGATCGCGGACGAACCCACGACCGCGCTCGACGTGACGATTCAGGCGCAGATCCTCGAACTGCTGGCCGATCTGAAACGCGACATGGGGATGAGCCTTCTGTTCATCAGCCACGACCTCGGTGTGGTGCGCCGCATCGCGGACCGGGTCTGCGTCATGCAGCATGGCGAGATCGTGGAGCAGGGGAAGACCGAAGACATCTTCGCCAATCCCAAGCACCCCTATACGAAGAAGTTGCTGGAGGCCGAACCCACCGGCCGCGCCGAACCGGTGCCCGAGAACGCGCCCGAACTGGTGCGGACCGAGCATCTGAAAATCTGGTTCCCGATCCAGCGCGGTTTGCTGCGCAAGACCATCGGTCACGTGAAGGCGGTCAACGACGCCTCGCTTTCGGTGAGGGCAGGGGAGACGCTGGGCATCGTGGGCGAATCCGGCTCGGGCAAGACCACGCTCGCGCTCGCGATCATGCGGCTCATTCCCTCCGAAGGGCCGATCATCTACGAGAACCAGGACATCTCCAGCTGGCAGGCGAACAAGCTGCGCGCGCTGCGCCGCGACATGCAGATCGTGTTCCAGGATCCCTTCGGCTCGCTCTCGCCGCGTATGACGGTAGAGCAGATCATCGGCGAAGGTCTGACCGTCCACGGCGTCGAGCCGGGCCGCAACCGCCGCGAGATGGTGGCCGAGATCATGGAGGAAACCGGGCTCGATCCATCGATGATGGAGCGCTACCCGCATGAATTCTCGGGCGGGCAGCGCCAGCGGATCGCCATCGCCCGCGCGATGATCCTGCGCCCCAAGGTGGTGGTGCTGGACGAGCCGACCTCCGCGCTCGACATGACGGTGCAGGTGCAGATCGTGGACTTGCTGCGCGACCTGCAGAAGCGCCACGGGCTTGCCTATCTGTTCATCAGTCACGACCTGCGGGTGGTGCGCGCGCTCAGCCACAAGATCATGGTGATGAAGCGCGGCGACGTCGTCGAGGCGGGCAACGCGGCGGAGGTCTTCGCCAATCCGCAGACCGCCTATACGCGCCAGCTGATGGTGGCCGCTTTGGGGGAGAGTTCGCTGACCCCCGAGATTGCATGAAGATCCTCTTCGTTCACCAGAACTTCCCGGGCCAGTTCGTACATCTGGCACCGGCTCTGGCCGCGCGCGGGCATGACGTTCTGGCTCTGACGGTCGAGACGAACCAGCGCCCCTCGCCGGTGAAGGTGGTGAAATACCGCAAGCCCGAGCCGGTCGAGATGTCCTCGCGGCTCACGCGCCTTTACGCCGAAAGCGCCGCGCGCGGGGCAAAGGTCGCGCTTGCCGCCCGGCAGCTGCGCGACAGGCACGGCTATGTGCCGGACGTGATCTTCGGCCATTCCGGCTGGGGCGAGACGCTGTTCCTGCGCGAGGTCTGGCCCGAGGCGAAACTGCTGGTCTATGCCGAGCTGATGTATCGCACGACCGGGATGGACACCGATTTCGACGCGGAATTCCAGAAGCCCGGCCTCGAGACCCGGATCTCCACCACCGCGCGCTCGGCCCATCTGGTCCAGTCGATGGTACAGGCCGATGCGGGGCTTGCCCCGACCGAGTTTCAGGCCGAGACCTTCCCGCCGGAGCTGCGCGCCAAGCTCACCATCTGCCATGACGGGGTGGACTGCGCGCGGCTCGCGCCGAACCCGCAGGCGCGTTTCACCGTGCCGGAAACCACGCTCACCTTCCGCCCCGGCGACGAGGTTCTGACCTTCGTGAACCGCTCGCTCGAGCCCTATCGCGGCTATCACTCCTTCATGCGCGCGCTGCCCGATGTGCTTACGGCGCGGCCCGAGGCGCATGTGCTGATCGTGGGCGAGGAGGGGCAAAGCTATGGCGGCCCGCCGAAGGATGCCAGAAGCTGGAAACAGAAATTCCTGGGCGAGGTGCGCGACCGGCTGGATATGAACCGCGTGCATTTTCTGGGTCGCATCCCTTACGGCGATTACGTCGACATGCTCCATGTCAGTCGCACCCATGCCTATCTGACCTATCCCTTCGTGCTCAGCTGGTCGCTGATGGAATCGATGGCTGCCGGATGTGCGATCGTGGCCTCGGATACCGCGCCGGTGCGCGAGGTGATCACCGACGGGCAGACCGGGCGGCTGGTGGATTTCTTCGATATTCCCGGTTGGTCGAAGGCGCTGGCCGAAGGGCTGGCTACCGCGCAAAAATTCGCCCCGATGCGAGAGGCAGCCCGCGCCCATATGTGCGAGCGTTACGATCTGCGCACCCATTGCCTGCCGCGCCTGATCGCCTTCGTCGAGGGCGCGATCGCGACCGCCTGATCGCGATGCCGACACCAGACGGACTCGACTCCGCATCCCGCGAGACCTAAAAAGAACAAAGCGCGAACAAATGACTCGAACTCTAGGCTCAGCGACATGCTCGACGGGCGCACACGGCGTATTCTCACTCTCTGGTTTCCCCGGCTGGCGAGCGACCGGGTTCTTCGGGCACGAGCCGTTGAGGGGCCTTTCGCGCTGGTCCTGCGCGAGGGCAATACCGACCGGCTGCACTGCCTGAACGCCGCGGCCGAGGGGCAGGGGCTGGCGCGCGGCATGGCGCTGTCCGAAGCCCGCGCCTTCTGCCCCACGCTGCAGACCGCGCCCGCCGATCCCGCCCGCGAGGCGCAATTCCTCGAGACGCTGCGCCGCTGGGCCACGCGCTATTGCCCTTGGGTGGGCTTGGACGGCGAGGACGGTCTGGTGCTCGACATCACCGGCTCGGATCACCTTTGGGGCGGTGAAGAGCCGATGATGGCCGAGATGATCGCCCGGCTGGAGCGCGCCCGGATCACCGCGCGGCTTGGCCTTGCCGACACCCGCGGCGCGGCTTGGGCGCTGGCGCATTTCGCGCCCGGTCGGGCCGCACCCGGCGCGCGGCTCTCGGCTCTGGGCAAGCTGCCGGTGGCCGCGCTGCGCCTGCCGCATGAGACGGTGACAGGGTTGCAGCGGCTGGGACTGCGCGAGATCGGCGATCTGACCCGCACACCGCGCGCGCCGCTCGTGCGCCGCTTCGGCGCGGGGCTGATGGCGCGGCTCGATCAGGCCTTGGGCGATCTGCCCGAACAGGTCTCGCCCGTGGCCGATCCGCCCCATTACGGGACCCGCCTGACCCTGCCCGAACCGATCGGCCAGCAGGCCGATGTGATGGCGGGGATCGAACGGCTGCTCGATCGGCTCTGCGCCAAACTCAAGGAAAACGAAGTTGGCGCACGGGTGCTCTGCCTTACCCTGCGCCGCGTCGATCAGGCCAGCCAGGAGGTCGAGCTGCGCTTGGCCACCCCGCTCAGCGACCCCAGCCGGATCGCGGCCCTCTTCGCGCGCGGCATCGAGGATATCGACGCGGGCTTCGGGATCGACCAGATGCGCCTCGCGGCCACGCAGGTCGAGGCGCTCCCCGCCCGCCAGATTGACACCATCGCCACCGAGCGGCGCGACAGGCTGGGCGATCTGATCACCCGGATCGGGCTGCGCATCGGGCTGGAGAACGTCCAGCGCTACCTGCCCGCCGACAGCCATATCCCCGAGCGCAGCTTCCTGATTGCGCCTGCCGCCTTCACCGACCCCGAGGGCAACTGGCACCAGCCGCACCCTCGTCCGCTGCGGCTGTTCCCGCCGGAGCCGCTCATGTCCGACGCCCCCGATCCGCCGCGCCGCTTCCGCTGGCGCCGCCAGTCGCTCAGCGCGGAACGCATCGAGGGGCCGGAACGGCTGACCCCGGAATGGTGGTTCGACGATCCGAACTGGCGGCGCGGGATGCGCGACTATTGGCGCGTCGAGACCGGGCAGGGGCTGCGGCTCTGGATGTTCCACACGCCGCAGGATCCCGGCTGGTATGTCGAGGGGGTCTTCGCATGACCGCTCCCTTCGCCTTGGTCGAAATATCCCGGGGGGCGCCCGACGGGCGCGGGGGCAGCGCCCCCTCGGCGGTCGTGACCACCGCCAACACGCCCGCCATTCCGCTCGCCTATGCCGAGCTTTGCACCACCTCCAACTTCACCTTCCTCACCGGGGCCTCGCATCCCGAGGAACTGATGGTGCGCGCCGCCGAACTGGGGCTGGAGGCCATCGCGATCACCGACCGCAACTCGCTCGCGGGCGTGGTTCGAGCGTTTTCGGCGCTCAAGGAACTCAAGCGCGAGATCGGTGAGGCGCTGCGTATCCGCTCGGAACTGCAGCGCGACGAAAGCTCTCGCCAGCCCATCGGCTCGCCACAGGATCTGGCCCGGCCGACAACCGCAAAACTGCCGAAGCTGATCGTCGGCGCGCGGCTGGTGCTGAGCGATTGCCCGGTCGAATGGGTGGCGCTGCCTACCGACCGCGCGGCCTATCACCGGTTGAGCCAGCTTCTTACCCGCGGCAAGCGCCGGGCGGGGAAGGGGGAGTGTCACCTGACCCGCGCGGATCTGCTGGAGGGCTGCGCGGGGATGATCCTGATCGCCCTGCCGCCCGCCGATCTGGCCCGTGCCTACCGCCCGCTACAAGAGATGCGGCGGCGCTATCCGGGGCAGGTCTTCCTTGGCGCGCCGCCGCGTTATGACGGCTCGGATCAGCGCTGGTTCGACGCTTGCGCAGCGCTCGCGCTGAGGGCCTCGACGCCGATGGTGGCGACCGGCGACGTGCTGATGCATCGCGGGTCGCGCCGGCAGCTGGCCGATGTGCTGACCTGCCTGCGCGAGGGCTGCACCATCGACGCGCTTGGTACCCGCGCGCTGCCCAATGCCGAACGGCGTCTGAAGGGGGCCGAGGACATGGCGCGGCTTTATCGCCGCCACCCCGCAGCCCTGCGTCGCAGCTGCGAGATCGCGGCGCGCTGCGGCTTCGATCTCGACGAACTCAGCTACGAATATCCCGACGAGGTCGCTCAGAACGAGCCCGCGCAGGACCGGCTCGACCGGCTCGCCCGCGAGGGGCTGGCGCGGCGCTCTCCGGGGGGCATCTCGGAACGTCACGCGGGATTGCTGGAGAAGGAACTCCGCCTCGTCTCCGAACTGGGCTTCGCCGCCTATTTCCTCACCGTCCATGACATCGTGAGCTTCGCCCGCAGCCGCGGCATCCTGTGTCAGGGGCGCGGCTCGGCGGCCAATTCGATCATCTGCTGGGCGCTCGGGATCACCGATGTCAGCCCCGACCAGATCGGCATGGTCTTCGAGCGGTTCATCTCGAAATATCGCGGTGAGCCGCCCGATATCGACGTCGATTTCGAGCATGAGCGCCGCGAGGAAGTCATCCAGTGGATCTACCAACGCTACGGCCGCGACCGCGCGGGGCTTTGCGCGACCGTGATCCATTTCCGCACCCGCGCCGCGATCCGCGAAGTGGGCAAGGTGATGGGGCTGAGCGCCGATGTCACGGCAAGCCTCGCGGGCCAGATCTGGGGCATTTCCGGTAAGGGGCCGGATCACGCGCGGATGGGTGAGCTGGGCCTCGACCCCACCGATCGGCGGCTGTCACAGACGCTGAAACTGATCGGCGAGATCATCGGGTTTCCGCGCCATCTCAGCCAGCATGTCGGTGGCTTCGTCATCACGAAAGGCCGCCTCGACGCGCTTTGTCCGATCGAGAATGCCGCGATGGAGGGGCGTACCTGCATCGAATGGGACAAGGATGACATCGACACGCTGGGCATCCTGAAGGTCGATATTCTCAGCCTCGGGATGCTCACCTGTATCCGCAAGAGCTTCGAGCTGCTGGCGGGGCACGAGAAGCTCGATATGTCGCTCGCCACCGTCCCGCAGGAGGACGCGCCGACCTATGAGATGCTGTGCCGCGCAGATGCGGTGGGGGTGTTTCAGGTGGAGAGCCGGGCGCAGATGAACTTCCTGCCGAGGATGCGCCCGCAGACGTTCTATGACCTCGTGATCGAGGTCGCCATCGTCCGTCCCGGCCCCATTCAGGGCGGCATGGTCCACCCCTATATCAACCGCCGTCAGGGCCGCGAAAAGGTCGATTTTCCCTCGAAGGAGCTGGAAGGCGTCTTGGGCAAAACCCTCGGCGTGCCGCTGTTTCAGGAACAGGCGATGCAGATCGCGGTGGTCGCTGCGGGCTTCACGCCCGAAGAGGCCGACCGCCTGCGGCGCTCGCTCGCGACCTTCCGCAAGATGGGCACGATCGGTACCTTTCGCGACCGGTTTGTCGAAGGGATGCTGGCGCGCGGCTACACGCCCGATTTTGCCGATCGCTGCTTTTCCCAGATCGAGGGGTTCGGCGAATACGGCTTCCCCGAGAGCCACGCGGCGGCCTTCGCGCATCTCACCTATGTCTCCTCCTGGCTGAAGTGCCACCACCCCGCAATCTTCGCCTGCGCGCTGCTGAACTCGCAGCCGATGGGCTTTTATGCGCCTGCCCAGATCGTGCGCGATGCGCGCGAACATGGGATCGAGGTACGGCCCGTTTGCGTGAACCATTCGGGCTGGGACAGCTCGCTGGAACGCCGCGCGGACGGGGCCCTGGCGCTGCGTCTGGGCTTTCGTCAGATCAAGGGATTTCGCGAGGAGGATGCGGGCTGGATCGTCGCAGCCAGGGGCAATGGCTACCCCGATCCGGAGAGCCTGTGGCTGCGCGCGGGCACGCCTCCACATGTGCTCGAACGGCTCGCCGAGGCCGATGGATTTGCGGGAATCGGCCTCACGCGGCGCGATGCGCTTTGGGCCGTGAAGGCGATCCGGGCCCCCGCGCCGCTGCCGCTTTTCGCAGATCCGATGGACGGGGAAGGAGGGCGCGAACCGGCCGTGGAGCTGCCCGCGATGCATCTGGGAGAGGAGGTCGTGGAGGATTACGTGGCCCTCAGATTGAGCCTCCGCGCCCATCCGATGGAGCTGCTGCGCCCCGCCATTCCCGGCCTCACGCCGCATTGCGAATTGATCGGCACGCCGCAAAAGCGGGTCACGGTTTGCGGCCTCGTGATCACCCGCCAGCGCCCCGGAACGGCTTCCGGCGTGATCTTCATCACGCTGGAAGACGAGACTGGCGTGAGCAATGTCGTGGTCTGGCCGAAGCTCTACGAACGGTTCCGCCGGACGGTGATGGGCGGGCGTCTTCTGCGGGTCTCGGGGCGGCTCGAACGGGAGGGGGCCGTGGTCCATCTGATCGCCGAAAAGATCGAGGATCTCTCCCCGCGACTGGCCGATCTGGGGCACCCGCTCGACGACGTTCTGGGCCTCACCGCACCCCAAGCGGATGACGCCCCCAGACCCCGTCCGCAGACCACCGCACGTCATCCGCGAGAGCAGGCGAAACGACTTTTCCCGAGCCGGGATTTTCACTGAAATCTGGTCTCTATCGGCCGCCGCGCGACACATTTTCCGCTGCGGCGATTCGCCTCGCTTTGAACGCAATTGTTCCCGCTACGTCAGGAAAGACTTGTGGATAAGTTTGAATGTTGACGCAGGGTAATACGCGTAAGCATCTGAAATAATTTCAAAATGATCGAATTGCGCGTCCTGTGGATACTATTTCCGTTGCAATATTTCTGCGTAGGTTCAGCCTAAAAGAGAACAAAATTTCGTCAGAAGGCGGAACCGCGTTCATATCGCAACTTTGGGAGGGAGCTTGCCGAAACCGGTGAGCTTCAGGCGCGTCTTGTCTTTGTTCGGCTTGACCAGTGTGACCAAATTCCTGCGTCGGACCCGCTCCGACGTGCAGGATGACGTCGGTCTGGCCAATGAAGGCGCGCTCCACGAAGCCGATAACACCCTTCACCGCGAAGAAAATTACCGCATCGAGGCCCTCGAGCCGCGGCTTTTGCTCTCGGCGGACCCGGTGTTCGGCGAATTGGCCCGCGTTGCGGCGACCGCACATCAAATCGACCCGATCGAAGGGCTTTCCGCCCTAGTTCAGACCGTCGATGACCTGCATCAGCAGGACGAATTGGCAGCCGATCACGATCCCGAGGAAGGCCCGCAAAGCGATGTGGCCTGGCCCGAGGATTGGGCGCATGAGCCGGAAGTGGCACCGCTCGAAGCGGTCGCCGAACCGGCACGCGAACAGGCTGCAGCGCTGCTGGAAACGGCAGCGGACCAGCTTCATTCCGGCGGTTTCCTGACTGCCGTTCAGGTGCAGCAGCTGCTGGAATCGGCGCTGTCGTGGCTGGAAGATATGCCCCATGCAGGGCAGGACCCGATTGGCAGTTCCGTGGCGGACCTGACGGGTCACGAGGCGACCGGCCCCCCTGCTGCGACCTCTAATACACTGGAATATAACGAAAATACTTACAATCCGGACGCCGGGTCTGTCACTGCTGGCTCCGACGATACCAGCGAAAATCAAGGGGATAGCCCGGCTGACGAGGGCGCAGAGCCGCAATATCTGCTTCTCGACGCCACCGCGGACAGCACCGATACCGGCGCTGCGGATATCACCGAGGCTCAGGTCGCCCCGATCTTCCAGGAAGCCCTCGCTCAGTGGGCCAGCCGCACCGACGCGGCGATCCTGTCGCAACTCACCTTCACCATCACCGATCTCGAGGACGGCGCACTCGCCCGTATCACCGGCACGCTGATCGAGATCGACGCCGACGCTGCCGGGGCCGGTTGGTTCATCGACGCGACGCCCGCCGACAGCTCCGAATTCGATCTGCTCGCAGGCGACCGTCTGGTGGCGACGGACGGTGCGGCCTCCGAGGGCGTCGACCTCTACACGGTTCTGCTTCACGAGATCGGCCACGCACTCGGCCTAGACCATGATGCGGACACTGCGGTGATGAGCGCGACGCTCGGCACCGGCGAGCGCATCGGTCTTCCCGACGCGGCCCCGAGCCTCGGCGCTCCGGTCGCCGGCGCGATCTCGGAAGCGGGTGGCGCGCTCGACGGCACCGCCGACAGCAACCTGACCTACACCGTGAACCTCGACGGCACCGTCACCGTCAACGGCACGACCTATGGCACGTCCGGCGCCCCGATCACCTCGATCGCGGCAGGGGCCGGCCTCAGCGACACGATCGAGGGGCCGGATGCCGCGACGGTCTGGACGATCACCGGCATCAATGAAGGGTCGCTGAGCTGGAACGGCCTCACAATCACCTTCACTGGGGTCGAGCGTCTCGAGGGGGGCACCGATGCCGATGCCTTCGCGATCGACGGGCCGGGCTTCGTCACTGCAGGCTTCGCGGGCAATGCCGGGCTGATGGAAATCTCGGTCGGCGATTTCGTGAGCCTCGCGACCAGTGACGGCGTCGGCGCGCCGATTGGCTATACCACCAATACCGGACTCGACGGTGTGCTCTACGAAGTGGGCACCGGCACGACGACCGCCGTCACCGGCGGTCTCGAGGTCACCACCATCGCGCTCACCAGCGGCTCGTTCTTCGCGGGCAGCGGTGCGAACGGCTACTTCACCCTCGGCCAGCCCAACAGCTCGGTCGGCTTCGCGGTCGACAACCTCAGCTTCTCGGTCAAGATGATCCGCGAGACCGCGACGGGCCGCCAGTGGGTGATCGCCAATGGCGCGGTCGATGCGCTGGGTCTGGTGAATGTCGACGGCGTGACCGCCACGCTCTCGAACGGCACGCTGGAACTGGTGACCTCGCAACTGACCGACCCCAACGATGCGCTGAGCGCCAAGCTCGTCGTCTCCGCGATCGACAGCGTAGCGACGGGCGCGACCGCGCCGCTCGCGAAAGTGTCGGGCAACGTGACGCTGGCCATCGGCGGCGAGGTTCTGATCGCGGGCGGGTTCAGCTTTACGAAGACCATCGTCAGCGGCCTGACCGGCGCGACCGACACGATCGGCGATCTGATGGTCTTCGGCTTCGACGCGGTCAAATTCTTCGCGGGCACCGGTGCGGTCTTCGACACGAGCGGCCCGGTCACCGTCGACACCACCAACGCCTTCGGTTTCTCGGTCACCGGCTTCACCGGCACGTTCGCGGTGCTGAGCGCGGGCGGCACCACCTATACCGGCATCGACTTCTCCTTCGCCAACGCGACCCCGGTCGGTATTACCGGGCTGACCGCCGAGGTGAGCAATGTCGCGGTGCAAGTGAACACCGCGTCGGGCGTCGCTACCCCGCTGAATTGGGATCAAGGCGCGCTGAGCGATGCCGGGCTGACATTGAACGGTGCGCTCACCAAGGTCGAAGCCACCGCGACGCTGATCGTGAAGGACGCGGTCTATGTCAGCGGCACCTTCGCCCTGGAAAGCTCCGCCAAGACCGGCGTGACCTTCAACGGTGCATCTGAGGATGGCGATTACTTCACCCTCTCGATCATCGGCGGGCGCCTCTTCGCGGGCGTCGGCGCCGAAGTCTCGGGCGGCAGCTACGACCTGACCAATGCCACCGGCTTCGAAATCCCGACGCTCAATCTCACCCTGGCCATGTTCACCGTGACCTCGGCTGGGGCGAACCTAGGCCAGAAGGTCACCGCGCTGGAACTCTCGACCGCGGCGACGCTGCACGGGATCAGCAACGTGACCGCGACCGTCGATGCGCTCGACGTGACCTATGCCAGCATGGCGTTCGACTGGACGCAGGTCGGCGGGCCGAGCTTCAGCTTCGACAGCACCTTCTCGGGCTTCACGATCGATGTGCGCGCGGTCTTCGCGATCAAGAGCACCGTCCTGCTCGCAGGCGATATCGCGATCACGGTGACGAAGCAGACCATCGCCGCGGCGGATAATCCGCTTGGTACCGATCTGACCGATGCGCAGGTGATGACCTTCGCACTGGCGAACGGCTATATCTTCGTGGGCAGCGGCGGCAGCTTCACCACCGATGTCGACGGCAAGGTCAACGGGCTGACCCGCGATGGCGACAGCAAGCTGGTCGGCACCGGCTTCGGCGCGGAAGGCGTGCTGTTCGAATTCGCCTCGGTGAAGAATGTCGATGGCACGACCGGCGCCGTTCTGAACGCCTGGAGCGCGATCAAGCTCCATGTCGGCACGGTGGAAGTCGCGGGCATTCCGGGCGTCACGCTTGCAGTCAGCGATTTCGTGGTCGAAGTGAATGCGCCCGATACCAAGGGCGGGATGAACCCGACGGTGATGACCTGGAAGGGGCTCGATCTGGGCACGACGCTTGCGCTGACCGACGCCACGGACGGCTTCGACAATACCGAGCGCTTCTTCATCGGCGCGACCATCGACGAGCTGAACATCTCGGATACCGTGCTGCTGACCGGCGGCTTCTCGGTCGAGAAGACCGCGGGCACCTCGGTCGGCGGCGTCACCGGCGATCTGCTCTACATCACGCTTACCGATCTGGACCTCTTCGCGGGCTCGGGCGTAACCATCGGCGCAAGCGGGCTCGACACCACGAATGCCATCGGCTTCTCGGCGATGGGTGGCAATTTCTACATCGGCATCCTGACCACCACCGACCCGACCCCGGTCAGCTATACCGGCGTGTCGGCGAGCCTCGCGAGCCTCGGTCTGGTGAATGTCGAAGGCGTGACGCTGGACCTTGCGAGCCTGAAAGTGCTCTACAACTCGGTCAGCGATAACACCCTCTCCACTCTCGACTGGTCGAGCCTGACCGGCCTCGAAGAGGTGACCGACACGGTAAGCCTCGCGGTCTCGGGCAAGCTGACGCTGGCGGTGGCCGATTTCGTCTACTTGCGCGCGGGTTTCGGGCTGAAGGCAATCGACGTGACTGCGCAGGCGGGCAGCACCGAGACGCTCGATCTGCTCGATATCACCGCCGGCAAGCTGACCTTTGTGAAGCTCAGCGATGTCGAGTTCTTCGCGGGCACGGGCGCGTCCACCACAACGGATGAGGCGACCGGCACGACCACTCTCGCCCTCGCGAGCGATGCTGCGGGTCTCTATGCGGCGGGTGGTGATCTTGCGCTTGGCCTGCTGACCGACACGACGACCGGCGTGAAATACACCGGGGTGATCGGCTCGTTGAGCGCGCTGGAGGCCAAGGGCATCGACGCGGTTCAGATCAAGCTGTCGGGCATGGCACTGGCCTCGAACTCGACGACGGCGCTGACCGGCCCGCGCCTCGACTGGTCGACCGTGAACGATACCGACGTGACCACGGCGCTTGGCGATCTGGGCCCGGGTGATCAGCTGGCCGTGTCCGGCACGCTGTCCGTCGAGATTTCCGAGACGGTCTTCGCGCTCGCCACCTTCAACTTCTCGGCCTCGACCGAGACGATCGACGACACCATCCAGGCGGCGATCACCGATGCGCAGGTCACGCGGCTGACCCTGACGAATGTGAATTTCTTCGCCGGTGTCGGCGGTGCCTTCGATGACGCGAATGCGCCCACCGCGATTGCCGATCAGGGCACCGGCTTCCTTGCCTCGGGCGGCACGCTCGAACTTATCGTCGTGAAAGAGCAAGTCGGCACCGCCACGCCCAAGAGCTGGAGCGCCCTGTCGCTCTCGGTCGATTACGTCGGGATGCGCGGACTGCCCAAAGAATTCGCGCTCGGGGTCACCGGGCTCTACTTCCGCATGAACACGGCCTCGGTCAGCGCGACCAAGCTGGATTGGTCGGCCATTGTCGACGCAACCGAGAACCCCGGGATCGCTCAGATCAATGCCGATACCGGGATCGCCTTCGGCGGCACGCTCGATGTGGCGGTCGACGGCTTCGTGCTGGTCTATGGCACGGTCGAAGGCTCGATCTCGACCGCCGATATCAACGACGGCGAGATCACCCTGACCGCCGCAGATATCACCAGCTTCAAGATCACCGAGGCGCAGATATTCGTCGGTGCTGGCGGCGCGTTCGATCGTGATGCGACCACGAACGAGGTGACCGGGCTGCTCGATCAGGGCACCGGCATCCATGCTTCGATGGTGGCGGGCGATGCGCTCGAATTCGCGCAGGTGACCCGCCTCGGCGTGCTGACCGATAATGCGGCGACCAACGACAACGACGCGTCCACGCAATGGGACAACGAGACCGTCACCATCGGCTGGACCGCGCTGCGCGTCACCGTCGCGAGCCTTGGCCTGCGCGGCATCGACGCCTTCCAGATCGCGCTGGCCGATCTCGCGGTAGACGGGAATTTCGCGGCCATCGACGGCACCTTCCTGAACTGGGCGTCGCTGGGTGCAGTCACCGGGCTCGACATGCTGAGCCTCGCCGATGCCACCGACGGCCTAACCCGCGATGATGGCTTCTCGGTCTCCGGCACCGTGACGGAGCTGAACGTGGCGGGCGTGATCGTGGCCTCGGGTACCTTCGGCATCAAGAGCTTCACGAGCGACATCATCGTGCCTTCCGGCATGACGACCGAGACCGTGCTGGGCGCGAATATCCTGATCTTCACCTTGTCCGATCTGAATCTCTTCGCAGGTGTCGGTGGGGCGCTTCTGTCCGACGGCACGATCGATCCCGATCAGGGCACCGGCTTCGTGGCCGAGAACGCCTCGCTGCAACTGGTGCTGGTGAAGGAAGATCCGGCAGGCGTGACCCTCCCGGCCGTGCCGCGCAGCTGGACCGCCGTTGCGCTCGACGTAGCCACGGTGCGTCTGCAGGGGCTGCCGAACACGGTCACCGTGCAGGGCCTCGACCTCTATTTCGGCTTCAACGGCCCTGATGCGGTGAATGGCGAGCGGATCGACTGGGCCGCGACCGGTGTCACCGAGATCGGCAACCTCGCTTCGGTCGATCTGTTCGACGTCACCGATATGCGCGCGAGCTTCAACATCGCCTTCGGCGGCTATGTCGAGTTCACCGTCGATGGCTTCGTGACCATCGCGGGCACGATGGCGGGCCAGATCCTGACCGAGACGCTCGACGACCAGAACGGGCTGATCGTCGAGGGCGCGTCGGTGATGACCTTCTCGCTGGCCGGCGGTTATTTCTTCGCGGGGCAAGGCGGTGTCTTCACCCGCACCGATGGCAAGATTACGGCTGTCAGCACCACCGAAGGCACCGGGATTTACGCGAATAACGTGGGCATCGAGTTCGCCTCTGTGACCCAGACCGCCGACAACCCGCTGACGACAGGTGTGGTCGAGACCCGCACGGTCAAGAGTTGGTCGGCGATCCTCGTGACCTCGCAAAGCGTCGGCGTGACCGGCCTCGCAGGCTTCACGCTGAAAATCTCGGATGTCGCGGTCGAAGCCAACTTCGGCTACACCGACCCGCTGAACGCGGCCAACAACTCGGTGATGAACTGGAAGGGCCTCGATCTGGGCCTGACAATCACCGACAGCACGGATGGCTATGACGCGACCGCGATCCTGTCGGTGACCGGCACGGTGTCGGAGCTGAACGTGGCAGGCGTCGTGATCGCGACGGGCACCTTCTCGATCAAGAGCCTGCTGGCCGATGTGGCGGTCGCCACCGGCATCGATGCGGATGGCACGCTGACCGGGGCGAAGGTTCTGATCTTCACCCTGAGCGATCTGAACTTCTTCGCCGGTGTGGACGGTGCGCTCAAGAATGATGGCACGATCGATCCCGATCAGGGCATGGGCTTCGTGGCGCAGGGCGGCTCGATCGAGCTGGTGATGGTGTCAGAAGACCCGGCCACCGTGACCTCGCCCGCCGTGGCCCGCAGCTGGATGGCCCTGTCGCTGCGCGTCGATCAACTGGGTCTGCAGGGCCTGCCGCTGACCGCGACGGTGAAGGATCTCTACTTCGCGATGAACGGCGCCGATGCGGACGGAAACAAGCTCGATTGGGGCGCGACCGGCGTCGATCAGATCAACGCGCTGGCCGATATCACCAATCTCGACGCGGGCTTCGGGATCGAGTTCGGCGCCTATGTCGAATTGCAGATCGAAGGGGCGATCCTGCTGGCGGGCGGTCTGTCGGGTGTGATCCGCGATCTCACCGTCGACGATCCGCAGGGCGGCACGATCAGCGCCAAGGCCTTCTCCTTCTCGATCGACGGCGCCTATGTCTTCGTGGGCGCGGGCGGCGAGTTCACCTATGACGAATTCGACCGGGTCGACGCGGTCGCCAATGCGGGCACGGGCTTCGCGGCCGAAGGGCTCGCCTTCGACCTGATCTCGGTGACCGAGGTGGTCGATCTGGTCGCAAACCCGAGCGCCGTCGCGCGCAGCTGGACCGCGATGTCCGCCCATGCCGACACGATCTCGCCGCGCGGTCTGCCGCAGGGGCTGGACCTGACGGTGACCTCGCTCGACTTCACGGTGAACGGGCGCGACGCCACCAATAGCGACCAACTCGACTGGGCGCCGATCATTCAGGATCTGGGCGTCGACGCGGTTGCGCCCGAAGACGGCACGGATCTGGTGATCTCGGGCGGTCTGGATCTGGATATCTTCGGCTTCGTCACCGGCTCGGCCACCTTCGACATCGTGATGCGCAACCAGATCGAGGCAGAGCTGGATAGCACCAATGCGGGTCTCGAAAACGCGAGCCTCATGCTGATCGGCCTGCATGTGCAGGACCTCTTCGTCGGCCAGCCCGGCGGTGTGGGCCTGTCGGTGGCTTCCGCCGATATCGCGCTCGCGCTGATCAAAGCGACCCCGCCTGCGAACAGCACGCTGCCCGTGACCGTCACGCCTTCGGCGACCGCGGTGCTGGGCAATATCCAGGGCGGCACGCTCGCCGGTCTGCCCGAGGGAATGGAACTGACGGTCAACGCCTTCTCGCTCGACTATTACGCAACGAAGCCTGCCGGGAACGGTATCACCACCTTCTTCGACTGGAACTCGATCGATCTGGACGGCACGCCCGCGCAGGGGGATCCCGCGAACGATCCGCCCGCCGCTGTCACGTTCACCTATGGCCCGAACGACGAGGTGGCCACTTTCGACGCCAGTGCAGACCGCACGCAGGTCGTGGGCTACCTGACGCTCAACGCCTTCGGTTTCGTCGATGTGGGCGCGAAGTTCACTCTGTCGCAGGATATCGTCGATGTGGACGTGAACCACGACGGCACCTTCGATATCGCGACCGACATGAACGATGCGGTGCTGACCCGGATCAGCCTGAGCATCGATCCCGACGACGAGGCCGCGAATGGCGGCGACGCCCCGGCGGATTACGAGGCCAAGTTCTTCATCGGCATCCCGGACGGTCCCGGCATCACCATCGAAAGCGCCGATATCCTGCTCGCTTCGATCAAAGCGGCCAATCCGCTTACCGACACCCGCGCCTTCACCGCGCTCAAGGCCGATATCGCCTCGGCCTCGCTGACGGGGGTCGATCTGGTGGACATCACGCTCGACACGCTGTCGCTCGAGATGAACAAGGCGAATGATGCGACCGGCGTGATCGGCGTGCTCGACTGGGGCCAGTCGATCAATCTCGACTCGACCGAATGGACCGATGGCGACACCGGCATCACCGGTCAGGACCTGCTCGCCGCGACGAATGGCAATGACGTCGATCCGGCCACCACTGACACGGTCCTCGATATGAGCCAGTCGGGCTTCTCGCTCTTCGCGGGTGCGACGATCGTGATCGAGGACTTCGTCTTCATCCAGGGCCAGATCACGCTGACCAAGACCGACAAGGTCGCAGCCCGCATGGTCGGTTCGACCACCTCCTTCGAGGCTTCGGTGCTGTCGATCGGTATCTCGGATGCCGTGGTCTTCGCCGGGGTCGGCACGCCGACGATCACCAATGGCGAAGTCGATGCCACCTCCGATGCGACGGGCGTCGCGCTCTCGCTGCAGCGCATGGGCCTGCATATCGTCAAGGAAATGCCGCTCGATCCGGCGAACCCGACAGCCACTCCGCTCAAGAGCTGGATGGTCGTGAAGGCGACGGGCGGGGCCTCGTTGATCGGCGTCGACAATGTCACGGTCGATGGCTCGCTCACGCTGATCATGAACCGCGGCGGCAACGAGACGACGCCCTACAATACGCTCGACTTCACCTATGGCGGGGTGGGCGGCACCTGGGACATCACGGTCGGCGCCGAGACGATCACCTTCGACGAACTGACCGTGGCGACGCTGGAAGTGTCGGGCTCCCTGACCATCGGCTTCGACTCCTATGTCTTCATCCAGGGCGAGTTCGCCTTCACCCAGTCGAGCGAGATTTATTCCGCCCTCGTCGCAGGCACGAGCACGAGCCGCAATCTCAAGGCGGTGACGGTCGGCGCACAGCATGTGAACATTTTCGTCGGCACCGGCTACGACCTGACCAAGGCCTTCGGCGATCAGGGCGATGCGGTCGGCCTGAAGATCACCGATGCTTATCTCGCGCTCGCCATGTTCAAGACGGTCGACGCAAATGGCGTGGCGCTGGCCGCGACCGATCCGGCGGCGGCTTCGTACATGGCGCTGAAGGCGGGCGGCACGGTCGAGTTGGTGGGCGTCGACGGCGTGACGCTCTCGGGCTACGGGCTCGAGGTCGAGCTGAACCAGGGCAAACTTCTGAGCACGCAGGCCAAGGAAGCGCTGAACCTCGCAAGCTTCAATGGCGGCGGTTTCGACGTGAAGGTGAGCGACACCGATACCGTGACGCTCGATGCCAATGGCGCGATCCTTGCAGCGTCCGGCTTCGTCGTGCTGGGCTTCGAGGATTACGTCTTCCTCGCGGGGCAGGTGGCCTTCCAGAAGGGCGCGACCCTGACCGTCGGCACGGCGCCGAACCAGAAGACTTTCGCGGCGACCGAAATCTCGGGCGATGGCATCAGCGCCTTTGTCGGCACCGGCGGGCCGTATTTCGAGGTCGATACTTCGGGCGACACCCCGGTCGTGCAGCCGATGGCCGATACTTCGGGGGCACAGGGTCTGGTCCTGACCAACTTCTCCTTCCGCCTCGCCATGCTGAGCCAGGTCGATGCCAATGGCGTCGCGGTCGTGGGCGGCGAGAAATACACCGCGCTCTATGCGTCGATAGCAGAGGTCGCGCTTGCCGGTATTCCGGGCGTCGCGATCAGTGCGAGCGGCGTCGAGCTCAAGCTCAACCAAGGCAAGTCGGGCACCGCAGGAGCGGGCGCCCAGACGATCCTCACGGGCTTCGACTTTACGGAGGTGACGGGCCTCGACCCCGGTGCCACGGCCTTTGCAGATATGACCCCGCTGCAGGCGTTCTACGACCTCAGCTACAAGGGCACTTTCCTCTCGGTCTCGGCTTATGGAGATCCGGTGGGAACGGGGATCGAGCTTCTCGTAAACCTCTCGGGCGATACGCCCACCAGCGCAGACGATGCCGACTTTGCCTTCTCCGGCGATCTGTCCTTCGAAAAGACCACGAGCGCGACGGGCGCGGTCTACTCGAAAATCTCGCTAACCCACATCACCCTGACATTCGGCGATTATGAATTCACCGGCGACGCGCTGCTCTATCTGATGCCGCAGGGCATGGCGGGCAGCTTCTCGGTCACGCTTCCCGATATCGCGTTCGACGACGGCACCAATGCCTATCAGATCGGCAATGGCACGACGGCGACGCTCGAGATCAACACCTCCATTCAGGCGGTCTATGTCGACTTCGGGAACAACAATGTGCTCGACCTGCCGCGCGGCCAGTTCCTGCGGGTCGAAGTCGAGAACGCCGCCTTCTCTGTCGACTTCAACGCGACTGATAACGACAATGACGGCACGATCGACGTGGGCAACGCCCCCGAGATCAGCCTGAGCGGCACGCTGATGTTCTCGCAGCTGACGACCGGGGTTGCGCCGAACCAGACCAAGCGCATGACCATCGCCTTCACCGGGGTCTCGGGCGGCTATACGGACTCGAATGGCGACGGCTTCACCATCCAAGACGCGAAGGGCGTGATCCTGATCTATTCGGGCTCGGCCACCCTGTCGCAGAACGGGGTCGCCGCGCAGATCGAGGCGAGCGCGCAAGGCTCGGCGGCGGGCTTCTCTGCCTCGGCCAGCGCGATCATCCGCATCAACACCACGTCGCGCACCGACATCTACGAAGAGGTCGACGTGGGCGATGCGACCTACATTCTCGACTTCCGGGGTCAGGCCAATGTGAACCAGATCGCGCTGGCCGAGGTGAAGCTGAGCTACGAGCCTTACTTCACCATCGAAGGCAGCCTGAGCGACATACTCCCGGCCGAACTGCCTGCGGGCGCGACCAGCGGCAAGATTGGGCGTAACATCTCGATCTTCCTCGGCGACGCGGGCGATCCGAACGATCCCAATGACGATATCGGCCTGCTGATCTCGAACACCACGATCGCGATCTTCGAATTCGGCACCTCCGCCAACCGCAAATTCGCGGTCTATGCGAAGGGCGAGGTTCAGGCGCTGGGCATTCCGGGACTCAATATCTCGGGCACGGTCGAAGTGTGGCTCAACACCTCGGGCACCGCCTTCTCGACCACCGTGACCGGCTTCCCGCTGCTCGAAGGCGGCACCTCGGCCACTCCGGTCGCGATCACCTTCGTCGCCCCGCAGATGGAGCGCGTGAAGGGCTCGGTCGAGATCAGCTTCGGCGTGGCCGAGACCGGCGATCTGCTGGTGATCAGCTCCAACGACGTTCTGTTCAACAAGACGCCCGATGGCCGGATCTCGGTCGATGCGCCCGAGACCTCGATCACCGTGACGCCGCCGGGAGCCGACAGCTTCGGCATCGAAGGCGCGGCCCAGTTCAGCTTCGGCGGCGCGACTGGCTTCCAGCTGACCGATATGCGGGTGACGGGCTACACGCTCTTTGGCGAGACCGTCTCGGTGACGCCGACGACGAACCTGCGCCCGCTGACCGCCGATATTGCTTCGCCGCTCAATGGCCAGATCATCAATCTCGACGGCTTCACCTATATCGACGTCACTTTCTACAACACCAACCGTCTGGACGCGGATGCCTACCCGGCCTATCCGCTGGGCATCGACCCGGACTCGATCACCGATATCGACCCGGAATTCACGATCACCGCACGCTACGGCGACACGACGGCGGCGATCACGGTCGATGGGGCAGGGGTGCTGGTCGAAGGCACGGCGCGCCCGACCTATCGCTACCAGATCACCACGCCTGTGAGCCTGTCCGCGAACACCACCTATGAGGTGCAGTTCCTCGCCAACTCCTGGCGCGATGCCGCCGGTGCGCAAAGTGCCGCCGAATACGAACGCTTCACGATCCGCAAGACGCCGGTTCAGAATGCGCCCGCGGCGAACCCGGCGACCGATCCGCAGGATTTGACCACGATCACCGCCGCGCCCTCGATCGAGCTGGCCTCGCCCTTCAATGGCGCGGTGATCGACAAGTCGATGCTGAACTCGAAGGGCTATATCGACGTCACCTTCGTGCTGCCCAATGGCGAGATCCTCGACGCAAGCTCGATCAATGGCGACGAGATCCGCTTCGTGCGCACGGGCGGCGCGTCGAACGTCAATCTGCTGACGAACACCAACGGCACCTACACGGTCGAGAAGATCGGCAAGACGACCTATCGCTATTACGTCTTCGCCGAGCCGCCCGCCGCGACCGCCACCGGCACGGGTGTGGTCGGCACGCCGACTTCGACCTCGACCTCGCAGGCGAACCCGGCCTTCAACGTGGGCGATGTGCAGGTCGAGTTCATCACCGGCACCTGGAAATACACCGATCGGGGCGCCAATCTGGACAGCACCTCCGACGATGTCGTCTACTGGTTCGGCGGCGAGAACGGCTCGGTCGCGTCGCCCGCGAAGACCACCGCCTATGTGCAGATCTTCAAGGTGCAGGAACTGCCGGCGGCCGAGGCTGCGACCCCGATCAAGGTCGGTCCGGTCTCGATCCTCGCGCCGAAGGTCGGTCTTGCGAAGCTCGGCTTCAAGGACGGTCTGCTGGTCCTGACGATCTCGGTCGGAGCGGAAAGCGCTTCGCTCGCCTTCGGTGGCACCGCGACGCAGAATGCCGACGGCACCCAGACCAATAGCGGCGGCACCCAGATCACCCTGACCAACCTGCTGGTGAAGTTCGATATCGGCATCGATGTGATGGGCGTGATCTCGGGCGGCGGCGACGATCCGGTCGTCTCGCTCACCGGCAAATGGTCGATCACCGCCGACAAGCTGACGGGCTCGATCCCCGATGTGGTCCTCTTCGAGGCCGACCGCATCAAGGTCGAATACGATCCCTCTTGGACGGCGCCCGAAACTCCGGTCGCGGGCACGCCGGAGGGCGCGGGGCAGGAGATCATCAAGATCGACACGATCAAGGTCACCTTCCCGAAATTCGGTATCGCGGGCCAGATCACCACCTATGAAGGCGTGCGTGGTCTCACGATCTACGACAACGGCTTCCGCATCGGGCGCGGCGAGATTATCTATTCGGGCACCGGCGCGGGCTCAGGCACCGGCACCGGCGCGGTCCAGCGTACCGATGGTGCTACCGGCAAGATCAAGTTCGGCTCGATCCTCGAATTCGACGATCTGCGCATCGGCGTCACCGACTTCTCGCTGATCTTCGGCCAAGAGGTGACCTTCGCCGGCACGATCTATGTCGGCTCTGGCGGGGCGACCTTCGCGCCGGGCAAGGCGATCAACGCCAAGGTCACCGACCGCGTCTCGGGCGAGGATGTGAACGACACGCTGGCGCTGAAGGCGGGCCTGACCTTCACCGATGGCGTGGTCGACGGCTTCATCTTCGAGCTCGACACCTTCGAGATCAATATCGGCTCGGTCCTCAAGCTGAAGGGTGTGGGCCTGTCGCTCGACACCGGTGCTGCCGATGACGAGGAGCTGATCAGCTTCGTGTCGATCGGCGCGGAACTGAAGATCGGCTCGCTCAACCTCTCGGGCGAGGCGCGTCAGTTCGCCTTCCTCGGCGACGGCACTTTCGTCACCAAGCAGGGCTTCGGCGTCTTCATCGGCGTCGGCGCTGCCTCGGGGGCGAGTTTCAAGTGGCCAAGCTGGTTGCCGATCAAGATCACCGAGATCGGCGTGCAATGGCCCGACATTCAGGCCGACCCGAGCGATTTCGTCCTGACCTTGTCGGCGTCGATCACCGGGCTGCAGGGCTATGACGGGCTGACCTTCGAGGGCACGGTCGAGGGTATCCGCATCGATGTGGGCCTTCTGCTGGACGGCAAATTCCCGATAATCGGCATAGACTCGATCGGCGTGAAGATCGGCGGCAACGCGTTCGGCGGCGAAATCGAGGGGGCGCTGATCGGCGGCATCATTCGGATCGGCGACGGCAATCAGGTGCTCTCCACCTTCGACCTGACCACCCCGGTGAAAGATCGCATCTTCTTCATCGGGGTCGAGGCGGGCTTCTCGTTCTCGGGCCTGGGCGGCTTCACCATCCGCTTCGCGCTGTCGGAGCTGGGCCCGCTCGGGGTGCTGGTCTCGGGTTCGGTTCCCGGCGGTATCCTGCTCGAGCCGAATTCGGGCCTCGCGATCAACGACTTCACCGGCGGGGTGGACTTCTTCAAGTCGCTGCCCGACATCACCGATCCCGAAGAGCTCAACGGCCCCGATTTTGCGCTGCCGCTGAACGTCTCGGTCGATGACTGGCTGAACTCGGTGCAGCAGCAGGTGGTGAACCAGTATATCGCGATCCAGAACGGCTCGGCGGCGGGCGGCGGGTTTGCTGCGGCCTTCACCTCGCCGATGATCATCACCGGCTCGGCCAAGCTTTATTCGATCTACACCTCGCAGGCGGTGTTCAACGGCCAGGTCACGATCAAGATATCGACCGACGGCAAGATTCTCGTGATCGGCCAACTCAACTTCGCCGCCGACAACCTGTCGCTCTCGGCGCGGCTCTACGCGAACCTGTCGAAGATCGCGTCCGGCGAGGCGACAATCCTTCTGCTTGTGAAGATTCCAGATCAGCTGGATCTGCTGACGATCAAGGGTTCGCTGCAGTTCGGCTTCAAGGACATCCTTGGCGAGGCCACGCAATTCGCCGTGGTCGAAGAGCAGGCCGCGACGCCGACGCAGCGCCTTGACGGGCCGAGCGATGGTGGCGTCACCGGCGTCGGCAACTTCAACGAGCGCGCCTATATCGACATCACCTTCCCGACGGTGAACGGTGCGACGGTGGACGCCGCTTCGGTCTTCGACCTGACGCCGGAATTCGAGATCACCGGTGGCGATTTCACCCTCGACAACACGCAGGCCCCGGCGCAGTTCGATGCCGACACGTTCCGCTTCTGGCTGACCGGCACGGGCGATGTGAACTCTGTGACCTACACCTTCCTGTTCCAGTCCTGGTCCTACACCGAGACCGCAACGAACCAGACCGTCTATGCGGATGAGGACAACACGACCCAAAGCGGCGACCCGGCTGTCGCGGGCCCGTGGGTCGATATCAAGTTCATCGCCGAGATCGGTGGCGAGATCACCGCCGAGACGCTGGCAGCGATCGCGACCAACGGTGTGGCGCCGTTCAAGCTGTTCAATGACGAGGGCGACGAGATCGACCTCCTTGGCGCCATCGCGATCGGCGGCGGCAAGGTGCGTTACTTCATCGACACCAGCGATCCGGACCTGACGAACAAGCAGCTCGCCGTTGGCGACTACACCGTGCGTTTCGCCTCCGATACCTGGGCGAACAACGCCACGCAAACCGGCAAGAACAACACCGCCACGCGCGATGCCGTGTTCTCGGTGGTCGAGCCCGAAGCCTCGCTCAGCGCGCCCTATCAGCTGGACGGCGACGGCTACACGGTCGATGTGAACCTCGCCAATGCCGATCAGCGCATCATCGTGACTTTCGATCCCGCGGGCAGCGGCTCGCTCGATTACGCCTCGATCCTCGATCCCGGAGCCGAGTTCACGCTGACCCGCACCGGTAATGCGGATGGCACGACGGCCAACACCGCGATCGATATCTCCAACGCGCCGGACCCGGTCGCTATGTTCATGAACGCCGACGGCACGGCGAGCCTGAAGAAGCTCGGTCTCGATGCCGAGGGCCGGATCGTCGCGTCCGACAGTGCGGATTATGACCACGCGTTGCCCGGCAATGGCGCCGAACTCTATGCGCTGCTCAAGAAAGAGGGCATCACGCAATTCGCCTATGCCATCACGACAGCGAATTTCGACTTCGCACCGGGCAGCTACACGCTCACCTTCAACGGCGAATGGAAGGATGGGGCGGGCAATGCAGGCGCCACCGGTGACAGCGTCATCACCGTCGAAGGCGCGACCGCAAACATGGTCGATCCGGGCGCGGGCGCCGCGATCGACGTGAACCTGCTCAACGGCCGCAACTATATAGACATCCAGTTCCCGGACGTGCCCGACAGCGATTTCGTTTATGACCCGGCCTCGATCACCGATGGCGGTGCGGAGTTCACGCTGAGCGGCGCGGGCCTCGGCACTGTGCAGATCGACGATGGTGTGGCCCCGGTCCGCGTGGGCGGCACCGACGCGGCCCCGGTCTATCGCTACTGGCTCACCGGCAGCTTCGACAGCAGCAAGACCTATGGCGATCTCACCATCTCCGCGGTCGAACAGGGTTGGTCCTACCACTATTCCGACAGCGCGAACCCGACGACTGACCCCGAGATCAAGAGCGGCGAAGACGGTCTGGGCGTGGTGGCCAATCTCGAGATCACCGAGGGTTCGGTCGAGATCACCTTCACCAATATCCCGGCGGGCTATGTGCTCGACCCGGCTTCGGTGCTCGACCTCGCCGCCGAGTTCGCCGTGCAGACCGACACGGTAGAGACTTCGCGCCTGAGCGGCGGCACCTTCCGTGTCGAACTGGGCGAGGGGGCGCCGGCGCTGCTGCAAAACGATGCGAATGATCCGACGAAGATCTCCTTCATCTACTCGCTGCAGACCTTCATCGATGAGACCAACTCGGCGCAGCCCGCGTCGCTCACCGGCGATCTCTATCCGCAGACGATCACGCTGACGCTGGATATCACCTCGATCTCCTTCTTTGCGACGACAGCGCAAAGCGCTCCGACCATCGTGGTCAAGAGCGGTTCGACCTATCCTCCGGCCGATAGCACCGCCAACCTGCCGGGCGACCGCACCTATTTCGATATCGCACTGAGCGGGGCTTACGGCGAGGACATCACCGATCAACTGGCGATCAGCGACGTCACCGTGACCGGCCTGACAATCACCGAGCTGATGGATATGGGCGGCACGATCCGCGTCTTCGCAGACGGCTCGCTCGGGATCGGCAGCCATGACGTGACGCTGGCGGCGAACAGCTTCGGCGATGCGGCCAAGAACCGTGTCCAGACGCTGTCCTTCACCGTTTCGGGCCCGCAGGGTGATCTGGTCGATCCGGCGAACGAGGGCAGCACGGGGCTCGGTGACGTCAACGGGCGCGGCTATGTCGACCTGCATTTCGAGCGTCCGGTCGGCGGCGCGCTCGATGTGGGCTCGATCACCGATCTCGCGCCGGAATTCACCTTCGGCGGCAGCGGCTCGATCACCTTCGACGATACACTCGCCCCGGTCTGGCTGAACCCGCAGGCGACCTCGGGCGACTATATCTTCCGCTACTTCACCACCGGCGCGGCTGCGGCGAACACCACGATCTCGCGCATCGCGACGATCGAGGATCAGCCGACGGTTCTGCGCGCCGATGGCACGGCCGACGATGCGACCGGCCCGGTCTCCTTCGATGCCAGCACGCTTTCGGTGGCCTTCATCGACGTGCGCTACACGCCGACCTATGGCGACGAGATCGACTTCGGCACTCTGGGCGACGAGATCAGCTTCTCGGGCGCGGGTGCCAATGGCGTCACCGTTTCCTCGGCGCTGGTCGTGGGCGACGGACTGACCGTGCGCTACTTCCTCTCGGGCAAGTTCACCGCAGGCTCGGTGCAGGTCGACTATGCCGCAGCGAGCTTCGGTTCGGGCAGCTATGACAATGACGCGAAGACCCAGAGCTTCCGTCTCGTCCAACTCGGTGCGAGCCTGACCGACCCGGTCCAAGGCGCCTCGGTGGGGCAGGCGCCCTTGAACGAGCGCGGTTTCGTCGACGTCACCTTCGAGCTGCCGAGCTACGCCACCGGCATCGATCTCGAGAGCATCACCGATGCGGGCGCCGAGGTAATCCTGAGCGCGACGGGCTACACGATCGAAGTCGATGACAGCCAGGCGCCGACCTACATGGGCGACGACGCGAACGGCAACCCGATCTTCCGCATCTGGTACCTGGGCGACTTCGCGGGTTCGAACCTCGACGACAACGTCTCGGTCGAGTTCATCTCGGGTAGCTTCGACTGGCTCGGCACCGATGGCGGCACCATCAAGGCGATCACCGCGACCAACAGCGAAGATCTGGTGGTGACGACCGACAAGATCGGTCTGGGTGCCAGTGCGCCGACGGCGACCTATGTGGCGCTCTCGCTCGGCACGAGCCAGACGCTGACCGATAGCAGCCTTGCGATCACGGACTTCACGCTGACCGATATCGACGGCAACTCGATCACGATCACCGGGATCCAAGCCCGTGGTCCCCCAGGCGAGTTCGCTGTGACCTTCGACTCCGCCGACGCCGCCGACGGCGCGGTGCTGACCCTGACCTATGCGGCGGGCGCATGGACCTACGGGGCCGCTGCCTCCGAGGCGATCGATCCGACGACGCTCTCGATCAAGCCCACCGACACCGCTTCCTATATCGACATCACCTTCGACACGCTGGGCGATCCGAGCCTCAACGCGCTCTATGCGATTGACGCGGCGACGATCGACGGCGACGAGTTCACCTTCGGCGGGGCAGGCGGGGCCAACCTCGATCTGCTGGATCTCACCCCGACCGACATGGGTGACGGCACCTTCCGCTACTATGTCTCGCGCGAATTCGGCCTCGGCACGGTCACGGTTTCCTTCAACGAGGGCAGCTGGTCCGACCTGCAGGGCAACGAGGGTGGTGCGAGCCAGCAGAGCTTCCGCGTCATCGACCAGATGCAGGAAGGCGGCCAGCCCGGCGCCGATGCCGACCCGGCCACCACCCGCGTCTTCTTCATCCGCGTCTCCGGCTCGATCACCCTGAATTCGGCGGGCATCGTCGACGAGCCGCTCGTAGAGCTGCGCGCGCAGGCCGAACTGACCTTCGGCGATTACATCAAGGCCGACGGCTCCAAGGTCTTCCGCTTCGCGCTCGAAGCCTCGGGCACGATCGAGGTCTACAAGCTCGGCAATATCGGCTCTGCCGCGGCGCGCTTCGTGCTGGAAACGGGCGGCCTGTCGAGCGGCCTGCCGCAGTTCTGGGGCGTGGCCACCATCCAGCCGAACTTCGAAGCGCTCAACGAATACGGCGTCTGGATCAAGGGCAACGCGACCCTGATGATCAACATGTCGGGCGAGGACAAGGTCGAGACCCTGTCGCTCGAAGGCATCCTCGGCGATCAGCTTGAGCGCACCGCTGGCGGTGATGACACGGTGGCCGTGGCGGATCTCGGCGCGCTGCCGAGTCAGGCCAACGAAGGCTTCTACCAGAAGCAGGCGGTAAGCACGGAAGTGCGCACGACCTTCGCCCAGTTCGGCGTCACGCTCAGCTCGGAAGCCAAGATCGAACTGGTGCGCGAACTGAACACCCAGTCGCGCTGGCGGATCACCGATGGCGGGTCGATCTACTTCATCGAAAGCCTCGACGGCACCGCGACGCTGCATTCCGAAGACCAGACCTACGAGTTGTCGCGCAACTCGGTCGTCTTCTATATCGGCGGCGCGATCAAGCTGACCGATCAGAACGCGAACGACCCGGATGTCGACACGGGCGTCAACGTCTATGCCGAGCTGACCGGCGCCTTCTACCTGAAGATTTCGCAAGACCGGGTCGAGGTCTTCGTCGCGGCAAGCGCCAACGTCTTCAACGTGATTTCGGGTCAGGCGGTCGGTCTGCTGATCATCGACTTCGGCACCGCCCCGGGCAGCGCCTTCGGTGTCGCGGGCAGCCTGTCGCTCGAGGTGAGCGTGGGCGATGCCGGCGGCGAGAACACGGACGCGGCGAACAATGCCGGCAGCTTCGGTAATATCGCGGCGGATATCTTCCGTTTCGAGGCCGAGGTGATCGTGCTCTTCAACACCACCGGCATCAACCAGGTCTTCGATGTGCCCGACGCGCTCGTGCCGTTCCTGCCCGCGAACGTGCCGACGACCTTCGAGATTTTCGACCGTCCGCCGATCCTGGGCCAGAACGAGCCGGATACGACGAAATCCGCGGGCGCCTATTTCGTGGTCCAGATCAGCGGCTCGGTGACGCTCTTCGATACGGTGACGCTGAACGGCTTCCTGTCGGTGACGGGCACCGGAGACTCCGTGACGATCCAGGGGACGGTCTCCGGCCGGATCGAGAACTTCGGCGCGGTCGAGGGGATGCTCTATCTCGAGGCGAATATCGGCGCGAGCGATCCGGGCGTGGTCGGGCGGGCGCAGCTGTCGCTGGTCGGCGGGCTGGAGCTTCCGGGCGTCAGCCTTGGCGGGTCGCTCTCGATCATGCTCGAATTCAACACCTACGCGACGACGCAAGATCGCTACACGATCGTCACGCAGGGCGAATATGACGCTCTGGTTCTTGCGGGCGACGCGACCGCCAACACGGATGGCACCTTCTATTACGGCACGATTTCGGTCGAGAACGGGCTGTTCCTGAAGGTCACCGGCACGCTGGTCGTCTCGGATGTGATCGAACTGACGGGCGTCTTCACCTTCCGCATCGGCACCGCACCCGATTTCGAACTGGTCGCGACGCTGGATGTGCAGGCGCGGCTAGTGGGCGTGGCCGAGTTCGGTCTGACCGGCGGTCTCGTGATCGCGGATGGCGGGCTGGTGATCTATGCCGAGATCGATCTCAACCTCGACCTCGCGGGCGTCATCACCGTGACTGGCGACGCGACCTTCCAGCTCAACACCTTCTCCAGCGCGCGCACCCTCGAGATCCCGACCATCAATACAAGCGGTCAGGAGAGCACGATCTCGGTCACCGTCGCTTCGGGCTTCAGCCTCGAGATCGTCGGCTCGGTCAACTTCATCGATCTCGCGACCGCCTCGGGCCGCGTCTATATCGGCCTCAACGCGAGCGAGTTCCGCGTCGAGTTCGACGTGACCTTCGGTCTTGCGGGCCTCAACGTCTCGGCGGCGGGTGGCGCGGTGCTGTTCTTCAACTCCAGCACTGGCGAGCTCGACGGTCTCGCGTTGCTCCTAGATGTCAGCATCAACGCCAATATCGCGCTGGTGATCGACATCGAAGCCAACGGCAAGCTGATGCTCAACACGGTCGGCCGCGACGTGACGATCTCGGGCCGAGTGCTGCAGGCGAACAGTTTCGTGCTCGATCTCAGCGGTAAGGTCGAGTTCCTGAAGGTCCTCAAGTTCGACGCGGGCTTCCGGATCGAAGTGGTGCAGAACGACTGGCGCGTGGACTTCTATGCCAGCATGGACTTCTTCGGCCTCGCCACGATGAGCGTGAACGGCTGGTTTAACTCTGATGGCTATTTCGACCTCTCGCTGAGCGGTCGCCTCGTGCTGGGCTCGAACAGCTTCGGCCTGACGGGCAACTTCTCGATCCGGGTCTATTACCTCTTCGACGATGCGGCGGACGTCTACAAGCTCGGTGTGTCGGGCTCGGCCTCGGTTTCGCTACGCGCCTTCAACATCAGCTGGGCCACGGTTTCGATCAGCTTCTCGGCCACCGCGACCGGCACCGGCCGCGTGCCGATCGTGATCTCGGCCAGCGCGAGCGTGAAGGTGCTCTTCGTGAAGGTCTCGGTAAGCATGTCCTTCACCGTCGGCTATGTCGAATTCCCGACCCCGATCTATCTCGCGGGGGATCTGAACGGCGACACCAATTCGGGCACCTACAAGGATTGGGATGACACCTCCACGATCCTCGTGCTGAACATGGGCGACGCGAATACCAAGCGCGGCATCGGCGAAGCGACGGCGGGCGAGACCTATATCATCGAGGCCGTCACCCCGGTCGTGAACGGCGCGCAGACGATCCGCGTGATCTATTCGGGCCGCGAGCAGGTCTTTGAGCACGTCCATGAAATCCGCGGCTATGGCGGATCCGGCGACGACCTGCTGGTCGTGCGCGACGGCGTCGCCGTGCCGATCCTCTTCGTGGGCGGCGCGGGTGTCGATACCGTGGCCTACGAGGGCGACGGTCAGGTTACGATCAACTCGGCCTCCGAAGGCGGCACTGCGGGCGATCTGGGCGATCAGATCAGCATCGGCAGCGGCGTCGCGGCTGGCTCGATCATCTACGGCTCGGGCGCGAATGACCGGATCGTCTCGGATGCGCTGATGCCGATCACGATCTACGCGCTCGGTGGCGATGACGTGGTGCTGCAGAACGGCACGGGCGTCGCTACGATCTACGGCGGCACCGGCGCGGACCGCCTGATCGGTGGCGCGGCAGCGGATGTGATCGATGGCGAGGGCGGCGCGGACGAGATCGATGGTCGCGGCGGCGCGAACACGATCAACGGCGGCACTGGTAATGACCGCATCTTCCGCAATCTCGCCTCCGATGGCATCGAGGTGATCGACGGCGGCGGGGGCACCGATACAATACTGCTTTACGGCACGGCCAACCCCGACACGGTCACGGTCGGCCAGAAGCCCGCCAACTCCGGCATCCTGCAGGCGCTCGACGCTGATGGCAGCGGGTTTGAGGCCGACGGTGTCGAGGGGCTGATCATCCATCTGCTTGGCGGCACGGATACGCTGACGGTCAACCCCCTTGGCCAGACCGATCTGAACACGATGCGCATCGACGACGATCTGGTCGTGGAATCCGCCGATCCCTCGACGGATGTGGCCGAGATCGACGGTGCGAGCGACGGTGTGGCCGATGCGGTGATCTTCAACGGTACCGGTGGCGCCGATACCTTCACGCTGAAGGCGGGTGCGGTGGCCGATCAGGAATTCATCCTCGTCGCCGCCTGGTCGACCGGCACCGTGACCGTCACTTTCGACGACACGATCCGCGCCAAGGGCGACACGCTGCGGATTTCGGCGGCGGGCGGCAATGACAAGATTACCGCGGGCCCGGCCGTCGAAGCGGGCGACCCGGCCAATGCGACGCCACTGACCCATGACCTGATCGCGCTGACGCTGGAAGGGCAGGGCGGCAATGACCGGATCATCGGCTCGATCTTCAATGATGTGATCGATGGCGGCGAGGGCTCGGACACCATGACCGGCGGCGATGGGCTCGACATCTTCCGCGACACCGACGAGGCGAACGAGACCGACACGCTGATCGAGGTCTTCGCGGGCGAGGATATGGGCCTCTACGAGAACCTGTTCCTGGTGGGCAAAGTCTTCCAGGCGGATGGCTCCACGGCCTATGCGGAGGGTACGACCGATGGCGCGATGGTGCCGGGCGACGCCGATCTGTGGAGCACCTCGGGCCTCGGTGCGGGTCAGACCACCGTCGAGCGTCTGAACGGCATCTTCGAGGCGGTCGATCTGACCGGCGGCGACGGCGTCAACAACACCTTCGTCGTCAACGACCTAAGCGGTTCGGTCACTGTGGGCGGTCTGGCCATCGGCGTCAGCGCCTTCAACGGCACAGTGACGCTCGACAACAAGGGGTCGGATGCGAGCGGCGATCTGGAGCATTACATCATCGCGGCCCCGCTCGGTTCGGGCTTCACCGTCCATATTACGGACAGCAGCACCACCGACGCCGACAAGCTGGTCTATCTGGGCTCGCAGGGGGACGACTACGTCGCGCTGTCGGTGGGCCTGATGACCGTGTCGCGCTACACCAACGCGGCGAACAAGGTGCTGGGCGCGGCGGCTGTCAGTATCGATCACAGCAATCTCAGCGTGATCGAGGTGGATACCCGCGAGGGGTCCGACGTGATCGCCGTCACCGCGACCGATCTGCCGATCTACATCAACAGTGGCATCGGCGACGACGTGATCAACCTCGGCTCCGCAGCCTCGTCCGAGCCGGGCACGGCCCCGCTGGGCGGCACGCTCTCGGGGATCGCCGCGCTGATCCAGATCGACGCCTTTGACACCTATAGCGGTGCGATACTCGCCGATCGGGGCAATGACACGCTCAACATCGACGACAGCGGCAATACCGGCGCGACCACCGGGGTGATCGGGCTGGAAGATCGCACCGCGGTCGAGGGCTTCATCTTCGTGGATGGCTTCACCGCTGCGACCGCGGGCATCCGCTACATCGCGCTCGAAAACGTCAATGTCGATCTGGGCGACGGCGTGAACGACGTCACCCTCAAGTCGACCGGCAAGCGCGACGTGACCACGCTCGAGACCCGCGACGGCGCCGATATCATCAAGGTCTTCGCGATCAACGGCCCGACCACGATCGACTCCGGCGCGGGCGACGATGCGGTCACCGTCACCGATGACGATCCCGACACGCCGCTGGCCAATGACGGCACGCTGAACGCGATCCTCTTCGGCTACCTGACGATCGATGCGGGCGCGAATGATCCGGTCACCTACACGGTCGACGGCACCATCGTGAACCACGGCGACACGCTGATCGTGTCCGATGCGGGCGATACGCTGCCCGATCAGGGCGGCTATCTGAGCGGCACCGAGATCGTCGGCCTCGGCATGACGCTGGGCGTGGTCTATGCGGGCTTCGAGGAACTGGAGCTGTCGCTCAGCAACGGCAATAACGGCTTCCACGTCTCGGATACCCATGCGGGCATCACCACGCTGAACACCGGCGACGAGACCGCGACCGGCGATGCCACCTCGGATGCGATCACCATCGAGAAGATCTCGGGCCGCACCTTCCTCAACCTCGGGGCGGGCAACGATCTGGTGCAGGTCAACTACTACGCCGACGGCACCCAGACCTTCCTAAACGGCATCGACGGGTTCGAGCTGGACATCGACGGTCAGGCGGGCAGCGATCTATATGACATCGGTCTGGCGAGCGCGGGCAACTCCACGATCCGCATCCTCGACACCGGCACTGCCTTCGACGGCATCGACCGCGCCGAAATCCGCGGCACCGACGGGCGCGACCTGTTCCTGTTCCGCGCCAATCATGACCTCGATGTAGGCGTGGTCGCGGCGCTGCCGATCGCCGAGGATGGCACGATACTCAAGACCGTGGTCGAGCGGGTGGAATACAACTCCGCCATCGACGCCGATCTGCGGGTCTTCGGGCGCGCGGGCAATGACCTCTTCGTCTTCGACGACACGCTCGCGGGCGTTCAGGCCTTCGGCGATGCGGGCGACGACACGTTCCAGATCGGCCAGCTCTTCGCCTCCTTCCGCGACGAGCAGAACCCCTATAACGGCCTGAGCGGCATCGACTATTACGAGACCACGCAGGTCACAGTCGGCTTCCTGTCGAACGGCGTCAGCTTCGATACCACGATCCGTGGCGGCGACGGCGAGGACAGCTTCACCGTCTATTCGAACAAGGCCGAGCTGTTCCTCTATGGCGAGGCTGACGACGACACGTTCCAGGTCCGCTCCTTCGTCCGCGTCGACCCGAACGACCCGGCCGCGCCCTTCACCAACATCAACGGCGGGCAGGGTGCCGACTTCATCCAATACGCGGTGAACGCGCCGGTCCGCATCGATGGCGGCGACGGCTTCGACACGATGACCGTGATCGGCACCGAGATGGGCGACGACTACGTCATCACCAAGAATGGCGTCTATGGCGGCGGGCTGTTCATCTCCTACACGGGTATGGAGAAGCTGGTGGTCGATGCGCTGCAGGGCAACGACACCTTCTTCATCGAGAGCACCTCCGAGGGCGTGCTGCTGGAGATCGTGGGCGGTCTGGGCTCGGATAGCGTGAACCTTGGCGGCTCGGATCTCGACGGTGTCACCGAGGGCGGCGCGATCACCGTCGTGTCGAACGGTCTCAACGGCCATAGCGGCCTGATCCAGACCACGGTCGACAGCACCGATCCGCGCTACCAGGCGATCTGGGCGCAGGATCCGGTTTCGCAGATCAAGGACAATGATGCGCCCGATCTGGTCTTCTTTAACGCCGATGGCGAGGCGGGCTCCAGTGTGCTGCGCGTCTTCGAGGCCGCAACCGCCGATCCGACCATGTCGGTCACCCGCTACGCGATCGCATTGTCGCGCGCGCCGGACGAAGACGTCTACATCACGATCTCGCCGACGCTGGGCACCGAGGGCGATGTGGCCGCGGGCGCCGAGGGCGTGCTGGTCAACGGCTCGGCCTCGGGTACGGTGCTGCACTTCACGGCGGCCAACTGGGATACGCCGCAATACGTGACCGTCACCGCGATCAACGATCTGGTGGCCGAGGGTCGCGGCATTGTCCAGCTGCGCCATACCGTGACCGAGGGCGACAGCCGCGCCGACGATACCGGCTTCGACAATCTGGCCGTGCCGAACATGCTGGTCGATGTGATCGACGACGAAGTGGCCGAGCTGCTGATCTTCCCGGTCGACAACTCCTCGGCCATCGATCTCGCGGGCGATACGATCGTGGCCGAGGCCGCGGCGCTTGCCGCAAATGACGGCTTTGCCGTGATGCTGAGCCGCGCGCCGACCGGCCCGGTGCAGGTGAACTTCGCGGTCGATGGCAACGTGACGCTGTCCTCGAATGTCGTGAACTTCGACGGCTCCGACTGGAACACCGCGAAATTCGTGACGATCGAGGCGGTGAACGATAGCGCCGATGAGGGCGTGCATTACGCTCGCATCCAGCCCTCGATCTTCGAAGATACGCGCGACGCCTTCCTTGGTGCGACCTATGCGGACGTGGCCGGTGGGGTCGCGGCGAACATCAACCGCGATATCAGCCAGCCGCGCAGCGCCGAGGTGCTCTACACCGCTGCCGATCTGACGATCCTGCGCCCGAATACCGCGGTGTCCGAGATCTACACGCTCACGCTGGGCGGGATCGACTACGTGGTCGGCGTCGGAATCGGCGAAGTGGTGGCCGACCTCTCGACCGTCACCGAAGGCACGATCGTGGTCGATGCACGCCTCGATCATACCGCGACCGCTGCGGATATCGCAGATGCCTTCGCGACGCTGGTGAATGCCGACGCCGAGCAGGCTGCGGCGATGACGGGCACGGGTGCCACGCGCAGCATTTCGGCGGCGGATGGCGTCTCCTTCAAGCTGCTGATCGAAACCAGCGATCCCGCCTCCGGCTACCTCTTCACACCCACCGGCGACATCTATGTCTCGATCTCGGGCGACGCGTTCGAGTTCTCGAGCGATGAGTTGAGCGTCGATGCGGCCAGCAGCAAGCGCGCATACGACATCGTGGCCTTCCGCCTTGGCGCGTCGATGGCGGACGGTACGCTGGCCGCCGATGGCACGCTGGTCGATGGCGCGACCTGGATCATCAAGCTCGACGGTCTGCAGGTGCAGGCAACCGCCGAATTCGGCGACACCATGAGCGACATCGTCAACAAGCTGGTCGCGCAGTTCGCGGGTGCCGATTACTCGGCCTCGGCGGGCTATCTGCAAGCGACGCTGCTGCCCTCGGTCGAAGGCGCGATCTATAGCCCGACCAGCGGCTCGAAGACTTGGACCATCCTCGTCGACGGGCAGCTCATAAGCTACACCTCGCAATCGGGCGACGAGCTGGGCGGCATCGCGGGCATCTCCGACGAGCTGGCGGCGCTAATCAACGCGGCCAATCTCGGGATCACGGCGGTGGTCGATGCCAATGGCGCGATCACGCTGACCTCGTCCACGGCCTTCTCGCTGCTGCCGCTCGACAGCGAAGATGCCTCGATCGCGATCGCGAGCGACGCCAGCCTGACGCCGCCGAGCTACGATCCGGGCGAGATTTTCATCTTCCGCACCCCGGGCGCGGGGGGCATCGAGGCTTTCTCTATCGAAGTGCTGCGCAAGTCGAGCCCCGACGCGGCGAGCACCACGATCGGCGGCGATTATGTCAGCGTGGACGCGGTTAAGTCGAAGACGCATTGGCAGCTTGCCCGCATCGCCTTCGCGGCGCCGCTGACCCCGATCGTCATCCCCGAGGGCACGAGCCTCGCCTATGAGATCGGGACCAACATCACCAATGCCGAACTCGCGCAGCAATTCACGCCCTACAGCTACGTCGTGGGCCGCAACGGCGACAATCTCGCGCCCGCGCCGCTCGATGTCACCGTGCTCGATGACGACGCGCCGACGGTGGAGATCATCCAGACGGGCGGTTCGACCGATCTGGCCGAGCGTGCGCCGGGCGATGTGCAAGTCGTGGACAGCTTCTCGGTCGTGTTGACCGGTGCGCTGAGCGGCAACAACACGGTCCGCGTCGATGTCACCCCGCTGCCGACCCGCACCTACAATTCGCAAGAGGCGTTCAATGCGGATGCGAACTTCGGAGAGAACGAACTTGTGCAGGTTCAGGTCGCAGCCCCGCTCGCCGCGCTGTCGCTGGCAGGCGAAGCGGTCGAGGGTGAGACCTGGCAGGTCACGCTCTTCGACGATGTGGCGCTCCGCGCAGGTGCCCAGACGGTCGGCTACACGGTTCAGGCGGGCGACGATCTGGATGCGGTTGCTGCGGGCCTGATCGCCGCGATCAATAGGGTCTCCGGCTACAACGCCACGCTGACCGCCGACGGCGCGATCGAAATCTCGGTCGATGCCAGCGCGAGCTTCACCCGCTTCTTCGTCGAGGTCGGCATCGCGGGCGACAGCCAGGGCAGAATCGACACCCGCACCGTGCAGGACTTCAACTTCGCCAATGTCCTCGAATTCGAGATGATGGGCGTGCCCACGGCGGGCGAGGTCTGGACGGTCAACTTCGACGGCCAGAGCTTCTCCCACACGGTGAGCGCGGATCAGTCGCTGTCGAACATCGCTGCCGCGCTGGGTGCGCAGATCAATCTCGCGAATGATGCGGCCACCGCGAATGGCGATCCGCGCGCCTATGAGGTGATCGTAGATGGTCGCGTGATCTCGATCCGCGAGCTGGCCGATCCGGCGGCGGATTACGCAGCCTCCGCCTCGGTCAGCGGCCAGAAGGCGGGCGAGATCGCGGCGCGTCAGTTCGTCGAGTTCGATGCGGCCAACTGGATGATCCCGCAGAAGGTCACCGTGCTGGCGCTCGACGATACGATCGTCGATGGCGGCGATGCGCAGGTCTTCGGCGCCTTCAACGACCGCGTGAACTCGATCCGCGGCCCGGTCTCGATCATCGGCGGCGAGAGCGATACCGACGTCTCGCTGCGCGTGCCGGTGCTGCTGCCGGGCGAGACGAACATTCCGCTGGCCGATGGCGTGACCGGGACGGTGACCGATGGCGGCACGGTGATCACCATCGATCCCGAAGAGCTGACCCATGTGAACGGCGATTACGGCGAGCGTCCGGGCTTCGATCCGCGCATCAACGACACCGCCACGATCTACGACATCGCGACCATCGATCCCGATGGCACGCTGAGCGGCCGTGTCGATATCGCGAGCGTCTCGGAAGACATCCTCTCGCTCGTCAACGATGCGGGCATGACGCTCTCGCTGATGGTCGGCACGCAGGATGCGGTCGAAGAGGGCTATGTCTGGTTCTTCGGCACCCCCGATCAAAGCGATCTTTCGCTGATCGACTGGCTGACGGCTTCGGTCGATCTGGCGGGCGACGTGACCGCCTTCGAAACCGTGACCGTGACGCTCGACGGCACCGACTTCAGCTACACGCCGGACACGGAGCACGCCTATCGCTCGATCGTGCTGCGCGAACTGGCCGCTCTGATCGACGCTTCGGCCGAATATGAAGCGGTGGCGACGGTCAACCTGCTGGGCGAGACCCGCCTGCATGTGAAGCGCGCCGATGCGGCCGCCTTCGATATCGCGGTCACCACCTATGCGGGCCTGACCTCGACCATCGGCGGCGCGCCGGTGCAGAGCCTCTACAACGACGCGAATATCCACTGGACCACGGCTGCGTTCCACCTGATCCAACCGCCGATGAGCGGCGCGAGCTGGGCGCTGACGATCATCGGCGCGGCCACGCCGGCTTCGGTCACTGCCGATGGCAGCTTCGGCTCGGTCACCCAAGGGTTGGCGGCGCGGATTTCCTCGGTCTATGCGCCGGTCGTATCGGGCAGCCAGATGGTGCTGGAGAGTACGCCGCCCGAAGGGTTCGACACCGATCCGGGCGCGCTCATCACCTATGCGCCTGTCAATCCGAACCTGCGCGTGGACGAGGCCGAGCAGATCGACACGCTCACCGTCTTCAACAACGAGAGCCCGACCATCGACAGCGGCGTGCTGACCGAGAACCATCTCTCGGGTCTGGGAATGGGCGGCGACACCTATATCGGCGGCGAGCTGATCGCGGGCGGCGTCAGCTATACCGGCCTCGAAGTTGTCGACATCCGTCTGGGTCGCAATGTGGATACCTTCACGGTCGAAAGCACCCATCGCGGCAAGACCATCATCGACAGCGCCGACGGCAATGACGTGATCTATGTGAAGACCACTGCCGGTCACACGATCATCCGCACCGGCAATGGCGACGATCAGGTCTATATCGGCTCCGATCAGGGCGTGGTCGACCAGATCACCGGCCTGCTGATCGTCGACATGGGCGCGGGCGAGAATGACCGTCTGTTCCTCGATGACAGCGCCGACCTGAACGACAACGTCCTCGTGCTGGACGGCGCGCGCGTGGCCGGGCTCGATATGCCCTCGGTGGCCGAGCGTATCCAGATCGAGACCCGCGGCACCGGCGGCAGCTTCACGCTGGCTCTGCCGGATGGAACGCCGGTCACGGTGGCCTTCGATGCGGATGCCGCGGCGATGAAAGCGGCGATCGACACGGTCTTTGCCGATTACGGCACCGATGCGGAGGTCAGCGTAGAGGCGACCGATAGCGGCTATATCTACACCGTCATCTTCGGCGGCCCGACCGGGGGCGTTGATCTGCCCGACCTGATCGTCGATGCGAGCGGGATCACCAGCGATGCGAACACCACCGCCAATATCGAGGTCACCGAAGTCATCAAGGGCACCACCGATCCGGGCCTGAACCAGATGCAGGCGATCACCATCGCCGCCGAGGGCGGGACCTTCACGCTGGCCTTCATCGTGCCGGATGTGCTTGGCAACATGGATCTGCGGATCTCCGACCCGATCGCCTATGACGCGACGGCCGAAGAGATCGCCGCGATCCTCGAGCCGATCCTGAACCCGAATAACAGCCGTCCGTTCCTGCCCTATACCAAGAACTTCGCGGTCGATCGCTTCGGCGACACGATCTACCTGACCTTCCAAGGCGCGCTGGCCCAGACCACGGTCGAGGCTGTCGATACGCGCGGTCTGACGGGCGACGTGCTGGAGGCGCGCATCGATATCGCCGAGCCGAGCGCGGGCGACACCTTCACCATCGATCTGACCGATCTCGCGACGCCGCTGTTCGACGATGCCTTCCCGGGCGACTTCGCACTGTCCTCCTTCGCCTATACCGCGCTCGTCGGGGATACGGCGGGGGATGTGGCTGCGGCACTGGCGGCTCAGATCATGGATGCGCAGGGCCCGAACATCATCGCCCATGTCGAGGGCACGGTGCTTGTCATCACCTTGCGCTCGGGCGAGCGGATTTCGGTCGTGGTCAATGGCGGCGATCCGGCGCTCGACTATCTGCTCGGCCCGCTGGGGATCCAGACCGATCTGGCCACGCTCGAGACCCGGATGGATGGTGTCGATTACTACGGCGTCGAATATCTCGAGATCGGGATGGGTGCAGGCAATGACGTGATCAACGTGCGCGGCACCACCGCCCATACCACGCTGAACCTCGGTGCAGGCGACGAGCGGATCTATGTCTCCTCCGAGGCGGGCTTCGGGCTCGACACCGACACGACCTTCCTGACCGGCCATCTGCTGAACATCGAAGGCATGCTCAACATCGAAGCGGGCACCGGCCGCCACAAGCTGATGATCTCGGACGAGGCGACGGTGCAGGGCGACGGCACGACCGATCTGCGCGCTGAAATCACCGATGATCGCGATGCCGCGCTGACCGCTGCCGCCGCATGGGGCGACGATACCGAGCTGTCGAGCGTCAACGAGATCTTCGTCGTCGGTATCGCGCCCGCGCCGATCACCTATGGCGCGGATGCGGCGGGCAACTTCCTGGGTGGCATCACCTACTGGACCGGCTTCGGCGCCGATGCGATCGCCATCGACGGCACCCATGCGCGTGACATTGAAGGCGGCCGCGAGCTGACGGTTCTGAACACCGGTCTGGGCAATGACGATGTGACCGTGGATCTGCAGGCGAGCGAGGACGGGGCCTTCGTGCTCAACACCCAAGGTCCGCATGACGCGAATTATGTGCCCGATTGGGGCTATGCCCGCGACTATCTGGAATTCGCCGATGACGATGTCGCCGATGCAGCGCTCAGCACGCTGCCGTTGATCATCTTCGGCGGTCAGGGCGATGACCGCATCACCTCGGGTCTGGCGAATGACATCGTCTTCGGCGATCGCGGTCGGATCGACTATCTCACCGCGGATGGCACGGGCTATGCGCTGAAGCTTGGCTCGGGCGGCCCGGATCACGTCAATGACGGTACCGATGTCGCGCCCACGCTGATCTACACGATCGACCCGACCATCGGCGGTGCGGACACGATCACCACGCTTGGCGGCGACGATATCGTCCTGGGCGGCGTCAATGGCGACACGATCACCACCGACGGCGCAACCGACAGCGGTACGGATATCGTGATCGGTGACAGCGGGTTTGTCGACTACGTTTCGGCTGACGGCGACCGCACCGATATCGACGAAATCGCCACCACCGCCGAGACCTATGGCGGCTCCGATCGGATCGTGACGGGCCTGGGCGACGATATCGTGCTCGCCGGTGAAGATGGCGAGACGATCATCGACGCGCTGATCGACGGCACCCGCTCGCGCGACCGCGAAACCATCGCCGCGACGATCCTCGTCGAAGGCGAAGAGATTTCGGGCGACTATGTCGACGCGGGGCAGGGCGAAAATATCGTGCTGGGCGACAACGGCCGGATCGTGGCCGCCACGGATGACGCGCCGCGCTTCGGTACGCAGCCGATCACGCTGGGCCTGATCGAGACGACCGCGCCCGAGATCGGCGGCGATGACGTGATCCTTGCAGGCATCGGCTATGACATCGTGCTGGGCGGAGCTGGCGGCGACGCGATCAACGTGAAGGTCGGTGAGGTCTACGCCGCAACCGACACCGACGCCACGCTGCATGACGCGGGCAATATCGTGATCGGCGATACCGGCTTCATCGACTGGGTCGGCCTCGATGGAGACGCCTCCGATATCGACGAGATCGCGACCACCGAGGATCGCTATGCCGAAACCGGCGCGATGATCGGCGGCAACGATCTGATCGCTACCGGCGCGGGACGCGACTTCATCATCGGCGGTACGGCGGATGACACGATCTTCGCGGGTGCGGGCAATGATCTGGTCTTCGGCGATCACGGTCGGATCGTCGCGCAGCCGGGTGGCGGCGTGGATGCCGACCTGCTGCCGCTGAACCTGACCGAGCTCACCACGCAGTTCGACTTCTACTCGATCCTGCGGACCGAGAACGACGGCGGCGGGCGCGACATGATCTTCGCCGAGGATGGCGCTGATATCGTGCTGGGCCAGCAGGGCGCTGATGTGATCTATGGCGGCAATGGCGACGACGATCTGATCGGCGGCCATAATCGTCCGGGCGGCGATGACGGCGCGGACCGTATCGACGGCAACGGCGCGGTACTGTTCGAGGATCGCCCGGTGATCAGCGCCTGGTTCGATCTGGATGCGCAGGCGCTCGACCCGAATGCGACCGACAATGACGTGATCCTTGGTGACAATGGCATCGTGATCCGCACCGACGCGGCCGAGAGCCTGCGCTTCCGGATGCTCGCCGATGGCACGCTGACGATCTATGACGCTGCCGATGACGGCACCGGCTCGAATGCGGGCGATGCGGCCCAGACCAACCCGACCGGCGTGGAAGAGCGGCTGATCGCCCTCTTCGATCACACCGACGCGACCGAGGCCAACCGGACCGATCTCTACGGCGCGGATTACCTCGCAGGCGGTGCGGATGACGATGTGATCTTCGGCCAGCTCGGCGACGATGCGATCCAGGGCGACGGCTCGGCCACGTTCCGTGGGCTGCTGCCGAATGACACCGCCTATGACGCGACCGACAACGGCTACGCCACGCGCCTTGCCGATGGCACGCTCAGCGTGAACCCGACCCGCAGCATTAATGCCGCACGCGACGGCGACGACTATATCGAGGCCAATGGCGGCAACGACATCGTCTTCGGCGGGCTGGGGCAGGACGATATCATCGGCGGTTCCTCGGATCTCTACATCCATGACGCGCGCGCGACCGGTGACGGCTTCAGCCTCGATCTGCTGGCGACCGCGAATGTTACCGAGGCCTTCCGTCCCGACGGTGCCGATATGCTCTTCGGCGGGCAGGGCGATCCGGTGACGCTGAGCCGCAACGACTATGGTCAGAGCGGTGCCAACGCCCATGCCAGCGACGCGGATGTGATCCTTGGCGACAACGGTCGCATCCTGCGTCTGGTCGGTGCGAACGGCTTCCTCGGCTTCAACTACGACACGCTCGATCCGGCGCGGGCCTCGGGTATCGCGGTCGGCGGCGCGGATCACGCCGACGCATGGCTGGTGGTGCGTGCGGTCGAGCTGCTCGACTATCACACCGGCGGCCCGGATGTCTGGGGCGCGGCTGCGCTGGCCGACAATGGCGGCGCGGATGAAATCCACGGCGAGGGCGGCGACGACGCGATCTACGGCATGACCGGCAATGACGTGCTCTATGGCGAAGGTCAGGACGACGATCTGATCGGCGGCTGGGGCCACGACTGGATCTCGGGCGGCACCGGTCAGGACGGCGTGCTGGGCGACGACGGTCGCATCTGGACCTCGCGCAATTCCTCGAGCTACGACGAGCCGCTTTACGCGATCGCAAGTGTCAGCAAGGAGACGATCTCGACCCCGGGTAAAATCCAGCAGGCCGATATCAACGTTCAGGGCGCGCTGAAGAAGACCGTGAACCTCACGCCCTTCTTCCTGACCGCCGATGGCGAAACCGACGATCCGTTGCTCGATCCGGCCTATGCGGACGACATCATCTATGGCGGTCTGGGCGACGACTTCCTGCATGGCGGCGCGGGCGACGATCTGGTCTCGGGCGCTGAGGCGCTGGCCGAGGCCTGGTATCTCGCCTATCCGAACGACGCGCTGGCGCCGGGTGCGGCCGGCGTGCTGGTCCGCTCGGATTACACTGTTCCGTTCTGGTCCGCCGATCCGACGGTCACGCAAGGAAATGCGCTGGGCTACAACGCCTTCTACGCGGGCGAGTTCGCGGCCTATGACGAATACAACCCGCGCGATGTGATCGTGATCGACGCCGCTGGCCATTACGTCTCGCTCTCCGAGGCGGTCGACGGTCTGACCTTCTTCGCGAGCTTCGATCCGGCCGATCCGGGCGCGCCGCAGGTCGGCACGCTCGAACAGGATGGCAGCCCGGTCTATAGCGATGGCAATGACGTGATCTTCGGCGATCTGGGCAATGACTGGCTCGTCGGTGGCACCGGGCGCGACCATGTCTATGGCGGCTGGGGCGACGATCTGATCGATGTCGATGACGACCATACCCGCGACGCGGATGGCTCGGTCCTGGGCGCGAACGACACGCCCGACACGTCGTCGAGCTATGAGGACATCGTCTATGGCGGTGCCGGTCGCGACATCATGATCGGCAACACTGGCGGTGATCGCCTGATCGACTGGGTGGGTGAGTTCAACAGCTACATCGTGCCCTTCGCGCCCTTCGGTGCCTTCACGATCTCCCGTGCGCTGGCACCGCAGATCCAGGAATATCTCTACGATCTCTCGGCCTCCGACGGCGCCGATCCCACCCGCGCGGCCGATACTGGCGATTACAATGCCGACCGCAACGGCGAGCCGTGGGGCGAGCTGGGGCTGGTGATGCAGAAGGACGACGCGTGGCAGGATCAGACCGGCGCGCCGAATGACCCGCAGCCGGGCAACATCCCGGGCGGTCGCCGCGACGTGCTGCGCTCGGCCGATTTCAACGGCAATGGCGGCGGTCAGGACGCGAAGGGTTTCGCAGCCGATAGCGGGATCTGGACAGTTCAGGGCGGCGCCTTTGCGGTGAGCCCGGAAACGCTCGGCGGCGATGCTGTCTCGGTCTTCTATATCGGCGACGCGCTACCCAGCTATTTCGAGATGAAGGCGACCATCGTCGGCGGCAAGCCCACGGCGGGTCTGAAGTCGAACGCCTATCTGATCTTCGACTACCAGTCGCCGACCGACTTCAAATTCGCGGGCGTGAACATCTCGACCGACAAGTTCGAGATGGGTATCCGCACCGCCGATGGCTGGATCGTGCTGGAGCAGACCCCGGTGCAGGCCAAGCCCGACACGCCCTATAACCTGCTCCTTGCGATCAACGGTCTGACCGCGACGCTGGTGATCGACGGGCAGGAATACTTCACCCATGTCTTCGACGCGCGGGTCGATCAATACGGCGTCACGCACGGGCTGAACTCGGGCTATGTCGGGCTCGGCGCGCAGAACTCGGTGACGAAGCTCGACAATATTGCGGTACAGGTGCTGCCACCGGAATTTACCCTTGATGAGACCGAGGACTTCACTGATGGCATCGCGGATCGCTTCGCCACTGACGCCGCTTGGCAGATCGATGCGGGCGCGCTGGATGCTCAGCCTGCAGGAGCCCCCGCCATCGCGCTCGCCGATCTGGTGATCGCGGAGACCTCCGTCACGCGGCTTGCAGCGCAGATCGAGACCAACGGCCGTGCGGGCTTCGTCTTCGACAGCTACACGGACGGGCGCTACAAATACGCCATAATCGACACGGCCAACGACCGCGTCTCGATCGGCTATTACACGCAGCGCGACGGCTTCGTGGAAACCGCTAGCTACGACATCGCCATCGTAGGCGGCCATTCCAACAAGGTCGAGATCACGCTCGCCCGCAGCACTGTCAGCCTCTCGCTCAACGGCCACGAAATTCTGGGCCACGCCTTCTACGCGCCCGTCGCCGACGGTGCAGTCGGGCTGATGGCCTTCGACGCGGCCAGCTTCGACGATGTGCGCCTTGCCACGAATGACCCGGCCTATTTCACGCCCGACACCGGCTCGCTGATCTACGACTATAATTCCGCAGGTCCGATCGCGATTGCGGATCAGGGCGTCACGACCCAGAGCCTCTATGTCGGCTCGGATGTGGTGATCGCCGATCTCGACGTGACCCTCAGCCTGATCCATGAGCGGCTGAGCGATCTGACCGTCACGCTGATCGCGCCGGATGGCACGCGGATCGAACTGTTCGCGGCGCTTGATGGTACGGCGATCGATACGCGCTTCGACGATGCGGCGGGAGAGAGCATCACCAGTGCCGCCGCGCCTTACGGCGTGACCTATCGCCCGGTGGGTGATCTGGCGGCGCTTGAGGGCAAGATGTCGGGCGGTGTCTGGACGCTGGAAATCGTCGACGGGGCGAAGCGCAAGACCGGCACGTTGGAAAGCTGGTCGCTGACCATCGAGGCGGCGCAGGCGCTCCATGCAGAAACGGTTGCGACCGCGCCGGAGGGCGCAGTTCTCGATGAAGCCCTTCTGGCCGAGGCCCGGGCGCAGGCGCTGGAAGAGATCGCGCAGGAACTGGGGCTGAGCGCTGAGGATCTCGCCAAGCTCGAAGCGGTGCAGATTTCCATCGCCTCGCTCGACGGCACGCTGCTGGGCTACACGACCGCGGGCGCGATAACGCTCGACGCGGACGGGGCGGGGCATGGCTGGTCGCTCGACGGCAGCGAAGGGCTCAACCTCGTCGACGCGCTCAAGCACGAATTCGGCCATATCCTCGGGCTTGCCGACGATAGCGACGCGGCGGCGTGGATGGACCCGACCCTTGCCACGCAGGAGGCCGCCGCGCCAGCGCCTGCATCGGTGCCCGATAGTTCGACCGATACGGCAAGCGACACGGCGACGACTACCAGCACAGCGCAGGATACCGCGACCAGCGACACCACCTCGGCCCCGAGCGCTGCCCCCGTCACCGATCCCGCGCCAGCAACAACCACGTCCGCGCGGGGTAATTCCGGTAATTCGGGTAAACAATCGCGCGGTGCAAAAGGCTGACGCGGCGCCCAGTGCGTTCAACTGCCACGTTTTTTCTTGCTTGAATCGCGAACTAATCCTTTACTTAACGTAAGGGGCGATTTTGCCGTTCGGTCGGCCCTTGTCAGGGACAGGGACGGACAAAGGGCGCTGGGGAGCACCCTTGAGGGAGCCATTTTGCAGCAACACGCGGGGACAACCTCTGGCGAGGCGACGGGCTCGGTATTTCTGGATTCCGAAACCCTCGGCAGGCTGAAAGCGGGGACCGACCGGTCGCATGTGTCGCAGGCTTGGCTCGACGCTATGGCGCGGCAGGTTACGGGTCTGGAGCAGGGGCTGGTGGTGCTTGCGGGGATCGGGCGGAGCCGCTTTGAGCCTGCCGGGGTCTGGCCCGAGAATGCAAAACCGAAACGCGAATTGATGGCCGCCGTGGACGGCGCGATCCATGCCGAGCGGATGGTGATCGAAACGCTGAGCGAAGGCGGCGCGGCCATCGCGGTGCCGATCCGGATGGAGGGCCATCTGCGCGGCGCAGCGGCAATCCAGATCGGCGCGAACCCGGACGCGCGCACTGACCTGGCAATTGATCAGCTGCAATGGGGCACGGGCTGGCTCGAGGCCTTCTTGCGCCGGAAGCAGGGCGGCTCGGGCGACAGCCTCGCCTCGGTGATCGAACTGCTCGCCACCAGCCTGCATTACGACCGTTTCACCGAAGCCGCGACCGCGGTGGCCTCGGAACTTGCGGGTGTGCTGAATTGCGAACTGGTCGCGATCGGCCTGACGCGCGGGCGTCATGCGCGCGTGCGGGCGCTGTCGAACTCGGCGAGCTTCGGCAAGCGGTCCAACCTCGTGCGCGCCATCGAAGCCGCGATGGATGAGGCAATCGATCAGCAGGCGGTGCTGAGCTATCCGCCACCCGAGGACGGGGGCGAACGGGTGCTGCGCGCCCATGCGACACTGTCGGAGATCGAAGGCGGGGCGACGCTCTGCACGGTGCCGCTGACCGAGGACAAGAAGCTGGTCGGCGCTCTGGTGCTGGAACGTCCGGCGGGCGAGCCGTTCGGGCGCGACACGATCCAGATGGCGGAATATGCGGGGGTGTTGCTGGGCCCGGTTCTGGCGATCAAGCGCCGCGAGGATCGTTGGCTACCCGCGAAGACATGGGATGCCAGCGTCAATACGTTCAAGGCGCTGTTCGGCCCCAATCACGCGGCCCTGAAGCTGGCCGCGATTGCGTTGGTCGCTTTGCTGGCTTTCGCGTGGTTCGCCAAGGGCATGTATCGCGTGACCGCCGATGCGACGGTCGAGGGCCGTATCCAGCGCGCGATCTCGGCACCCATCGAAGGCTATCTGGCCGAGGCCGATGCGCGCGCGGGCGATATCGTGAAGGCGGGCGAGGTGATGGCCAAGCTCGACGATCGCGACCTGCGGCTCGAGCGGCTGAAATGGGAAAGTCAGAAATCCAAACAGAGCCGCGAATATTCGCAAGCCATGGCCAAGCGCGAGCGCGCCAAGGCACTGATCCTGCAAAGCCAGATCGAACAAGCGGATGCGCAGATCGAACTGCTCGATCAGGAAATCGGACGGATGGTGATCAAGGCGCCCTTCGACGGGGTCGTGGTCTCGGGTGATCTGACGCAGGCGTTGGGAGCCCCGATCGGGCGCGGCGACGTGCTGTTTCAGGTCGCCCCGCTCAACGACTACCGCGTGATGCTGCGCGTGGACGAGCGCGACGTGAAGGACGTAAAGGCGGGCGAGAGCGGGGCGCTGGTGCTCGCCTCGCTGCCCGACACCCCGATCGAAGTGAAGGTCGACCGGGTCACGCCGATCTCCAATGCCGAAGCCGGGGCGAACAAGTTCCTCGTCGAGGCCTCCGTTACCGACGGGCCGATCAACGCGCTGCGCCCCGGTATGGAAGGGGTCGCCAAGATCGAGGTCGAGGAACACCGCCTCGTCTGGATCTGGACCCGGCGGATCGTTCTCTGGGTGCGCATGACGCTCTGGTCCTGGTGGCCGTGACATGGCCACCTCGCTCTTCTCTCCGTCCTGGTATCGGGTGAAGGATCTCAAACCGCGCCTGCGCAGGCATGTCGCGGTTCATCGGCATGACTATCGCGGGCGCGTCTGGTTCGTGATCCAGGACATCGCGACGGGGCGCTTCCATCGTATCTCGCCAGCCGCCTGGCGGCTGGTCGGGCTGATGAACGGCAAACGCACGATGGACGAACTGTGGAACACCACCAACGAGCAGCTTGGCGAGAAGGCCCCCACGCAGGACGAGGCGATCCGGCTGATGGGGCAGTTGCACGCCGCCGATGCGCTGATCTGCGACGTGCCGCCCGACGGGCGCGAGCTGTTCCGTCGCTACCAGCGCCACCAGTCGATGCAGATCAAGCAGAAGATCTGGTCGCCGCTCGCCGTCCGCATCCCGATCTGGGACCCGGACGCGTTTCTCACCCGCACCATGCCCTTCGTGCGCCCCTTCTTTACCCGCACCTTTGCGGTGATCTGGGTGCTGGTGGTGCTCGCGGGTTTCATCTTCGCCGCGATCAATTTCGGCGCGATCACCGACAACATCGCGGACCGGGTGCTGACGCCGAAGAACCTCTTCGTGCTGTGGCTGGTCTATCCGGTGGTGAAGGCGTTTCACGAATTGGGCCACGGATATGCGGTTAAGAAGAACGGCGGCGAGGTCCATGAAATCGGGATCATGCTGCTGGTTCTGGTGCCTGTGCCCTATGTCGACGCCTCCGCCGCCTCGGCACTGCGTGACAAGTATCAACGGATGCTGGTCGGAGGGATCGGGATCATGGTGGAGCTGTTCCTCGCCTCGATCGCGCTCTTCGTCTGGCTTAATGCCGAGACCGGCGCGGCCCATGCGGTCGCCTATAACGTGATGCTGATCGGGGGCGTCTCTACGCTTCTGTTCAACGGCAACCCGCTCTTGCGCTTCGATGGCTATTACGTCTTCGCCGATTGGCTGGAGATCCCCAATCTTGGCCAGCGCGCGAACCGCTACTATGCCTATCTCGCGCAGAAATACCTGTTCGGGATGAAAGAGGCGGAACCCGTCACCTCGCTGCCCGCCGAGAAACGCTGGTTCCTGTTCTACGGGATCGCCGCCTTCATCTATCGCCTCTTCATCATGTTCGCGATCATCACCTATATCGCCGGCCGCTTCTTCTTCATCGGGGTGCTGCTGGCAGCTTGGGCGATCACGACGCAGATCCTCGTGCCCATAGGCAAATCCATGTCCTTTCTGTCTTCCAGTCCGAAACTCCGCGCCAACAGGCCGCGTGCGATCCTCGTGACGAGCGGGCTCATCGCCGCGCTTTTCGTGATCCTTTTCGTGCTGCCAGCACCGTATAGATCCGTGGTGAGCGGGGTGACATGGCCTTCCGAGCAGGCGCAGGTGCGTGTGGGAACCAGCGGCTTCGTGACGGAGGTACCGGTCGCGACCTATGACGCGGTCAAGCCGGGCGAGGTGATGATCAAGCTCGACGATCCGCTGCTGCGCGCGCGGCTCGAGGTGCTAGACTCGCAACTTGCGGGGCTGGAGCTGCAGCGTCAGGCGGCGGTGCGCACCGACCGGGTCGAGGCAGAGATGATCGCGGCGGAGATTTCCGCGACCCGCGAAGACCGCAACCGGCTGGCCCAGCAGCTGGACGAATTGTCGATCCGCGCACCGCGCGCAGGTCTGGCCGTGGTGCCCAATGGCGAGGATCTGCAGGGAAGGTTCGCCAAGCGCGGGCAGGTGATCTCCTACGTTCTGACCGAGGAAGACACGGCGGCGTTGCGCGTTGTCGTCGGTCAGGACGATGTCGATCTGGTGCGCAACGCGACGGGCCGCGTCGATGTGATGCCGGTCGAATATGGCGGCCAGAGCTATCCCGCGACCATCGTGCGCGAAGTGCCCGGCGGGATCCGCGACCTGCCGACCCCCGCGCTGGGACTGCAGGGCGGCGGCACCGTTCCCGTCGATCCGGGCGACAACAAGGGGCTGCGCACGCTGCAACGGGTCTTCGAGTTCGAGCTGGAGATGGCCCCCGACGCCGCGCTGCCGCTGCTGGGCCGTCGCGTCGAGGTGCGTTTCTCTCACGGCACTCTGCCGATCGGGTTTCAGGCCTACCGAGCGCTGCGCCAGCTGTTCCTGAGGCTCTACGATGTCTGAGATACTCGTCCAGCGCCCCGGCCTGCTGACCGCCTTCTACCCCGAGCGCGAGGATGAACGCCTCGGCACGCTCGACCGGATCATGGCGAGCGCGGTGGGGCGGGTCTCGCAATTCTTCTCGGTCAAATCGGCGGCGGGCGCGGGCTTTTTGCGCCGTGTCGCGAAGGAGGAGAAGACGCTGGCGAAGCTGGAGGCGCATGCCTTCAATGCAGCCCGTGTCGAGGTCGCGCAGATGCTGCGGGTGAAGGGGTTGCGCGCCGATCTGGTGGCCCGTGCCTTCGCGCTGGCGCGCATCCAGTCCGAACGTTCGCTTCAGATGCGCCCCTTCGACGTGCAGCTTCTGGGCGGGCGCGCGATGCTGCGGGGCCGGATCGCCGAGATGGATACCGGCGAGGGCAAGACGCTGACCGCGACGCTGCCCGCCGCGATCATGGCGCTGTCGGGCGTCCCGGTGCATATCGTGACGGTGAACGATTTCCTAGCCGCGCGCGACGCGGAATGGATGGGGCCGCTCTATCGGGCTTTGGGGCTCAGCGTCGGCGTTATCATCGAAGGGCTCAGCCCCGAGGAACGCCAGGCGGCCTATGCCTGCGATATTTGTTACTGCACGAACAAGCAGTTGGCTTTCGATTACCTCAAGGACCGGCTGGTGCTGGAAGGCGAGACCCGCGCGCTGCATATGGCGCTGGAGGGGCTGTCGAAGACCGATCCGAAACGGCAGCGGTTGCTGATGCGCGGGCTATGCTACGCGATCGTGGACGAAGCGGACAGCGTGCTGGTCGACGAGGCGCGCACGCCGCTGATCATCACCCGGGCGGGCGATCATTCGGGGCTGGAGCAGACCTATCAGCGCGCCGTCGAGATCGGGCGCAAACTGACCCGGCCGCGCGATTTCACCGTGCGCGAGAAGGAATGGAAGGTCGAACTGACCGATCTGGGCAAGGCGCGGCTGCGCCAGCTCAGCGCGCATTTCGGGGGCGTCTGGGCGACCGAGATTCACCGTGAGGAACTGGCGCGGCAGGCGCTCTCGGCGCTGCATCTTTATCACCGCGACAAGCATTACATCGTCGATGAGGCGGGCGTTCAGATCGTCGACGAATATACCGGCCGCGTGATGTCCGACCGCTCGTGGGAGCGCGGGCTACACCAGATGATCGAGGTGAAGGAAGGGTGCGAGATCACGGGGCGGCAAGAGACGCTGATCCGCATCTCCTATCAGCGTTTCTTCCGCCGCTATCTGACGCTGGCAGGCATGACGGGCACCGCGGCCGAAGTCTCCGGCGAGCTGCGCGCGGTCTACCGGCTACGCACGAAGCGCATCCCGACGAACCGCCGCTCGCGCCGTAAGAACTTGGGCGAGCGGCACTACGCGACTGCCGATCAGAAATGGCGCGCCGTGCTGGCCGAGGCCAAACGCGTTCACATGACGGGCCGCCCGATCCTGATCGGCACGCAATCCATCGCCGCCTCTGAAGAGATCAGCGCGCTCCTGACCGAAGAGGGGCTGACGCATCGCGTGCTCAACGCCCGCGAGACCGAGCACGAGGCCCATATCATAGCCGAAGCGGGCGGGCATGGGCGGATCACGGTCGCGACCAACATGGCCGGGCGCGGCACCGATATCCGCATCGATCAGCAGATGAGCGCCCTTGGCGGGCTGCATGTCATCGCGACGGGCCGCCATGACGCGCGCCGCATCGATCGTCAGCTTTTCGGGCGCTGCGGACGGCAAGGCGATCCGGGCAGTTTCATCACTTTCGTCTCGCTCGAGGACGATTTGCTGCGGGTCTTCTACGGCACACGGCTCTCCAGCCTGATCCGCACTTTTTCGGGCGGGAAGGGTCGTGTGCCGTGGCTGATCGGCGCGCCCGTGACCCGGCTTGCGCAACGCGCGACCGAAGCGCGCCATTCGGGCGTGCGCAAAGCGCTTCTGCGCGCCGACGACAATCTCGAAGACCTGCTCGCCTTCAGCGGCAGGGGCAACTGAAAGGGACCACCCATGCGGCTTACTTCCATCACCCTTCTTTTGGCCCTCGGTCCCGGTGCGGCGCTCGCGCAGGATCAGGAGCGCTTCGATTGCCTGATCGACCCGGGGCAAGTGCTCGAGATCGGCTCGGCGGTGGACGGGGTGATCGATCAGGTTTTCGTCTCGCGCGGGGATACGGTGAAGAAGGGCGACCCGATCGCGAAGCTGGAATCGAAGGCGGAAGAGGCGCAGCTGACCTATGCGAGGGAACGCGCGCAGGATGAGGGGCCGATCGACATCGCGCGCTCTAAGGTGGCGCTGCTGCAAAAGGCCGCCGACCGCGCGACCGAGATGGGCAAGCGTAACGTGATGGCAGATGCGCAGGTGCAGGAGGCGCAGACCAATGCGGAGGTCGCGCAACTGGAGCTGCGCTCGGCCCAGATGGACCAGCATCTGGCGAAGCTCGATCTGCAGCGAGTGGAGGCGCAACTGGCGCGGCGCGAAATCCGCTCACCGATCGACGGGCTGGTGATCACTCGGATGATGGGGCCGGGCGAATATGTCTATTCGCAAGCGCCGATCGCGCAGCTCGCGCAGATCGACCCGCTGCATGTCGAGGTCTTCCTGCCGACCGCGATGTATGACCGGGTCAAGAAGGATCAGGTGTTGAAGGTCTATCCTGCCGCGCCCGTGGGCGGCGAATACGACGCGACGGTGAGCGTCGTCGACAAGGTTTTCGATGCGGCCTCGGACACGTTCGGGGTGCGTCTCGCGCTGCCCAATCCCGAGGGAAAACTGCCTGCCGGGATCGATTGCACCGTGGGGTTCCCCGCCGAATGAGCGCGAGGCGGCCCGGTTAGGACAGGGCCGTCATCCCATGCATGTGTGCGGCGCTCAGCGCTGGAAGCAGTTTGCTTTCTTGCCGAAACCCGCGGGCGAGCAAATCCACTTGCCGTTGCCGATGAACCGGGTCTGAACGACGCGCGGGGTCGCTTGCGATTTGCTGGTGCGCCCGGCGAGCCAGTCGAACTTGGCGCTGCCATGCCCGGCCGTGCTCTTGGCGGCGACGCGGATCGGTTTGAGATCCAGCATGCCGGCTTGTTGCGCATGGGCGCTGCTCAGCGGGGCAGCAAAGATCAGGCCGGCCACGACAAGGCGGGCCGCTTTCACGGATAAAAACGTCATCGGAACTGTAATCCTGTCTGCTCGTGTTGCGGTCTGGCCCTTCCCGTCTGCGCGGAAGAGGGCCGATTGCGTCCTCATGCAGAAGGATTGGTCGATCCCAGCCTATGGGTCAAGTTGGTAGGTGACGTGGCGGGAAGCAGGCAAGATCATGGCAAATCGCAAAAGTGCCGCGCGGGAGGATTTCCCGCGCGGCATCAAGGTCTTGTCCAGAGGTGGTGTGATAGGCGAAAACTCGCCACTATCCGTGGTGGGTTACGTCAAAACCTGATTTTTGATTCGCCAATCCGGGGCGCCGAACCCTTCCGGCCACGGATAGACCTCGCGCTGGTTGAAGTAGCTGACGCCGACGAGGCTCGGATAATCCGACAATTCCTGACGGACGCGGTCGCGCCACATCGAAACATAGGACTGGTTTCCGACATAGCCGAGCTCGGCCACCGCGACCGGTTTGCCATAGGTCGCCGCCCGAGCGTAGCGGGGCGCGAAGATGTCGTCGAAGGTCTGATCGCGCCCGAACTTGGCCTGATCCCAGGCCTGCAGTCCGAAGACCGTGAGCCCGACGATATCGGCGTAGTCGTCGCCCGGGTAATAGTCGCCCATGTTCTCGTCGCCCAGCGGCGACCACATCAGGTTGATCTTCGGCGCCCGGTCGCGGGCGACGTCGGTCATCCGGCGATAAGCTGCGATGTAGTCGTCGGGGTTCCAATCCGACCAGATGAACTGGCCGGACTTGTCGTCCATCTCATGGGCAAAGCGCAGGGTGACCGGGCTTTGCAGCGTCGCCAGCACATCGGCCACCGCGATCATGTTGGCGTCGTATTCGCCCCGCTCGATCCCGCGGCGCAGATATTGCGCGGTGTTGCGCTCCGAGCGCGACCATGTCCAGGGCTCCAGCGTCACCAGAAGTGCGCGGTTGCGTTCGAGCGCATAGCTATCGGCATCATTCAGCGACGGAAGGAAAACGTCCTCCCAGGGCAGGAACAGGTGTTCGATCACCACGCCCGACACATCCGCAAAATCACCATCGGGATCATAGACGCCGAACGGCAAGGAGCCGGGCGGCACACTGACATCCGCAGCGAATGCCGGTCGCGCCGATACGGTCAGTCCCAACGCCGCGGCACCGGCCATCACCTCGCGACGGGTCATCAGATCATAAGCCATTTCAGTCTCCTCCTTTTGGGTGCGAAGCCCCGTCACTTCCAGCTCGGTTTGACGAGGAACTTCGCTTGCCCCGGAGCGCCCATGCCGGCCCCCGAGACGATGTATTCGACCTTTGCGAGCTGAACCGATGTCAGCCCGATCATGAGCGCGTAGACGCTTTCGCCGCCGCGGAGCCAAAGGGCTCCGAAACTCAGCGAGACGATGACGCTCAGCGTGCCCATCTGAACCGCCATGTCGCGGGGCCAGCCGCGCCAATCGATCTGAACGCGGCGCGCGCGAGCGCCGAAGATCACGCTCAGCAAGACGAAATAGAACGCGGCGTTGAACATGGAGAGGAGGTAAAACCCGCGCGCCTCGATGACGTTGTCCACCAAAAGAACCGGCAGCAAGGCCCCCAGGGCCAGCCCGCCATAGACGGCGATGATCCGCTCGGGCAGCCTCGTCGAGGCCGCTTCGCCCTTCGGTGTGATCCGAAAATCGACGAATTTTCCCGATAGCCTGTCATAGATGGCCATGATGCAGCCCCATAGCACCCAAGGCCATTGCATCATCACGAAGAGCGCTTTCTCCCACGCGATGATCTTGGCATCGCGCGGACGGAAGAACTGATCGCGCCGCAGCATGAAGGCGAAAATCAGCGTCACGATGCCGGCGGGCAGCACATGGCCGACGAAGGCGGGATAGGTAACGTCGGCAAAACGCATGTCGAAGCTGATCGCGATGATCGGGGCGATATACATCGTCGACATCGAAAGCGCGAAGAAGACATACCAGCTCTGGCAGAGCACGAAGAGGAACTTCAGCCGCCACGGCATCTTGCCGACATAGTCCGGCATGTAGCGCAGAAGGAGGCTCAACAGCGAGCGCGACCACTGGAATTCCTGGGTGATCAGGTCGGTCACCGTGGCCGGACCGTCGCCGATCGCAATCGCATCGATCGCGTGAACGCCTCGCCAGCCAGCCGCGTTCATCAGGAGCGTCGTCGAGTGATCTTCGGCCAGTTCGGGGCCGAGCCCGCCAGCTTCCTTAAGCGCAGAGGTGCGCACCGCGTAGTGAGAGCCGATGCACATCGGCGCCAGAACCCCGGTATAGCCCGCCTGAAAAACGCCGTGGAACGCCGCTTCGAAATAGAGCCTCGTGCGCGCGGCCCAGCTTTCCTTGGCATTGGCGGCACAGATGGAGGGCGCGCTGACATAGCCCACCGCCTCATCGGCGAAGGGGCGCAGCATCTCGCGCAGGTAGCCCGGTTGCGGGACGTGATCCGCGTCGAGCTGGCTCACGATATCATAATCGCGATAGCCCCAATGGTCGTAGAAATAGGCGAGGTTGCCCTCTTTGCAGCGCGTCCGTCGCGGCCATTCCTTGCGATGGTACGCCTCGATGCCCTGGCGGCTGGACACCTTCACCCCGTGGATCTTGCACCATGCGAGCGTTTCGGGCGAGGGCGCCTCGTCGGCCAGCCACGTGTCATGCGGATAATCCTGTGCGAGCATCGCCTCTAGCGTGCGGCGGACAACCGAGAAGGGCTCAGACGGGGTTTTCGTGGTGATCATCGCTACGCGCCAGCGACCCGGCTCCGGCAGGGGGGAGACCGGTCGTAGCGCCTGCAGGAAGATCACGAAGAAATAGACCTGCATCGCCAGAAGCCAGATCAGCACCCCGGTGAGGATCAGATAAGGCACCGTCGCAAGGATATGCGACGGTGTGAGCCACCAGCTCCAGAAATAGACCGTGGCGAGCATCCACAGCGCGAACAGCACCCGGTAGCGCAGCGCCTGTCTCGGGGAGAGGATCGGTGCCAGATGCCCCGCCGCGATTGCGGCCCGTATGTCGGGGCGCTGGATCATTCCGCGGCCGTCGCGATCGGGGGGGCGGCTTCGGATGCCGCGCCCGTCATTTCGGCCCGGAAATAGGCGATGGTCGGCACTAGGCCGTCGCGCAATGCGATCTCGGGATGCCAGCCCAGGCGGGTCTCGGCGCGGGTGATGTCGGGGCAGCGCTGCATCGGATCGTCGAGCGGCAGGTCCGAAACCACGAGCGGCGCCCGGCTATCGCACATGTCGCGCACAATATGGGCAAGCTCGGCGACGGTATATTCGCCCGGATTGCCCAGATTTACCGGATCGTGGCCGACCGTCTCGCTTTCCATCAGCGCGACCAGCCCGCTGATCAGATCGTCGACATAGCAAAGCGAGCGAGTCTGCGTGCCGCCGCCATAGAGTTGGAGCGGCGCGCCACGGATCGCCCGCGTGACGAAATTCGAGATCACGCGGCCGTCCTCGGGGTCCATCCGGGGCCCGTAGGTATTGAATATCCGCGCGATGCGGGTGTCGATGCCGCGGCTGGCCTGAAGGTCGTGGAACAGTGTTTCTGCCGCGCGCTTGCCCTCGTCGTAGCAGGCGCGGGGGCCGGTGGTGTTCACGCGTCCGCGATAGTCTTCGTGCTGGGGCGAGATGTCAGGATCGCCATAGACCTCGGAGGTCGAAGCCTGAAGAATGCGCGCGCCCTTCTCCTCGGCCAAGGTCAGAAGGTTCAGCGACCCGGCGATGCAGGTCTGGAACGTGTGCAGCGGATCGAGCTGGTATTTCGGCGGCGAGGCCGCGCAGGCGAGGTTGTAGATCCGGTCGATCTCGCCCTCGATCCGCAGCGGTGCGATGACGTCATGCCTGAAGAAAGTGAAATCGCGATGCTCCGACAGGTGGGCGATATTCTGTCGCCGCCCGGTCTGGAGGTTGTCGATGCAGATAACGGCGTGACCGGCCTCGATCAGCCGGTCGCACAGGTGCGATCCCAGAAACCCGGCCCCTCCGGCAACCAGACTACGCAACTGCCCCCGATGTCGGCGCGGCCGTGCCCAAGAGATATCTTGCGTCTCGAAACGTGGCAGATGCGTCATGTTCCCCCCCACAGAAGAACGGCAGCGACTGCCCAGTCCGGTTTGATGTCGACTTAATCGCTTTGGGCCGGACCAGGCCCGTCGATCCCGATTACAGATACTTAAGAGGTTAGGGGGCGCCTTTCGCGCCTATCAAGCGAAAGCCAAGCTTTTCGACCGAAATTCGAATGGCCGACAAAAACCAACCTTCGGTTAGATGAAATTTACACGCCGAGGTTGAATTAGGTGCAGCGGCTTCGGCCAGTCGAAATTGCAGAGACCCGTTGATTCGATTTGCACAATCGGCGCGAGGCTGGTGCGAAAGGCCGCGTCTCAGAGGTCAGAGAGGCCCGCCGTAAGATTGTGTAGCTGCCGGGTCATCTCCAACAGCTCCTGCGCCTCGGCCTCAGAGAAAGGCTGGGTAGAGCGGGTGAAGCCCGAGATCGAACGAGAGCCGTTTTCCAGCACCGCGCAGGTCAACCCGTTCCGAAGGCCATGGGCTTTTGCCCCCTCCAAGACCCCTTTGGGGTCATCGAGATCCTCCCAACGCACGATACCCTCGTGTTGCATCCCCCACAGCACGACGGGATCATCCATCATCATGCCCTTCTCGCTATATTCCTCGATCCACGGCTCGGGGTAGGTGCGATACAGGATGTTCGGGCGGGTAAAGCGGATATGCAGGGCAAACGCGAAACCGGTGTCGCAGGTTTGACCGAGTTCCTTGAGAAGGTTATCGATTTCCTTGCGGTTTGCTGTTTCCATCACGGGATTTCGTCTTTAGGTTGTCGGAAGAGGGTCTCAGCGTCCCGCGCGACGGTAGGCTGAGACCGCATCGAGTGCAAGTGAATTGACCATCAGATCATGGAACTGAGGGACTGCGAAACGCGATTGAATCAAATCGCCCCTGCCGGGTTTTATCTCGCGCTAAGGGTTGGCTATTCTTTCCCTGAGGCCGAACTCAACCGTCTGAACAGTGACTGGGTGGACATCTACACTCAGCACGGTCTGGTGGTGCAGGACCCTTCGATGCACTGGGTCTATCACAATGTTGGGTACGTGCGCTGGGCCGATCTGAAAGACGATCCCCGTGACGTCGTCGGGATGGCGCGGCGCATGGGACTTCTCTATGGCGCGACGATCTCGTTCAACACGCCGCGCGATGTCGGGCGACGCAGCCACGCCGCGCTGTTCCGGTCGGACCGGGACTTCACCGATGCCGAGCTGCAGGAAGCGTTCGAGATGCTCAAGACCTTGCATGTCGATGCCTCGCAACGCTCTCTCACGGCAGCCGAACTCGAGGCGATCCGCTACCGCGCGGATGGGCTCTTGATCAAGCAGATCGCCGCGAAACTCGCGATTTCCGAGAGCGGCGTGAAGGCCCGGCTTTCCTCTGCCAGCCGAAAGCTGGGTGCGCGAAATGCGATCGAGATGCTCGCAATCGCGACGTCGAGGCGACTCATCTAGGCTGGTACAACCTAAAAGGGTGAATTTTTTACAAATTCGTGGTTTCGATGGAGTTATCCAGAAGGAGGCTCCAATGCAAAACTGCACTTTCGAATTCTCGCAACTTCACCGCTTCGGCACCGCGTTTTACGACTTTCTGCGCCTGCGCAAGGAGGTCTTCGTCGACACGCTCGGTTGGGACGTGCCGCATAACGACGAAGTGGAGATGGATCAATATGATACGCCCCTAGCGCATTACTCGCTCGTGCTGAAGGAGGGGCAGGTGGTGGGCGGTGCGCGCGCGATGTCCACCGCGGCGATCTGGGGTGGAAATACCTACATGCTGCGCGACGCGCATCTGGGAAAGTTGCCGCATATTCCGCCGGAAATCCTGCCGACCGAAATTGCCAGCGAGACGGTCTGGGAATGTACGCGGCTGGTGATTTCCGACGCGCTGACCACGCAGGCCGAGCGCGCGACCTGCTTGCGGTTGATCGTCGACGGGCTGGTGGAGCGCGCCAAGGAGCGGGGCGCGGACGAGCTGATCTGTCTCTCCTCTCTCGCGCTGATGCGGGCGCTGCGCCAGCTTGGCTACGATGTGAGCCGGATGGGCCCGACCTATCGCAACGACGAGGACGGGCGGCAATACGCGGCGCTGCGGATGCCCGCGGAATATTCCACGCAGCGGCGTCGCGAGATGGCCGAGGCCTGCGTGCTGGCGGCCCGGTCGGCGCCGCGCCAGTTGCATACCGCTGCCTGAGCCGGTGCGGGATAAGAAAAAGGGCGCGCCCATCGCCCGGGCGCGCCCCTAAATCTTCGGCGTCGGTCGCGCGCTCAGCGCACGACGAAGACGCAGCAATTGGAGTGCCGCACGACCCGAGCGGCGTTCGGCCCGAGCAGATAATCGCTGAGATCGGGGCGATGCGCCCCGAGCACGATCATGTCCGCGCCGTCTTTCTCGGCCAGCGACAGGATCTCGTGATAGGCCGTGCCGACGCCCACGATGTGTCGCACCTTGGCGTTCACCTCGGGGCCCACGACCTCGGCGACGAAGTCATGCAGCAGCTCGCGCGCGTGCTCCTTCGCCTTCGCAGTGTGATCGTCCGAGAAAAAGGCCCCCACAACCGCCGAGCCGTAATCGGGCACCACGGTGATCACATCGAGCTGTGCGTCTTCCATCTCGGCCAGCCGCGCCGCCCATTCGAGCACTTTGCGCTCGGTCTTGGGGCGGTTCATGTCGATCGCGCAGAGAATGGTATTGGTCATGCCGGTTCTCCTTCAGCAAAGGCCGCGTCATCGTCTTCCCTGCGCCGATATTGCAGGAAAGCGATGAGCGCGAGAAGCGCGAAAGCGGGGATGAACATCAGCTCTTTCGGAAGCTGGTCGTTCGGCACCTTCACGTTGGACAGTGTGACGGGCCTGTCGCCGTAAAAGTCGAAGCCCTGCAGTTTCTGCTGCAACTCCGAGCCGAACATCGGCTCGTCCGCGACCATCTTTCCGTCCGTTTCGGTGAAGCTCAGGCCGAGCTTGTCGAGCCGGTCCTGCCCCGTCGCGCCTTCGGGCACCTTGACCAGCACGGTCAGGTCCTTCGGTTCTTCGGTGGTGTAATCGGGACCCGAGAAGATCAGTCGCAGCTCACGCCCGACCGGTGCCTTGTCGAGGCGCTGCGTGATGTTCGCAGGCGGCACCTCGTTATAGGGCGGCTCGATCATGTTCATGAAATAGCCGGGACGGAACAGGGTGAAGGCGATCAGAAGAAGCGCCACCGTCTCCCAGATCTTCGAACGGGTGACGAACCACCCCATCGTGCCCGCGGTGAAGACGAGGATGCCGATCGTCGCTATGACGAAGACGAAGATCGCCTGGTACCACGTCACGTCGATCAGCAGCAGATCGGTGTTGAAGATGAACACGAAGGGCAGGGCGACCGTGCGCAGCGAATAGAAGAACGCCGTGAAGCCGGTCTTGATCGCGTCGCCTCCCGAGACTGCCGCCGCCGCGAAGGAGGCAAGGCCCACGGGTGGCGTCACGTCCGCCATGATCCCGAAGTAGAACACGAACAGGTGCACCGCAATCAGCGGTACCACGAGGCCCGACTGCGCGCCCAGATGGACGACGACGCCCACCATCAGCGAGCTGACGACAATGTAGTTCGCCGTGGTCGGCAGGCCCATCCCGAGGATCAGCGACAGGATCGCCACGAAGATCAGCATCAGGATCAGGTTGCCACCCGAGAGGAACTCGACGAAATCGGCCATCACCTGACCGATCCCGGTCAGCGAGACGGTGCCTACGATGATCCCGGCGGTGGCGGTGGCCAGGCCGATCCCGATCATGTTGCGCGCGCCGTCGATCATGCCGCCGATCAGGTCGAGAACGCCTTCACGGAAGCGGCTCATCGGGGCGCTCTCGCCGCGGAAGGCGGCCTTGAGCGGTTTCTGGGTGAGCAGGATGAAGAACAGCAGGAACGAGGCCCAGAAGGCCGACAGGCCCGGCGACTTGCGCTCGATCATCAGGAAATAGACCAGAACGACGATCGGGAGCAGGTAGTAGAGGCCCGCCTTGTAGATATCCTTGATCTCCGGAAGCTTCACGATCTCGGAGTTCGGATCGTCCGGCTCCAGATCGGGCGCTTTCGCGGCGACCCAGACGAGGCCGAGATAGACCAAGACGACGAGCAGAGACAGAACCCAGCCTGCGCCTTCGGGTACCATCGAGGTGATGAGGCGCACCGGGTATTGCGTGGCATAGCACAGCGCCGCGAAGCCCGCGAAGAAGGCGAACATGCCGAAGGCGGTGCGCCAGACCGAGACCACGCGGTCGCCGATCGTCGGCATGCGGTTTTTCACGGCCTCCAGATGCACGATGTAGAACAGTGCGATGTAGGAGATGATCGCCGGGATAAAGGCGTGCTTGATGACCTCCAGATAGGAGATGCCGACATATTCCACCATCAGGAAGGCGGCGGCCCCCATCACCGGCGGCATGATCTGGCCGTTGACCGAAGAAGCCACCTCGACCGAGCCGGCTTTCTCTGCCGAGAAGCCTACGCGTTTCATCAGCGGAATGGTGAAGGTGCCGGTGGTGACCACGTTCGCGATCGACGAGCCCGAGATCAGGCCGGTCGCCGCAGAGCCCACGACGGCGGCTTTCGCAGGCCCGCCGCGCAGGTGGCCGAGCGCGCCGAAGGCCATCTGGATGAAGTAGTTGCCCGCGCCCGCTTTCTCGAGCAGCGCGCCGAACAGCACGAAGAGGAAGACGAACTTGGTCGAGACGCCGAGCGCGATCCCGAACACCCCCTCGGAGGTGATCCACATGTGGCTCATCGCCTTGCGCAGGCTCGCACCGGCCCAGCGGATCTGTTCGGGGAAGAACTCCGACGAGCCGAAGAACACATAACACAGGAACACGATCGCCAGCAGCACCATGACCGGGCCGAGCGTGCGATAGGCTGCGATGAAGAGGAAGATGATGCCCAGGACCGAGATATAGGAGTCCTGCATATCGGCGAGTCCGCCATTGTCGACGATCTTCTGGTAGAAGAAATAGCCGTACAGCGCGAGAAGCGCCCCGCCTACCGCGAGGATCCAGTCATACCACGGCACATGGTCCTTGGGTGAGGACTTGAACAGCGGATATGCCATCGCCGAGAGGAAGATGGCATAGGCCAGATGGATCTGGCGGGCATTGTTGATCAGGTCGCCCGGCAGCACATAGGGCCCGATGGGCGAGGCCAGAAGCACCTGGAAGATCGACCAGCTCAGCGCCACCACGGCGACCATGAGCCCGACCCATCCCTTGGGGCTGCGCGCCCCGCTGTCAGAAGCTTGTACGAGCTCCTGCAATTCTTGTTCGTTCAAGGCGCGATTTTCCGCCATCGTTCCCCCTTGCGACCCAACGGGCCGTCCGCCTGTTCCGGCATGATCTTAGTAGCTGAAACTGAAAAGGGCGGGCACGCAAGCGCGCCCGCCCGAATATGCGCAGGGATTACTTAATCCAGCCGCGTTCCTTGTAGTACTTCAGAGCGCCCGGATGGATCGGAGCCGAGAGACCGGCGGTGACCATTTCCTCGGGCTTCAGATGCGCGAAGGCCGGGTGCAGCTTCTTGAACTCGTCGAAGTTGTCGAAGACCGACTTCACCAGCGCATAGACGACATCATCGGGCTCGTCGGCCGAGGTCACGAGGGTCGCGCGCACGCCGAAGGTCTTCGTGTCGTCGGGGTTGCCGCGATACATGCCGCCGGGGATCGTCGCGGTGGCGTAGTACGGGTTGTCGGCGACCAGCTTGTCGACCGCGTCGCCCGTGACGTTCACGAGGTTCGCGTCGCAGGAGGTGGTCGCTTCCTGGATCGAACCGGAGGGGTGACCCACGGTGTAGACCATCGCGTCGATCTGGTTGTCGCAGAGCGCTTTCGACTGCTCGGCGGCCTTCAGCTCGGTCGCGAGCGCGAAGTCCGAGGTTTTCCAGCCCATCGCATCCATCAGCACTTCCATCGTGCCGCGCTGACCCGAACCGGGGTTGCCGATGTTCACGCGCTTGCCCTTGAGGTCTTGGAAGTTCTTGATGCCGCTATCGGCACGCGCGACGACGGTGAAGGGCTCGGGGTGGATCGAGAACACGGCGCGCAGCTTCTCGAACGGACCCTGATCGGAGAACTTCGAGTCGCCCTTGTAGGCGTGGTACTGCCAATCCGACTGGGCGATGCCGAAGTCCAGCTCGCCCGAACGGATGGTGTTGATGTTGTAGACCGAACCGCCGGTGGACTCGACCGAGCAACGGACGCCGGTTTCCTTGTGGCTCTTGTTCATCAGGCGGCAGATCGCGCCGCCGGTCGGGTAGTAGACGCCGGTGACGCCGCCGGTCCCGATGGTGATGAAGGTCTCGTCGGCTGCGTTCGCCGCGGGCGCCATCAGCGCGCCGGCGACGGCCGCGACGGCCCCGAGTTTGAAGAACTGTTTCATGTAGTCACTCCCGTTGATCGTTTTTGGGTGTCGGTTCAGTGGTACGGTCCGCCTCGGTCAGCGTGCATAGACTTCGTCGAGAAGCCTGTTGCGCCGTTCGACCTCGGCGATCCGTTCGGTTGCGCGGGGTCCCGCGCGCTTCGCCACCAGCGCCAGAATTGCTTCGAGCAAGAACAGCGTGGCGACGTAACTCGTGTAGAAATGCGGGCTGTCGGTGGGCACGATGAAGGTCTCATCGGCCGCGTGCAGCGCCGGACAGCTGCGGCTGTCGGTAATCAGCGTGACATGGGCGCCCTGTTCATGGGCATGGATCGCGCTGCGGATGGTGGAGCGCGCGAAGGGCGGCTTGGTGATCACCAGAACCGCGTCGCGCTCGTCGAGCCCGGCGAGCGTCGCGCCCAGCGACGAGCCAGCGCGGGCGCCTAGCTCCCAGTTGTCGCCTAGGAAATTGGCGATATAGGCGGTGTATTCCGCAATACCCGTCGAACCTAGCGCGCCCAGCAGCACCACCCGGCGGGCGGCGGCGATCTTGTCGGCCACGGCCTCGAGCCGTCCCGGTTCGATCGCGGCGGTCAGGGCTGCGATATTGTCCTGCGTGGCCGCGGCATACCGGTTGAGGAAGCTGTCCTGCGGATCGGCAGCGTCCTTCTGCAGCCGGTCGGCGCGGTCCGCGAAGGGTGAAACACGGCGACCGATCTGGTCGCGCATGGTCTCGCGCAGCTCTTCGAAATTCTCGTATTCGAGCGCATGGGCGAGGCGGGTGAAGGTCGCGGGCGCAAGGTTCGACTCGCTCGCCAGCATACGCAGCGAGCGCGTGGCGATGCTCACCGGATTGTCTGCGATATAGTCGCCCGCCTCACGCAAACGCGTGGAGAGGCTGCCATATTGCGCAGCCAATCGCTGTTCGAAACTGCCGGACAATGCTCCTCCCCAGGTTCCATCACCAGTTATCGCGTCGCGGTGACCGTTTCATTTGTTTCATATATTGTCAATGCGTAAAACATATGTTTCATGGGGTGATCAGCGACCCTCACGCAATCTTGTCCCGAAGGAGGGACCGATATGAGCCATGTATTCCCGCGCCACACGAAGTCCACTGCGCCCTTGGCAGTAAAGGGCGACGGTATCTACATCCTCGACTCCGAGGGCAAGCGGTATCTCGATGGCTCGGGCGGTGCGGCCGTGTCCTGTCTCGGTCACTCTGACGCGGACGTGATTGCCGCGATCAAGGATCAGATCGACAATATCGCCTTCGCGCATACCGGTTTCTTCTCCTCCGAACCCGCCGAGCGGCTTGCCGATCGCCTCATCGCTCACGCGCCGGGGAGCTTGGATCGCGTCTACTTCACATCCGGGGGATCGGAGGCGGTGGAAAGCGCGCTGAAAATGGCACGACAGTATTTCGTCGAGAAAGGCGAGCCGAGCCGGTCGCATTTCATCGCGCGCCGCCAGTCCTATCACGGCAACACGCTGGGCGCGCTGGCCGCTGGCGGCAATGCGTGGCGCCGCGAGAAGTTCAACCCGCTGCTGATCGATGTGAGCCACATCGCGCCCGTGCATGAATACCGCTGGCGCGAGGACGGCGAGACCGCCGAGGAATACGGTCTGCGCGTCGCCAACGAGCTGGAGGCCGAAATTCAGCGTCTCGGTGCGGAGAACGTGATCGGCTTCATCGCCGAGCCGGTCGTGGGCGCCACGATGGGCGCGGTGCCGCCGGTAAAGGGCTATTTCAAGCGTATCCGCGAAATCTGCGATCAATACGGCATCCTGCTGATCCTCGACGAGGTGATGTGCGGGATGGGCCGGACCGGTACGTTGTTCGCCTGCGAGCAGGACGGGATCGCGCCCGATATCGTCACCATCGCGAAGGGGCTCGGCGCGGGCTATCAGCCCATCGGGGCTGCGATCTGCACGTCCGAGATTTATGACGCCTTCGTCAACGGCTCGGGCTTCTTCCAGCACGGACATACCTATATCGGCCACCCGACCGCGACCGCCGCGGGCGATGCCGTGGTCAAGAAGCTGACCGAGGGTGGCATGGTCGCGCGGGCGGCGCAGCAGGGCGAAGTGCTCGACGCGGCTTTGCGCGAGGCGTTCGGCCAGCATCCCCATATTGGCGACATCCGTGGGCGCGGCATGTTCCGCGGGCTGGAAATCGTGGCCGACCGCGCCACGAAAGAGCCGATGGATCCGGCGAAGGCCGTCAACAAGAAGCTCAAGGCTGCGGCTTTCGAGGCGGGGCTCGTCTGCTACCCGATGGGCGGCACGATCGACGGCCAGCGCGGCGACCACATCCTGCTCGCGCCGCCCTTCATCATCACCGACGACCAGATCGGCGAATTGGTGGACAAGCTCGGCACCGCGATCCGCGAGGTTCTCGGGTGAGCCTGCCGCGTATCATGGTCGCGCCGAACGGGGCGACCAAGACCAAGACCGACCATCCGGCGCTGCCGGTCTCGCTCGACGAAATCACGCAGACTGCGCTCGCCTGCCGCGACGCCGGGGCAGGGGCGCTGCATCTGCACCTGCGCGACGATGCGGGCGGGCACCTGCTCGATAGTGGAGCCTATGCCGAGGCGTTGGCCCATCTGCGTCCGCGCTTGGGCGACATGGCGATCCAGATCACCACCGAGGCCGCGGGGCGCTACGCGCCGGGCCACCAGCGCTACGTCGCTCTGAACTCGGGCGCTCATATGGTCTCTGTCTCGGCGCGCGAGATGCTGCGCGATCATGAATTGCTGGCGATGAAGTTCTACGAGGAGGCGGCAGAGCGCGGGATCGCGATCCAACATATCCTCTATTCCCGCGAGGATGCCGAGGCGCTGGCGCGCGTTCTGCCCGACCGTTTGCTGCGCGATCCGGCACTGCAACTGATCTTCGTGATGGGCCGTTATGTCGCGGGGCAAGTCTCGACGCCTGAGATGCTCGACCCGTTCCTCGACTGGATGCAAGCCGAGGCGATCACCCCCGACTGGGCGATTTGCGCCTTCGGCCGGGGCGAGACCGCCTGCCTGAGAAACGCGTTCGCCAAGGGGGGCAAGGCGCGGGTCGGGTTCGAGAATTCGCTGGTGATGGAAGACGGGACGACCGCGCCCGACAACGCCGCGCGTGTGGCCGAGATTGCAGCTCTTTAGTCGAGCGTCGAGTGCCCTTTCTCGGGGCAGTCGGCGAGGTCGGAGCGCTCCTCGTCGGGCAATTGCCGGGCGATCTCACGCAAGGCGCTGCGCAGCCCTTCCTCCATCACCGGATGATAGAAGGGCATCGCCAGCATGTCGTAGGTGCTCATCTCCGACTGGATCGCGAGGCCGAAGAGATGCGCGAAATGCTCGCCCTCGGGCAGCGCCATCTCGCAGCCCAGGAGCTTGCCGCTTCCCGGCTCGGCATAGATGCGGATCAGGCCATGCGCCTCTTCGGCCAGCCGGGCGCGCGATTGCGACGCGAAATTGGCGTGTCCGATCAAGATGTCCTTCCCCTCCAGATCCGCGAAGCTCTGCCCGACACGCACCGCGTTGGGCGCGCAGAAGGCGATGGCCATCGAGGCCCGGCGGCGATAGCGGCGTGGACTTTCGGCCAAGGCGTTGCGCCCCGCGATATGCCCTTCGTCCGCAGCTTCGTGCAGGATCGGGCGGATCGCGTTTGCGTCGCCCGCCATGAAGACCGGCAGATCGCCGATCTGCGTGGAAGAGGCGTCGACCTCGGGCATCCCGTGATCGTCGAGCGGCACGCCGAGCGTCTCTAGCCCGAGCCCCGCGATATTGGGGCGGCGTCCCATCGCGGCGAGCACGGCGTCGGCCTCGAATTCTGCGCCGCCTGCGCCTTTCACGATCAAACTGCCCGCATTGCCCTCGGAAATCTCAGCCGGGGCACCCAGATGCAGCGGCAGTTCCGCCGCGATGGCGTCGCGCAGGAGTGCAGCGACTTCCGGGTCGGTCATGCCAGCCACGCTTTCCAACGCATCGAAGCCCGCGACCTCGATCCCCATCCGCGCCATCGCCTGTGCGAGTTCCACGCCGATCGCGCCCATGCCGATCACCGCGATCCGCTTGGGCAGGTCGTCGCGGTCGAACAGCGTGTCGGTGGTAAAAATACGATCGCCGAAGGTTTTCCACGGCCCCGGCAGCACTGGCGACGAACCGGTCGCGAGGATGATCGCGTCGGCGGTCACTTCCCCGTGCCCCTCGATCTCGATCCGGTTCGGCCCGAGGAGCCTCGCGCGGCCCGAGATCGCCTTTTCGCCGAGTTTCTCGGGCACCGCGCGCGGCGATTTCGTGAAGTCGTCGCGCATCCGTTTCATTCGCGCCATCACGTCGGGCACGCGGATGCGCAGCGTCTCGGCGGCGGAAATCCCGAAGGCCTCGAAATCGTGGCGACGGTGGAAGGCGTTGGCGGCTTCGATCAGCGCCTTGGAAGGCATGCAGCCGCTTTCGGCGCAGGTCGTGCCCCAATGGCCGTCATTGATGATGAGGAAGTCATCTGTCGCATGGCGCACCTCGCGCAAGGCGGACAACCCGGCCGAGCCGGAGCCGATTATGACGACGCGCGCATGTTGTGACATGAAACCTCCGCTGAACTGTCGCGAACCGAACCGCCTAGCGAGCTATACGTTCCAAGTCTTTTCGCGGTAAAGTCTGCACCTGAACTGGCACCCGCAGGCGGCGCATCGCCACGATCTGCCCCAACGCGCGATGCGGTGCGATGGTGCGGAAGATGTCGCGGATCATCCGCGCGTCGGCGGTGACACCGGCGCGCCAGTTGCCAAGCTTTGCGGACTTCATCGGGCTGTCGACGCCGGGCCACGCGACGACGGCGATCCGGGCGCGCGCGCCGATCCACAGGCGGTTCATGAACACCTCCAGCCCGAAGCGGGGAAGGGCGTTGAGAGCCTCCAGTCGTGTGCCCAGCATCTCGCGCGGGATCACACGCTCGCCTGAGATGTAATCGAGCCCGATCACCCGCCAGATGCGCGGCGCGTTGCGGCGCAGGCTGATCGTGACATCGGCCTCCCCATTCGCCACCGGCGCGATCAGCGCGCCCAGATCGGAATGGGTCAGCCCCAGCAGATCGCTGTCGAGCAGCATCAGGTGAGTGCCCGCGGCTTCTGCGATCCCCGCGGCCACGGCCGCCGTCTTGCCTCCGTTCTGTGTCTGGCGCAGCACCCGCAGATGCGGATGGGCGGCGCAATACCCCTCGGCGATTTCGGCGGTGCCGTCGCTTGAGCCGTCGTCGATCACGATCACCTCGGCGATCTGCGGATGGCCCAGCACGCGCTCCAGCACCGCGCCGATCCGCGGGGCTTCGTTATAGGCGGGCAGAATGCAACTGATCTTCGTCATGAATGCGACCTCTTGCGGCGATAGAACCAGATCGTGGCGCCGAGCGCGATCACGACGAGCAGGATCAGCGAGCCCGTCGACAGCCAGCTGTCGATCTTGCCGATATGCGAGCCGAGCCAATAGCCGAGTGCCACGAAAGCAAGCGATTTCGGGATCGTGGCGATCAGATTGGTCAGCATGAACACCCAGAAATTCATCCGCGCGACCCCGGCTGCGACCAGCACCGGCGCGCCAGCCGAATGGGTCAGTTTACCGAAGACCAGCGTCTTGATCCCCTTGCTCTGGAAGTGCCGCGCCGCGCTCACGAGCCGCGCGCGGCTCAGACCCAGCCTGTCGCGCCATTTCTTGGGCATCCGGTTCAGCCCCCATCGGCCAAGCGAATAGAGCCCCAGATCGCCGACGAGATCGGCAAGGATCACGATGATCGCAACCGACCAGACGGAGAACAGGTTCTGGCTGGCAAGCCACGCCGCGATCACGGTCACGATCGGCCCTTCGAGCACCGCAATCGGCGCGATTACGGCTAGGCCGTGTTTCGCCATCAATGCGGAGATCGTCTCCAAGCCGAACATAAGGTTACTCCGTGACGGGGGTGTCGCGGCGCGCCACGTCCCGATGGGTCATGTCATTGCCGCGCCACGTGAAATCGCGCCCAAACCATGTCATCAGCCACAGCGCGGGCAGCATCGCGTCGCGGATCGCGAACCCTGCGATGTCGCGCGCGGAGGCGGGCCAGCCCGCGATCCGCGCCAGCAGCACCTCGGCACCGTACCACAGCGCAACCAGAAGCGGCAGCGCGATCCAAGGCATCGCGCCGAAAGCGGCGAGGGCAAGCGCGGCGAGGAAGGGCAGGAAAGGGCCCTGCGCGATCTCTGCGGCGAAGATCATCACGAAGCCGTCGCGACGCACCTTGGACCAGCGCAGCTGGCGGTTCCAGACCGTGCGAGCCGCGCGCCTCCCGATCGGTTGCGCGAAGAGGTGCCGCGTCAGCCGCACCTTCAGCCCCTGACGGCGCACGAGTTTCGTAGAGGCCACGTCCTCGGCCATGTTGCGCCCGAGCGCCGCAAAGCCGCCGCCTGCCATCAGGATGTCGCGCCGCCAGAACAGCGATTTGCCCTGTGCGAAGCCCAGCCCGATCATGTCGGCCGCCACCTGCCAGCGCGCCTGATTGGTGTTGAGGAACGCTGCCTCGACGGCGCCCCAGAGATTGCCTGGACGCTCGGCGACCGGCGGAGCGGAGACCAGCCCCGTGCCGGGCCGCCATTCCGCCACCAACCGCTTCAGATAATCGCGCGGCAAAAGCAGATTGCTATCGGCCATCGCGAGCCACTCAGCGTCGGTCGCGGACAGACCCTTGTGCAGGTTGTTCAGCTTCGGATTGCCCGACACCGCGTCGAGCCCGGTCAGAAGCCGCGCATGCACATGCGGGTTCTCTTCGATCAGGCGACGGACCAGCGCGCAGGCCGGGTCGTGCTCGGACGGCGCGCAGAATATTACCTCGTAATCCGGATAGTCGAGTTCGAAGGACGAGCCCAGCGTCTCCGCGTCGAACGGGTCGACCCCGCAGACCGGGCGCATCAGTGCGATGAAAGGCAGGTCGTCGGGCACCGGCTTCGGTGGTCGGGATTCGCGCCACGCGGTCATCGCGGCGCTGAGAAGATGCGCCGTTAGAGTGATGCCCAGAAGGGCTGCAAGGAAGAGCAGAACGATCGTCATGCACGAACCTTTGCGACGGCGGGGCGGGTGCCGGTCTCGGTGACCGCAGCGGGCTCCGCGCCCCATTGAAGAAGTTGCAATGCGCCTGAACTATCCTCGGCCAAGGCGGTCAGGCTGTCCACCCAGTCGCCGCAATTCGCGTAGGTCATTCCGCCGACCTCGCGCAGCGCGGGCTTGTGCGAGTGGCCGCAGATGATCCCGTCGACCCCGGCCTCGGAGGCCAGCGCGATCAGCCGATGCTCGTAACCAGAGCCACGTGCGATCAGGTGGTTAATCCCCTCGATCGCGAGCTGGATCAACGTGCGCTCTGTCTCGGAAACGTCACGGCGGCGGCGCAACCAGGCATCGATGCCGCGGAACAGCGCGTCCATCCGGCTTCCGAAACGGGTCATCGCGTGCCAGCGCAGGATGCGCGCATCGCATTGATCGCCATGCACGATAAGGTAGCGCTGCCCGTCCGCGCCGACATGGAGTGCCGTCTCGGCCAGCTCAAAGCTGAGGAAGTTCATACCCGGCGAGCGTAGTGCCGCATCGTGATTGCCGGGCAGGTAGACGATACGCGTTCCGGCCTCGGCATGGGCCTCGAGGGTCTCGATGATCTCGGCATGGATATCCCCCCACTGCACGGGGCCACCATGCCAGAGGTCGAGGATATCGCCGACGAGGTAGATCGCGTCGGCCCGGACGCTTTGCAGAAAGTCGAGTATCGGGCCGGGGCTGCACCCGCGCGAGCCAAGGTGAAAATCCGAGAGGAAGAGGCTGCGGTAGTGGTGCTTGTTGTGATGGCGCGATCGGCTCATGTCACATCTCCGGTGGATCGGCGGGGAGAGGCAGGCACCCGGCGCCTGCGCAGAGAAGCGATGCGGAGACAGTCCGGAAAATGGCAGACTGCAATTTATGGGCCATAGGATCCTTCCGCTCTTTGCTGCGCTGCCCATCGCCTTCCGACGTGACATCGATGTGACGGCTACGTGAACCTGTTATGTCACCTAGAGGCAGCTGTGCGGTGATCAACCATAAGGGTGTGAAATACCAAGCAACTTCCGGTGAGCGCACGATATCTTGCGGTTTGTTTCACCCGAAAGCATAGTGGTCGCGGTGACGACGATTGGCGAAGGAGAACGCGATGGCAGGATATCTGACCACCCATGTGCTCGACACGGCGCGGGGATGCCCGGCGGACGGGCTCAAGATCACGCTCTTCGCTCTCAACGGAGACGATCGTGAGGTGCTGGCCGAGATGGTGACGAATGCCGACGGGCGCACCGACTCGCCGATCCTGCCGGCGGAGCGGTTTCGCACCGGGCAGTTCGAACTGGTCTTCGCTGCGGGGGATTATCTGCGGGCGAGCGGGCAGGGAGCGGAAGAGCCGCTGTTCCTCGACGATATCCCGATCCGCTTCGGGATGAATGATGCCGGGGCGCATTACCACGTGCCGCTGCTGCTCTCGCCCTACGGCTACTCAACCTATCGCGGCAGCTGAGCCCGGGGCGTCCATCTGCTCGTGATTTGAGCATCCGGACAAAAATCCGGCGGTTCCGCCGCGCCATCGCTTGCGCTCGGCCGTGGCTTCGGAAACTCTGGGCGCAAAACGAGGGACGACGGATGGATTACACTTTTTTTCTGGAATGGGTGCAGTTCGCGGTGCGCTGGCTGCACGTGATCACCGCGATTGCGTGGATCGGGTCGTCCTTCTATTTCATCGCGCTCGATCTGGGGCTGGTGCCCGAACCCGGCGCGCCTGAAGGGGTGCATGGGGCGGCGTGGCAGGTCCATGGCGGCGGCTTCTACCACATCCAGAAATATCTCGTGGCCCCGGCGCAGATGCCCGACCGGCTGACCTGGTTCAAATGGGAAAGCTACATGACGTGGCTTTCGGGCTTCGCGATGCTGGTGGTGCTCTACTGGACGCAGGCGCAGTTCTATCTGATTGATCCGCGGGTGATGGAGCTGCCGGTCTGGGGGGCAATTCTGATCTCGATCGGCTCGCTCGCGCTCGGCTGGCTCCTCTACGACCTGATCTGCAAATCGCGTTTCGGCGAAAACAATACCCGGCTCATGCTCGGCCTCTACGTCATTCTCGTCGCGATGGCCTGGGGCTATACGCAGGTATTCTCGGGCCGCGCGGCGCTGCTGCATCTGGGGGCCTTCACCGCGACGATCATGACCGCAAACGTGTTCCTGATCATCATTCCGAACCAGAAGATCGTAGTAGCCGACCTCGTGGCGGGGCGCACGCCCGATCCGAAATACGGCAAGATCGCCAAGCAGCGTTCGACCCATAACAATTACCTGACGCTGCCGGTCATCTTCCTGATGTTGTCGAACCATTATCCGCTGGCTTTCGCGAGCGCCTATAACTGGCTTATCGCCTCCCTGGTGTTCCTGATGGGGGTGACGATCCGGCACTTCTTCAACACGCACCACGCCCATAAGGGTAAGCCGTGGTGGACCTGGGGCGCCACCGCGGCGTTGTTTATTGCGATCGTATGGCTGTCCTCGATCCCGAAGGCGGATGCCGGGGCGGACACCGAGGACAGCGCCATGTTGACGCCTTTCGAGCAGCGCTTCGCGGCGGCGCCCGGCTTCGACGAAGTGAGCGGTATCGTAATGGGGCGCTGTTCGATGTGTCATGCGAGCGAGCCCGGCTATGAGGGGATTGGCCATGCTCCCAAGAATATCAAGCTCGAGACGCCCCGCGAAATCGCCGCCGCCGCGCGGCAAATCTACGTGCAAGCCGGGCTGACCGACGCGATGCCGCCTGCGAATTTGAGCTACATGGAGCCGCAGGAGCGCGCCGCCATCCGGGCTTGGTTCCGAGCGGGCGAGGCCGGGACGCAAGCGGCAGGTCCAACGGATCGGGCCGAGGCCGAGATCGCGGTTCCCCATCCCGACGCGTCGTGATCGCTGCCGCATATCGGCGGGTTCAGGGATCATAGTGATGAGTTAGAAATCCTCCCAATCGTCATCCGTGGGTGGCGGCGGCAAAGCCAAGGCAGTATTGCCTGACACGCTGATAGGCGAAGCAGCATCGCGCAGGGCCGATTTCGGCGGCGCGGAGGCAATGCGCTCCGATTTCTCGGGCGCACGTCGCGGCGCCACAGCAGGTTTGTCCGCAGAGTCGACACGACTGGCGCTGGCACCCGATGCCTCGCCAAGTTTGAATTGTCCCATCGCCTCGCCGAGTTCCACGGCCTCGCGTTCGAGGACCTGGCTAGCGGCGAGGGCCTCTTCGAACATGGCGGCGTTGTGCTGGGTAACCTGATCGAGCTGCGTGACGGCGGAATTGATTTCCGTCAGGCCCGCGCTTTGCTCCTGCGTAGCATTCGCGCTGTCCGCGACATAGGCGAGAAGATCGGAAACGGAGGACTGGATGCCCCCGAGCGCATCGCCCGCTTGGCCCACCAAGCCGACGCCGCGTTTCACCTGTGCTGAGGAGTTCGCGATCAACTCGGCGATCTCGCGTGCAGCGTCAGAGGAGCGCTGCGCGAGCGCACGCACTTCCGACGCGACCACCGCGAAGCCTCGTCCGGCTTCGCCAGCGCGCGCGGCCTCCACCCCGGCGTTCAGAGCGAGCAGGTTGGTCTGAAAGGCGATCTCGTCGATGACGCTGGTGATCCGGCTGATCTGCTCCGAGCTTTGTTCGATTTCCGACATCGCCTGCACGGCTTCGGAAACGACTTGGCCGCTTTCTTCCGCGCTGCGCCGGGCGGTCTCGACAAGGTCATTCGCGCGGCCGGCGGCCTGGGCGGCCGCCTCGACCGAGGCGGTGATCTCGTTGAGCGCGGCGGCGGTCTCCTCGAGCGTGGCGGCCTGCCGTTCGGTGCGCCGCGCCATGTCATCGGAGTTTGACGAAATTTGCCGCGCCTCAGTGCGGATCGATCCGGCGTTGTCGAGCACCTTTCGCATCGCGTCGCGCAAATCGCCGATCGCGCTGTTGAAGTCGTCACGCAATGTCTTGGAATCGCCTTCGAATTCAGCGGTGATCTCGGCCATGAGATCCCCGGCGGAGAGCCCGGCCAAGGCCGATTTCAGGGTCTCGACAATGTGTTGTTGGGCGGCTTGCATCGCGTCGCGTTCTTTCCGGCGGGCGTCAGCCTCCAAATGCTGCTGGGTGCGGTCGCTCGCGAGCACGGTGAACATGACCATCGTGCCGTCCGAATCGAGGATCGGGTTGACCGAGCCTTCGAGCCAGGCCTGGCGGCCGTCGGCACAGCGCAGCATCAGCATACCCGCGAATGGCTGCGGATCGCGCCGGAGAATTTCGCAGACCGGCGTGCCCTCGAAGGTAATCTGGCCGGCTACGGACATCCCGGCCATATCTTCGCGGGGCGCGCCGTAGACTTCGGCAAACGCGTGATTGAGCGTGTCGATCGTTACATCGGGACGTAGGTCCACGCGCAGGAGGTTGGCGTCGATCGCAGAGATCAGCGAGGCATTGCGCCGTTCTTCCGTGGTGTTGCGCCATTGAGAGACATGGCCGATCTTTTCGCCCGCCTCGTCGGTCACGGGGCTGACGAGGCAGCGAAGCGATCCGGCGCGCATTCGGCCTTCGAGGGTGAGGGTGTCGCGTGCCCCGCCGTCGAGCGCTGCGGCCGCGGTCGTCCCCGCTGGCAAAATCTGGTCCGCGCGGGTTCCGACAAGCTTATCGGGGTCGAAACTCGGGTTGTAGGATCGGATTTCTGGCGCGAAGGGGCGCAGCAGATCCGAAGCGGCCTCGTTGGCGAAGGTGATGACGTGATCGTTGCCGGTGAGAATGATCGCGACCGAGGCGCTTTCGAGTGCGGCGCTGTGGACCCGCGCTGCGCGGTTGCGCGATTCGGCGATCGCAAGCTCGGACGCAAAGGTTTGCAGCGCGCGGGCGATCGCGCCGATTTCGTCGTGCCGCTTGGTGGCGGGGATTTCGGCATCGAGCTGCCCCGCGACTACGGAGCGCATCGCCTGCGTCACGCGGGTGAGCGGGCGCGCGATAAGCCAGCGTACGCCGAGCATCGCGCCGCCGAGAATGGCCACAAAAATCAAGGCCGTGAAAGCGAGGTTGCGTATCATGTCCTCGGCAGCGCGCGCGATGGCGGGTGCCGGGCTCCATCGCAGTGCGAGCACGGCGAGCGGGTCGTCTTGCGGGGAAATGCGCAGGGGAATTGCTTCGCTCAGCCCGTCTGCCGATTTCTTCAGGCCCTGCGCCTCAATCGCGTTTTGCGCAAGCGTGACCAAGGCTGGGTCGGCCTCGCCCGCCTTAGCCAGAACGTCGCCGCGCAAGTTGAGCACCAGCGCGGACTGACCGGCGCCGTCGGAGCCCGCGAGCACCGCTTTGACCTCATGAGACGCGTCTGCGATCCGTCCCGTGATCAGCGCATCCGTTACCGAATCACCGAGCATAGGCAGGATCTGGTCGAGCTGCGTCCTCGCGGCCTCGTTGGCGCGGCGATGGTTCGAATTGATCGTGAGCAACGTCATCAGCGCCGCGAACATGATGCCGACGATCGCGATCAGGGCCAGCAATTTGACCATCACGGTGTGCCAGGCGCTTGCACCAGCCTCGGATTTGGACATCTCCGCCTCTTTTTCCACACGGGGGCATTCCCGCAAAATCGCGGACACGCTACGTCCATCCCCTTTCGATGCCCTTAACGCGGACCTGCTGCAGGTCAGCATTTGCGCCGCAAGCGCATTTTCCCCGCAGTCAGTGCCCTTGAAGGTCCCCGATGCGGTCACTAAGACTTCTGTAAAGATCACACGCTATGAAGAGCGTCGAACGACCAGGAAGGGCCGAGATGAAAGATCCCCACGAGTTTTACATGAACACGCTGGTGCCGATGGTGGTCGAGCAGACCTCGCGCGGCGAGCGTGCCTACGACATCTACTCGCGCCTGCTGAAGGAGCGCATCATCTTCCTGTCGGGCCCGGTCCATGACGGCATGTCGACGCTGATCTGCGCGCAACTTCTGTTCCTCGAGGCCGAGAACCCGAAGAAAGAGATCGCGATGTACATCAACTCGCCGGGCGGCGTGGTGACGAGCGGTCTGTCGATCTACGACACGATGCAATACATCAAACCCAAGGTCTCGACGCTGGTGATCGGGCAGGCGGCCTCGATGGGCTCGTTGCTGCTGACCGCGGGCGAAAAGGGGATGCGCTTCTCGCTGCCCAACAGCCGCGTCATGGTCCACCAGCCCTCGGGCGGCTACCAGGGGCAGGCGACCGACATCATGATCCACGCCCGCGAGACCGAGAAGCTCAAGCGTCGCCTGAACGAAATCTACGTCAAGCATACCGGCAACGACTACGAGACCGTCGAAGCCGCGCTCGAGCGCGACAACTTCATGTCCGCCGAGGCCGCGAAGGAGTGGGGCCTGATCGACGAGATCCTTGAAAGCCGGGTCAGCGACGACGGAGAAAAGTGATCCTCCCGCTTAACTTCGGGACGATTTTGACATTGAGGTGACGGTTGGCCTGTCCTAGTCTTGAAGGGACAGGCCAATTCACGAAGCCCGGGGCGGCCCGGGCAGCAGAGGTAAGAGATGGCGAACTCGAACGGCTCCGACAGCAAGAACACGCTTTATTGCTCGTTCTGCGGCAAAAGCCAGCATGAGGTCCGCAAGCTGATCGCGGGTCCGACCGTGTTCATTTGCGACGAATGCGTCGAGCTGTGCATGGACATCATCCGCGAGGAGACGAAATCGGCCGGGCTGAAATCCACCGAAGGCGTGCCGACCCCGCGCGATATCTGCCAGGTGCTCGACGATTACGTGATCGGCCAGGAACATGCCAAGCGCGTGCTCTCGGTCGCGGTGCACAACCACTACAAGCGTCTCAACCACGGCACGAAGACCGACATCGAACTGGCGAAGTCGAACATCCTGCTGATCGGCCCGACGGGCTGCGGCAAGACACTTCTCGCCCAGACGCTGGCGCGCATCCTTGATGTGCCCTTCACGATGGCCGACGCGACGACCCTGACCGAAGCCGGTTATGTGGGCGAGGATGTCGAGAATATCATCCTCAAGCTGCTGCAGGCGTCGGAATACAACGTCGAGCGGGCGCAGCGCGGCATCGTCTATATCGACGAGGTCGACAAGATCACCCGCAAGTCGGACAACCCGTCGATAACGCGCGACGTGTCGGGCGAGGGTGTGCAGCAAGCGTTGCTGAAGATCATGGAGGGCACCGTGGCCTCCGTGCCGCCGCAGGGCGGGCGCAAGCATCCGCAGCAGGAATTCCTGCAGGTCGACACGACGAACATCCTGTTCATCTGCGGCGGCGCCTTCGCGGGTCTCGACCGGATCATCGCGCAGCGGGGCAAGGGCTCGGCTATGGGCTTCGGCGCGGACGTAAAGGATAGCGAAGACCGCAATATCGGCGAGCTGTTCAAGGAGCTCGAGCCCGAGGATCTGCTGAAATTCGGCCTGATCCCGGAATTCGTCGGTCGTCTGCCGGTCATCGCGACGCTGACCGATCTCGACGCCGAGGCGCTGGTGACCATCCTGACCGAGCCGAAAAACGCGCTGGTGAAGCAGTACCAGCGTCTCTTCGAGATCGAGGGTGTGTCGCTGACCTTTACCGACGATGCGCTGACCGCCATCGCCAAGAAGGCAATCGAGCGGAAGACAGGTGCACGCGGTCTGCGGTCGATCATGGAAGACATCCTGCTCGACACGATGTTCGAACTGCCGGGCATGGAAGAGGTCGAAGAGGTCGTGGTCAACGAAGAGGCCGTGACCCAGAGCGACGCAAAACCGCTGCTGATCTATGCCGAAGCCAAGAAGGAAGGCAAATCGGCGAGCTGATCGCGACGTAAGCAACGATTCAGCAAGGGGCGAGCTTCGGTTCGCCCCTTTGTTTTGCGACATGTTTCTTCTCGTGCGGAAGGGTTTGCGCTAGTTCTTGGCGCATTCCCCTCGCAGAAGGGCAAGGACATGAGGCAGAGCTTTGCACCGCTCGCAGCCGGGCAGAACAACAATCTCAACCTGATCCGCCTGATCGCAGCGTCCTGCGTGCTCGTGTCGCATGCTTGGCCGATCAGCCTCGGACCGGGAGCGCTGGAACCGCTCGAGGCCGCGACCGGCTTCAGCCTCGGTGCGCTTGCGGTCTTCGTGTTCTTCGCGATTTCGGGCTTCCTGATCTCGGCGAGCTTCGAGCGTTCTAGCAGCCCATGGCGCTATGTCCGCGCCCGCGTGGCGCGGATTTACCCCGGGTTGATCGTCTCGATCTCGCTGGTCACCTTCGTCATCGGGCCGATTTTCAGCCGACTGTCCCCGGTCGACTACCTCGCCTCGGTCGAGACATGGCTGGCATGGCTCGGCAATGTGAGTCTCGTCCGGCTCGATTACCATCTGCCTGGTGTTTTCGAGGGCAATCCCTATCCGACGGTTCAGGGCTCGCTGTGGACGCTGCCGGTCGAGATACGGCTCTACGTGGTCGTCGCGTTGCTCGGCGTGCTTGGCTTGATGCGCAAGCCGCTCCTGCTGATGACCGCGGTTCTAGTAGGTCTAGCGGGCCTCAGCCAAGCCCCCGCATTCGATTTTCCCGGAGCCTATGCGCTTCGCTCGCTCTGGTATCCGGGGTTGCCCTTTTTCCTCGGCATGGGGGCCTACCTGATGCGTGCGCGCATCCCGGCCTCGCCGGTGGTCGCCCTTCCCCTCGCGGTTCTGGCGGCTATCAGTATTCACGGCCCTCTGGCGTATCCGTCGATGGCACTCGCTGTCTCCTACGCAACGCTCTGGCTGGCGGGGCTGCCTTCGGGAAGGTTGCGCGAGTTCAATCGGGTGGGCGACTACTCCTACGGTATCTATATCTACGCTTTCCCTGTGCAGGGGATGGTCGTGGCGCTCTTGGGCGAGATGGGCCCGCTTTCCAATATCGCCCTCGCAACGCCGATCACCGTCGCGCTCGCGATGCTGTCGTGGCACTGGGTCGAGCGTCCGGCGATGAAAATCCTTCGCCGCGGGCAGATTCCGCAGGCAAATTCCGCTTCGCAGGCGCCTTGAGCCCGCACGGGTACTGGACCTCGACGCCCCAGCGGATATAACAGGCGGGACGCATTGCGGAGGTTGCCCCATGAAGTTTCTGCTTCGAATTCTCACCTGGTGGAACGGCTCGACCGTCGGCACGCAGCTTTTCACCGCGCGCAAGGGCGTGAAAGTTGGCGAGGACGAGCAAGGCAACATCTATTACCGCACCAAGGACGCCAAGCGCCGCTGGGTGATCTATAACGGCGAGAGCGAAGCGAGCCGTATTCCTCCGGACTGGCATGGCTGGATCCACTTCACCTATGACGAGCCGCCGACCGACAAACCGCTGGCCCATAAGCCATGGGAAAAGCCGCATGAGCAGAACCACACCGGCACCGAAGCGGCCTATGTGCCGCCGGGGTCGATTCGCCTCGCGCACCCGGTCGAGCGCCGCGATTACGAGGCTTGGCAGCCCGAGTAAGGCCACCGCGCTATGAGCGAAAACCGCACCGAGATCATTACCGGCGCGATCGTGCTGGTCGTGGCACTGGGCTTTTTGCTCTGGGCGGGGCGTGGCATGGGAATCGGGGCCGATGGCGGTTCCTATCCGCTGCATGCCTCCTTCCGGTCGATCGGGGGCGTCGTGCCCGGCACCGATGTGCGACTTGCGGGCGTGAAGGTTGGGACGGTGACGGATGTCGCGCTGAACCCCAAGACGTTCTTCGCCGACACTACGATCTCGGTGAAGAAGGGCGTTGCGCTGCCCGAGGATACGGTGATCGCGGTGACGCAAGACGGGCTCTTGGGCGCGAACTATATCGAACTGATCCCCGGCGGAGCGATCGACGATCTCAAGCCGGGTGATGAAATTCTCGACACGCAGAGCGCGGTCTCGATGCTGAACCTGATGCTGAAATTCGCAGGTGGCGGCAGTGGCGACGGCGCAGGGGAGGGGGCGCAATGATCCGCGCTTTGGTTTTGATCGCAGCACTCGTTCCAGGGCTCGCTGTCGCACAGGACTTCACGCAAACGACGCCGGACGACCAGATCCCGCAGGATGAGCCCGCGAAAGGGCTGGCTGACGGTACGGGCGCGATGCTGCGCGGGCTCGACAAGGTGTCGGGCATCGCCTCGGACATCAATCTGAATGTCGGGCAGAGCGTGAAATACGGGTTCATCACGGTAACGCTACGCGAATGCCGCTACCCGGCCGACGATCCGTCCTCCGATGCCTATGCCTATGTGACGGTAACCGAAGAGGACAAGCCGCAGCCCGATTTCGCAGGCTGGATGATTGCTTCGAGCCCGGCGCTCTCGGCACTCGATCACCCGCGTTACGACGTCTGGGTCATCCGATGCAAAAGTGACTGAGGCGCGGGGATCGCGCCTGAGGTGAAGTCGCACTCTCGGGGCAGCGCCTGCGCGAGCCGCGCGCGATATTCGTTTCGGGTCACCTCGACCGCACCCATCGAAGCCAGATGCGGCGTGATGTATTGCGTATCGAGCAAGCTGAACCCCGTCTGACGCAGCCGGTCCACCAGGTAGGCGAGCGCCACTTTCGAGGCATTGGGGCGGCGCGAGAACATGCTCTCTCCGAAGAACGCTCCGCCAAGGGTAATCCCGAAGATGCCGCCCGCGAGTGTTCCATCCTGCCAGACCTCCAGGCTATGCGCGAAGCCTGCGGCGTGGAGCTGATCGTAGAGCGCGAAGAGCGGTCCGTTGATCCATGTCTCGTCGCGGTCGGCACAGCCTTCGACCACGCCGCGAAACGCGGCATTTGTCGAAATACTGTAATCCCCGCGCCGGATGACCTTCGCGAGAGAGCGCGAAATGTGGAATTTGTCCAAGGGGACGATCCCGCGCAAGGCTGGGTCGAACCAGTGAAGCTGCGGATTGTCGCGGCTTTCAGCCATCGGGAAGATGCCCTGCGCATATCCCGCGAGAAGTAGTTCCGCGCTCAGTCTGTCCGTCATTGTCTTGCCCGGTTTTCCCGTTACGCCTAGGCTCGCCAACAAGATGAACCAGAGCGGGGCCGAGCGCAAATATGGGTTTCTACGATTTCCTCCCCGAGATCGATCGATATGCCGAGGATCCCGGCACGGTGGAGCGGATGAACCTGCGCTACAAGATGATCATCAAGCCGCTCGAGCAGGAGATCGCGGGCAAGCGTGTGCTCGATCTGGCGGCGCATGATGGTCGCTGGGCCTATGCCTTCGCCGCTGCGGGAGCCTCGGAAGTGGTGGGAATCGAAGGGCGGCAGGAGCTGATCGACCGCTTCGACCAATTTCCCCGCGCGCATCTGCGCGAGAAGGTGAAGCTTATCTGCGACGACATCTTCGACGGGATGCAGAAGCTGATCGACGCGGGCGAGCGCTTCGACGTGGTCGGTGTCCTCGGTATCCTCTACCACGTCATGGACCATTTCCGGTTGTTCCAGCTGGTGCGCCAGCTCGGGCCGGAACTGGTGATCGTGGACAGCGAATTCGCGCAGCGCCCCGGCCCGGTGATCCTGCTGATGCGCGAGCGCACCGATAACGAGCTGAACTCGATCCCGCAGATCGACGGGCAGGAGAAAGCGTTGATCGGAATTCCATCCTTCCCGGCGATGACCGCAATGGCAGATGTGCTCGATTACGACTGCCATTGGCTCGACTGGGAGCAGATCGGACAAGGCCAACGCAGCCATATCGGCGATTACTATCGCCCCAAGGATAAAGAGAAAAAGCGCGGCACCTGCCTGCTGACCCCGAAATGAAAAACGCCCCCGAAACCGGGGGCGTTTTCGTCAATGTCGACCCGCTCAGAGGTTTTTCTCGAGCCATTTCTCGAGCCAGTGGATCGAGTAGTTGCCGCTCTGGATGTCTGGCTCTTGCAGGAGCGCGTTGAACAACGGAACGGTCGTATCCACCCCGTCCACGATCAGCTCGCCAAGCGCGCGATGCAGGCGCTGCAGCGCCTCGTGGCGGTCGCGGCCATGCACGATCAGCTTCGCGATGAGGCTGTCGTAATAGGGCGGGATCGAATAACCATCATAAAGCGCGCTATCCATCCGCACGCCAAGGCCGCCCGGCGCGTGGTAATGGGTGATCTTGCCGGGGCAGGGAGCGAAGTTCGGCAGCTTCTCGGCGTTGATCCGTACTTCGATCGCGTGACCGCGGATCGACAGCTTGTCCTGATCGAACTCCATCGGCTCGCCGGCGGCAACCTTGATCTGCTGACGCACGAGATCGACGCCGAAGATCGCCTCGGTCACCGGGTGTTCGACTTGAAGGCGGGTGTTCATCTCGATGAAGTAGAACTCGCCATCCTCGTAGAGGAACTCGATCGTGCCGGCGCCGGAATAGCCCATTTCGCCGATTGCGTTGGCGCAGATGCTGCCGATGCGGGCACGCTCTTCTGGGGTGATCGACGGGCCGGGGGCCTCTTCGAGCACCTTCTGGTGGCGGCGCTGGAGGGAGCAGTCGCGCTCGCCCAGATGGACGCCGCGGCCCTTGCCGTCGCCGAAGACCTGCACTTCGATATGGCGCGGCTTCTGAAGGTATTTCTCGATATAGACTTCGTCATTGCCGAAGGCGGCTTTCGCCTCGGAACGCGCGGTGCGGAACGCGACCTCAAGTTCTTCTTCGGACCTCGCGACCTTCATCCCGCGACCGCCGCCGCCGGCGGTGGCCTTGATGATGACCGGATAACCCATATCGGCCGCGATCTGCTTCGCGGATTCGGTATCGGGAACACCGCCCGCCGAGCCCGGAACGACCGGAATGCCAAGATTTTTCGCGGTTTCCTTCGCGGTGATCTTGTCGCCCATGATGCGAATATGGGCGGCGGACGGGCCGATGAAGGTAATGCCGTGATCCTCGAGCACCTGCACGAAGGCGGCATTCTCGGACAGGAACCCGTAGCCCGGGTGGATCGCCTGAGCGCCGGTGATTTCGCAGGCCGCGACGATGGCGGGCACCGAAAGGTAGGATTGGCTCGAGGAGTTCGGGCCGATGCAGACCGATTCATCGGCCATGCGCACATGCATCGCGTCCGAATCCGCCGTCGAATGGACCGCGACCGAGGCGATCCCCATCTCGCGGCAGGCACGGATCACGCGCAGCGCGATCTCGCCCCGGTTGGCGATCAGGATCTTGTCGAACATACCGGCCCCCTTATTCGACGATCATCAGGGTCGAGCCGTATTCGACCGGCTGACCGTCATCGACGAGGATGCGCTTCACGGTGCCCGACTTCGGGGCGGGGATATGGTTCATGGTTTTCATCGCCTCGACGATCATCAGCGTCTGGCCTTCCTTGACCTGGTCGCCGACCTTCACGAAGGCCGATGCGCCCGGCTCGGGCGAGAGATAGGCGGTGCCCACCATGGGCGAGGCCACGGCGCCGGGGTGATCGGCGGGGTCTTCGACAGGCGCGGATTGCTCTGCGGCCGCGGGGTGGGCAGCCGGGGCAGCAACGGGTGCCGGAGCGGGGGCTGCTGCGGGGGCAGGGGCGGCAGCGTGCACGATATTGGTCTGTTTCGACACCCGCACTTTCAGGCTGTCATCTTGCGCGTAATCGCGGGTCACGGCGATTTCGGTCAGCTCGTTCGCGTTGAGCAGTTCGGCAAGGGCCTGAATGAAGGCCACGTCGTTGTCACGGGTATTTTTGGTCATGCGGTCCTCGAAGGGTGCTTTGAAATGGAGCCCATTCTGCGGGGCTCTTTGATGCTGAGGGCGGTTATACGCGAGGTAACGCGCGGTGAAAAGGCGCATCGGCCGTCCGGTTGTCAGGGGGTCGCGATCTCGTGATTGCCCGGTATTTGAGCATGTGTGGGGTAGAAACTGCTCAACAACCGGGCAATCGGGCGGGAAATTGGCGGCCCGCCGCGCTGCGGCATATTTTACCACTTGATAAAATTCAATCCTGTGCGAGCGTAGGGAACAAGAAAAACTGACAGGGAGCCCGCAAGTGTCCAATAGCCAGCTCACCGAAGGGATCGCGCCAGCACGGCTCGACCCGGAAAGCTACTGCACCAATTTCGCCGATCACGCGCCGCCACTTGGGGCGCAAGAGGCCCGCATCGCGGCCGATCGCTGTTATTTCTGCTATGATGCGCCATGCATGGAGGCGTGCCCGACCGCGATCGACATCCCTCTGTTCATCCGGCAGATCTCGACCGGAACACCGGAAGCCGCAGCGAAGACGATCTTCGATCAGAACATCATGGGCGGTATGTGCGCCCGCGTCTGCCCGACGGAAAATCTCTGCGAAGGGTCCTGCGTTCGTATGGAGTCGGAGGGCGAGCCGGTCGAGATCGGCGCGCTGCAGCGCTACGCGACCGATACGCTGATGGCCAAGCAAAGCCACCCCTACACTCGCGCCGCGAGCACGGGCAAATCGGTCGCCGTCGTGGGCGCCGGGCCCGCAGGTCTCGCCTGTGCGCACCGTCTCGCGATGAAGGGCCACGAGGTCACCGTCTATGACGCGCGCTCGAAGCCAGGCGGCCTCAATGAATACGGTATCGCAAGCTACAAGGCGCCGGGCGGGTTCGCGCAGGCGGAAGTTGACTGGCTGCTGCAGATCGGCGGCATCACCGTGGTCGAAAACTGGCAATTGGGCCGCGCCGGTGACGGCGATCTGGCCGAGCTGCTGGGCGATTTTGACGCCGTTTTCCTCGGGATGGGCCTGTCGGGCGTGAACGCGCTGCGCCTCGATGGCGAAGACAAGGACGGTATCCGCCCCGCGACCGAGTTCATCGCGGAGTTGCGTCAGGCCTCCGATTTGGCCGAACTGCCGATCGGGCGCGATGTGGTCGTGATCGGCGGCGGCATGACGGCGGTCGACGCCGCAGTGCAGTCGAAGCTGCTGGGGGCGCTCAACGTGACCCTCGTCTACCGTCGTTCTCGCGCCGAGATGCCCGCCAGCACGGTCGAGCAGGAGCACGCGCTGACCCATGGCGTGAACATCATCGAGAACGCCGCCCCCATCGCCATCCACGGCAATGGCGCGGTGCGTCAGGTCGAGTTCGCCTATACGAAGAAGGGCCCCGACGGTCTCGAGATGACCGACGCGACCTTCAAACTGCCCGCCGATCAGGTCTTCAAAGCGATCGGTCAGACGCTGGGCGACATGCCTCCGAAAGTCGAGGTCGCGGGCGGCAAGATCAAGGTGGACGGCGCGGGCCGCACCTCGGTCGAACGGGTCTGGGCGGGGGGCGATTGCATCCATGCCGGCGAAGACCTGACCGTGACGGCGGTCGCGCAGGGGCGCGATGCAGCTGAAGAAATCCACCAATTCCTGATGGAGGGCTAAGAGATGGCCGATCTGACTTCTGAATTCATCGGTATCAAATCCCCCAATCCGTTCTGGCTCGCCTCCGCGCCGCCGACGGACAAGGAATACAATGTCCGCCGTGCCTTCGAAGCCGGTTGGGGCGGGGTCGTCTGGAAGACGCTGGGCTCGGAAGGGCCTCCCGTGGTCAACGTGAACGGCCCGCGCTACGGCGCGATCTATGGCGCGGATCGTCGTCTGCTCGGTCTCAACAATATCGAGCTGATCACCGACCGTCCGCTGCAGACAAACCTGCGCGAAATCAAGGCGGTGAAGCAGGACTACCCGGACCGCGCGATCATCGTCTCGCTGATGGTGCCCTGTGACGAGGAAAGCTGGAAGGCGATCCTGCCGCTGGTCGAGGAAACCGGCGCCGACGGGATCGAGCTGAACTTCGGTTGCCCGCATGGCATGGCCGAGCGCGGCATGGGGTCGGCTGTCGGTCAGGTCCCCGAATATATCGAGATGGTCACCCGCTGGTGTAAGCAATATTGCAGCCTGCCGGTGATCGTGAAGCTCACGCCGAACATCACCGATATCCGTCGCCCGGCGGAAGCCGCGAAGCGCGGTGGGGCCGATGCGGTCTCGCTGATCAACACGATCAATTCGATCACCTCGGTCGATCTGGACGACTTCGCGCCGGAGCCCACCATTGACGGCAAAGGCACCCATGGCGGCTATTGCGGTCCGGCGGTGAAGCCGATCGCGCTGAACATGGTGGCCGAGATCGCACGCAATCCCGATACGGCCGGTCTGCCGATCTCGGGCATCGGTGGCGTGACCACCTGGCGCGATGCGGCAGAGTTCATGGCGCTCGGGGCTGGCAACGTGCAGGTCTGCACGGCGGCGATGACCTACGGCTTCAAAGTCGTGCAGGAGATGATTTCCGGCCTGTCGGAATACATGGATCGCAAGGGCTTTACCTCGACCTCCGAATTGGTGGGCCGCGCGGTGCCGAATGTGACCGATTGGCAGTATCTCAATCTCAACTACGTCACCAAGGCAGAGATCAATCAGGAAGATTGCATCAAATGCGGTCGCTGCTATGCCGCCTGCGAGGACACCTCGCACCAGGCGATCGCGGTGTCCGACGACCGTGTCTATTCGGTCAAGGACGAGGAATGCGTGGCCTGCAACCTCTGCGTCGAGGTCTGCCCGGTTGAGTGCATCACGATGCGCAAGATGGACAAGGGTGAGGTGGATCCACGCACTGGCGAGACGGTCGGCGATTATGCCAACTGGACGAGCCATCCCAACAACCCCTCCGCTGCGACCGCAGCCGAATAAGGGCAGGGGCTTAGCGGGTCACGTCGAGGTTCGGCGCGACCTGCGGGGGCACCTGAGACCAACCCTCCTGAGGCGCGCTGTTCCGAGTATCGGGCGGCGCGTCTTTTTTCTCTGCCGTCTGTAGCGCAGTCTCCGGATGGAACTCGGCAGCGTCGGAGGTTTCGGCCTCTTTCTTCGCCGTCGATGTGTCGGCGAGCGGGGCGGTGACAATCCGTACCGGCTCAGGCGCAGGGCCCTCCGGGGTTGGCATAAGATCAGGTGCCGCCCAGAGTGCTGCCGCCTGCGCTTCGAGCGGCGTGACCTCGAAGGTCGGGATCGGGCCGGTCAAGGCGTCGGGATCGGGACGTGCACCCCCATCGCTCATGCCAAGTGCGCGGGATGATTGGTTCAAGTCCTCCGCGCCCCGATCCTGGCCATCCTCTTTCGACGCATCGGCGCTGCGCGCCGCGTGCGCCTCCAGGGCCCGCACTTGCTTCGCGCGATCCTGCGACGTCTGGGTGTCTACGTTTGCGCCGAGGCCGCCGTTCGTATTGGCCGCATCCGCAGGCGCCTCCACCTTGCTGGCAGGCGCTGTTTTCGGGGCCGCGACCGTCAATAGAGGCGACCACCCGATCTGAGGCATCAACCCCGAAATCCGGTCCATTCCGAGCTCCATTTTCTTGCGCCCCCACGCATGCTCAAACTGCGTCGAGGGTGTTACCAGACCGTTAAGATCCGGCGGAAACTTCGGAAATGGTTGCGGAAGGCTTAACCGCTCAGGGCGCGAGAAGCCGCGCGAAGAGCAGGTCTAGGAAGGGGGCGGCCCCTTCCAGCGGCTCCTTGCCCGGGCCGAGGACCGCGCGCACCTGCGTGTCGAAATCCGCGTAATGCTGGGTGAGCGCCCAGATCGAGAAGATCAGGTGGTGCGGATCGACGGGCGCGAGGCGGCCCTCAGCGATCCAGCCTTCGATGATCCGCGCTTTCTCGTCCACCAAGGTCTTGAGATCGGTGGATAATTCCGCGCCCATTCGCGGTGCGCCCTGCAGCACCTCGTTGGCGAACAGTCGACTTTCGCGCGGCATCTCGCGGCTCATCTCGAGCTTGCGACGCATGTAGCGCATTATTTCCTCACGCGGCTCGCCCTCGGCGGAGATCGCGCGCAGCGGCGCGAGCCAGATATCGAGAAGCCCTTCCAGAAGTGCCTCGTGGATCGCCTCCTTGGAGGGAAAGTAATAGAGCACGTTCGGCTTGCTCAGCCCCGCTTCCGCTGCGATCTGGTCGAGCGTCGCACCCCGGAAACCATGCGCGGAGAACACGTCCAGCGCCGCCTCGAGAATCTTGCCGCGATTGACCTTCTGAATCCGGGTCAGCGGGCGCTTGCCGTCGTCGTCGCCGGTGAAGTCGCGCGGTTCGAGGTCGTCTGCCAAGTATTCGTCTCCCAATGCGTCGTTTACGTTAACCGAAGCGTGACTGCAGGATCAATCGCTACAGGCAGGAGAGCGCGCTATAAACGCCAGGTGAAGGCCGCTTGACTGGTTCCCAAGCTGTGCTAGCGTGAGTCTGACCGTTCGGTCAAACTAGACATCCCGGCCGCGTTCCGACCCGGCCTTCCGACCGGAGTTTTCCCATGGCGCTCGACCGCAAGTCCCCCAATGATCTCAACGCTTTCTGGATGCCCTTCACGGCGAACCGCCAGTTCAAGAAGAACCCGCGCATGTTCGTGGGCGCGAAGGATATGCATTACACCACCTCCGACGGGCGCCAGGTGCTCGACGGCACGGCAGGCCTGTGGTGCTGCAACGCGGGCCATTGCCGCCCGAAGATCACCGAGGCGATCCAGAAACAGGCGGCCGAGCTCGATTACGCGCCCGCCTTCCAGATGGGCCACCCGATTGCGTTCGAGCTTGCGAACCGCATCCTCGACATCGCGCCCGACGAGATGGCGCATGTGTTCTATACCAACTCGGGCTCGGAATCGGTCGAGACCGCGCTGAAACTCGCCATCGGCTATCACCGTGCGCGCGGCGACGGGGCTCGCACGCGCCTGATCGGGCGCGAGCGCGGCTATCACGGCGTGAACTTCGGCGGTATCTCAGTGGGCGGCATCGTCACCAACCGCAAGACCTTCGGTCCGCTCGTGCCAGGGGTCGATCACCTGCCGCACACCCATCTGCCCGAAGAGAACCGTTGGTCGAAGGGCTGCCCCGAGCATGGTGCGCATCTGGCCGACGACCTCGAGCGGATCATCGCGCTGCATGGCGCCGAGACCATCGCTGCCGTCATCGTGGAGCCGGTGGCGGGCTCGACCGGCGTGCTGCTGCCGCCGAAGGGCTACCTGCAGAAGCTGCGCGACATCACCAAGAAGCACGGCATCCTGCTGATCTTCGACGAGGTGATCACCGGCTTCGGGCGCACGGGCGCGGCCTTCGCTGCCGAGAAATACGGCGTCGTGCCGGACATGATCACGACCGCAAAGGGCTTGACCAACGGCGTAATCCCGATGGGCGCGGTATTGACGACGGCCGAGGTCCACGACGCCTTCATGAACGGCCCCGAGCATATGATCGAGCTGTTCCATGGCTACACCTATTCGGGCAACCCGATCGCCGCCGCGGCCGGGATTGCGACGATCGAGACGTATCGCGAAGAGGGGCTGTTCGAGCGGGCCGCCGAGCTCGCTCCCTATTGGGAAGATGCGCTTCATTCGCTCAAGGGCGTGCGCAACGTGATCGACATCCGCAACGAGGGCCTGATCGGTGCGGTCGAGCTGGAGCCGATCGCGGGCGAACCCACGAAGCGCGCCTTCTCGGCCTTCCTGAAGGCCTATGAGAAAGGCATCCTGATCCGCACGACCGGCGACATCATCGCGATGAGCCCGCCGCTGATCATCTCGAAAGAGCAGATCGACCAGCTGGTCGGCACGCTCAAAGAGGTGCTCGAAGAGGTTGAGTGATCGGGCTCAAGCCTAGATGACAAGACGGCCGCGCAGGGACTGCGCGGCCGTTTCTCGTTGCGGGTTGATGCGCGGCCCGGGGCTAGTCGCCCCGCGCCATTCTGACGTCCGAGACGGCGCGTCGCTCAGTACGGGTTCTTCGCCCCGCGATCCTCGCTCAGCGATTGCTGCGAGCGCTCGACGATCATCTCGATCGCGTCGGCGAGATGTTCCTCACCGATGGCATTGTCACCGCGCGCCACCCGGATGCGATGCGCCTCGATCATGACCTCGGCATGGGACGTTCCGCGCGGCGGTTCGAACTTGTAGGTGGCAAGCTCGATCAGGAGTCCCAGCGGATCCTTGAAATAGATCGAATCCATAAAGCCGCGATCCTTCACGCCGGAATGCGCGATCCCGCGCGCATCGAGCCTTGCCACGACCTGCCGATGCGTCGCCATCGAGACATTGAAGGCTAGATGATGCACGCAGCCCGGGTCGGTGGGCGTGCGGTCGTGAACAGGCTTGCGGGTCTCGTTCGTGAAGATCGTGATCAGCCGCCCGTCACCCGGATCGAAATAGAGATGCCCTTCGTCGGCATTGTCGAGATTGGGCTGATCGAAGATGAACGGCATCCCCAGAACACCCTCCCAGAAATCGATGGAGCTCTGCCGATCCGCGCCGGTCAGCGTGATGTGGTGAACCCCCTGAACCTGCATCTTGCGCATGTCGTCCTCTGCCTGAATTGCCTCTCGATCAAGATAACCCGTGCAGCGCTCAGGTCTAGGAACAGGATCTGTGCGGGGCCGCGCGAAACCCCGCCGAGCGTCGCCACGCAGCGGTGCGCGAGCTTGTCGCGGCGCGGGGGTGAGCTATGGTGCGCAGCGATGCCCGGAGACTCGCGATGCTGCGCCTGACCTTTGTTCTCGCCCTGATATGCCCGCTGCCGGCCATGGCCGAACTGGTGCCGTGTGAAACTTCCATTCGCGGCAAGACCTATTCCTACGTTTACGACGCGGACAATGCGGCGCTGAAGGAAAGCCGCTCGCTGCGGGAAAAGCTCTTCGGCGAGAAGGGGGAGGTAACCTGCCCGGCACTGGTCACGCTGCGGGCGCTGACGCCCGAAATGGACGACAAAAGCCGCGCCCCGTTCTGCCTGCAATGGGACAAGGAGGCCGAGACCTATCTGGGCTACGACCGCGGTGAGCGCGACGCCTACGGGCTCTGCCGCAAGCCGTCGAAAAGCATTTGCGAGCGCCTCAAGGGGACTGCAAAGGCCGCCGGCGATCTGCGCGACGAGGCCGAAAGCGCCGTGGGCGACGCGGCGAGCAAGGTTCTGGGCAAAAAAATCGGCGGTATGATCGTGTCGGATCAGGCCGGCAACCTGCAAAAGAAGCTGCGCGATGCGGGCCTCGGCGTGCTGGCCGGAGCCTCGGCGCCCGCTCTTGCGGCCACCGCGGTCGTCGTCGGTGGCGCGATTTACATTTGTTCGGATACCGGCGCGGAGGCGGTGGGGCTCGAAGCCGACCCGGTCGAGCCGATCTCGGATGGGAAGGAGCTGCTGGGCTCGAAACTGCCCAAGACGCATCTGCCCGCAGGCGTGGCCGGTGCACCGATGCGCCCGGTCGAGACCGAGACGCTGCCAGCCGCGCCAGACGCAAATGCGCCGGATGCGTCGGAGGGGGCTTCGCAATCGCCCGCACCGGCGAGCTCCAACGCGGCACCCGTCGGCGCGCCGGATATCACCGCCGATCCGGCAGCGAACTGAGCGATCAGCTCACGCCGATCCCGCGCAACACGATGCTTTTTACGCAGGTCTTCGCGTCTTCCCACTGAGCGTCGTTCAGTGGGGCGCCGCCGTTCAAGGTCTCGATCTGATGCGAGAAATCGGCATAGTGCTGGGTGGTGGCCCAGAGCATGTAGAGAAGGTGATGGGGATCGACCTTGGCCATTTTGCCTTCCGCAATCCAGCGCTCGATGATGACCGCGCGGCCCTCGGTCCAGTCGCGGAGCGTGGTCTCGAGGTAGTCCTGAATGACCGGCGCGCCATGCATCACCTCCGACGCCCAGACCTTCGAGCCGTTCGGGTGATTGCGCGAAATCTCCATTTTGGCGTCGATATAGGCACCGATCCCCTCGGCGGGGCCGCTTGCCGCGTCGAACACATCCGCCGCTTCCAGCCAGATGTTGAAAATGCGCTCTACGACCCGGCGATAGAGCGATTCCTTCGTCTCGAAATAGTAATGGAGATTGGCTTTCGGCAGCCCCGCCACATCCGCGATCAGTTGCATCGTGGCGCCGCCGAATCCGGCCTCCGCGAAGACCCGCTCGGCAGCTTTCAGGATCGACTCTTCGGTAGCGCGCCGGGCCTCGGCCCGACTGCCGCGGCTCGCTTGCCCATTTTTTGAGCGCCTGCCGCTCTCATCATCTTTCATTCGAACTGCGTCCTGATTTTTGTTGACCGAATGGTCAGACCGTGGCCCACTCAACCTGACCATACGGTCAGAAAAAGATTCGTCGCAAGAGGGGATAACCCCCACGCAGCCGACAGGGAGTAATGAAATGTCAGCACCCGGAGAAAACCTCCGCATCAATCCCGATCGCCTTTGGGACAGTCTCATGGAGATGGCCAAGATCGGTCCCGGCGTCGCCGGGGGCAATAATCGCCAAACCCTTACCGATGCGGATGCCGAAGGCCGCGCACTGTTCCAGAAATGGTGCGAAGATGCCGGCATGACGATGGGCGTCGACACGATGGGCAACATGTTCGCCACCCGCGCAGGCGAAGACCCCGATGCGCTGCCGGTCTACATGGGCAGCCACCTCGACACGCAGCCCACGGGCGGTAAGTACGACGGCGTCCTCGGTGTGCTCGGCGCGCTGGAGGCGGTGCGCTCGATGAACGATCTGGGCATCAAGACCAAGCACCCGATCGTCGTGACGAACTGGACCAACGAAGAGGGCACGCGCTTCGCCCCGGCGATGCTGGCCTCGGGCGTTTTCGCGGGCGTTCACACGCAGGACTGGGCTTACGATCGCGAGGACGCGGAAGGCAAGAAGTTCGGCGACGAACTGAAACGCATCGGCTGGGTAGGCGACGAAGAGGTCGGTGCGCGCAAGATGCACGCGATGTTCGAACTGCATATCGAGCAGGGCCCGATCCTCGAGGCAGAGGGCAAGGATATCGGCGTCGTCACGCATGGGCAGGGCCTCAGCTGGACCCAAGTGACGATCACCGGCAAGGACGCGCATACCGGCTCCACCCCGATGCCGATGCGCAAGAATGCGGGTCTCGGAATGGCGCGCGTGCTGGAACTGGTCGACGAGATCGCCTGGTCGCACAAGCCCCACGCGGTGGGCGCCGCGGGCCATATCGACATCTACCCGAATTCGCGTAACGTGATCCCGGGCAAAGCCGTGTTCACCGTCGATTTCCGCTCGCCCGATCTGAGCGTGATCCAAGACATGGAAAAGCGACTGCGCGAGGGAGCGAAGAAAATCTGCGACGAGATGGGCCTTGAGGTGGAGTTCGAGAAGACCGGCGGGTTCGACCCGGTCACGTTCGATCCGACCTGCGTGAGCGCCGTGCGCAGCGCAGCCGAGCGTCTGGGCTATTCGCATCGCGACATCATTTCGGGCGCGGGCCACGATGCCTGCTGGATCAACGCGGTCGCGCCGACGGCGATGGTGATGTGCCCCTGCGTCGACGGGCTGAGCCATAACGAGGCCGAGGATATCTCCAAGGACTGGGCGAGCGCGGGTGCCGATGTGCTGTTCCACGCCGTGCTGGAAACCGCAGAAATCGTAAGCTGAGACGGGCGGAGCAGGGGGCGCGGCCCCCTGAGGCGCTCGCGCGCCCAGCCCCCGGAATACTTGAAATAATCGAAGGCGGAAGACCTTCGTGGGAGGTAAAACATGACCAAAGTCATCAAGAACGGAACCATCGTCACCGCGGATCTGACCTATAAGGCGGATGTGCTGATCGACAGCGGCAAGATCATCGAGATCGGCCCGAACCTGAAAGGCGACGAAGAGATCGACGCGACCGGCTGCTATGTGATGCCGGGCGGGATCGATCCGCATACCCACCTGGAGATGCCCTTCATGGGCACCTATTCCAGCGACGATTTCGAGAGCGGTACCCGCGCCGCGCTGGCCGGCGGCACCACGATGGTCGTCGATTTCGCGCTGCCCGCACCGGGCGAGGGCTTGCTGGAGGCGCTCAAGCGCTGGGACAACAAATCGACGCGCGCGCATTGCGACTATTCTTTCCACATGGCGATCACCTGGTGGAGCGAGCAGGTCTTCAACGAGATGAAGCAGGTCACTGAGCGCGGCATCAATACCTTCAAGCACTTCATGGCCTATAAGGGCGCGCTGATGGTGAACGATGACGAGCTTTATTCGAGCTTCAAGCGCTGCGCCGAGCTGGGGGCGATCCCGTTGGTTCATGCCGAGAACGGCGACGTCGTGGCCGAACTGTCTGCGAAGCTGCTGGCCGAAGGGAATAACGGCCCCGAGGGACACGCCTATTCGCGCCCGCCGCAGGTCGAGGGCGAGGCCACCAACCGCGCGATCATGATCGCCGATATGGCAGGCGTGCCGCTCTATGTCGTGCACACCTCCTGCGAGGAAAGCCACGAAGCGATCCGCCGCGCCAAGATGCAGGGCAAGCGCGTCTGGGGCGAGCCGCTGATCCAGCACCTCACGCTCGACGAGTCCGAGTATTTCGACAAGGACTGGGATCACGCCGCGCGCCGCGTGATGTCGCCGCCCTTCCGCAACAAGCAGCATCAGGACAGCCTCTGGGCGGGTCTCGCCTCGGGCTCGCTCTCGGTTGTCGCGACCGATCACTGCGCCTTCTCGACCGAGCAGAAGCGCTATGGCGTGGGCGATTTCACCAAGATCCCGAACGGCACCGGCGGTCTGGAAGACCGGATGCCGATGCTCTGGACCTACGGGGTCGAGACCGGCCGGATCACGATGAACGAATTCGTGGCCGTCACCTCGACCAACATCGCGAAGATCCTCAACGTCTATCCGAAGAAGGGCGCAGTTCTCGTCGGCGCGGATGCCGACCTCGTGGTCTGGGATCCGGAGGCGACCAAGACGATCTCGGCCGAGACCCAGCAATCCGCCATCGATTACAACGTGTTCGAAGGCAAGGAGGTCAAGGGCTTGCCACGCTACACGCTCAGCCGCGGTGTCGTCGCCTGGGCGGATGGCAAGATCCACACGCCCGAGGGCCACGGCGAATTCGTCGCCCGCGATCCGGGCATGCCGGTGACCAAGGCTCTGTCCACCTGGAAAGAGCTCACCGCGCCGCGTCCGGTGGAGCGCAGCGGTATCCCGGCGACCGGGGTATAAGGCGCTATGGCGGCCCCGGTCAGTTCCGGCGTCTTGGAGGCTGCGGTCTATGTCGAGGATCTCGACAAGACCGAAGCCTTCTACGGCGGGCTGCTGGGGCTTGATCGGATAACCCGTCGAGACGGGCGACATGTCTTTTTTCGCTGTGGCGACAGCGTGATCCTGACCTTCATCGCTCAGGCCACGCGTGAGCCACCCGATCCCGAGGCGGCGCTGCCGGTCCCCCCGCATGGTGCGGTCGGACCCGGGCATGTATGCCTCGCGGCGGACGCGGAACAACTCAACGAATGGGAACGACATTTGAGGGACAACAACGTGGAGATTGAGGCCGACTTCTATTGGCCGAACGGGGCGCGATCGATCTATCTGCGCGACCCGGCGGGAAATAGCGTCGAGATCGCGGACAAAACCCTGTGGAGGCGCGGATGACGGACGCACCGGTAATTCAGGCCCGCGGGCTCGACCTGACCTTCCAGACCAATGACGGTCCGGTTCACGCGCTCAAGGATATCGATCTCGATATCGAGAAGGGCGAATTCGTGAGCTTCATCGGCCCCTCGGGCTGCGGCAAGACCACCTTCCTGCGCTGCATCGCGGCGCTGGAAACGCCCACGGGCGGGGCGCTGACCGTGAACGGAATCTCGCCCGAGGAAGCCCGCAAGGCGCGCAGCTACGGCTACGTGTTCCAGGCGGCCGGGCTTTACCCTTGGCGCACGATTGCGGGAAATGTGAAACTTCCGCTGGAAATCATGGGCTATTCCAAGGCGCAGCAGCAAGAGCGCGTTGAAAAAGTGCTCTCTCTGGTGGATCTCGAAGGCTTCGGGAAGAAGTTCCCATGGCAGCTTTCGGGGGGGATGCAGCAGCGCGCCTCGATCGCGCGGGCGCTGGCCTTCGACGCCGAGATCCTGCTGATGGACGAACCTTTCGGCGCGCTGGACGAGATCGTGCGCGACAAGCTCAACGAGGAGCTTCTCAAGCTCTGGTCGGCCACGAACAAGACGATCGGGTTCGTGACCCACTCGATCCCGGAAGCGGTGTATCTCTCGACCAAAATCGTGGTGATGTCGCCCCGTCCGGGTCGCATCCACGAGGTGATCGAGAGCACGCTGCCGAACGGCCCGCGTCCGCTCGATATCCGCGACAGCGAGGAATTCCTGCATATCGCACACCGGGTGCGCGAAGGGCTGCGAGCGGGGCATGCCTATGATGAATGACGCTATGACCCCGACCCCGGAAGGGGGGCTGTCTGCCCCCCTCAGGCTGCGCCATTCACTCCCCGAGGATATTTCGGCCAAGCCGACGGGGAGGGCGGTCTCATGAAAATGGTGGCACCCGTTCTGACGGTTCTGGCCGCGATCCTGCTGCTTTGGTACGCCGCGACCGTCTGGATGAATTCGCAATGGACCTACGACCAGGCCGCACGGGCCGGAGAAGAGGTCACGTTCTCCGAGCTTGTCACCGACACGCTGACCCAGAAACGTCCCGTTCTGCCCGCCCCGCATCAGGTGGCTGTCGGCCTTTGGGAAGGCGTGGCCGGGCAGAAGATTACCTCCAAGCGGAGCCTCGTCTTCCACGGCTGGATCACGCTGTCGGCGACGCTTGCGGGTTTCGCACTCGGCACCGGTCTGGGCATTCTGCTGGCGGTGGGGATCACCCATAGCCGCGCGATGGACCTGAGCGTCATGCCCTGGGCGATCGCGAGCCAGACGATCCCGATCCTCGCCATTGCGCCGATGGTGATTGTGGTGCTGGCGAGCCTCGGGGTAACGGGGCTTCTGCCCAAGGCGATCATCGCGGCATATCTCAGTTTCTTCCCCGTGCTCGTCGGCATGGTGAAGGGACTCCGCGCGCCCGATCACATGCAACTCGACCTGCTGAAGACCTATAATGCGAGCCAGGGCGCAACCTTCTGGAAGCTGCGGTTGCCGTCGTCGATGCCTTACCTCTTCGCCTCGCTGAAAGTGGGCGTGGCGGCGAGCCTCGTCGGCACGATCGTGGCCGAACTGCCGGCGGGCGCGACCCGAGGGCTTGGCGCGCGGCTTCTGTCGGGCAGCTATTACGGGCAGACGGTGCAGATCTGGTCCGCTCTGTTCGCGGCGGCGGCGCTGGCTGCGATCCTCGTGGTGGTGGTCGGCATCATCGAACAGATCACGCTCAAGCGGATGGGGATGGTGCAATGAGCTGGCTTATTTTCGCAATCGTCTTCTGGCTGGCGGCCTGGGCGCTCAACACCTGGCTTGCCCGCCATCATGGCTCGGAGCGTTGGGCGCGTTTCCTGATCCCGGCCTTGTTCGGCATCACCCTCCTGCTTCTGTGGGAAGGTCTGGTTCGAGGTCTGAATATCAGCCCGGTGATCCTGCCCGCGCCGAGTCAGATCGCGGCGAGCCTGATGGCCTCGACTGCGGTGCTGCGCGAGGATTTCGTGCAGACCATCCTGAAAGGCGCGCTGTCGGGCTATGTCATCGGCTGTGGTGCCGCCGTGGGCGTGGCGATCCTGATCGACCGCTCGCCCTTCCTGCAACGCGGGCTGCTGCCGATCGGGAACTTCGTCGCGGCCCTGCCGATCGTCGGGATCGCGCCGATCCTCGTGATGTGGTTCGGCTTCGACTGGCAGTCCAAAGCGGCGGTCGTCGTGGTTATGGTCTTCTTCCCCGTCCTCGTGAACATGGTGGCGGGGCTGGCGGCCACGAATGCGCTGCAGCGCGACCTGATGGCGACCTATTCCGCAAGCTATTGGCAGGGGCTTTTCAAGATGCGCCTGCCTGCGGCGATGCCCTTTCTCTTCAACGGGTTGAAGATCGCAACGACACTGGCTTTGATCGGTGCGATCGTTGCCGAATTTTTCGGCAGCCCGACGAAAGGAATGGGGTTTCGCATCTCGACCGCGGTGGGGCAGCTTGATCTGCCGCTCGTGTGGTCGGAAATTACCGTTGCGGCCCTCGCGGGCTCGGGCTTCTATGGGCTTGTCGCCCTGATCGAGAAGCTGGTGACTTTCTGGCACCCGTCGCAACGGGCCCGGACGTAAGGGCAAGGAAGAGCCTGAGAAAAACCCAAAATCCCGGGCGTAAAGATCCGGGGCCAACAGTGGAGTGAAAGATGAAGAAACTGATCGCAGGGGTGGCGGCTAGCCTCACCATGGCGGGGGCCGCCTGGGCCAACGAGGACGTGACGCTGCAGCTCAAATGGGTCACGCAGGCCCAGTTCGCAGGCTACTATGTCGCGCAGGACAAGGGCTTCTACGACGATGCGGGTCTCAAGGTGACCATCAAGCCGGGCGGCCCCGATATCGGCCCCGAGCAGGTGATCGCCGGCGGCGGCGCCGATGTCATCGTCGACTGGATGCCGGCGGCGCTGGCCGCGCGCGAGAAGGGGCTGCCGCTGGTGAATATCGCCCAGCCCTTCAAGAAGTCAGGCATGATGCTGACCTGCCTTAAGGAAAGCGGCATCAAGACCCCCGAGGACTTCCCGGGTCATACTTTGGGCGTCTGGTTCTTCGGGAACGAATACCCGTTCCTGAGCTGGATGAACCATCTGGGCATCTCCACAGAGGGTGGCGACGATGGCGTGACCGTTCTCAAGCAGGGCTTCAACGTCGATCCGCTGCTGCAAAAACAGGCGGCCTGTATCTCGACCATGACCTATAACGAGTATCTGCAGGTGCTCGAAGCCGGGATCCAGCCGGACCAGCTCGTCACCTTCAAATACGAAGACGAGGGCGTGGCGACGCTCGAGGACGGCCTCTACGTTCTCGAAGACAACCTCAAGGACCCGGCCTTCGTCGACAAGATGGCGAAATTCGTGAAGGCCTCGATGGAAGGCTGGAAATACGCCGAGGCGCATCCGGAGGAAGCCGCGCAGATCGTGCTCGACAATGACGAGACCGGTGCGCAGACGATGGAGCACCAGCTGGGCATGATGAAAGAGGTCTCGAAGCTGACCGCAGGCTCGAACGGCACGCTCGATCCCGCGGATTACGATCGCACCGTCGATGTTCTGATGTCGGGCGGCTCGGACCCGGTTATCACCAAGAAGCCGGAAGGCGCCTGGACCCATGACGTGACCGACAAGGCTGGCCTCGAATAAACGCGGCCCTGTTGCTGATGACGAAGCCCTCCGGTGCGCCGGAGGGCTTTTCCATGTTCGCGGTTTCTTAAGGGGAATCGGCTTTGGTGAGCGGCAGGAGGCAGTCGCATGGCCGATCGATCAATCACCGCGCAACGTGCGCGGGCTCGCGCCCGGGCTCGCAAGCGCCAGCAGCGCACGCACCCGGCCCTGATGGCGCTCTACTCGATCTTCGTGATCGGGTTTGCGGGCGCGCTGTTCTACCTCGCATGGAAAAGCCAGTTCGCGGCCCCGCCGAGCTATCTCTTCGATACGCCCACCCAGCCGATCGAGGCGGCCTATTGCCTCGCGGTGGTGCGGGGACTCTCGGGCGGGGGAAGCGGTGGCTATGTCGGAGAGGCGCAGGATTTCTGGCTGGAACGGTTGTTGGAATTCAGCGGCGACGTCGCAGGCAATATCGCGAAGGGGGAAGATGCGCTGGGACGTCATCTGGTTGGCAGGCCCGTACCGGATCGCCAATGGCTCGTCGATGCGATGGACAAATGTTCCAACCGCGCGGTGAATTACGGGGCGCATTTCGACGCGTTCGATTAGCGCGGAGATACGTGGACTCGAAGGAAGGCGCTTGAGAAACCTGTTCAGGGAGAGGGCGCGTCACTTGGTGGCGCGTCAGCCGAGGACGCCTCACCTGCGGGCCCCCCGAGGAATGCAGCTTCGGCCGGGGACAGATCGGCCCGGGTTCGGGGCAGGGCGTGCGGCATCTCGGCCTGAATCCACGCCACCAACTCCTCGCGGATATGGCAGCGCAGATCGAAGGTGCGCGGACCGTTGCGGGCGGAGGCGAGGATACGCACTTCCATTACCCGCTCGCGGAAATCGGTGACTTGCAGCGCGAAGACCTTGCCGTCCCACAATGGATCGGCACGGGCGATCTCTTCGGCTTTCGCGCGGATGGCGGCGATGTCGGCCGTGTGATCGAGGTAGATCATCACGGTGCCGATCAGTTCTGCGCTTTCGCGGGTCCAGTTCTGGAACGGCTGTTCGATGAAATAGCTCAGCGGCACCACCAGCCGCCGCCAATCCCAGACGCGGATGACGACATAGGTGGACGTGATTTCCTCCACATTGCCCCATTCGCCTTCGACGATTAGCGCGTCGTCGATCCGGATCGGTTGGGTCAGGGCAAGCTGGATGCCAGCGAAGAGGTTCTTCAGTACCGGTTGCAGCGCAAGGCCTACCACAAGGCCCGCCGCGCCACCCGCCGCGAGGAGCGACACGCCATATTGGCGTACGGCGGGGAAAGTCATCAGCGCCGTGGCGACCGCGATGATCACGATCATCACTTTGGCCACGCGCATCAGGATGCGGGTCTGGGTGACGTGCTTGCGCGCCAGCAGGTTGTCTTCCGCGTCGAGCTTGAAGCGCCGCAGATGGATCGTCGTCCAGATGTAGAGTGCGGTATAGGCAATCCATGCCAGACAGAGGATCAGCGCGACCAACAGGATATGCGTGATTGCACTGGTGACCGCAGCGCCGGCCGGGGCGACCCCGTTCGCGAGGCCGAGTGCCACGATCAGCAGTATCAGCCGCATCGGTCGCGCGCCGCGCGCCATCAGCGAGCGCCAGAACAGATCGCGATCGGCCACCGCGCGATTGAGCGCCGTGAACACCACCCGGAACAGCAGCAGAGCGAGCAGTGCCGCCGCGACATAGGTGATCAACGCCACCGCCCAGTCCGGCAGGAATTTCTGCGCCGTATCGATGGCGCTGGCCAGTTCGGTCTCGATCGTATCGGGCTCCATCCGCGTCTCCGCAATGCCACGCCTTTTTGCTGCGTTGCCGCATTGATGATGGCGCTTCGATCTGCGCTGTCAAATCGGCCTGGACATTGACGCAGATCATCGAGGCCGAAAGGCGGGAATGTAGAATGACATTCGGGAAAACATCCCGTTCCGAGCACTGGAGGGAGCTATGAGACACCGCTTTTCTGCAACCATCGCGCAGCTTGCAGCCCTATTCGCGCTGGTCGCCTTCGCGGGCTGTACGCAGCTTGAGCGCGACATCGGGGAATGCGAGCCGGGCGTCGCGGGGATGTCCGGTATGGCCACGGTCGCCCCGTCGGGCGTGGGAACCTGCTGAAGGGCGTGTAAAACGCTGTAAAATGATTTTCTTCTCCTGCACTTGCCTGTAAAAGCGAGGGCAGGAGTATCGCACATGGCCCGTTCCGCACTCACTGGCACCCGCATTCGCGAGCGGCGCACTTCGCTCGGTTTGAAACAGGCTGACCTCGCGCGGGCCGCCGGAATTTCCGCCGCCTATCTCAACCTGATCGAGCACAACCGCCGCCGCGTCAGCGATGCCTTGATCGAGCGGATCGCGAGCGCGATGGGCATTGATCCGGTCACGCTGGGCGAGGGGGCGGAGGGGGCGCTGTTCGCAGGGTTGCGCGAGGCGGCGGCGTCGGTGGAGCTGGCCGAGGCCGGCGAGGCTGGCAGCGCCGCGACTGTCAGCCAGCTTGCGCCCGACCTCGACCGGATCGAGGAATTCGTGGGCCGCTTTCCCGCCTGGGCCGCGCTTCTGGTGAACCGTCAGGCGCGGCTGGCCGAATTGGAGCGCGTCGTCGAGACCTATGCAGAGCGCATGGCCCAGGACCCGTTCCTGCTGACCTCGCTTCACGAGGTGCTCTCGGCTGTGACGTCGCTGCGCTCTACCGCTGCGATCCTTGTCGAGACCGAGGATATCGAGCCAGAATGGCGCGCGCGGTTTCTCAACACGATCCAGGAAGAAAGCCTGCGCCTTTCGGGGACGGCGGAGGCCTTGGTCGGCTATCTCGACGAGATGGAAACCGCCGAGACCGGTCTGTCCTCGCCGCAGGAACAGGTGGAGGCGTGGCTCGAGGCGCGCGGCTGGCATTTCCCGGAACTCGAGGGGGACGGGACCGATCCGGCCGAGCTGATCGCGGGCGCGCCGGAATTGGCCTCCGCGGCGGCTCGGGAATTGGCGCGCAACCATCTGCGGCGGCAGGCGGAGGATGCGCGTGCGCTGCCGTTCGATCCGCTGCTGGCGGCGCTGGCCGAGCTCGGGCCCGATCCGGGGGGCTTGGCCGCGCGCTTCGCGGTGCCGCTCGCGCAGGTGTTGCGGCGGCTCGCGGCGCTGCCGGCGGGCGCGCCGGGCTTGGGGCAGCCGGGGCTCGTGATCTGCGACGGCTCGGGCACGCTGACCTTCCGCCGCGCAGCGCCCGGATTCCTGTTGCCGCGCTTCGCCGCCGCCTGTCCCCTCTGGCCGCTCTACGAGGCGCTCGCGCGTCCGATGCAGCCGATCCGGGCGCTGGTCGACATGGCCGGGCGGCTGCCGCAACGCTTCCTGACATATGCAGTCTCCGAACCGCGCCCGACCGGCTTCGACGGACCCGTGCTGATGCGCGCGACGATGCTGATCCTGCCCGCGCCGCCGCAGAGCTCCGATGCCCCGGCGCGCCCGATCGGTGCGTCGTGCCGTATTTGCCCGCGTGACGACTGTCCGGGGCGGCGCGAGCCCTCGATCGTCGCGGATGCATCGGCGGAGCGGGCGTGAGGGTTTGACAGGGCGCGACACGGTGGCGATAGTCGGGTGAGGGGGATGGCTATGGCGCAAAGACAGGTGCTGTTGATCGAGGACGAGCCGCATATCGCGGAAGCGATCCGGTTCATCCTGACGCGTGCCGGCTGGACGGTGTCGGTGCTCGAAGACGGCGCGCGGGCAATGGCGCGCATCACCGGCGATCCGCCAGATGCAATCATCCTCGACCTGATGTTGCCGGGGCGGTCCGGTCTCGAAATCCTTGCCGATATGCGCGCGGATGCCGCGCTGCGTGATCTGCCGGTTCTGATGCTCAGCGCGCGCGGGCAGGGACGCGACCGCGATGCCGCGACCCGCGCCGGGGCGACGGCCTTCCTCGCCAAACCTTTTGCCAATGGCGACGTGCTCGATCAGCTCGAGGCGATCACCGGCGGGGGCGCGGCGCGCCGGGAGCCCGCCTGATGCCGCAGACGGGCCAGCCGCTCTTTCTTGCCCGCCGTTCCTATCGCCGCCGCCGCCTGATGGATGCGGCGCGGCTGTTGCCGCTCGTCGGGCTCGTGCTGATCCTGATCCCGGGCCTGTGGCATCCGGCGCAGACCCCGATGCCCGATACCGGTCGTGGAGGGCTCTACCTGTTTGGGGTCTGGATCGCCCTGATCGTCGCGGCCTTCGCGATCGCCCGCGGGCTTGGCCCGGTGCTCGATGCAGAGGATGTGGCCGAAGGCACGGCCAACGCGGACGACGACCGGATGGACGCCGCCTCCACACGCCGCGCGCCGGACGCGCCGCCGCCGGAGGGCTGAGATGCCCTTCAATAATCTCGTCGCGGTCTGCCTGACCTATGTGATCGTGCTCTTCTCGGTGGCCTTCGTCGCGGAACGCCGTGCAGAGCGCCGCCGTCTGCGATTTCTGCGCTCGCCGGTGATCTACACGCTCTCGCTCTCGATCTACTGTACCGCATGGACGTTCTACGGCGCCGTCGGCTACGCGGCGCGCTCGGGGCTGGAATTCCTGACCATCTACCTCGGCCCGACGCTTGTCTTCGTCGGCTGGTGGTGGGTGTTGCGCAAGCTCGTGCGGATCGGGCGCACCCATCGCGTGACTTCGATTGCGGACCTGATTTCCAGCCGCTACGGGAAATCGAACACGCTGGGCGTCATCGTTACGCTGATGTCGGTCGCCGCCGCCACGCCTTATATCGCGCTGCAGCTGCAATCGGTGACGCTGAGCTTCGGCGTCTTCGCCGCCGGGACGCCCGAGGGCTGGGCATTGCCCGATCAAGGGGCGACGGCGCTGTGGATCGCGGGCGGGCTCGCGATCTTCACAATTCTCTTCGGCACCCGAAACCTCGATGCGAACGAGCGTCACCATGGTGTTGTCACCGCCATCGCGCTGGAGGCGGTGGTGAAGCTGGTCGCGCTGGTCGCGGTGGGCGTTTTCGTCGTCTGGGGCCTGGGCGGCGGGCCGATGGACATGCTTGCCCGGATCGACGCGTCGAAAATCGCGGAGTGGAATCTCAACCCGGGGCGCTTCGCTGGGCTGACCTTCGTCTCCGCCGCCGCGATCCTGACCTTGCCGCGCATGTTTCAGGTGCTGGTCGTGGAGAACGTGGACGAGCGGCACCTCGCCACCGCAAGCTGGGCCTTTCCGGCCTATCTGATGCTGATGAGCCTCTTCGTCGTGCCGATCGCGGTGATGGGGCTGGAGCGTATGCCCGAGGGCGCGAACCCCGATCTGTTCGTCCTCACGCTGCCGCTGTCCGAAGGGCAGGGGAAGCTGGCGCTGCTGGCCTTCTTGGGTGGGTTTTCCTCGGCCACGTCGATGGTGATCGTCGCGGCGATTGCGCTCGCGACAATGGTCTCGAACCATATCGTGACGCCGCTTTGGCTCGCGCTGCGCCGGGAAGGGCCGCGCGCCCAAGGCGATGTGCGCGGGTTGGTTCTAGCGTCGCGCCGGGTCTCGATCATCGCTGTGCTGGCGATGGGCTATGCCTATTACCGGATGTCGGGGGGCTCCGAGGCGCTGGCGGCGATTGGCTTGATCGCATTCGTGGGCGCGGCGCAGGTTCTGCCAGCGTTGATCGGCGGCATCTTCTGGCGCGGCGCGACCCATGTGGGCGCGGCGGCGGGGCTGGTGATCGGCTTCGCGCTCTGGGCCTATACGCTGTTCCTGCCGTCGGTGGGCGATGCCGGGCTGATACCGCAGATCGTTCTCGATCACGGCCTCTTCGGGTTCGAATGGCTGCGCCCGCATGCTTTGTTCGGGATCGCGGGGCTCGACCCGCTGCTGCATGCGCTGTTCTGGTCTCTGCTGTTCAACACGCTGGCCTTCCTGATCTTCTCGATGCTGTCCTTCCCCGGCCCGATGGAGCGGCTGCAGGGCGTGGCGTTTGTCAATATCTACGACCAGAGCCCCGCCGCGCGATCCTGGGTGCAAGGCGGTGCCGAGGCCGAGGACCTGCTGTCGATGTCGCAGCGCATTCTGGGCGCCGAGCCTGCGCAACATTTCTTTCAGGCGCAGGCGGCGGGGCAGGGCAAGGCCGGGTTCCTGCCCGACACCACGCCCGATTTCCTCGCCCGTCTGGAGCGGAAGCTGGCAGGCTCGGTCGGTGCCTCGACGGCGCATGCGATGATCGCGCAGCTCACCGGGGGCACCTCCGTGTCGATGCAAGATCTGATCGCGGTGGCGGGCGAGACGGCGGAAGCGAAGGAATACACCGCGCGGCTAGAGGCGAAATCCGAGGAGCTGGCCCGGGTTGCGCGTGCGCTGCGCGAGGCCAATGACAAGCTGCAGGATCTGTCGGTGCAGAAGGACAGCTTCCTCAGCCAGATCAGTCACGAGCTGCGCACGCCCATGACCTCGATCCGGGCGTTTTCCGAGATTCTGATGGAGCCCGATCTGCCGGATTCGATGCGCGCACAATATGCCGAGATCATCCATGAAGAAGCGCGCCGCCTGACGCGTCTGCTGGATGATCTGCTCGACCTGTCCGTGCTGGAAAACCGTCGCGCGCAGCTCAATGTCTCGGTCGCCAATCTGCACGACCTGATCAACCGCGCGGTGCAATCGGCCTCCTCGACGCGGCCCGAACGGACATTCCGCATCGAGCGCGATTTCCCGACCGAGCATATGCCGATCTTCACCGATGCCGACCGGTTGGTTCAGGTCATGATCAACCTGATCTCGAACGCGCGCAAGTATTGCGATGCCGAGAAGGCGGTGCTGCGGATCGAGGTGAAGCGCCGCGGCAAGCGGGTGCAGATCGATTTCATCGACAACGGCGCGGGGATTCCGAAAAAGAGCCAAAAGCTGATCTTCGAGAAATTCGCCCGCTTGACCGACCAAAGCCGCGCCGGTAGCGCGGGGCTCGGGCTCGCGATTTGCCGCGAGATCATGTCCAATCTGGGTGGCACGATTGACTATGTGCCGGGGCAGGGCGGGGCCGCGTTCCGCATAACCCTTCCACTCCGGCGCAGTGATCTGCGCGCACCCTCCGACGAGGCTTCCGAGAGCGCAACGCTTTCACGCTAAGACGCGATCGCCGTAGCATTTGAAACGGTTTGTAAACCTCGACCTGCCAAAGCTGGGAAAGAGACCCCGAAAGCGGGGCGGATGGAGGTCATGGTTCACGAGCGCGAGACATCGGTGCTGCGGCGTAAGACCGAGGCGGCGAAGACGGGTGCGGGCACGGCCCCGATCACCGCTGCCCGTGCGGTGACGCTCGCGCTGTCCAAGGCCGCGCAGGACAGGCTTGATCTACCGTTGCAGGTCACTGCGATCGAAGAGGTGATGCGGTCGCTCGCCGATTTGCCGGAGATGCTCGAAGACCTGTCACTGCTTGCGGTGATCGAAGGGCCGGCGGAGGCGCTCGGCGTCCTCGCACTTCCGCCCGCCACTTTGGCGACGCTGATCGAGATGCAGACGATGGGGCGGTTCGGCAAGACCATGCCCGCCCCGCGGAAACCCACCCGGATCGATGCTGCGATCGCCGCCGATTTCGTCGATGCGGTGCTGGCCGAGATCGAGGAGGCCCTGATCAGCGAGCCGGCTATTTCATGGGCCGGGGGCTTCCGCTTCGCCTCGCATCTCGACGACCCCCGTCCGCTCGGCTTGCTGCTGGAAGATGTCAGCTATCGTGTCTGGACGGCAGAGCTCAGCTTCGGCGCGACGGGCGAACGCAGCGGCGGTTTCCTCTGGAGCGGATCGCGCTCGAGGCGCAGGGGCGGCGCAAGCTCTCGCTCGCCCGGCTTGGGCAAAGCCACGGCATGCGGGCGCTGAGGCTGTGTGACGCGGAAGCTGCGGGGGCTGCTGGCGCACAAGGGGTGGGGGCGTTCGATGCCGGAGTGTCACCCTATGCGGAGGCGCCGACGCCGGACGATCTGCCCGGCCTGTCCCGCCTCGGCGACCCGTTCGATCCTGCTTACGACGCGGAAGAAGGGGGGAATGCCGTTCACGCCTCGGAGCCGCGCGGCTTAGTCGGGCTTGCCCCGGATATGGATTTCGGGGAGCCGCTCGATCTCGACACGCTCGCGCCATCGCAAGACGAGGAGGAGCTAACACCGCTGAAGATTCAGTCGGGCCTGTGACCACAGGCGCCTCGAAAGCTGCCGACGGAAGCGCGGTAGCTTTACGCGCCACGCGCCGCCGGGGGTGTGGCCGTCTCGTTGGTCCCGTTCTCGCAGGGCGGCACCTCCAGCGTGCTGCGATCCAGCATGCTCAGCCAGACTTTCGCCCGTGGCGCCAGCGCCATGCCGACCCCCATGGCGATCAGGAACAGCCAGCCTTCCCAGCCATTGAAGGAGAGCGAGCCCATCGCGGGGCCGGGGCACAGCCCGGCAAGGCCCCAACCCGCGCCGAACAGGAGCGAGCCGAGCACGAGGTTGCGGTCCACCAGCCGCGGGAACGGCCCCGGCATCGGCGAGCCCAGCATCGAGGTTTCGCGCCGCTTCGCGAAGATCCAGACGAAGGCCATCACGCTCACCGCGCCGCCCATCACGAAGGCCAGCGTCGGGTCCCAGTCGCCGAACACGTCGAGCCAGCCCTGCACCTTTTTCGTGTCGACCATGCCCGCCACGAGGAGACCCGCGCCGAACAACCCGCCCGACAGGAACGCGAAGACGTTGCGCATCAGATCACTCCCAGAAAATGCCGGAAGATCACGAGGACCAGCGCGCCTCCCAGCAGGTAGAAGGCGGTGGCGACGATGCCGCGCAGCGAAAATCGCGAGATACCGCAGACGCCGTGGCCCGAGGTGCAGCCGTTCGCGATCCGCGTGCCAAGACCCACCATCAGGCCCGCCGCGACGATGACCCAGACCGATGTCGTCATATGGGTGTCGACCGTCTTGTAGAGCGGCACGAGCAGCGGCGGCACCGCGATCAGCCCGCCGAGGAAGGCTACGCGTTCAGACACGGTTTCGCGGCCCGACCCATCGACGAGCCCGCCGACGATGCCGCTCGCGCCCATGATCCGGCCGTTGACCAGCAGAAACAGGCCGGCGCCGGCGCCGATCATAAGGCCCCCGACGAGGCCCCAAATCCAATCTTGATGCATGAGCTCTCCCCGTGCTCCATTTCGGATCGAACGGGCTCTCCGTCCGGAACCCGTCACGGTCCGGATGCTAGCCCTCGCGCCTGCGAGGGCGCAAGCACGTTGATATCTGCATATGTGCGTGAATGCGACCGGTTGATTTGCGTCAAAGCGAAGGAACGCTTGCCCGATTAGCTGGTTGTATCGATCAAGGAGGACAGGATGAAGTCAACTGAAACGCGCAAGAACGAACTCGAAGCCCGGCGGGCCCAACTCTCGGAGCGGATGGCACAGGTCGAATCCGAACTTGAGGGGCACGAGGAAAAGGATTGGGACGACGCCGCGATCGAGCATGAGAGCGACGAGGTTCTCGAAGACCTCGGGCAGTCGGCGCAGTCCGAGATGCGCGCGATCGACGCGGCCCTGGCCCGGATCGAAGCGGGCGAATACGGCTATTGCGTCACCTGCGGCGAGCGTATCGACGAAGCGCGGCTCGATCTGCTGCCTGCGACGCCGTTCTGCCGCGAGCACGCGCCGGGCGCAAAGGCACCCCGCCAGTAACGTGAAGCGCATTCTTTGTACGGTGCAGGAGGAGCTCGATGCCCCTGCACCTCCCCTGTGGGAATGCGCGTTTTCCCTTTTGTTTTGAACCTGCTTCGCTTTAAACTTCGCGCGGCGGCGCATCGCACGGGATGTCCCGTAACAAGTGGGGGACGATGGCGAAACGGGTTAAATTCCGTACACAGGACGGGCTGGCTTGGCTGACGCTTGCAGCGCTTGACGATCAGGGCGCGCGGGCGGGTATCACCGCCGAGATGCGCCAGGCGATCGGCGGTGTGCTGGACCGGGTCGCGGGTGACAGCAGCCTTCGCGGTCTGGTTTTGCAGGGTGGGGCGTCGGGCTGGCCCTGCGCGCCTGATCCGCTGGAGGATTTCGACGAAATCTCGCCGCGCGCCGGGAAGGGCGACGCGGTGCCGAGCCTGTCGGAACTGTGTCGTCGGCTCGGAGCGCTCGACCTGCCTGTGCTGGCGCGGCTCTCCGGCCGGATCGCGGGCGGTGCGATGGCGCTGGCGCAGGCCGCCGATCTGCGCATCGCCGATCCCGATACCTGTTTCGCGGCACCGGAATTCGCGCTTGGCGGCTTCGTCGGCGCGGGCGGTCTCGTGCGGCTTGCGCGGCGGATCGGTGGCGCGCGAGCGCTCGCGCTCGTGGCTGCCGGAGAAGAGGTAGAGGCTGAGCCCGCCCGGGCGCAGGGCCAATGCGACCTCGTGCTGGGCGCGACCGATCGCAGCCAGATAGCCGCCGCGCTCGATATGCTCATCGCCGAGGGCGTGCCGCGCACCGATACCGCGCTGGACGATCCCGCGGCCTATCTCAACGATCTCGCGCCGCTGCGTGCGCAGCTGGGGAAGGGGCCGCTTGCGCCAGTGGGTGCGCGGCTGTTCGAGGTGGTCGAGGGGACGCTGTTGCTGCCGCTCGACGAGGCGCTCGATGTCGAGTCGGTGGCGTTGCAGGATTTGCTCGACGCGCCGCTGTCACGGGCCTTGCGTCACGCCGCCCGGGTCACGCGCCGCGCCGCTCATCTGCCCGGGGAAGGTCATCCCACTGCACCGCCGCCGTTGCGGATCGGTCTGTGGGATCAGCCCGCCGGGATGGCGGGGGGCTTGCTCGCCGCCGGGCACGAGGTGGTGTTCGGGGCAACCGATCCCGCCGCGATCGAGACCGCCTTCGCCGATATCGCGCGCAAGCAGGAAGTCGCGGTGCAGAGCGGCAGCTTGTCGCCCGATACCCGCGAGGCCGATTGGGCGCGGCTTGGCGCGGCGATGACCCGCGAGGGACTATCTGGGTCGGATGCGATCATCGCGACGGGGACGGGGGCTTTCCCGGCCGCGCCGCTCAGCGCGCGCAATGCCGAGGACCTGCCCGAAGGCGCGGAGGAATTCGGGCTGCGCCGCACCGGCGATCTGTGCGAAATCGTGCCGCCCGACGGCGCGCTGCCTGCCGATCTCTACGCGATGGCAGGGTTGATGCGGCAGGGCGGGATGCAGGTTCTGCGCGGCGGTCCAGGCATAGGCGGTATCGCCGATCATCTGCGCCTGGCCTATATCGCCGCGGCAGAGCGGGCGGTGCTCGCAGGGGCTTCGGTCGCGCAGGTCGATGCCGCGATCCGCGAGGCAGGCGGCGCGCGTCCGCCGCTTGAACTGACCGACCGGCTAGGCATCGACGCCGTGCTAGAGGATTTCGCGCGGCTCCACCGTCCATTCGGTCCGCTGTTGAGTTTGCTCGCGCTCGATGCCGCGGCGAAAGGCGCGGGGCAAAAGGGCTTCTACGATTGGAGCGAGGGCTCGCCACGCCCGGTGCCCGATCAGGCAGAGGCGCTGGCAGCGTTGCGCGACGAGGCGGGGATCGTGCCGCGTCGCCTCTCGAATGCGCGCATCCGCGCGCGGATATTGGCCGAGCTTGCCAATTGTGGCGCGGAGCTGTTGCAGCACGCACAGGCGCATCGGGCCGGCGATATCGACGTCGCGGCGCGCCACGTGCTGGGCTTTGCGCCACAGATGGGCGGGGTGATGTTCGCCGCCGACCGCGCCGGGCTTCTCGCCACGCGCAAGCTGCTGCGCGAACTGGTCGAAGAGGGCGCCCCCGAGCCGGTCACGCTGTGGGATGTGTTGATCCGTAACGGGAAGTGCTTCGCCGATCTCGACGACGCGTGAGGCGAGGCGCCCGTCGGACGGGGCACCTCAGCCGAGGAAGATGCCTAGCACCACCATCATCAGCCCGATCACCGACACGAACAGCGCGCCCATATTGATCGCAATGATCTTTTGCAGCCGTGCGCGCAGTTCCTCGTCGGGCAGGCCCGCGCGTTTGGCGCTCGCCACTTTGACGATGCAATAGAGGATGCCGAACAGCCCGATCACCGAGACGACGGCCCCTGCCCAGATCAGATTTTCCATTGCGGCCTCCGAAAGTTGCGCGCGCCTGCCTAGCCCGTCGCGGGGGGTATGGCAAGAAAAACGCGGGCGCCTGTGTGATCGCGGGAAATCGCACAGGAAAAATCGGCTTGCGGAACCCGCCGATCCGCGCGCGCCGCCTCTTGATGCGCGCAGACGCTCGGGCTAGTCAGAGCGCCGACCCCCGATCGCAAGCAGGAGAGGCCCATGCCCAACGATGCCGCCTACAATGTCGCCGCCGACGAACTGCGCCAGTTCATCGAACAGTTCGAGAGCCTCGAAGCCGAGAAGAAAGACATCGCCGAGCAGCAGAAGGACATCATGTCCGAGGCCAAGGCCCGCGGTTACGACACCAAGGTGCTGAAGAAGATCGTCGCCCTGCGCAAACGCGACAAGGACGACGTGGCGGAGGAAGAAGCGATTCTCGACCTCTACAAATCCGCGCTGGGGATGGGCTGAGCGCCACCGCGCGCCGGGCGATGGTCCGGCGCGACCCGCCCTGTGCTCAGGGCGCGATGAATTCCACGCCGGGCATTCGCGCGATCGCGGCGACGTCGGCGTCGTATTGCGCGGTGATTTCCTCGACTAGTTCATCGGTCCAGCCCGGCAGCGGCGCCTCGATCTCGAGCGCTTCGGGCTTGGCGTATTTGTCGAGAAACGCCGCCACGATCTTGCGCCGATGCAGCACCGATTTCGGCGGGTTCGCGTCGAAATAGCTCCGCAACCGTTCGATCCCCTCTTCGGGCATGATCTGGCGCAGGACCATCATGTCGCCCTTGAGCGCCTGATCCTCCGGCAGCCCGCCGACAGAGCGCAGCACCTCGGGCCAGATCAGCGGCAGGTCCTCGTTGCACCAGATCACGAAGCGCCGGCCGCCCGCGGCCTCCACCATCTGTCGGATGAGCGGCTCCCAGCGCAGCTCGCGCGGGTCGTGGCCTTCCATGATCTGCTCATAGTTGCGCTTGGGTAGCCGCGCGACCAGTTGCGGGATCAGGCTCGCGGGGTTGATCAGCGCGAGGTGGAACTCGGTCTCCGCGTCGGGAAACAGGTTCGCCAGCGGCGCGAGCTTGCTCGGCGCCATCGCGTAGAACCCGCGCTTGGTGATCACCCGCTCGGGGATGCAGAGGAAGAATGCGTGGCTGAACACCAGCCGGTCGAGGACCGGCGCGTCGGTGCTCGCTTCGATGATCGCGTCCTGCACTTCCTGCGGGGCCGGTCCGCCTTTCAAAGAGACCAGCGCATCGCGCAGAACCATTCGGTAGCTGCGGGGCGCGGGCACGGCGATGCGATGAGATTCGAGAAGCCGATCATTGCTCGAAAGCGCGCCAACGATACGATCTTCATCGGTCGAATGCGCTCCGAGATGGAAAACGACTTTCATTCTGCGCGCCTCAATATCGTCTGCCGGGTCAAGCCCTTATTGTTGGCGCTCACTCTAGCCGCTCCGTTCTGGACAGGCAAACCCGTTTCGGGGTAGGAGGTCGGGACAATTCCGACAAAACTGATCGGGAAAGCCCGTGCCAAAATCCGCCCCATCCCTCCCGGCCCGCCCCATCTCTGCATCGCGCGGGCGCTTGCGTCCGGCTGGTGGGCTGTGGTCGCTCGGGGCCGTAGTGATCGCGGTGCTGGTGCTTGCGCCGATCCTGGCCGTTGGATGGATGGCGCTCGATCCGCGCGACAATATCTGGCCGCATCTGATCGCGACCGTGCTGCCGCGCTACCTGATCAACACGGCAGTGCTGACGGGCGGCGTGGGGCTTCTGGCATCCGCCATCGGGGCGGGGGCCGCGTGGCTCGTGGTGATGTATCGCTTTCCGGGGCATCGCATATTGCAATGGTTGCTCCTGCTGCCGCTCGCGATCCCGGCCTATGTCGGAGCCTACGCCCTCACCGATTTCCTCGACTATTCCGGCCCGGTGCAGACCGCCATGCGCGGCGCTTTCGGCTGGGCCTCGGCGCGCGATTACTGGTTTCCCGAAATCCGCTCGCGCGAGGCGGCGGTCGTCGTGCTGTCTGCCGCGCTGTACCCCTATATCTATTTGATCACCCGTGCGGCCCTGCGCGAGCAATCCGGCGCCAGCTACGAGGTCGCCCGCGCGCTCGGCACCGGGCCGTGGGGGCTGGTCTGGCGCGTAGGCCTGCCGCTCGCCCGTCCAGCCATCGCCGCAGGGGCCGCGATCGCCATGATGGAGACGGTGGCGGATTTCGGCGTCGTGGATCATTTCGGCGTGCAGACCCTGACCACGGGCATCTTCTCGACATGGCTTTCGGGCGGCAATGCAGGCGGGGCGGCGCAGCTCGCGCTGGTGATCCTCGGGATCGTGCTCGCGCTCCTTATGGTCGAGAAACTCTCGCGCCGTCGTGTCCAGTATTACCAAAGCGCGCGTCAGGCCCGTCCGGTTCAGGCGCAGCGCCTGAAGGGTGCGGCTGGCTGGGTGGCGACGCTAGCCTGCGTGCTCCCGGTGGCTTTGGGCTTCGTGCTGCCGGTCGCAGTGATGGGCGGGCATGCGCTCGCCAATCCCGAGGCGTGGTTCGGCCGGGGGCTCGGGCTCGCGCTATGGCACACGATCCTGACCGGGGGCGCGGCCGCTGCGATCACTGTGACGCTCGCGCTGTTCATGGTCTATGGGGTGCGCCTCTCGGGACAGCGCCTGCCGCGTGCCGTGCTGCCGCTGACGACACTCGGCTATGCCGCGCCGGGGGCTGTGCTGGCGGTCGGCATCCTGATCCCGCTCGCCGGTCTCGATCATGCGCTGGCCGACACCGTACTGGCGCTGACCGGCTATGATCCGGGCTTGCTGCTGACGGGCTCGGCCTTCGCGATCATCCTCGCCTATGTCGTGCGATTCTTCGCCATCGCCCAAGGCGCGAGCGACGCCGCCTTCGGGCGCGTGCCGCCATCGTTGCCGATGGCCGCGCGGTCTCTGGGGCGCACGCCAGGGGGCGTTCTGCGTAGCCTCTACCTGCCCCTGATGCGCGGGTCGGTCGGCTCGGCGCTGCTTCTGGTCTTCGTGGATTGCGTGAAGGAGCTGCCCGCGACGCTGCTGCTGCGCCCGTTCAACTTCGAGACGCTGGCCACGCGCACGCAGGAAAAGGCGAGCCTCGAGAATCTGGGCGATGCCTCCCCGGCCGCGCTTCTGGTCTGCGCGGTGGGCCTTGTCGCCGTCGCGATCCTCGCCCGCGCGGATGCGGCGCGCGCAGATCTTGCGCGTTCCCGCTGAGCGGCGTCTTGCACGAATTTCTCAGCCGCGCTATTGCGGGCCGGTCACGCCGGCGTAGCTCAGTTGGTAGAGCGTCTGATTTGTAATCAGGGGGTCGGGGGTTCGAGTCCCTCCGCCGGCACCACAGCATCAGTCAAGCCATTGATTAGCCTCAGCTTTGTCTCAAGATAGAGCGAGCGTAGAACATGGCGGAGAACAAAGCTGCACCCCACTCATTCGTCAAAGACGGCGTCTTCTACTTCGTTAGACGTGTGCCTAAGGATTTGTTGCACCACTACACGTCCCGAAAAATCTCCTATTCGTTGCGCACGAGGTCTGCCGCCGTTGCTACTTCACGCGCCCTCAGAGCGGCACAGCGGCTCGATGAACATTGGTATCATCTGCGGATCAAAGACAGCGACTTGCCCGGAAAGCACATGCTCCGCATGGCTCAGGCGCACGGTGCCGAGACTGTCCCTCTCACTGCCGCATCGCCAGTAGCCGAAACAGTGAAGCTCTCGGAGGCGGTTGGCATCTATCTGCGTCTCAAGGGGCAGGGGAGGCCAGTGACCTTCCACAGAGCTGCAGAGCGGTCCTGTGGCTATGTGATCGACGTCTGCGGGGACCGGGACATCACGGACTACAAGAAGGCTGATGCCAACGCTTTCCGCGATGACCTGATCAAGCGAAAGCTCGCTGGGAGTAGCATCACCCGCATCTTCGGGACCGTCCGAGCGGTGGTCAACTTCGCCGCAAGTGAACTCGGCATCGACATCAAGAACCCCTTCGGACACGTCTACTACGACCGGAACGCTGGTGTCGAAGACAGATCACCACTTCCGCTCGACGTGATACACACCCTGCAGGCAGAGTGCAGAAAGACTGATGATGACCTTCGCTGGCTGGTCGCACTGGTGTCCGACACTGGGATGCGGCTTGCCGAAGCTGCAGGGTTGCTCAAGGAAGATCTCAAGCTCGACGATCCCATTCCCCACGTGGTCATCCGAGAGCATCCGTGGCGACGGCTGAAAACAACCTCATCGGCTCGGATCGTGCCTCTTGTCGGCATGTCCCTTTGGGCAGCACAGCGAGTGCATGAACGCGTCCCAGACAGCGAGTTCGCCTTCCCGAGGTACAACCGCGACGACCGGACAAATGCGAACTCAGCAAGTGCGGCCCTGAACAAATGGATGAAGCCAAACGTCCCGAAGAAGTGTTCGATGCATAGCTTCCGTCATTCGATGCGGGACAGGCTTCGTGCGGTTGAGTGTCCTTCCGACATCGTTGACCAGATCGGAGGCTGGCAGGCCGAGGGTGTTGGGCAAGGCTACGGAAGAGGCTATCCGCTCGAAATCCTGCAGAAGTGGCTATCTCGTATTTAGTTCGCGGCTGATGGGCAGTGCATAATTCGCTAAAGCGCAGAGGAGGAATTTCTCCCCTGCTTTTCTTGATGTAAGTCAGGCGTTCAGTTCGGCCATACACGCCTCAAGTTCCGCTGCGTTTTGGCGAACGGCTTCGCCAAGGGTGCAGGTCTCACCAAGTTGCGAAACGAGAAACTCCAACGTATTAAGGTTTAATTCCAAAAGCTCGATGTCACGGAGGATGAGCCCGGTTGCGAGGTGCATTTCCCGTACGGCATCGATGTCGATTTTGTGGTTATTCGTTGCCATGGTTTGTCCTTTCGATTGAGGTAAAAGCGCTTCAGGCATCATGCCTGCAGCGGATCACAAGGTTTCTGTCATCGATGGTGGGACTTAATTTCCAGAGGAACTGCAGCGCCATGTTCTACGCTCGCTCCATCCTGAGATAAAGCTGAGGCTAATCAATGGCTTGACTGATGCTGTGGTGCCGGCGGAGTGGGTTTGTTTCCCGTTGCAGGCACCGCATCGGCCACAAGCCTCAGCGAAACGAGGGCTAAC
>NZ_NBOA01000030.1:0-2340 GCF_002213235.1 Thioclava sp. F34-6
CGAAACTGCGATCAGCGGCGAGTACTTGGTCACCCTGCGGTTCAGCGTCGCATGGTCAACTCGTACGCCTCGCTCGGCCATGATCTCTTCGAGGCCACGATACGAGACCGTGTAGCGGACATAGAAGAACACTGCGAAGAGGATCACTTCCTTCGGAAACTGCGCGCTCTTGAACGAGATCATCGCTCCGCCTCTATCTGGTGTTGTTGGATGAACGCAACGTCTGGCTCCGGCCCCCCTCGCGTCAACCGCAGAAGTTTGCGACAAAGCCCCGCGAGGATCCCAACTACGGCATCCGTCTTGGTCTGACCGGGGCGTTTACCTACGCAGCCATTCCCCTGCTGGACCCTGTGCTGCCGCCGATCATCGCGGCGTTGCCAGTGGGCCTGATAGCGGCACAGCGCCGGGCGTTCGATCCGGCCAAGCTGATCGGAGGGGTGGTCGCCATGATCGTCCTGCCCTGGATCATGACGTGGCTGGTCGTCTCGCTGCGCCCGATGCCGTTGGCCTATGTGACCGTCATCTGGGGGTTGGGAATGCACGGCAGCGCCACGGTCGAAACTTTGCGCGACGGCTTTTTGCAGGCTGCTGTCGTCACGCTGGTGGTCGGTCCGATTGTCTATCTGCTGGTGCCCGCACAGACCCGCGAAAGGCACACGGACGATCCGATGCCGGGGCAAGGCAACACGGTCACCGGTGCCATCATCCGGGCCACCGTCCTTCTTGGCCTCAGCTTCTGGCTCTATGCGGTGATGGAGCCCTCTGACATGATGATGGCAGTAGTTGCCGCCATGGTTCTGGTGTTTCCGACACGCGAGTCCGTCCTTTCCGAGGCGTTGCAGCGGGTGCGCGCAACGCTCTGCGGTGGCGCACTGACGCTTGCCATTCTTGCGCTGTTCATCCTTGCGCCGTATCTGCCGATCATTCTGGGGCTGATCTTCCTTTGCGGTCTCTGGCTTGGCCAGAAGATGCTGTTCGGTCCGCATCCCAGCATGGTCTATCAATACGCCTTCTCGGTCGTTCTGGCGCTCGTGGCCGGGGCGCTCAGCACGCAGGATGCGGGATACGCCACTTTCACCCGCATAGTTCTGACTCTGACGGGCGCCTTCTCAGCCGCCATCGCCGTCGCACTGCTGGATGCGCTGACCGGCTGGCAAACCGACCAAGCGCAGGGAGGCCGTGCATGACAGGGATCCGCCTTTACATGCTGCCCCTTGCCTTGGGATTGTTGTTCTTCGCAGGTTCCTTGACGCCGACGCTGATCCCAAGGAACTGGGTCGTGCAAGGAGGGTTTTGTCGCAAACTTTGACGTCGTGCCGCTCAGACACTGCTTACGGTTCGGAGGCATTGCGCGGCAGCAATGGCTGTCGCGCGAATGTCCACAAAAGGCCAAAATTGACGAGTCGGGTTGTTCGAGACAGAATGCGGTCGTTTGCTGCGCTTTACATCAATGTCTGCTACGCGAAGCAACTTCTTCATATCGACCGCATTCGTGACTCGATCTTTTCTGGCTTCGCGCGCGCTCCTAACGACGAAACGGGCTATCGAGGCGAAGATGCGCAGAGGCGGCGCACCAGTCAACTGAACGACGATATGAGGGAGCATGGCAGTGGTGATGCAACGAGGGCGCCGCCAGCATCTCAAAACGCAGTGCGGCAGCCTGCTTTCGAACGCGCGCTGCGCTGTTTCGGCGCCGTGAAAAAGTAAAGGCCATTGAGGCTGCGACACACCCAACGGCCTTTTCAACCCAACTCTCGATGAAAGGTCATGTGATCATATTTAGAACAAAAACAGTCGGGAATCAATACGCCTCTGCGCTTACCTGTGCGCGGGGGCCGGCTAGCCTATCATACTTAGGACCTTTCGATGAGATTATCGAGCTACTCATCGGTGCCTTTGCTAAGTGGGCTGTTGTTGATCACCATCGTTAGGTTGCCATCGCGTATCTATTTAAGGGCATTGGCGCCGACGGCGCGATACCTCTTTGCCGGTCAGCTGTTCCACCGTTTGGACGATGAAGCTTATGACCGCACGATGTGCTAGTCCCTAGTTGACGACAAGCGGGTGCTTAGCAGGGTTATCTTCATCAACTGCAATGGCTTGCGCAGGTGCGACGCTCCTGCTGCTTATGGCCTTCATAAAACGCTCTACAGCCGATGGTGTAAACGGCGGAGCAATAGTCAGCCACGGTAGTGGCAGTATGAGCTGACCTAATGGGATGAACAGCCTTCCCACCAAACGTTGCTATCATTGCGGGCATAGGTTGATCTGATCCCCGGAAACTGGACCGTTTGAAGCTGGAGTTTTCCGCTACGCTTCCTTGGCTGGAAGAGGAGTGGA
>NZ_NBOA01000031.1:0-1946 GCF_002213235.1 Thioclava sp. F34-6
AGGCCCGCCATGTCCTTGAGGCCGAGGATATGGGCGCCCGCCGCTTCCAGCTCTTTCGCCATGCCGATATAGTATTTCAGGTCATATTTCGCGCGGTCGGGATCGAGGATGTCGCCCGTGTAGCAGATCGTGCCTTCGCAGATCTTGCCGCTCTCGATCACCGCATCCATCGCGACGCGCATGTTCTCGACCCAGTTCAGCGAGTCGAAGACGCGGAACACGTCGACGCCGCTTTCCGCCGCCTGCTTGACGAAGAACTGCACCACGTTGTCAGGGTAGTTCGTGTAGCCCACGCCGTTCGAGGCGCGCAGAAGCATCTGGGTCAGGATGTTGGGCATCTCTTCGCGGATGTCGCGCAGGCGCTGCCACGGGCATTCCTGCAAGAAGCGGTAGGCCACATCGAATGTCGCGCCGCCCCAGCATTCGACCGAGAACAGATCGCTCAGGTTCGAGGCATAGGCGGGTGCTGCCTTGATCATGTCGATCGAGCGCATCCGGGTTGCCAGCAGCGACTGGTGGCCGTCGCGCATCGTGGTGTCGGTCAGCAGCAGCTTCTTCTGCGCCTTCATCCAGTCGGCGACCGCCTTCGCGCCCTCTTTCTCGAGCAGGTTGCGGCTGCCGGGCTTCACCTCGTCTTTCAACGCAGGCAGGCGCGGCGGTCTCGCCTCGGCATGCGGCTTGTTGCGGCCCGCGGTCTCGGGGTGACCGTTCACCGTGATGTCCGCGATATAAGTCAGGATCTTGGTGCCCCGGTCGCGGCGTTGCTTGAAGTCGAACAGCTCCGGCGTCGTGTCGATGAACTTCGTCGTGTAGCTCATGTCGAGGAAGGTCGGGTGCTTGAGCAGGTTGATGACGAAGTCGATATTCGTGCTCACGCCGCGGATACGGAATTCGCGCAGGGCGCGGTCCATCCGGCGGATCGCCTGATCGGGATCCTGCGCCCAGGCGGTGACCTTCACCAGCAGCGAGTCATAATAGCGGGTGATGACGCCGCCCGCATAGGCTGTGCCGCCATCGAGACGGATGCCGTTGCCGGTGGCCGAACGATAGGCGGTCAGGCGGCCGTAATCGGGGATGAAGTTGTTCTGCGGGTCCTCGGTGGTCACGCGGCATTGCAGCGCGTGGCCCGACAGTTCGATCTCGTCCTGCGACTTGGCGCGGGTCGCCTCTGCGAGTGTCGCGCCTTCGGCAATCTTGATCTGGGCCTGCACGATGTCGATGCCGGTGACTTCCTCGGTCACGGTATGCTCGACCTGAACGCGTGGGTTCACCTCGATGAAGTAGAAATTGTCGGTATCCATATCCATCAGGAATTCGACCGTGCCGGCACATTCATAGCCGACCGCCTGACCGATCTTCAGCGCCAGTTGGCAGACCTCTTCGCGCTGTTCGTCCGACAGGTAGGGGGCAGGGGCGCGCTCGACGACCTTCTGGTTGCGGCGCTGCACGGTGCAGTCGCGCTCGTAGAGGTGATAGAGATTGCCATGCGTGTCGCCCAGAAGCTGCACTTCGACGTGGCGCGCGCGGGTGATCATCTTCTCGAGATAGCCCTCGCCATTTCCGAAGGCGGCTTCGGCTTCGCGCCGGCCTTCGCGGACCTTCTCGACCAGTTCCTCCTCGCCGAGGATCGGGCGCATGCCGCGCCCGCCGCCGCCCCAGCTGGCTTTCAGCATTAGTGGGTAGCCGATCTCGGCGGCCTCTTTCTTGATCGCGTCGAAATCCTCGCCCAGCACTTCGGTCGCGGGAATGACCGGCACGCCGGCCTTGATCGCGACGCGCCGGGCCGAGGCCTTGTCGCCGAGCGCGCGCATCGTTTCGGCTCTCGGGCCGATGAAGGTGATGCCGGCGGCATCGCAGGCTTCGACGAAATCGGGGTTCTCCGACAGCAGGCCATAGCCCGGGTGGATCGCGTCGGCGCCGCTTTCCTTGGCGACGCGGATGATTTC
>NZ_NBOA01000032.1:0-1427 GCF_002213235.1 Thioclava sp. F34-6
TTTGACGGCGCGCTGCGCCCGGTGGCGAGCGCGCAGCAGGAATTCACGCAGCATTTCCCGCGTTCGGGCTGGGTGGAGCACGATGCCGAGGAAATCTGGGAGAGCGTGCTGACGACCGTGCGCGGCGCCATCGAGAAGGCCGGGGTGACCGCGGCGGACATCTCCGGCATCGGCATCACCAACCAGCGCGAGACGACGCTGGTCTGGGACCGCGAGAGCGGCAAGCCGATCCATAACGCCATTGTCTGGCAGGACCGCCGCACCGCCGAATTCTGCCGCACCCTGCGCGAGGACGGGTTCGAGGAGACCGTGACCGAGCGCACCGGGCTGATCATCGATCCCTATTTCTCGGCCACGAAACTGCGCTGGCTTCTGGAGAATGTCGACGGCGCGCGGGATAAGGCCGAGGCGGGCAAGCTCGCCTTCGGGACCATCGACAGCTGGCTGATCTGGAAACTGACGGGCGGCACCTCGCATGTCACTGATGCCACGAATGCCGCGCGCACGATGCTCTACGATATCGCGAAAGGGCGCTGGTCGACGACCATCGCGAAGAAACTCGGCGTGCCGATGGAGATGCTGCCGGAAGTGAAGGATTGCGCGGCGGAGTTCGGCGTCACGCAAGCGGACCTGTTCGGCGCGGAAATCCCGATCCTCGGCGTCGCGGGCGACCAGCAGGCGGCGACGGTTGGGCAGGCCTGCTTCAAGCCGGGGATGCTGAAATCGACCTACGGCACGGGCTGCTTCGCGCTGCTCAATACCGGCGATCAGATGGTGCGCTCGGAGAACCGGCTGCTGACCACCATCGCCTACCAGCTCGACGGCAAAGTGACCTATGCGCTCGAAGGCTCGATCTTCGTCGCGGGGGCGGTGGTGCAATGGCTGCGCGACGGGCTGAAGATCATCGAGGCCGCCGACCAGACGCAGGCGCTGGCCGAGCAGTCCGACCCCGAGCAGGACGTGATCATCGTGCCCGCCTTCACCGGCCTCGGCGCGCCTTACTGGAACCCCGATTGTCGCGGCGCAGTCTTCGGCCTGACCCGCAGCTCCGGCCCGGCAGAGTTCGCCCGCGCGGCCCTGGAATCGGTGGGTTTCCAGACCCGCGATCTCTTGCAGGCGATGCAGGCGGATTGGTCCGACGACGCGCGCCCGACCCTGCGCGTCGATGGCGGCATGACGGCGTCGGATTGGGCGATGCAGTTCCTGTCCGACATCCTCGGTGCACCAGTGGACCGGCCCGAAGTGCTGGAGACGACTGCCCTCGGCGCGGCATGGCTTGCAGGCTACAGGGCGGGTCTCTACCCCGAGCCGGAAGAGTTCGCCAAAGGCTGGGCGCTCGATCGCAACTTCGCCCCGCAGATGGACGAGGCCACACGCGAAGCCCGCTACACTGCGTGGAAAAAGGCGGTCGAGGCCACCATCGCGGC
>NZ_NBOA01000033.1:0-1245 GCF_002213235.1 Thioclava sp. F34-6
GGGCGTCACCAGCCCGTCACCCTGAGCAAAGCCGGGAAACTCTGCCTAAGGGCGGTAGAGCTCTGGGGTGCGGATCACAAAGCCGGGAAACTCTGCCTAAGGGCGGTAGAGCTCTGGGGTGCGGATCAGAGGGTCGTGGGATCGACTTCTCTCTGGTTGTGCAGCCTGAGGCACTGAGGTTGCTCTCATTGGCGTCGGAATGTCTTTCAATCAGGCATTGATAGCAAAATATGAATCCCACAATGGTTGTTGTAAGCGTGCAGATGAGCTTGTCGCTATTTTTATGTATGTTCATTCTGGCGATAGTAGATGACAGTGTGCCGCTCTTTAATTGAGCGAGCAAGATTTTTCATGGGTCTATACGCCTGCAGATAAATTCTAGTAAGCTCGCGCAGGATTTTTTTGCCCATACTTGCTGGTTTTCCGCGCCGGTTTACAGCTCGATCAGCATTACATGATATCAGACTCTTAAATCGAGTTTCTTGGGTGTTCAGGCAGTCGTCTTGAATGCATATTGCGTCGCTTAGTTGCCACACCTTCAGCCCAAAGTTGTAGACAGGATCGAAAATTAGATGATCCAAAGGCATTTCAATGTTGGTTGTCTTCTCGAGGAGAGTGGCAGCTGCCTCGCGGCTCAGTATATAACCAGCAGAGCCGCGGTGATTAGAGTTAAGTCGATGTAGCGCTCGCCCGCGCGCCGGAACAGGTCGCTTGGCTATCCATACTTTCTGTAAATATGTCTCGAGCTTTACCACATCAACTCCCGAGGGTATCCAGGCACTGTCGGTGACAAATTCGGCGGCATCAGAAGCCAGATGTACGTCATCCTCGAAGATCGTACCGAATTCATCATTCCCGTCTACGATGCGTTTCCAACATTCGCGATGGCTCAGGGCACAGGCTTTTTCAGCGCCCAACCACGGACGACCCATCCGGTTTCCGAATGTAGTCCCGCCGGCTTTGCTGCTCACTTCCCCAATGGTGACAGCACTAATCCTTTCTGCCTTGATGCCTAGCGCGGAAAACTGATGTTCCATCCAATCGCGGCGCTCTCCTGCAGTATCTAGGTTGATGTAAAGGTTGAGCATCTCTTCTCTCAATAGCTAAACCGCCGCCAATGAGACACGATGTACCAGAGTGCGATCTCTTGCGCTAGTTGTTCGACCTTCTGATCGTGAACAAAGTCCATTGCCCAGACGTCGTTCGGGCCGACCGCCTCGGCGCGGTCGTCACGCAGCTTGGCCT